>JBEKDB010000125.1:0-5019 GCA_050014575.1 Occallatibacter sp. | reverse complement strand
GCTGCCGGAACGGGCGCACAAATGACCTCCCTGAGCGCCAACGTCGACGAGGTTCCTCTGGAACTGACGGTGGATAATAAAAGGCACAAGTCCATCCTCGATCTCAAGCCCGAGGAGATCACGGTCACCGACAACGATTCTCCAGTCAAGCTTTCCGGCTTCCATCTAGTCAGGAACGATGCGAACACGGAGCACGCCGTAACGATGGTCTTCGATCATTTCGATGGGGCGATGGCCAAGAGCGCGCAGACTGTCGCCACAAAGGTTCTCCAGGCCTTCCCCGCCAAGGGGTATAGCTTCGCGGTACTGGATTTCGGTCAGCGTATGCGCTTGCTTCAGGGTTTCACGGCGGAACCGAAGGGCGTTGGGCAGGCCATCATCGCGGTCACCGAAAAATCGGAAACCGCCAGAACCGCGGTGATCGAGCAGGCCGAGAAGGACATGATCGCGGTGGCGCAGACAGGCGCCGATGCCTCGGGAAGACATGTGAACCTCAAGGACCGAGCCCTCGATCAGACCCTGCTGGCAGCGCTCGAGGATACACACCACATCATCCAGGACCAGCACGCCCGGCTCAATCTCGCCGGTCTGATGGCCCTGGTCCGTTCCCAGCAGCGGCTCTCCCAGCGCAAGACCCTGATCTATTTCACCCGGAACGGGGTGATGGATTCGGCCGCCAAGGAGATGGTCCACTCCATCGCGGGAGCGGCGGCCCGCGCCGGCGTCAGCGTCTATACCTTCGACATGGATACCCTCAATTCCCAGGGGTACGGGGCCGCGAATGCCCAGGTTCTTGGGGTGTTGCACTACAATTCGACTGCGACCGGCGTAGGCGGACCCACCCCCAACACCCTGGCGAATCATCCCACTGGGCCGCCGCCCATACGCGATGAGGGCGCCTTAGACAGTCAGGCGGAAGGCTACAATACGTTTTCGACGATCAAGAACCCGATCGCGGATTTGTCCCGTGACACGGGCGGCCTGTACGTCGATGCTCAAGAAAGCTTGAAAAAGCCCCTGCAACAGATGTTGGAGAAGATGACGACGTACTATCAGGCCTCCTACGTTCCGCCCGTCTCCGAGTATGACGGCTCATTCCATGCCATCGCCATCAAGACGACGCGTCCGGGCGTTCAAATCCACACCCGTTCCGGCTATTTCGCGCTGCCTCCCGGCGCCGAAGTTGGCATCCGCCCCTTTGAAATTCCGCTGCTGAAGCTCTTCGCGCAAGCGACAATGCCTGCCGAATTCCACTACCAAGCCTCCATCCTGCGCTTCGGCGACACGCCAAATGGCAACGCCAACGCGCTCGCGGTCGAGGTGCCGCTCTCCGAACTCGAGATCAGGGAAGACACTCGAAGCAACCTCTCCACAGCGCACGTGGCCATCGTGGCCGAGATCAAGGACAGCACCGGCGCGCTCATCGAGCACTTTGGCGAGGAAATCAGGCAGCAAGGCACGGTGGAAAAGGACGGCAAGGACAGATTCGGTGTTATTACCATGCAGCGCCACTTCTTTGCCGTCCCCGGCAAGTACATGCTGGAGGCCGCGGTCCTCGACCTGAACAGCGAGAAGAAGAGCGCGCAGCGCATCAGCTTCGAGATTCCTTCCGATCCTCCCGCTCCCTCGCTGAGCGAAGTGGTCCTGGTTCGCAAGATGGATCCCATCCACGATGATTCCGACCCCTTGGATCCGCTGCGCTTTGAAGACGCCCGGCTGACGGCCAATCTTTCCAGCCTGGTCCCCCAGGACGGAAAGCCCCTCTCCCTCTTTATGTTGTTGCATCCGGCCCCGCACGCGTCCGAGGCGCCCACGCTGCAAATGGAGGTTAGCTACAACGGCATGCCGGGCCACAGCGTCGCGCTGCCCATGCAGAAAGACGCCGTGGGCCAGGCCGTGCCCTACTTGGCCACGCTCGGCGCCGGCAATCTCCCTGCGGGTCACTATGATGTGAAGGCCATCCTCACGCAAGGCGGAAAGTCGGCCTCGCAGACGATCTCGTTTTCGGTGCCCGGCAGCGATGCCGATGCCGTTGCGAAAAATGGCGACCCGGAAACGGAAGCCAACCTGAAGGCGGCGGAAATCGATCCTTATAAAGCCGGCCTGTTGGCCATCAGGGTTCCCACCGATCCCATTCCCAAGCCCTC
Organism: Occallatibacter sp.; assembly: GCA_050014575.1. GTDB lineage: Bacteria > Acidobacteriota > Terriglobia > Terriglobales > Acidobacteriaceae > Telmatobacter. The sequence continues at coordinate 2,872 of JBEKDB010000125.1, read as the reverse complement.
GCAGCAGGAGATCGACTCCATCCTCGCCGACGCCACAGTGCGCGCCGTCAACTATACGGATTCCCTGCCCAATCTCATCTGCATCCAGGTCACGAACCGCTCCGTCGACCCAACCGCTTCGGGAAGCTGGAGGCTGCGCGACAATATCACCGAACTGCTCAGCTATGTTGACAAGGTTGAGACCCGCACGACTCTGGAAGTGAATGGAGTCAAAGCCACTGTAGACCGTGGGGCCATGCCGGGAACCTTCTCGTCCGGTGAATTTGGCGGCGTCCTCAAGAACGTCTTTCTCAATTCCTCCAAAACCGAGTTTCATTGGAAGGAAACGGATGTGCTGGGTAATGGAACAGTGCAGGTTTTCGAGTACAAGATCGCCAAGGCCAATTCCTCCTTCGGCATCGTGGACATGAGTAACCGGCAGATCACGGTCGGCTTCCACGGTCTGGTATTTATTGACACCGCCACCCGCAGCATTCGCCGCGTCACCCTGATCGCCGATGATATCCCGGTGACCTTCCTCACCCACGCCACATCGATGGCGGTGGACTACGACAATGCGATGATCGGCGAACACGACTATCTGGTGCCGGTCAGCGCCGAGGTCAACCTTGTCCAGGGCAAACACGAGGCTGTTCTGAACAACATCGCCTTCCGAAACTACCGGCGTTTTGGCTCAACGGTGAAGATCGTGGATGCCCCGCCCGAACAGAAAATACAATAAGCTCTCTCCTCCAGGGCGGAGGCAAGGCGTTGACAGACGGCAATACAATAAGCTCTCTCCTCCAGGGCGGAGGCAAGGCGTTGACAGACGGCGGCCAGCAGTTGGCCGCCGTTTCTGCATGAAATGGAATTGACGGAGAATCACCCATTGTGCGCAGTTGAAACTTCATCCTTTTGGCCCATGCCGCTGCGCTAAACTAACAATATGTGTTGATTAAGTAGTAATTATTAGTGGTTACTTCGCCGCTCGATGGGAGGTCTTTTGCAATCTCAGATCGAGTCCTTATAAAGTTCTTGACACACTCCGGAGGTTTATGGGACATTAGGTTCGCTTCCCCCTGCCGGTCTTTCGGTCGGCAGAAAAGCACAGCGGATTGCACGTCATCCGCTTCCGGCAACCTCGCAAACCGCCTCAGAGTGCTCAACCCAATCCCCCGAGCAATCGGGGCAGGAGTAGTGCCGGAGAAACTGACAAGTAACAATGTCGATCGGCCAGCCACGGCAAGGCGGGCCAGAGGATAGCTGTGTCCTTTTACGCTGGACGCAGTTAGCGCCCAGCCCCGCCGTTCGAGATAGATAACATTCGACCAACCGGTGCTCAGATAGCAGTTCCCAAAAAATGCAACTCCCGCGAGGGAAATACGAGTTTGGAGGAAACGATGAGTTCGACACCACAAGTCGCATTAAGCGCCGCATTCGCCGCGGCGTGCAACACGGACGGACGCCTGGAGATATTCGGCGTCGGCACGGACTTTGCCTTATGGCACATCTGGCAAGACGCGGCGCATGCTGGACCCTGGTCCGCCTGGAGCTCGCTGGGCGGAGTCATCACCAGCATTCCAGCCGTCGCTGTGAACTCGGATGGACGCCTTGAGGCGTTCGCACGCGGCACTGACGGCGCGCTGTGGCACATCTGGCAGACGGCGCCGCACGCCGGACCATGGTCCGCATGGTCCTCGCTGGGCGGTAGCATCACCAGCGATCCGGCCGTCGCAGTGAACTCGGATGGGCGCCTCGAAGTCTTTGCCCGCGGCACCGACGATGCGCTTTGGCACATCTGGCAGGATGCGCCGCACGCCGGACCATGGTCTGCATGGAGTTCTCTGGGCGGAGGCATCACCAGCGATCCGGCCGTCGCCGTCAATTCGGACGGACGGCTTGAGGTCTTCGTCCGCGGCACCGACAACGCTCTCTGGCATATCTGGCAGAATGCTCCCCACGCTGGGCCTTGGTCGGCATGGAGCTCACTGGGGGGAATTATCACCAGCACTCCCGCCGTCGCGGTGAACTCGGATGGGCGGCTTGAAGCCTTTGCCCGCGGCACTGACTATGCCCTCTGGCACATCTGGCAGGATGCGCCGCACGCCGGGCCGTGGTCCGCCTGGTCGTCTTTGGGCGGGCTCATCACCAGCGATCCTGGCGTGGCATTGAACACGGATGGACGGCTGGAAGTCTTTGCCCGCGGAGGCGACGATGCCCTCTGGCACATCTGGCAGGATGCGCCACACGCCGGACCATGGTCAGCCTGGAACTCGCTGGGCGGAGTCATCACCAGTGATCCGGATATCGCGGTCAACTCCGACGGGCGGCTTGAGGTCTTTGCCCGCGGCACCGACAATTCCCTCTGCCACATTTGGCAAACGGCGCCGCACGCCGGACCATGGTCTGCCTGGGGCGGGCTGGGCGGGATTCTGATCTCTCCGGTCGTATATCTCGGGCTGAACGAGCAGCATCAGCAGCAGACCGAGTGGTGCTGGTCGGCGACCACGGTGAGCATCACTCTCTATTACGCCCCCGCGTCCCCTTGGACCCAGTGCACCCTGGTGAACAACAAGTTCGGCCAGACGACGTGCTGCGTCAATGGGAGCAGCACCGCGTGCAACCAGCCGGGCTACCCGGACCAGGCGCTCACCACCACCGGACATCTGGCTTCCACACCCATGGGCAAGCCGACGCTGCAAACGCTGGTCGACCAGCTCGAAGCCGGTCACCCCGTATCGATCAACATTCAATGGAATGGCGGCGGCGGTCACAACCCGGCGACCGATGGATACGACAACCGGGAACCCGCGACGCCGACCCTCGATATCCAGGATCCCTGGTACGGGCCGTCAACCCAGGACTATAACTCGTTCCCCGCCAGCTATAACGG
>JBEKDB010000124.1:0-3373 GCA_050014575.1 Occallatibacter sp. | reverse complement strand
TGAATTTTTTTGAGGCTGGGGCGAGATCGATTGCAAAGGGGACTTGAAATCCCGACAGAAACGGTCGTATACTGAATGCGGACCGAAGAAGTCGGATATCGAATGCTCAAGCTGACCAAGAAGGCAGATTACGGGTTGATGGCGCTCAAGTACCTGGCCGAGCACCCGGAGACGGTTGCGCTGAGCGCCAAGGACGTTGCAGACGCATACGGGATTCCGGCGCAGTTGCTGGCCAAAATTCTGCAACTGCTGACCAAGAACGGCTTGCTCCGTTCCCACGCCGGAATGAACGGCGGCTACGCTCTGGCGCGAGATGCGCGCACGGTTTCGGTTTACGAGGTGATCCACGCCATCGACGGGCCGTTTTTCATTACCTCGTGCACCAAGGGCTTGAAGGGGTGCGAACTGACCCCGAGCTGCACCATCAAGGAACCCCTTGCGAGGGTGAACGACACCATCGCCGGAGTGCTCAAGAGCATCAGCATTCAGGATCTGGCGGAGCATGAGCATCCCGTGCCGCAAATGCGCGAAGCGCGCGGATTGGTTGCCTTGAAGCTGTAACGGAACGGACGCTGTGAGAAGAGTTTCCCCCTCCGCCGCGGGCGGAGAAAAGACCTGATGAGAATGGAGATCGTTCTGAATATGCCGAGCACAGTAGCCAGCCAAGTGGAAGCGCCATCGGGCGTGACCTTGCCGATCTATATGGACAATCACGCCACCAGCCCGCTCGATCCGCGGGTTCTGGAAGCGATGATGCCCTATTTCACCACCAAGTTCGGGAATGCGGCCAGCCGCAACCACTCCTTCGGTTGGGAGGCGGAGGCGGCCGTGGAGACCGCGCGCGAGCAGATTGCGCGGCTCATCGGGGCCACGGCCAAGGAGATCATCTTCACCTCCGGCGCCACCGAATCGAACAACCTGGCCATCAAGGGCATCGCCGAAATGTACCGCGAGCGCGGCAATCACATTATCACCCAGGTGACCGAACACAAGGCGGTGCTGGACACCTGCAAGCGGCTGGAAAAGTACGGCTACCGCGTGACCTACCTGCCGGTGAAGGCCGACGGGCTAATCGACCTGGACGACCTGAAGCGGGCCATGGACGAGAAGACCATCCTGGTTTCCATCATGGCGGCCAACAACGAGATCGGCGTGCTGCAACCCATCGCCGAGATCGGCAAACTCTGTCATGAGAAGGGCGTCATCTTCCATACCGACGCTGTGCAGGCGGTGGGCAAGGTTCCGGTGAACGTGATCGCCGACAACATCGACGTGCTTTCCATCTCCGCCCACAAGATTTACGGGCCCAAAGGCGTGGGCGCGCTTTACGTTCGCCGGCGCAACCCGAGGGTGCAGATCGCTGCGCAGATCGACGGCGGCGGCCACGAGCGCGGCATGAGGTCCGGCACGCTGAATGTGCCCGGCATCGTGGGCCTGGGCAAGGCTTGCGAAATTGCCCGAGAGGAGATGGCCTCCGAAGCGGCTCACCTGCGCGGCTTGCGCGACCGGCTGAAGAACAAGCTGGAGTCGGAGCTGGACTACATCCATGTGAACGGCTCCATGGAGCACCGGCTGCCGGGCAACCTGAACATGAGCTTTGTGTACGTCGAGGGCGAGTCGCTGCTGATGGGCATCAACGACGTTGCGGTTTCGAGCGGCTCGGCCTGCACCTCGGCCACGCTGGAGCCATCGTATGTACTGAAGGCGCTGGGGCTGGGCGACGATGTGGCGCACAGCTCCATTCGCTTTGGGCTGGGCCGCTTCAACACCCAGGCCGAGGTGGACTACGTGGCCGCCAAAGTGATCGACATTGTGAAGAAACTGCGCCAGCTTTCGCCGCTCTACGAGATGGTGCTGGAAGGCATCGACCTGACCAAGATTCAATGGGCGGCACATTAAGATGCGAACGAATGTAGCAGGGTTGTCGAGGAGGCAAGAGAGTGTCGATTTGGATTGCAATGATTCCGTTTTTCGTGATGATGCCCGTTATCGGAATAATGATCGGCGTCAGGATGCGCAAGGATCAGAAGGCCAAAGGAATCGGGATGGCGAGGAGCAATGGTAGGTTGGGACTTTAGCCCCGGTTCTCGAGTGCAGCAGATTTTTGAGTTTGTTGTTTTGGAAGGGCACGGCTTTAGCCGTGCCGCAAGCACCACGAAAGAAACGCGGGCTTTAGCCTCTGAGGGAATGTCCGCGCGATCGATCGATATTTCGATTCGATGGATACATTGTCGAATCAAATCAAACGAGAGTTAAGCGGCTTCCCCCGCAGGAGGATTGGACACATGGCATACAGCGACAAGGTAATCGACCACTACAACAACCCCCGCAACGTGGGCCAACTGGACAGGAGTTCGACGGCAGTGGGCACCGGGCTGGTGGGTGCGCCGGAGTGCGGCGACGTGATGCGGCTGCAAATCCGCGTGAACCCGGAAACGCAGGTGATTGAAGAGGCCAAGTTCAAGACCTTTGGCTGCGGTTCGGCAATCGCCAGCTCTTCGCTGGCCACGGAATGGATCAAGGGCCGCACCGTGGACGACGCGCTGGGCATCAAGAACACCGACATTGTGAAGGAGCTGTCGCTTCCGCCGGTCAAGATTCACTGTTCGGTGCTGGCCGAGGATGCGATTCGCGCGGCCATCGGCGACTGGAAGAAGAAGAACGGCGCCGCTGAGACGACTGAGGCTGCGGCGGTTGCGGTGGCGCGGTAAGAAGAGGCAAGTATGTCGAACGTGGTAACCATCGAAACGCAGCAGCCGAAGGAAGCGCCAGTGGCAGTACCGCCAGCCGCGCCCCAAGTGCCCGCGGTTATCGGAGGCGGCCCCACCGCGGGCGGCTTGCAGGTGACCGAGCGCGCTATCAAGCGCATTCGCGCGGCCATGGCCAAGGAAGGCGTCTCGCCCGAAGAGGGCGGGCTGCGGCTGGGCGTGATGGGCGGCGGCTGCTCGGGGCTCTCTTATTCCATCAAATTCGATACGCGGCCCCGCGAGCGCGACCGGATTTACAACTTCGACGGCGTGCGCGTCTTCGTCGATCCCAAGTCGTTCGTCTACCTGCACGGCATGACGCTGGATTACGAAGAGACGCTGATGCGGCAGGGATTCAACTTTGTCAATCCGAACTCGAAGCGCTCCTGCGGCTGCGGTTCGTCGTTCTCGTCGTAGGATTTGTTTTGTGCCGGCGTTTTCGATGCGGGCGAACAGGGCAACCCAGATGCAGGTGAAGGGTACGGGTTGCAGGTGAAGGGTATGGGCTTTAGGGAACCTCTGAAAAACTCTTTGATCCTTATGGTTTCTGAGTGAAGCTGTATTTGGAAGGGGATCACAGATGCAGCAGTTGACCTTGGCTCGGCAGGCGGAGTTTCAGCGGTACA
>JBEKDB010000123.1:0-3612 GCA_050014575.1 Occallatibacter sp. | reverse complement strand
CATCGTGCAGTTCTCCCTTTCTCGCATACTCCTGCGCAGAATGCCGCATCAAATAAGATGAGGCCAGACCTCAGAGTGTTGCAATACCGCTATTATCTCACTTGATGAGACGAGCGTGTTACGGGTTTACCACAAAGGTAGTAAGCGTCAAGGTACCAAAAGCAGCGATAGCAGTTCTAAATGGCCACCTTAATGGGAGATTTCCACAGCCCAGAGGATCGAGTAGCCGAGAACTTCGTGACATTTTGGTCGGTTTTTCAGTACGCCAGGGCAGTTTTTTGGGGAAAGAGGGAGATTTCTTTCATATCCAAGCCCCCAAAATCCTCCGAAACTCCCACAAAGACGGCCCATTTGTAATTGCTGCCATCGCATGAGTGTTGCGATTCCCCTTCTTCGATGCCGGGTCTAAACCTGCGACTGGCTGAAATCCGGAGGCTGGCTTACGAAGCTGCAGATTATGGTCTGCTCAGTGCGGACCTGGCTGCCGGCATTCGCCGGGTGACGGGCGCCAAGCGCTTGGGCGTGCCTGTGGCTCACTGCGGAGCAGGGCAAGCGCCTGCTGTTGACGGCGGACAGCGCAAGCCTCCGAGGCAAGCGCGACTATGCCACACTGGCGATTCTGTTGGGCTGCGGGCTACGCCGGGCAGAATTGGCCGCGCTACGGGTTGAGGACATCCAGCAAAGAGAGGAGCACTGGGTCATTGCCGATCTTGTCGGCAAGGGCGGCCACATACGAACCATTCCGGTCCCGGATTAGGGGAAAGCTGGAATTGACGGCTGGATGGGGGCTTCCGGAATGACCGCAAGCACTTTCCTTCGCTCTATCAATAAGGCTGGAAGGATCTGGGGAGCCGGCTTCAGCCCCAAGGTCATCTGGGGTGTCGTGAAGGAGAAAGCAAAGGCCTGTGAGATTCCGTCCTTGGCCCCGCACGACCTTAGGAGGACTTGTGCCCGTCTGTGCTAGCAGGCTGGCGGTGAATTGGAGCAGATCCAATTCCTACTGGGGCACGTTTCTGTGCAGACGACAGAGCGCTACCTGGGATGCATACAACCATTCCGGAATGCGGTGAATGATCGCTTCGGCCTGGAACCAAATTCCCTGGACACTCAGGAGAGGCCAGCCTGCTTGCCGTCCCCTGCGAATCTCTCCGCGGATGGTACTGTAGACTGGTCGTGAAGGAATCCACCAGGGGATCAAAGCGCCGAAGCACTTCAGTCCGCGCTCAATACGGCCATCGAAAACGGGTGCAGGTATTTGTCCTCACAGGAGCGTTGACCCACGATCACGCCCAAGAAACGAACCGCTTCCGCTCCAGTGCCGCCCGAGCGATGCTTTGTCAAAGAGCTTGCAGGTGAAACACCGCCATCTTTCCCGGCCATGGAACGGCTTTATCGATTGGCCTCCGACCTGTATGGTTTGCGCCCCTGGCGGGTCCTCGACGAGGACAACTTGATCGTGGTCCGTGACAGCGTCACCGGCGAACTCTGCTACTGCTCGGTCATGGGCGCACTTGGCGAGGTTCTTTCCATGCACGCATATATCGGGACAGAGGGACTTCGCCAGTTTCGTAAGATCGAAGCCGAAGAGGTCGCCGATCCGGGCGAAATCATCGCATCCACGCATTGCGTTTATGTGGAGTTCGTACCCAAAGCCGACTTGATTCGGCAGGACCGGGAGTTACTTGCTGCGCTGGGACATCCGCAGGGCAGGGGCATGGCCTCGCCCATCTTCCGCACCATGCGTCCCGGCTTTCTCCCCTGGTTTGTCACCGAAGAGGAGGCACGGACACTGGCCGAGTGCATTCGTGCCGTGATCGTGGTCTGCGCCGCCGTTACCAGCCAGGAGCGCGTGAAGTTTTGGGAGTTGGCCGATACCTATCCGATGGTCACTCGCATGGAGGGGGCGGAACCTCGATACCTGGTGGAAATGTTCCATTCGATCCTTCCCCCCGAGTCGCATGTTGCGCCAGTTCGGTTGGCTGAAGAGACGCTGTTGGCGGTACGCGCCCAGGACTATGCCGTGCGGGGAGTGATGGAACTCGACATTACTTACAGCGGTGCAGCGATTGGGAAGAAGGGCGAGCGCAACGCCTGCGCCTCGATTGCGATCGCTGTCGATGCGGAGAGTGGAATGGTTCTTGCCCCGGAAGTGAACGATTCCAGCGTTGCGGCGGGAGACACGCTGGCAAAGGTGTTTCTCAAGGCGATTCAAGCCAGCCGGACACTGCCCAAGGAAGTCAGAGTGCGCAGCCAAAAGTTGAAGGACTGCCTGGCCCCGCTCATGGAGTCCTTCGGCGTCGCGGTTCGCGTCGCCAGCAGGCTTCCGGCCTCAGACGAAGCTCGGTCCCACCTGCTCGGCTTCTTTCGTTGGGATTTTGGCGGCAGATAGAAACAGACCGTCCCGATCTGAACAATGCAGGTCGCGGACAGGAGAATACAAACTGCACGGAAACGGGGATCGAGAATTTGCCGACCGCTCAATTTATCCAGACCCGCCCCGAAACAAACGTGATTGCTGGCCGACTTGAACGAAGGCGCTGCGGCGGCGAACGCATCCGCGTGTTGCTGAACCGGCATTTGAGGCTGCCGGGATAGTTTGGGACGCAGAGAAGGAGGATTCTCAGTGAACCAACTACGTCAGCTCATGCTTGAGGAGTTGCATCGCCGTAACTTCGCCGATACAACCATCCGCTCCTATCTGCACGGTGTTGCGCACTTCAGCCGTTACTATTTCTTCTCCGGGGCAACGGGCTGGCCGCAAACCGCTCGGGCCATCTGCCGGATCGCTCGTGAAATCACCGAATCGTCCTGCATGAGCGGTGTTGCGGTACTCTGCATCCTCCGGACAGCAGCGTAGTCGTTGGGAATCTTCCACTGCGCCGGTCTGGTGAGAGCCTCGGTAATATACTCTTCATCGATCTCCGGGTTGAGAGGGTCGAATCGGTTGATGACGATTTCGAGTTTGGGGCCGCCGGCGGCGGAGAGCCGTGAAATCAGGCGATTTGAGTTACGCAGTTCCGCAAGGCCGACCTGCGTGACCAGGTAGACGGTGGCGGATTCATCGAAGAGACGCGTATGTTGCAGGTTGAGTTTCGATCCCGCATCGACCACCACATACTCAAAGTCCTGGCGGGCTACTTCCAAAAGCATGTCGATGGCATCCTCGGAGACATGCGTGGGAGCTAGTTCGCTGGGCGCCGCGAGCAGGGATAACCCGGAGCCATACTCTTCCAGCAAGCTGGAGAGAAAACTGGAGTCGAGGCCCTTGAAATCCCGGAAAGCGTCGTCAATCGAGTGTTCAGCCTTGAGTCCGAAGTTGATCGCCGCGCCGCCGAGCGGGAGATTGAGATCGATCAAGAGAGTCTTCTGTCCGGATTCCTGAGCCAGCGACACAGCGAAGTTACAGGCCAGGGTAGTGACTCCGGAACCGCCCTTGGCGCTGAGGAATACCAGTAACCTGCCGTCCGCCTTCTTCGACGGGCGAACTGTCTTGCGAAGGGCTGAGGACCGAACCAGAGCCTCGGCCATGATCCGGGAATTGAAGGGCAGGGTGAGAAACTCGCGAACGCCCGCATGCATGGATTGGCGTAGCAGGTCTGGATCGGCAATCGC
>JBEKDB010000122.1:0-5111 GCA_050014575.1 Occallatibacter sp. | reverse complement strand
TCCGGGCTGGACCCCGAGTTGCTGGCGGGAAACGTCTATCGCGACGGCCTCGTCGTTCCCACTCAGCTTGCCAACGTCTGGCTGGCCGGCAACTACGTTCTGGTGGAGGCCGGAGGCTCGCTGCTGCGCCAGCCCCCGCTCTGGGCGAGACTGGTCAAAGCCACCATGCCCGCCCGGCTGGGCTCGGTCTTCGGCGACAGCCGCCTCCCGGCGCGCTCGGTGGTGGTCTGCGTCAGCATCGAGCGCATCCTGGCTCCCAATACATCCGAGCAGATTCGCGCCCTAGCACAGACCCTCAACGAGCGCCTCCGCCAGCTCTCGCAGACCCTGGGCATCTCGCTGCCCGTCTATGTGCTCTTCACCAAGCTGGACAACGTCACGCCCTTTGCCAATTACGTCAGCCGGCTCTCGGACGAGGAGGTCAAGCTGCCCATCGGCACGCTGCTCTCTTCCCTCGACTCCGGCGCCGGCCTCTATACGGAGCAAGCCACGGCCCTGATCGGCTCCCGATTCGACCAGCTCCTTTACGCGCTATCCGAGTTCCGCCTCGATATTCTCTCCCGCGGCGGTGAACTTCAGGACCTGGCGCGAGCCTATGAATTTCCGCGCGACCTGCGCAAGCTCCGCGCCGGCGTCGTCTCCTTCCTCGCCGAGGTTGCCCGTCCCAGCCAGATTGGCGTCAACCCGTTTCTGCGCGGATTCTTCTTCGCCGGCATGCGCGCCCACGTGGTCGAGGACGTTCTCGACATTGGCCCCGCTCAGCCCCAGGCAGCCGCTCCTTCTGTCAACGCCGGAGCCACACGCATCTTTTCTCTCGCCGCCATGGAGCAGCAGCAAGCGGCAGCGCCGCAATCCCGGCGAGGCGGCACGCGCAAGATTGCGCAGTGGGTCTTTTTGCCCCATCTGTTCTCGAAGATCCTGCTCGCCGACAAGTCGGCCCTGGAGGCCAGCCGCGCCAGCACCCGGACCAGCTTCCTCAAGTGCGCGCTTCTCAGTTGCGTAAGCGCTGTCGTGCTCATTCTGCTCGCGCTGACCACAATCTCCTTCTTCCACAATCGCTCGCTCGAACAGCGAGTGGCCGCGGCCGCCGGCGCGCCTATGACCCCCGTCGGCGCGGGCGCGTTCGCTTCTTCCGCCGACCTTGAGAGCCTGGAAAGGCTCAGGGCGGTCCTGGACGAACTCGACGGCTACCGCAAAAATGGCGCGCCCTTCATGGATCGCTTCGGCCTATACCGCGGCGACGCTCTTTATCCCGTGGCCTGCCAGGCCTATTCGAACAGATTCCGCGCGCTGCTGCTGGCCCCGACGCAGGAGAACATTCTCGCCAAGCTCCGCGCCGTGCCGGCTGTTCCAACGCCCGACGCCGACTACAGCGCGACTTACAGGCCGCTGAAGGCCTATCTCATCACGGCCACCAATCCCAATCCCGACTCGCCGCAGGACACGCTCGACTTTCTGCCCGCCGCCCTGGCCGCCGAATGGGCCGGCAGCGCAACCCCCGCTCCGGACCTTGCCCAACTGGCGCAGACGCAGTTTGCGTTTTATGCCAATCTGCTGGCCGAGCCATCCTCCTGCATGGCGCAGACCGGCGGTCTTCTGAACGATGTTGTGGTCGCCCATGCCCGCCTCTATCTCAATGGCTTCCAGGGATTCCAGCACGTTTACCAAAGCATGCTTGCCGCCGCCAACCACAAAGTCCAAGGGGTCAACTTCAACAGCAAATTCCCCGGCTCGGTGCAAGAGATAATCGACGGCTATACGGTCCAGGGCGCCTTCACCAAAGATGGTTTCGCCTTCATGCAGGACGCCATCCTCCACCCTGACCCCTACTTCCGCGGGGAAGAATGGGTTCTCGGCCCGGCGTCCGGGCCTCCCATCGACCGCGTCGTCCTCTCCAGCCAGTTGAAGTCGGCCTATTTTGCCGACTACATCCAGAACTGGCGAACCTACCTGACCAAGGCGCAGTTCCGTCCGTACCAGCGGTTCGCCGATGCCGGAACCAGGCTCGGCGCGCTGGACTCCAATACCTCCGCCATGCTGGAACTTTTCTCGCTCATCTCCATCAACACCGGCGTTGCCGCGCCGGAGATATCGACCGTCTTTCAGGCGCCGCAGTCCGTCGTTCCTCCCTCCAATCCGGACAATCGCTTCATTGCTCCTTCCAACCAAGCCTACATTCAGTCCCTGCAAGGCCTTGAAGGCGCCGTGAAGAACCTCACTCTCAACACCGCCAACGCCAACGACCCCACCGCCGCCGCGCCCGTCATCCAGGCCGCCGTCACCGCCGAACAAGCCGCGGAAAACCTTCGCAACGGCTTTCTTCCCGACCCAGCCGGAAGCATGGATAAGGTGAGTTTCACTCTTCTCGAAGCGCCCATCGAATCCATCAAGAACCTGGCTGCCCAGGCGCCCGCCAACGCGGCCGGCGGCGGGGCCAAGGCCTTCTGCGCCCAGATAGGGCCCGTGCTTGCGAAGTTCCCCTTCGACCCCCAGTCCTCGACGGAAGCCTCAACCGATGAAGTCGCCCAGGTCTTCGCACCCGGTTCGGGATCCTTTGCCCAGTTCACCTCATCCATTCATGCGCTGGTGGCGCAGCAGGGGTCCCAGTACGTGGTGGCTCCCGGCTCCACGGTCCATATCAACCCCGCGTTCCTCAACTTCCTCAGCCACGCCCAGAAGATCTCATCCAGCCTCTATCCGGGCGGCGGAAACCAGCCCTCGCTCGACTTCACTCTCTCTGAGGTCAAGGGGCCCGGCAACGCCGATGCAGTTCTCAACATCGATGGCAAGCAGATCGGCGCGGGCGGTCAATCGGCCACCTTCCACTGGGTCTCTCAACCGTCGAGCAAGATCACTCTCGCCACGCAGAAGAACACCGCGCCCGTCATGACCGGCCCATGGTCGATCTTCCACTTTGGCTTCGCCGCTCCACAGATCGCTCCCAACCGCCTGAAGTTCTTCTTCAGCTTCAACAATCAAACCCCTGAGATCGTCCTGTTCGACGCCTCAGGCCCCGGAGCCCCATTGCTGAATCCGGATTTCATGAAAGGATTCCATTGCGTTGCCAACGTAGCTCGCTAGATTTTTGACCGATTGTTGTCCTTCCAATTTGGGTACCCCATCCTTGCGGCGTCCGCCGCGGCGGATTCTTGCCGCAAGGGTGGGAGACACGCGATGTGTGCGGAAGAAACGGTTACACTTGGAAGAATCAAGGCTGGAAAATGACCGAAGAACTCACCAACGATCTTCCGCAATGGGGCGCACCCCTTGGAGAGCCGACCGAAGCGGAGGCCCAGACCGAGGTTGCGCCAGATTCTGCGTCGGAGCCGGCCCAGCCTCCGGTCTCCGCCGATCCCGCGCCTGACCCCGCGTTGCCTAGCCAGCCCGCAGATAGCCCAGCCGAGATAGCCGAGCCAGTCGAACCAGCCGTCGCCCCGCCCTTTCGCATCGCGGTTTCGGCCCTCAGCGATATTGGCTGCGTGCGCAGCAATAATGAAGACTTCTTCGGTTACGACGAATCAGCGGCGAAGTCGCCAGTTCGCGCACGGTCGCGGCGATCATGCAGAGCTATGCCGCTTCCGCCGCCTCCGGGCTCTCCGTCAGCAGCAGGCTGCTCCATGCCATCAACACCGCCAATCTCGACGTATGGGAGAGCGGGCAGATCCCGGAAAACAAGGGCATGGGAACCACCGTGGTGGCGGCCGCGCTCGATGGCGACCGGCTCATCCTCGGCAACGTCGGCGACAGCCGCGCCTATATCCTCCAGGACAACCGCTGCGCGCAGCTGACCGTCGATCATTCCTACATCAACGAACTGATTCGCAACGGCACGCTGACCATTGAAAACGCGCACCTGGCGGACCTGCGGGGCATGGAATCCGTCATTACTCGCGCGGTCGGCGTGGGCACCGACGTGCAGCCCGACTTCTACTCCGTCGATCTCAAGCCCGGCATCGGCGTTCTTCTGGCCACCGACGGCCTGACCCGCTACTTTGCCGAGGACGGAATCGCCTCCATCCTGGCGGCCTCGACCTTCGAAACGGCCTGCGCGAACCTCATCCACATGGCCAAGCAGCGCGGAGGCGTGGACAACATCACCTGCATCCTGCTTCTCGCCCTGCCCGGCTGATTGCTGTTGAACCCGCCGCATGAATCCCAGGCGAAGGCAGGCAGGCTGAGCTTTCGTGCGCAGGATCGCACCGGCCATTTTCAACCAGAGACTTTCCTCATTTGCGCATGCGAGCAGGGGTTCTGATCTTTCTTGGCCGGGTGGCGATGCTCTCCCAGCCGGACTTGGCGTCCGGGCCGGCGTAGTCAATGATCGCGGCCACTTGTTTAGCCAGCTCCGCGGCGCCTTCCCTGTCGCCGCTGCCAATCATGGTCTGATACTTGCCGGTCAGGCCGGCGACGGCGCGGTCGGCAAAGGCTCGCATCCTTCCGTTGAACGCAGCTGCAACCGGACCCGCAAGGGCGGAATCGCCCAGGGCCGCTGCCACGCGCCGCATGGTTTGCTCGCCTGCCGGAAGGCCGGCCTCTAGCTCCGCATACGCCCTGCCGATGCAGCGGAAGATCGCCTGCTGGTGCTCTTCGCGGAGTGCAAATTCAGCCGCCCGCACGCGCTCCGATCGCCGCAGGGCAGGCGGCAGAGCCTCAAGAAGCTGAATGGCCTCTGCCTGCTTTCCCTCCCGCGCCAGCCTCGCGGCATTCGCCAACTCCGCTTCAACCTGTTTCGCGAGCGATGCGCGGCCCTCCAATGCCTGATCGTAAAGAAAGCGCAGGGCCTTGTCGTCGTTCTCTTTCAGCGCGCCTTCCAGGAACGCGATCGCTTCGTCGTAGGCCGATGCGTCGATCAGCGCCTGCGCCTGGGCAGCCCGGCTGCGCATCAGCGCCTCGCTGCGATGCTTCTCCTCTTCGCTACGCGCAAACTCCAGCAGAGAACCAATCTCTTCCGTGGCGATGCCTTCTGTCTGGCAACCCTCCAGTATGTGAACCGCATCCGCATACTTTCCGCCGGCGAGGGCCTCGCGCGCCTTGAGCACGCACTCTTCCCGCCGCTCCTCTTCCGCCTGCCGCTTGACCCGATCGGCCAGCAGCTTCTCCAATCCCTGCAG
>JBEKDB010000121.1:0-4247 GCA_050014575.1 Occallatibacter sp. | reverse complement strand
CAGCAGAGAGGTTCTCGATCAGGCCATTGCGGAGCAGCTCCCACAGATCACGGCAGACAACGCGCTGGCGTGGTTCAGGTTCTCCGGATATGGTGTACACCTATGAGGGATATGCTCTAGCCGCAACAACAAAGAGGCGGCGAGGGTGGGGCACCCGGCCGCAAGGACTGAATCGGAGCCTCCCTATCTCAGAATGAGCGCGGAGGGAAATGCCCGCCGGCATCGCCCTCCGCGCCGCTCACAGCACCTTGTTGTCGATGGCGGCCAGGGTCGTGTCGGCGGCAGCGCGGCTCCAGC
Organism: Occallatibacter sp.; assembly: GCA_050014575.1. Taxonomy (GTDB): domain Bacteria; phylum Acidobacteriota; class Terriglobia; order Terriglobales; family Acidobacteriaceae; genus Telmatobacter. Next base: position 3,950 of record JBEKDB010000121.1, on the reverse strand, counting down.
CGATGCGCAGATCCTTCACATCGTGCAAAGCGAAGGCGCCGTCGGCGTTGCGTGGAGCCGTGACCGCGAAGAAATCCGCGCGAGTTACATCGGTGAGATAGAACGCGGGACGCGCGTCCGGCGTCGCGTTGGCAATCTCTACGTGGCTCATCTCCACATTGCGCACATGGCGCAGGAAGAATCCCGAGGCGGGCATGGGTCCGAACATACTCGGCTCCGGATACTTGCTTTCAAGCTCCGGCGGCTGAATCTGCGCCGCGTCGGCCGTAGCGCCGCCTACCGTCTCGATATAAATGTTCGACAGCTTCACGTCTTCGATGTAATTGTCCGGGATGCCGCTAAGAATGGAACTGATTCTCTGCGGAGCGGCATAGCAGGCGAGATTGCTGACCATAATCCGCCTGAGAGTCCCCACCTTGGTGGTTTCCTTGGGGCCGCGCAAGCGCGCTCCCAGCCGCATAAACAGCGGCCCGGAGACAAGATCGCGCATGGTGGTGTTGGTGATGGCAATGTCCTCGAGCAATGCGCCGTCGACCGATTCCAAAGCGTAACCCTGGCAGCCTTCGAAGACGCAATCGGAGATGGCAACGTTGATAAAGCCGCCGTTCGATTCCGTGCCGCACTTGATGCGACCGGTGCGCGGCACGCGGAAGTCGGGCGCGAACTTCTTGAAGGTTCCGTCGAGTACCGATCCCAGTTCGTAATACCCAGTTACCCAGCAGCTCGAGATGGTCAGGTTCCTGGTGGGCCGCGCATAACCGAGGGCATAACTCGACTTGGGGCAGATGCCGTCGTCCCAGGGCGAGTTAACGGTGCAGTTGGAGACGCGCACATTCTGGCAGCAATCGATATCCATGCCGTCGCGGTCGGTATCGATGCGGAGATTGTCGATGGTCAGGTTGTCGACGCCGGTCAGCAGCAGGGCAAAGTGACCGCCCTTGAGAAGCGAGAAGTCGCGCAACAGAACGTTGTGGCAGTTCTTGAGCGCGATGGCCTTGTTGCCCACCCCCGGCTGCTCGGCAAAAAAGGGCGCAATGATCTCGCCTGGGCGAACGTACCCGTGCGAGAGGCCTTTGCCCCAGATCAGGCCTAGGCCCGTAATGCTGAAGTCGTGGATGTCTTCGCCCCATAACAGTGAGTTATGCCAGTGATTATGGCCGTAATCCTGGTAGGGTTCCCAATCCGACTTGGGCTCGGCGGCATCGTAGACGCCGCCGTTATAGCCGGTAGTCTCGCCCTTGTGCGGCGAGTCGGCGGCCACGATGGCGCTGCCTTGAAGCAGATGCAGATGCACATAACTCTTCAGGTGGATGGAAAAGCAGAGATACGAGCCGGCCGGAAAGACCACCACCCCGCCGCCCGCGGCCGCCGCCGCGTCAATGGCGCGATTGACGGCGCCGGTATCCAGCGTCTTGCCGTCTCCCGCCGCCCCGTATTTGCGAACGTCGAAGATACCTTGCGACGCTTGAGCCGACGCGGTTGCCGTTGCGCCGTCCTGTACCGCGGCCGCAAAGGAAACGGCGGGAATGGCGGCAGCCGCCATCCCGAAACTGCCGGTGCGCAGAAAATCCCGGCGCATGGAATTAAACGATTTCATCTGAATATCCTCCTCGAACTGCGGCGTCCGACGCCAATTCTTCTCAAGAATGCGGCCTGCGATCCCCGCCCATCCGTGTTCGACGAGCGCTTTGGGGAGTTTCTCCCCGCGCGCGCATCAAACCCATCATATCCCCGCTCCCCGGCCCCGGCCCTCCCCGAATCAACCAAACCTTAACAATCCGCGCGCCACCGGTCATCTACCATAAGCGGGAACCGCCGGGCGGACGGCCAGATCTCCGACCCATGCCCTCTATGCAATGACATCACTTCAGATACGCGCGCACCAGATCGATCAGGTCCTCGGCCAGCTCGGGGGCGATCTGCTCCTTGGCTCCATCCAACAGGTGAAAGCGGATATGGGTTTCGAGCACCTCGCCCATCAGCCCGTTTACCCCGCCGCGCACCGCAGCCAGCAGCATCAGCTGATCGCCGCAATCCTGATCGGCCCCGAGCGCCCGCTCGACGGCGTCCAACTGGCCGCGCAACTTGCGCACTCTCTGCAACAGCTTCAATTTCTCCCGCTCCTGATGGGACACAGCGAGCCTCCTTCGCTTGACAATACCTACCCCCGGTATGGTATCAACCGAGTGGGGGTATAGTTGCGCTTTCATTCTATGCCCGCGGCGGCGCCCCGCGCATCCAACCGCAAAGGCTTTCCGATGCTCCGGTTCTTGGGTCAACGCAACAATTCGCTCTGCCCGCGCCGCGCCGCACGCACGCTGGGCAGCGCGCTCGCCTGCCTGACGCTCGGCATTCTGACGGCAGCCCGCGGTGCGGCCGCGCAGGCGTCCGATTCCCTGCCCTCCGCGCCCCAGCCGCAACTCATACCCGTGCAGCAATTCGGCTTGGCAGGCCCTTCCCTGCCGCTAGTCGATCCGCAGCGGGACGGCGCCGGACGCAAACCTGGCGACACGAGCCCCGTTGGCCGCGAACCCCAGGACGCGCCCATTGTCTCCATGGCTCCGCATCCGGAAGACAGCCGCTACTGGCTCTCCGGCCAAGCCAACATCATCATCCAGGGGGATCTGCCGTTTCACTCCCTTTATCAGGGAACCAACAGCTTTATCAGCCGGGGCGAGTACAAGACCTCGCTGCTGGGCACGCTCTACACCGCGCTGCGGCCCACGCACTCCATCCGCTACAACAACGATCTGATCCTGGACCTCGAAAGCACCGGCGGCCGCGGCCTCAGCGAAGCCCTGGGACTGGCCGGCTTCACCAACCTGGACGTGGTTCGCAACCCCACCCTCAGTTCCTTGCCCTATCTGGCCCGCTACGAGATTCACCAGGTCATCGGTTTCACGCAGCAGACCACCAGCCAGGAGCCGGGCCCCTTTGCTCTGGCGCCCAGCGTGCCTCTGCGCCGCGTCGAGTTTCGCGTGGGCAAGATGACTTTACCCGACTTCTTCGACGTGAACGGCCCCGGCTCCGACAGCCACCTGCAGTTCATGAACTGGACCGTGGACAACAACGGCGCGTGGGATTACGCCGCCGACACGCGCGGCTACACTGTGGGCGGTATGGCAGAGTACGACGATAAGACATGGAGCCTGCGCTACGGCCTCTTCGCCATGCCCGTCGTGGCCAACGGCATCGATATGGACTGGGCCTTCAGCCGCGCTCGCGGCCACAACGGCGAGTTCGAGTTGCGGAAAAGCCTGGTCCCAAAGCGTAAAGGGACGCAGCGCATCCTCTTCTACGCCAACCGCGCCCACATGGGCAGCTATCGCGAGGCCGTTGACGCCTTTCTGGCCGGAATCGACAAGACGCCCACCATCACCCTGCACGAGCACTTCGGCGCGCTCAAGTACGGCTTCGGCTACAACACCGAGCAGGAGGTCACGGAGAATCTGCGCGTCTTTGGTCGCTTTGGATGGAACGAGGGCCAGCACGAGTCCTTCGCCTACACCGAGGTCGACCAAACCGTCGAGGCCGGCGCGGATTACGCCGGAACCCGCTGGCGCCGGCCCGTGGACAAGATCGGCCTGGCCGTGGTCTCGAACGCCATCAAGCGCGACCACCAGAATTATTTGAGACTGGGCGGCCTAGGCTTTCTGCTGGGCGACGGCAACCTCAACTATGGCCGCGAAGATATCGTTGAGAGTTACTATAACTGGCACGCCTGGCGGGGGCTGTTCTACGCGCTCGACGTGCAGCATATCGCAAACCCCGGCTATAACAGCGACCGCGGCCCGGCCTGGGTGGGGTCGGTGCGGGCGCATGTGGACTTCTAGGGAACCTCTGAAAAACTCTTTGATCCTTATGGTTTCTGAGTGAAGCTGTATTTGGAAGGGGATCACAGATGCAGCAGTTGACCTTGGCTCGGCAGGCGGAGTTTCAGCGGTACACGA
>JBEKDB010000120.1:0-4334 GCA_050014575.1 Occallatibacter sp. | reverse complement strand
GTCGCAAATGATTGAGCTCCTGGCCGACCGCGAACTGGCCGGGATGGACGGAGGCTCGTCCTCGTGAGCCGCTTTACCAGCGTCATCGCCGGTAGCGGGGACCAGCGCGACTTGTCGCTGGACGCCTTGTGCCAGGGCCTCGCCAGCGACGAACTTCTCGCCGAATGCCGGGCGCTGGAAAGATTCCGCCGCGGTTGCGATAACCTCTATGAACGCGTCCGGGCGCTCTTCTTCCTATACGCCATCCATCGCTTTCACATTCCCGTTCTGCCGGCAACTGCCGGGCCTGCGCTGATTCCCTTTGCCGGCTATGAACATCTGCTCGAACGCCGCTTCGAGGAAGCCATCGAGGTTTTCTTGGCCGCCCAAGCCGAGCAGGGCGCCAGCGCGGCCATCTCCAGCGCGCTGGCCGCCAGCTACAGGGCGCTTGGCTTCCAGACGCTTGCCGATCAGGTGCGCCGCAGCGTACGGAGCGTGCGCGGCAACCAGTGGATGTTCCGCGCCGGACACACGGACGACTATCCGCTGCGCCTCCGTCCCGAGCTCTTTGCCGGCGATCCTGTCTTCCCTATCCTGCGCGAGGCTACGCCCGTCCGCATGGACCTCTCGCACAGCGGATGGAGCGATATATTCTTCCTGGGCATGGATTTCCCCGAGGGTGCGCACGTCATCAACGCATCCATCGATCTTGCGGTCTGCGGGACGAGTGAGCGCGTTACGCAGCCCAGGCCGCCGGTCGAGGCCTGGTTCCGGGTCATCGACCAGCCGGTCATCCGATTGACAAGCGTAGATTTGCACGCTTCCACCGACGTTACTTCCATTGCCGAGGTCTTCGACTTTCCCCGTGACTACCTGGGTTTGCTGAAGGCGGGTGTCATCGCGAGCGGCATTGTTCCTCCGGGGATCGAGGGTGCAACCCAACCCTTGGCCGCTCTGCTGGAGCGCCTCACGGGAAGGCCCGGCTACGGGATTGAGATCGTCAGCAGCGTAAACGATATTCCCAAAGGCTCCCGGCTGGCGGTCTCCACTAGCCTTCTGGCCTGCATCATCGCCGTTTGCATGCGCGCCACCGGCCAGATCCATTCGCTTACCGGAGGCCTGGAGGAGCATGACCGCAGGCTGGTAGCCGCACGCGCCATCCTGGGTGAATGGCTGGGTGGAAGCGGTGGCGGCTGGCAGGATTCCGGCGGCGTATGGCCCGGCATCAAGCTCATCCACGGCGTTCTCGCCACTGCGGGCGATCCCGAGTTCGGCATCAGCCGCGGGCGCCTGCTTCCCAATCACAGGATCTTTACCGAAGCCGAGGTTCCGCGCCAAGCTCGCGAGAAGCTTCAACGGAGCCTGGTGCTGGTTCACGGCGGCATGGCGCAGGATGTCGGTCCGATTCTCGAGATGGTGACTGAAAAGTACCTGCTGCGGAGTGAAACCGAGTGGCTCGGCCGCCGCCAAGCAATCGAAATTCTCGACGAAATCACCGGCCACTTGCAGTGGGGCGACATCCATGCGCTGGGCGGCTGTTTGCAGCGGAACTTCGACGGGCCGTTGCAGACCATCATTCCGTGGGCCGCCAACTTGTACACCGAGACGCTTATCGGCCGCGTGAGGAAAGAATTCGGCGCCGATTTCTGGGGCTTCTGGATGCTCGGAGGCATGAGCGGCGGCGGAATGGGATTCCTTTTCAGCCCCGCGCGCAAGGCCGAGGCCCAGAATCGCATGCAGTCCATCATGAGCGAGACCAGAAGCCGCATGGAGCACAGTGTGCCATTTGCCATGGAACCCGTGGTCTACGACTTCGCCATCAACGAGCAGGGGACGCGGGCCGAGATGCACTCCGGTGACGATGCCCTGATGCCTCCGGGCTATTACACGCTGCAGGTGCCCACGCTTATCCGCACCGAAGTCTCCCAGGTGACCCCCGCGCGCCGTGCGGAACTGGAGCGCTTCACCGCCGCTTGCCGCTCCAGGGCGGAGTTCGCCAGCATGATTCACACCCTGTTTGACCACATGCTGCCGGCCAGCCACGATCGCGAAGGCGACCAGACGCGATCGCTCCATACTGTTCTCGAAACGTTTGGCTTCGACCGCGTGGAACACGAGCAGATCCGTGAGGACCTCCGTTCCGGCCGCATCGGCCTGGCGCAGAACCGCCTGCGCTCCACCCGCATCATTCAGGATGCGGAGGCGGATTCTCTTGACGACAGCCATCGCGCCGCTGGCCTCGATGCCCTTGCCCAGGGGCGCGTCGCTGTGGTGACTCTGGCGGGAGGCGTGGGCACGCGGTGGACCCGCGGCGCAGGAGTCGTGAAGGCCCTAAGCCCGTTTTGTAGGCTGCGCGGACAATATCGCAACTTCATCGAGGTTCACCTGGCCAAGAGTCTCCGGGTGAGCCGGGAGTGCGGGAACCCGCTTCCGCACGTGATTACGACCAGTTACCTCACTCACGAAGCGATAGCCGCTCACCTCGCCGCGGAGCGCAATTATGGGTATCCCGGCTTGCTCCTGCTCTCCCAGGGGCGCACGATCGGCCTGCGCATGATTCCGATGGAGCGCGATCTCCGCTTCGCCTGGGAAGAGGTGCCGCAGCAACTGCTGGACGCGCAAGCGCAGAAGGTGCGCGAGGGCCTGTGCGCGGCACTGATCCAGTGGGCGCGGAGCGCCGGTGAAGGATCCGACTACACCGACAACGTTCCCATGCAATGCCTGCATCCGGTGGGCCACTGGTATGAGGTTGCCAATCTGCTGCGCAACGGCACGCTCCAGCGCCTGCTCGCGGAGCGCCCGCAACTGAACTATCTGATGGTGCACAACATCGACACGGTGGCCGCCGACGCCGACCCGGCGGTTCTCGGTTACCACATTCATAGCGGCGCGGCACTGACAACGGAGGTGATTCCACGGCACATCGAGGACCGTGGGGGCGGCCTGGCCCGCGTGGATGGCCGGACCCGGTTGGTCGAAGGCCTGGCGCTGCCCAGCGAAGAAGTGGAAAGCCGCCTTCGCTATTACAACAGCGCGACCTACTGGATCGATATCGACCGCTTGCTCAGACTCTTCGGCCTGACTCGCGATGCTCTCTCCGACCCCGGAGCTGTGGACGAGGCCGTTCGCGTTGTAGCCGCGCGCATGCCCGCCTACGTCACGCTCAAGGACGTGAAAAGGCGCTGGGGTAAAGGGCAGGAAGACATCTTCCCGGTGGCTCAGTTTGAGAAGCTCTGGGGCGACATGACCACCCTGCCGGAACTGGATTGCCGCTTTGTGGCGGTGCCGCGCGTGCGCGGCCAGCAATTGAAGGAGCCCGCCCAGCTCGACGCCTGGCTGCGCGACGGCAGCGCCGCGTACACGGAGTCTTTGTGCATGTGGCGTGAAGTGGCGGGTTGACTGACACACTTCCGCCCGAGTGGATGACAGAATAAGTTACTGTGGCAGGGACTTCTCCGCGCGGAAGAGCCGGAGCGCGGAAGGTTCCAGAATTGACCCGGGCAAGCGCGAAATCCGCCCCGTGGCTTCGCAGTGCTAGACTTCTTCTTGCCATCCTCAGCAGAGGCCAGCGGGAGATGAAATGCCGTTGTAGCAAAGGCGCGGCGATCGCTCATCGCCGGCAAGGAGATCGATGATGATGCACCCGCCACGCAGAACCCTTCGAAGCTATGCCGCGATCGCCGTCCTGGTCTGTTTTGCCGCCGCCCTGGTCGCGCAGACGCCCAAGTGGAAGTCCTATAGCTATCCCGTGGATGGATTTCGCGCCACCTTCCCAACCGCGCCCCAACTCGAAACCAAGAGCCAGCCCGCCGGCACCGGTCCCATCGAACTCCATTCCTATTGCGCGCACCTTTCCGCGGGCGATCTTTGTGTGGCGGTCATCGTTCATGGCGCTCAGGCCACGGGCCTGGATCCGGACGCTCTGCTGGAGCGCGTCAAGCAAGGCGTTCTCGCCGGCGACAAGACCAAGAAACTCTCGGAGACGCCGATCGCGCTCGACGAGCGCAAAGGCGTTGCGCTGGAGACGGAGAACGATACCATCCACACCTCCACCCGCATTTATCTGGTGGGCGACGTCATCTACCAGACAATCGTCACCTCCCCGGTCGCCGGCAAGTATGCCGATACGGCCCGCTTCCTCGACTCGTTCCGGCTGATCCCGCGCGTCCCGAAGTAGTGCTCACTCAGCCTTCGGCGCGCGCAGCCCCAGGCAGCACCGCCAGAATCCGGCAGCGGTGCTTGCCCACCGCGCTCCAGGCCAGCGACATCTCGCTTTCCATGTAGGAGCAATCGCCCGCCTCCAGCACCTCCTCCATGCCGCCCGCGCTCAACTGCAGCCGTCCTTCCAGCACATA
>JBEKDB010000119.1:0-4443 GCA_050014575.1 Occallatibacter sp. | reverse complement strand
TCGGTAAGGTCCAGCCCGCTGCGCGCGCGAGCATTGTTGCGGTCGCAGGCCAGCACCGCGCGAAACTGCCTGAGCGCGGCGGGATAGTTGCCTTGCTCACGGCTTCTCTCCGCCTGGGCAAGCATTTTGGGCAGCATGTTCGAGTCGAGATCGCAGTTGGCTCCCGCCGCGGCCTTGGGCTGGTCGGCCCGCGGCTTTCGCACCGTCTGGTCGATCGGCTCGGCGTGTCCTCCCGCCGGCTTGAGCCTGTTGGCCTGCGACTTTGCGGCGCCGGGAGGATTTGAACTGCTTTGTGCAAGTTCTTTCTGCTTGCGACCCGCTTGCGCAGGTGGGCTGGGCTTCGCGGGCTCCGGCTGGGCCGCAGCATTCGCGGGAAGGACGGGATTGGCCTGCTCCGTCGCGGACGCGGCGCCTGCGGGAGAGGCCGAATTGGCAGGCGGGCTCTGGGAAGCCTGGGCGGCGACGGGCAGCGGCGCGGCGGTCGAAGAGGCCGGAGGCGCCGCGACGGCCGCCGGCTTCAGGTTCCACTTGTATTTGTAGGCGACGGTCGCCCCGGCGGCGAGGACAACCAGGATCGCCGCTGCTACAGCTAAAACCAGAAGCCAGCGTGGCCTTTTGCGCGGACTCGATGCGAATGCTTGAAGTTCGAAGCCGGCAAACTTCACCGTATCCTGCTCCATCGCATCCGGCAGAGTGGCCGGACCGCTATCAGCCGCGGCCGGCAACGCTTCCGCAACAGGGTCGGCTGGCTGCTGGACCGGAGCAGGGTCGGCTGGTTGCTGGACCGGGGCAGGGTCGGCTGGCTGCTGGGCCGGAGCAGGGTCGGATGGCTGCTGGGTCGGGGCAGGGTCGGATGGCTGCTGGGCCGGGGCAGGCGCCTCGTTCTCCAGTCCATTCAGTTGGATAAACCGGGAGAGCGCTTCCTCGTCGGAGGAACGGCTCGACGCTGCTTCAGAGGAGCGCCAGAGCAGTTCGCACAGGCCCGCATCCGAGGCAGCCTGCAAGGGAAGGCCGGGCAGATCGCGCAAGAGTTCGGCGGCCTTTGCGGTGAGCAGAATCTGCCCCGGCGCGGCGTTTTCCAAGGGAAGCAGCGCGGAACTGCCGGCCTCCAACTCGGGCAGATCGGGAGAAGCGTGAACCAGGACCGCGGCAGCCGTTGCGGCGAATTGAGGGGCTTCCGACAGCCCGCTGAGAGCCCATTGGAGGCGGCGCGCAGTCGAAACTGCTGTCTGAATGCCTGAAAAAGCAGCCACATGGAACTTGCCCTGTGGCGCGGAGGCGACCCCGTGCTCTGCGCCAATGAGGTCCAGCGCAAGACAGACGGCCGGGTCGTTGCTTGTCCAGGACAAATCGCCGGGCTGGCCAGTCTCACTGGACCTCCACAGCCGGATGGAAAGGGCTGCCGCAGTGGAGGGTGGGCTCTCTTTTGCCGGCTGAGCGGCCAGAGCCGCCGGCTGGTCAGGTTGTCGGGATTGCGGGGAGGCGGCCATGTTCTCTGCTGACAAAACTTTACTGGCTCCGGCTTGCCGGTGCGCGAAAAGATTGCACCCCTGCGTATGAGAATGGTAGTTTAACAGACGTAGCGAACTCGGGTGAAGGGGGTTCGCGGTGTGCCGGCGCGGCCCCCCATTGCGCTGGCAGTGCTCTGGTTGAATTCCGCCTAGAGGCATTCCGTATGCAGTGAATGGAACAGCGGGCCGGGTCAGTCGGCTGGTTTGGATCGAGTCTCGGGGATTTCATGGCATTCTTTGTCGTCATGCAAGAAGCAAGATCGAAGAGCAGTTTTCTTTTGAAGGCCGTAGCATTGGCGGTGCTTGCGCTGGGCTGGCATGAGCCGGCTGCCCTGGCAAAACAGGCTTCTCTCAACGCCATCGAACTTTACGACGGGCCGTCGGGCGCAGCCTATCTGCAACTGGCCGATGTGCTCATCAACGGCAAGTTTGAGATGCGCGATTGCACCGCATTTCAGGCGGCGTCCATCGACCATTCGACTTACGGCAAGATGGACAAGCTGGCGCTCGCGCCGGGCGGGGTTCTGGAGCGCGGCGCCGACGGCGTCCTGCGCTATGTCACCAGCCAAGGCACGTCCCTGTGCGCTGTGCCCGACAACGTCAAGTTCGACCACAATGCGTCTTATTCCCTGTCGGAACTGGCTGACCGCGCTGTTTTGACGGGGACTCCCGCCGCTGTTTCCGGCGTTGAGCCGGGCGCTTTGCCGCCCTTGAAGAAGGGAGTGAAGCTGGTCTTTGTCGCCGCTCCCAACCCGGAGCTTGCCGAGTATTTGCTGGCACAGAGAGCCGGGGACGTTGCCGGCTGGTCGAACTATCTTTCCAAGTATCCGGCTTCGCCCCATGCCGCCGATGCCAAGCTCGCACTGGCGTCGCTGTATGCGGCTGCGGGCGAGGCGTCCCTGGATGCATTCCGGAAGTCCGTGGCTGCCGGCTCGCCCGCCTATGACAACTTGAAGGATTCCAAGGTCCAGGCCGACCAAGCGAAGGCCGCTGATCCCAGCCTGGACCTGACGGCTAAGCTTTTGGCAGAGATTCGCGAGCAACTCGCCGCCCTCGCGGAGAATGGCCGGAGCGAACTGAATGCCTACCAGGCTGCTTTGAAGAGCCATGCCGCGGGGTATACGCACCTGCGAAATGCGAGGACGCTGAGCAATACCGTTAGCGCAGTCGACGCGAGCCTTCCGGCGGGTCAGGCTCTCGCCGGGGATGTGATGCAGGCCGTCAACGCCTTCGACAGCGCGCTGCGGTCGGCGGAATCGTCGGTCGTGTCCAAGCGGATGGATCAGGCGCTGGAAGCGATCGCTCCCTTGCGCGCATTCCAAGGGGAAGAGCCTCGCATCGCGGTAGTCGTCAATTCGGCTTATGGCTATTATCTGCAATTGGGCAAGCAGTTCGGCGAGGCTGCGGATTGGCCAAACGCTATCAAGCAATACGAGAAAGCGGTGAGCGCGAAAGACGCTCCAGAGGCGCGGGACGCCCTGGCGGGGGCGCGCAAACAACTGGTTGTCGTCGTGGACAAGGCCGCGGCCGTGAAGGCGCTGGCCAGCAGCCGCGCGTATGAGGAGCAGAAGGACGCGATCAATGCCTTTGAGGTGCTGTACAACCTGCCGCCTTCCCAGCAGGCGCTGGTCTCCGCCGACATCGACAGACTGAAGGGTGCCTACGTCCAGAGCGCGGTCCGGGCGGCAAAGGACCTGCAAAAGGCGCACGATCCCATCCGCGGGCTGGGAGATGAGATCGGGATGGAGAAGGCCTATGACTACCTGGAGCGCGCCTATGAACTGAGCAAGGCCGACTCCTACCAGGACACAATGGTTATCCTGGGCGACGATTTGAGCGCCTACTTTGTGGACCAGGCCAAGCGTTACCTGGACAAGCCGGCCGGATCGGGCACGGAGCTGGGCTGGACCTATCTTGAGGAGGCCCTTTCCTATCTGCCTTCCAATCAGACGGCCCACGACGCGAAGGTTGCGGCGGCTCCGGCTCATGCCATGCATTCGAAGCTGTCGATCCGCGTTCAGTTTCGCGACCAGACTTCGCAGCGCAACAGCACCGGCTTCATTCCCCAACTGGAGGACGCGATCATCACCGGGCTCGAAGCGCCCACCATCAAGGCGGTTCGATTTGGAGAAACGACTGGAGGCGTGGAACCGGACTTTCAACTCGCCGGCGATGTGCTGGAGCGTGAGATCGTCGAGACCGCCAATCTGGAAGCCAAGGAGTCGAAATACCGCGCCGGGACGCATGAAGATCCCAACGAGGCATGGAACAAGGCCAATCGGGCTTACGATGCGGCCGTGCGCCAACTGGCAACGGATCAGGCAGCGCTTCAGGGCGCCGAAGCGAAAGGCAAGAAGAAGGATATCGATGAGGTAAACGCCAAGGTGGGCGCGGATCAGAAGGCAGTCGCCGATGCCCAGGCGCTGGCCGACTCCTTGCCCAAGACCGTCACCATCGATGTGATTCGCCCCTATCAGTATGTTCGCAGGACCATCGATGTCAAGAACTCGGTCAAGCTGCAGTTTCGCATCGGCGAGACGCTAAGCGGGCAGATGGGGGATGCGGTAGTGGTGGAGAAGGAAGACCCCAGGCAATTTGTGATGCTGGAGGAAGTGAAGGCGGACGACACCGAGGGCGTGAAGCTGGGCGGGACCACTCCGAACACGAGCGAACTGCAGACGGCGCTGGAGAATGCGGCGCGCGACGAGCTGGTCGAGAAGGTGCGCTTGAAGGTGCAGGACTTGCCGCGCGAGGTCTATGACGCGGGCAAGGCGAGGGAGCAGGAAGAAAACGCGGATGGCGCGGGCGAATACTACCTGCGGTATCTAAGCTGCACCGCGGAGAATGGGTCGGCCGAGCGGCGGCACGCTAAGGAGTTTCTGGCCGGGAAGTTCAATATGCGGCCGGCGGGCGACTCCCAGTAGTTTCCGGC
>JBEKDB010000118.1:0-4492 GCA_050014575.1 Occallatibacter sp. | reverse complement strand
CTGCTGCAAGGCGACGTGGGCTCCGGCAAGACCATCGTCGCGCTGCAGGCCATGCTGGTAGCCATGGAAAACGGCTACCAGGCGGCGCTGATGGCGCCCACCGAGATTCTGGCCACGCAGCATTATCTGGCCGCGCGCAAGCTGCTGGAGCGGTCGAGCCGCCGCTATCGAATCGTTCTGCTGACCGGCTCGCTCGACGACGATCGCAAGCGCCACACGCGCGGCCTCATCAACAGCGGCGAGGCGCAACTGATCATCGGGACGCACGCGCTGATTGAGGAGAAGGTAGAGTTCGACCGCCTCGGCCTGGTGGTGGTGGACGAGCAGCACCGCTTCGGCGTCCTGCAGCGCTTCAAGCTGATGAAGAAGCCCAATCAGGCCGAGCCGGATGTGCTGGTGATGACCGCAACCCCCATTCCGCGCACCCTGGCGCTCTCGCTTTACGGCGATCTGGACCTGAGCGTCCTCGACGAGTTGCCGCCCGGCCGCACGCCCATCGCCACCCGCCGCGTCCCCGCCGAGCGCTCCCAGGAGGTGTGGGACTTCGTCCGCAAGCAGGTCGCCACGGGTCGGCAGGCCTATATCGTCTACCCGGTCATCGAAGGGACAAAAGAGGATCAGCCGGAGCTGGATTTCTCCCACGACGACCCGGAGGCCGGTCTTGAGCCGACGGTCGCAACCCAGGTCCGAAAATCCGGACCTGGAACACCCGTTCGCAAGACAGTTCGAAAGGGCAAGACAGCGGAGCTCTTTCCGCAGGCCGCCCAGGAAGCCAATCCGGGAGCCAAGTCCGGCCTCAAATCCGCCGTCGAGATGCACGAAAAGCTGCGCACCGGCCCGCTCGCCGGCCTGCGGCTGGCGCTGCTCCATGGACGCCTGGACGCCGACGAGAAGGAGATCGTCATGCGGCGCTTCCAGCGCGGCGAGATCGACGTGCTGGTGGCCACCACGGTCATCGAGGTGGGCGTCGACGTGCCCAATGCCACCGTAATGGTGGTCGAGCACGCGGAGCGATTCGGCCTGGCGCAGTTGCACCAGTTGCGCGGCCGGGTGGGCCGGGGAGCGGCCAAGAGCTACTGCATTCTGATCACCGGTGAGCGCGTCACTCCGCTCGCCGAGGAGCGGCTGAGCGCCATGGTCCGCACCCAGGACGGCTTTGAGCTGGCGGAGCTTGACCTGACCATGCGCGGCCCCGGCGAGTTCTTCGGCACGCGCCAGGCCGGGCTACCCGACTTTCGCGTGGCCAATCTGCTGCGCGACCGCAAGCTGCTGGAGCTGGCCAAGATGGAAGCCGCCCGCTTCGCCAGCCCGCCCGGCGCGGGGAAGACCGCTGCCGGCGAAGCGACCGAAGCCGAGCGCGCGCGCGTCTGGACGCGGCTCAAAGAGGCCTGGCAGCGCCACTACGGATTGGTCGAGGCCGGGTGATCTTCTTTATAGCTTCCGCAATTTGCGTGCCCCATCCTTCCGCAGCTTTATCGCGGAAGGGTGGGAAGCGAAATCGATCCGACCATCTCACCCGGCGCGTCACCCCGCCGCGGGAGCAAGGACGCCATGCAGACTCTCCATGGGAAGGGTCTGTATCTCCAGGTCGACGCTGGCGATCTCCGTGCCGCACTCCAGCAGGTGGCTGCGGGTACACTGGCAGAGTTCGGTAAACCGGATATGCCCGCTCTGGCTCAGCTCCAGGCCGGCGGCGATCATCAGGCTATAAATATCCACGCATGCCTGGCGCTCGAACTCGAAGAGCATGGTCACCGTTCCGTTATCGTTTGCGCCGCGGCTCAGAACCCAGCCGCCACAGCCCAGGATTGCACCGGTCAGAGTCTGGACCAGCCGCGCCGGCTCTTCGATCGAAATAGCCTTCATCTGCATGGCCCAAGGTACGCTTATCGATGGCCCCGCCTTGTAGTCTTGCATTATCAGTCTCATGCCCCTCTTATCGGAGCAGGGTTGAGCAGCATCACGAGTGTTCCTTAGCCGCACGGCGCTTGCCCCGCTTTGGCACATCGGCGCCCCGCCATGCTCTGCAGTACCCTACGCTGGTAATTGGAGGCGCGCCGGACCCTCATCTCGAGGCCGCCGCGCACCGTACCAAGCGGAGCGGCCGAATGCCTGCAAGCGCAACAGAAACACAATGATGTAGCCTTGGAGGCAGCATGATTGTCGGCTCCGGAATCGATCTGGTTGAGATCGGGCGCATCCAGCGGTCGATGGATCGCCACGGCAGCCGCTTTCTCGACCGCGTTTACACCGCCGCCGAACAGGCCTATTGCCTGGGCAAACGCAACTCCGCCGAGAGCTTCGCCGCCCGCTTCGCCGCCAAGGAAGCTGGAGCCAAGGCCCTGGGAACGGGCATCAGCTACGGCGTAAGCTGGCTGGAGATCGAGGTCGTCCGCGAGCCGAGCGGAAGGCCGACCCTCCGCTTCCACGGGCGCGCCGCCCAGATTGCCGCAGGCCTGGGCGCGGCCCGCGCCGCTCTCTCCATCACCCACACCGCCGCCCTGGCCATGGCCAGCGTGGTGCTCGAAGACGGGCGGTAAACCCCGCCCGGTCTGCTATCCTCAAGGCGTCTACCGGCTCATCTCATCGAGGGGATTGTCGTGCCAAGCCGCAAAGAGATTCAGTGGTCGCAGTTGCGAGTGGGGGCGTTGGTCATGGTGGCCATGCTCGTGTTGATCGGGCTCATCTTTCTCATGTCCGGCTCCACGGGCGGCCTCTTTGCGCGCAAGCTCGTGCTCCGCTCTTACTTTGAGAATGCCGCGGGACTCAAGGACGGAGCGCCCGTCACGCTGGAAGGCGTAACCATCGGCAATGTGATCCATGTCCGCGTGATCCCCAATCGCAGTCCCACGCCCGTTGAGGTCACCATGCAGGTGGGCCATGAGTTTCAGCGCGATCTGCACACCGATTCGACCGCCTCGATCGACCAGGCCGGCGTCCTGGGCGACAGCTATGTCGATCTCAGCTCCGCCCATGCCAGCGGACCCCCTCCGGCCAACAACGCCGAACTCAGGGCCTCCGGCTCGCCCAGCATTCAAGACGTGATCCGCACCAGCGACGAATCCATCCGGGAGCTCACCACGCTGACCAAGAAGGTCGAAATCACGATGGATTCGATCAACTCCAAAAAGGGCTCGGCGGGCGAGTTCATCAACGATCCCGCCCTCTACAACAAGCTCACGCGCATTGCGGACGATCTGCAGACCATCACCGGCACGGTGGCCGCCGGCAACGGCTCGCTGGGCAAGTTCATCACCGACGACACGCTCTACACCCGCGCCAACTCCGCTGTGGACCGGCTGGACAAGATCACTGCCGATCTGGACCAGGGCAAGGGCAGTGCCGGAAAGCTGCTCAAGGACGACTCGCTCTACAACAACCTGAACTCCGCCGTCACCAACGCCAATCAACTGGTGAGCGAGATCAACGCCGGCAAGGGCAGCCTGGGCAAGATCGCTAAAGACCCCGCCTTCGCCGAGAAGCTGGACGACACCGTCACCCGCCTGGACTCGATCCTCAAAGCCGTGGATGAGGGCAAGGGCTCGCTCGGCCAATTGGTCCAGAACCGCTCCCTCTACGACCACGCCGACCAGACCCTGGACCAGACCCAGCAGCTCGTGAAGAGCATCCGCGAAGACCCGAAGAAGTATCTGGTGATTCGGATGAAGGTGTTCTGAGAATCGCAATCCGCGAGGTGCTGGGCGGCGCAATTCCTCGATGGCGGGCAGCGCACCCTAAGTTCTTCGGAATCTTGACCTTCCTACCAAATTGGGTGCCCCATCCTTCCGCGTTCTTTGCGGAAGGGTGGGTTACCGCGAACCTCGATCATCGGAACGGGTGTAGAATCCTTCCGTCATGGCGAAACTTGTCCGTTGCCAAGCCGGTGGCGCGCCCCACTTCTTTGGAATCTTCTTCTTCCCGCAAAAGTGGGTGCCCCATCCTTCCGCGTTGTCGCCGCGGCGACCGGAAGGGTGGGTTACCGCGAACCTCGACCGTGGGACCGGGTGTAGAATTCTTTCGTCATGGCGAAACTTGTCCGTTACCAGCAGTGCGGATGTTTTCACTTTCTGACCTTCAGTTGTTATCGCAGGCTGGCGCTGTTGACGCGTGAGGGAGCCTACGGCGTCTTCGAACATGAACTTGACGCAGTGCGCGTTCGGTACGGCTTCGTGGTGGCCGGGTATGTGTTGATGCCGGAGCACGTTCATCTGCTGGTCGGGGAGCCGCACCGGTCGTCGCTGTCGGTTGCGCTCCAGGTGTTGAAACAGCAGACCTCGCGCAAGCTGAAGCAGCGCGGGGAGGTTCGGTTCCGGCAGCGGCGGTATTACGACTTCAACGTGCATAGCGAAGAGAAGCGCGTCGAGAAGCTGCGGTATATGCACCGCAACCCGGTGGCGCGGGGCTTGGTTGAAAAACCGGCAGATTGGCCATGGTCGAGCTTCCGGCATTACGCGACGGGTCAGCTTGGAGTGGTCGAGATCGAATCGCATTG
>JBEKDB010000117.1:0-4698 GCA_050014575.1 Occallatibacter sp. | reverse complement strand
ATCGTTATCGAGTCGGTGGAGATGAAGCCGATTACGATAAAACCCATCGAAACCAGTTCACTGAATTAGGAGAACACCATGCAAACACCACGCCTTATCCTTGCAACTCTGTTGCTGGCCACGCCGTTGCTATACTCCCAGGGAACGGTAAACCACGTCAGCGAGGGACAACCCGCTCCCGAACAAGGCGCCGCCCAGTCTCAACCGGCGCCAAACCTGCCCGGCGAGGCCTTTCGGATCACCATCACCTTCAAGACCACTGAGTCTGGGAAGACCACCACGCAGAAAAGCTACATGCTGGTGGCGACTCCTGGGCAAGCCACTCCGGGACTCCGCGATCACAGCCGGGTTCCAGTGAGAAATACATCCATGCTTGTCGACACGGACGTCGATGTTGGCTCGTTCAAGAAAACGGAGAACCTCGTGTATCTGAGCCTCAGGATTTCCACCGAGAACTACGTGGACGATCCAACTGCGCAAGCGTCGAACACGCAGCCGATTACCCGTTCCCGCCAGTACAACGTCTCTCCGACGCTGACCATCGGCAAACTTGTCACCGTCTATTCCGCGGTGGATGCCGTGAACGACGCCAAGGTGGAGATCCAGGCACTCGTCCAGCCGCTCGATGCGAAGTGACCTGCCCAAAACAGCAAGGGCGCCAGCCGGCAGGCCCGGCGGCGCCCCTTGCGCTGCTTCAATCGCGGATGCTCAGACCTGGCCGCCGAAGTCCAGCGCCTTCATCTCTTCCATCTGCCGCTTCAACTGATCCATCTGCTGCCGGAATTCCTCCATCTGTTTTGGATCGACCTTGAAGTCTTCCGCCTTGAAGTTCTTGCGGAACTCTTCCATCTGCTGCTTCAGTTGCTCCATCTGCTTGGGGTCGATCTTGAAGTTCTGGGAGTTGAAGCTGTCGCGCATCTTCTCCGCCTGCTTGCGCAACTGCTCGGCCTGCTCGGGGGTGAGCGTGAAGCCGTCCAGTTTTCCAGCCTGCAATTGATCGCGCAGAATCCGGGCCTGATCGCTCAGGGCCTGGGCCCCGGCGCGCATGGCCTGGGCCGAGGCGGCAGCCCGCGCTGCAAGTTCCTGGGCAAGCTCCGGGCCGATCTCGGCAACCAGCGGCCCATCGCCCGCCGGGCAAATCTGCTCGAGGTTCAGTTCTCCCTGCTTGTGCTTGGAATCCACCTGAAGAGTCAGCGTCTGCTGCTTCCTGTCGCGCAGGATGGTTACCTGCACCGGCTTGCCCGCATTGGAGCGCAGCGCCCGGTCCCAGTCGGCGGTGGTAACGATGACGTCGGCGCCAACCTTCAGAATCACGTCGAAGGCCTTCAGCCCGGCCGCGGCGGCCTCGCTCTTGTGCGCCACCTGCTTCACCATCAGGCCGTTGCCGACGCCCAGGTACTCGGCCATCTGCGAGGTGAGCGGCTCAACCAGCGCGCCCACGTTCAGGCTGCTGCCGAAGAACGGCATGTGAAAGCCGGGCATCGGCGCGTCGCCCGCGCCGGCCAGGATGCCCATCCCCGAACCCTGCGTAAACAGGTCTCCGCCGCTGCCAATCTTGTTCCAGACGTCGTGCTCCATCACGCGCCGATCGGCCAGCTCGACGGCCAGCGTCTGCACATTGCCGTCGCGGCTGATCTCGATGCTGACCTTGCGCCCGGCTGGAATCTCCTTCAGCATCCGCCGCAACTGCTCGGCGCCCTCGACGTTCTGCCCGTTCAGCTGCAGCACCACGTCGTTTACCTTGAGCCCGATCTGCCCGGCCGGGGCGTCGTGATCGATGAGCGTGATCAGCGCGCCGCGCACCTCCTTCAGCTTGAGCGCCTGCGCCTTCTCCTGGTCCACGTCCGCCAGGTCAACGCCAAGGTAGCCCTGCGAGGGGGAGCCCAGCAGCAGGGGATCGGCGCCCCCCATCAGCTGAACCATCTCTCTGCCCTGCGCCCGCGCCTCCAGCGGTGTCATCGCCGCCAGGGCCGCAACGCCCGATAGCACGATCATTCCCAAAACCCGATATGGCCTCAAAAAGTGCTTCATCTCATCTTCTCCTTAAAACTGCTGGGTGCCCCATCCTTTTCGCGCGCTTGGCGAAAAGGGTGGGAAACCTCCAACCTTCGCCCCGGTTCCGCAATCTCTTCTTGCGTTGCAGTAACCGGAAGCAAGGCTCGGTTATTGAATCTCCGGCACCCGGCTCAAAACTTCTCTTGAGACGGTCCGGATCTGCGGATTCTCGTCGGAGTACGCAACCGAGTGCAGCACCTGGCGCACACTCGTATCGCCCTCCACCGGCTCCAGAATATTGATTGCCGAGGTGCGAATGCGCGGGTCGGGGTCGTTCAGCAGCGCCTCCAGCACCGCATCCCGCACACGCACATCCTCGGCCACGTAAGGCTCCAGTCCCTTGAGCGCCTTGTCGCGCACTCCCTCATTCTTGTCGTAGCGCAGGGCCACCATCAGCGCATCGCGAATGCCGGCCGCCTTGCAACTGTGCCCGGCGCGGCACTCGGCCGCCAGCAAGCCCACCGAATCGTCGCGCACGCCCGCCGAGGCCGAGTTCTCGCTGGCCAGCATGAGCAACTGGCGAATCGCCGGATCGTCCAACGAACCCTCCATGCGCTGCGGCACCACCTGGTTGTAGCGCACTTCCACCATCTCGCTGTTGGGCTGGCGCACAATGCTCGATATGTTGGCAATGTCCGCCGTAGCGGCCAGCGCCTGGGGCACAGCCGGCGTCGGCAAGGGAAGATTCCGCGCCGCTGCCGAAGCCGCCGCGCGCGCCGCCCGGTTCTGGGCATACTCATAGCCGCCCAGGCAGCCCGCTCCCAAGCCCAAGGCCAGCAACGCGCAAACGGCCACTGGCGCGGCCTGCAAAATGGCAAAGTTGTTCATCATCCGCTGGCTCACGCGTTGATACCAGCGCATCGGCGGCAGAGCGTCCAGCACCTCCTGGAGCCGCAGCCGCGACCGCGCCACCAGGTTGGCCGGCGGCTCCAGCACCGGATGCGCATCGGCCAGAATCTTCAGCGCCAGCAACTGCTTCCGCTCCGTTTGGCAGGCGGGGCAGCCGGTCACGTGCCGCTCCAACTCGTGGATTTGCTCGTCCGGCAGCTCGCCGTATGCCGCCGTCACGATCCGTTCGTGTGCAAGTTCGCAATTCATCGCTACGTCCTTCCAGCCTCAAAAAAGCCCTGCATCGCGCCCTGAAAAAATCCGCATCCCATACGGGAATTGCAAGGGAGGGCGCCTTAGCGCAACTCCGCCAAATGTGTTCTCAACTTCTTGGTCGCCCGGAAGAGCGTATTCTTGGCGGTCTCCTCCGTGGTGCTCAGCATCTCTCCGATCGTGCGCAGCCGCAGCCCCTGATAGTGCTTCAGTTCAAAAACAATCCGTTCCCGCGGCGTCAGCTTCTCCAGCGCCGCCTGAATCCTTTCGCCCAGTAGCTTGCGGTCCAGTTCCCTGGCCGGATTTGAAAACGGCCGGTCGTCGGAGACCGAAGCCAGCAGGTCGATCTCGTCGCCGGAGTGGTCCATCACCACCGCGTGGTCTTCGCGGCGGGTCTTCTTGCGCCGCAACTGGTCCAGGCAGAGGTTGGTCACAATCCGGTAAATCCAGGTATAAAACGAGCACTCGAAGCGGAAGTTCCCGATATACCGGAAGGCTTTCAGGAACGCTTCCTGGTAAATGTCCTCGGCATCGTGCTCGCTGCCCGTCAGGTGCAGCGCCAGCCGCAGCACCTGGTGCTCGTACTGGCGCACCAGCGTGTCGAATGCCGCCGGCGAACCCGCCTGCGCCTCGCGAATCAGCTCCATCTCCGGCGCGCGCGCCTGCAAGCGCTCCTGCGCCTTGCTGATCCCGTTGCGGTCCGCCCCGTCCCGGCTTGTCCCGTTCGTTACCGTCGCCCCAGCCATACCTGGGAAGGATTGTACCTTCCGCGCGGCTGGCCAAGCCAGACTGGCCGGAAGTGCAGCCGGGGAAATGGGGTAACTGACCGCTTCCGTCGCCATCGAATCTCCGCTCCGGGGTCTCATCTTCCGAATCTGCATTGCGCGTGACCACAACCGCCGAGTGGATTCTTCCTCAAGAAGAATCCACCCCCAAAATCCCGGCGGTCCTACGGCAATTCGGAAAATGCCGTAGAGAACTGTCCGCAATTCAACAGACGGAACAAGAAGGCTTTGGTGAGCATACCAGCGGCCGCCGCAGGGAACTTTTCGCACCTCGTGAACCGGCACGTCAGCCTGCCTTGGAGGAGCGCGTTCTTCGCGACTGCGAGACCCAATCCTGCGCCACGCCGTGCAGGTCGCTATAAGCCGCCCAAACCGACCGTGCCCAGCCCTCGACCGCTCGCCCGTAAGCGGAAGGTTCCTCCAGGCCATAAACATCGGCTATAGTCTTGTCGCCCCTGGAGCCCGGCAGGGTCGGCTTGGAGAGCGCCGGATTGCCGCTGAGCCACTGTTGTATTCCGCGCAGAATCGCCCCGTCATTGTTCATTTCAAAGGCGATGCACAGGCCGCAGAGATGCGCCGCCAGCGACTTTGCCGACTCGCAGTAACGCCGCGGGTGCTGCAAACAGTATGCGTCTACCGCCATCCGGTGGTAGCGCCAGTAGGCAGGCTGCTCGAACTCCCGGGCCAGCAACTCGTCGCGCATCTCCTCGCAGGCAGGCCTCGGCCCATCCGCGGGCAACCCGCATCCATCGCATCT
>JBEKDB010000116.1:0-4758 GCA_050014575.1 Occallatibacter sp. | reverse complement strand
TCGGGGAGCTTCTGCCGGATGGTCTGCTCGATGACGCGGGGTCCGGCGAAGCCGATGAGGGCGCCCGGTTCCGCGATGTTCAGGTCGCCGAGCATGGCAAAGCTGGCGGTGACGCCCCCGGTAGTGGGATCGGTAAGCACGCAGATATAGGGCACGCGGGCCGAGTCCAGTTGGGCCAGCGCGGTGGAGATCTTGGCCATCTGCATCAGGCTGACCACGCCTTCCATCATGCGCGCGCCGCCTGAGGCCGCGACGACTATGAGGGGCTTGCGGTCCAGCCTGGCGCGGTCCGCGGCGCGGGCAATGGTCTCGCCCACCACGGCGCCCATTGAGCCGCCGATAAAGCCGTACTCCATCGCGCTCAAGATCACCGGGTGGGGTCCAAGCAGGCCGACTGCGTTGAGGATGGCATCGTCCAGGCCGGTAGCCTCCTGCGCGGCGCTGAGCCGTTTCTTGTATGGCTTCACGTCGGCGAAGTTGAGCGGGTCGGTCGAGCGCAAGCCGCCGTCCACCAACTCATAGCCGGGTTCAAGCAGCAGGCCGATGCGCTGGCGTGCGCCGATCTTGAAGTGGTGCTGGCACTTGGGGCAGACGTTGAGGTTGGCGTCGAGGTCGGCCTTGAAGATGGTTTGGCGGCAGCCCAGGCACTTGATCCAAAGGCCCTCGGTGCGAACGGTCTTCCCCGCCGCATCCGATCCGTTCTCGGGGCCGGAACCGCCCGCCGCGGAGGGGAACTCGCCATCTTCACGCTTGAACCAGGACATTCAGACTCTCTCTCGCTCGCGGCCTGCCGCCCGCCATTTGCTTCTCGCTGTCAGTATTCTATTCCGCGCTGGGCGAGAATGCCCTTTTGGTAGGCATGTTTTACCTCGCGCATCTCGGTGACGGTGTCTGCTATCTCCACCAGCAGGGGGTGAGCGTTGCGGCCGGTGAGGATGACGTGCACCATCTCGGGTCGGCCGCGCAAGGCCTCGGCTACCACCGCCGGATCCAGCATTCCATACCCGATGGCGTAGTTGATCTCGTCCAGGATAACCATATCCCACTCGCCGGAGTAGATCGCTTCGCGGGCCTCGGCCCAGGCCGCCTCCACCAGGCGAATATCCTCGGGATCGGTCTCTGCGCCGCCTACCTTTACAAAGCCGCGGCCCATCTGTTTCAGGACGAAGTTCCGACCGAAGGCCTGGACCGCATCCAGCTCGCCGTAATGCCAGGAGCCTTTGAGAAACTGCAGCATGAGCACCCTCATGCCGTTGCCCACGGCGCGCAGGGCCGTGCCCATGGCGGCGGTGGTCTTGCCCTTGCCGGGGCCGGTGTTGATCAGGATCAGTCCTTGGCGCGAGTCGGTCATTTCAGTGGTCAGTTGTCAGTGATCAGTAGTCAGTGGCCGGCGTGATACGGATGGCCAGACAGAATTGTAAATGCCCGGTAGAGCTGTTCGGCGGCCACCAGGCGGGCCAGCGCGTGGGCCAGCGTCATGGGCCCCAGCGAAAGCAGCAGTTGGGCACGCTCGCGAGCAACCTCTGACCATCCGTCTGCCGGTCCGACGGCGAAGACCAGGTGTTGCGCCCCCTCGTCGCGGCGGGCGCCGAGCCAGCCGGCAAAGGCCTCGGAGGTCATCTGCTTGCCGCGGCTATCGAGGAGGACGGGCACCGCGGCGGTGCGGCCCTGCTGCCGGCTCAGCCATTCCAGAAATGCCTCCTCGGTCCGGAACGACTCCGCCTGGCAGCGCGCAAAGGACGAGCAGCGATCGAGATAGAGCTGAGCTTGAGCGTCGAATCCGTCCTTCGCATTGGATCGAGCGCCGATGTGGGCGAGTGTGACGCGCATGCGAAGAATGATAACCCGCCAGGCCGCGGTTCCCTTGCAGGGAATCGTTTATCGACTCCCCAAAAACGAGAGCCGCTGCCCATTTTTGGAATATGTCGACACAAATCTCCGCAATTTCATATTAAGTACTTAAGTACCGAGCCAGCTCTTGACAAATAAATCGTTTATTTTCAATGATAAACAAAGTGTCTTGCCGCTTTTTGGAGATTGGCAATCGTCATGCAACATTTACCAGAACAAACTGTCTCTGGATCCCAGAGGCAGTTCCAGGCATCGGGCGATTTACGACTACGACGCCTGAGGTCTTCCGCCAGTTTTTCGAGCTTTTCTGTTTTTTGAATCTCAATTGCGGTCCAGGTTTATTCCCCAACCTAGACGCCGAAGCAAAATCCGTGGATCGTGAAGTTCCCTTTAGATGCCTTGCGGTCACAACTTGTTCTTTGGAGGAGTTTGAATGCGATTTCCTAGGTTGGAGAATTTGGCCCTCGCGCTTGGCCTGCTGGCTCTCGCCGGTTTTGTGGCGAACACCACGGCCCCGGTTGTTTACGCCCAAACAAACACCACTGGCGATATTGCTGGAATCGTCTCCGATTCCTCCGGTGCAAGTGTTCCGGGTGCAACGGTAACCGTCACCTCTCTGGCGACCGGCACAACGCGCGCCGCCACCACCAGCTCCGTCGGCGAGTTTCGCGTGGCGCAGTTGGCTCCGGGACGTTATTCGCTTGAGGTCGTGGCTGCCACCTTCGAAAAGTCCAAGCTGACCATCGAGGTAAGCGCGGGTTCTGTCGCCGCAGCCAATGTCACGCTGATGGTCGGCAAAGCCAACGTGACCGTCGAGGTCTCCGCCGGCGAGGTACCGATGCTCCATGTGGAAGACGCTCAGCTTTCCACCATCTTTACGCAGGAGCAGGTGCTCACCCTCCCCAACCCCGGCAACGACCTGACCTTCGTTGCCCAGACCGCCGCCGGCAGCGTGATGAATACCCAGAGCGGATACGGGAACTTCTCCTCGTTCGGGCTGCCGGGCACCGCCAACACCTTTACCGTGAACGGCGGCTACTACGACGATCCGTTCCTCAACGTGAACAATTCAGGCGCCACCAACCTGACGCTGGGCAACAACGACGTAGCCTCAGTGACCGTCACCTCGAATGCCTATAACGCATCGTTCGGCGGCCTGGGCGGCGCACAGGTGTCGGAGATCTCGCGCTCGGGCGGAAGCAAGTTCCATGGCAATGGCGCCTACTGGTGGAATGGCCGCGTGATGAACGCCAACGATTACTTCGACAAGCAGGCCGGCAACCCGCGGCCCTTCGACAATGTGAATCAGTGGGCGGGCTCCATCGGCGGTCCCATCTTCCGCGACAAGACCTTCTTCTTCTTCAACTATGAGGCCATCGACGTCGTTCTGCCCACCCGCAACACCGTTTACGCTCCAGATGCAAGCTATCAGGCAAACACTCTGGCCAACCTCACGGCCAACGGCCTGGCCTCGGAGATTCCTGTCTACAAGAACATCTTCAGCCTCTACACCAGTTCTCCAGGCTACGCCAAGGCAGCCGTTGACCAACAATACACGGACGCGAGCACAGGCGGTTACGGCCTGGTGTCTTTCGACGCCGTTGCCGGCAATTACACCCATGAGCACCTTTTCAACGGCCGCGTCGATCAAACCTTCAGCCCCAAGGACCATCTCTTCGCCCACATGACCTATGACATAGGCGTGCAGGCTACCTACACCAACGTGCTGAACCCCCTCTTCGATGCGCTCAGCCCTCAGCCCTCCTGGGATGGCCAGCTTGGCGAGCAGCACATCTTTTCGCCGACGCTCTCCAACTCGTTTCTCTTTGCCACCAACTGGTACCAGGCTGTCTTCTCCAACACGACTGAGGCGGCTTCCGAGAAGCTCGTGCCCTTCAGCCTCATCTTCGCGGACGAGGACGTCGCAAGCAACGGCAACGGCGCATGGCCCGGCGGCTTGAATATCGTCTGGCCGCAGGGGCGCAACGTCACCGGCTACCAGTTCCAGGATGACGTGAGCTGGACCAAGGGTAAGCACACGCTGGGCTTTGGATGGACGATGCGCCGCGACGACATCACCGACTACAGCCCCTCGGAGTACACCACCTCTCCGGAAGCAGTGGTGTTCAACAGCAGCTTCCAACAGGGCTACGTCGACATTTGGGCTGAGAATTTTCCCACCCGCTCTACCCAGCCGGTTGCGCTCTACGCCATGGGCTGGTACGCCCAGGATCAGTGGAAGCCTGTACCCAACTTGACCCTCACCTACGGCCTGCGCATGGAACACAACTCCAACCCCGTTTGCCGGACTGACTGCTTTGCGCGCTTGAGCACCAACTTCGCCGCCGCGAGCACCAGCAACTCGACCGCATACAACAAGCTGATCGCATCCAACCTGGGGCAGGCGTTGGCAAACCTGCAGATGATCGGCTATGAGCCCCGCGTGGGATTCTCGTACCTCCCGTTTGGAGCCCAAAGCAAGACCACGCTGCGGGGAGGATTCGGCATGTTCGCCGATGCATTCCCCGGGGTCATCGCCGACGATCTGCTCAACAATGCTCCAACCAACGTTCCGTTTACCATCTACGGACCGGCCGTCGGCGGCGGCAACAATGCTCTGGTTCCCACCGCTCCCGGCAGCGCCGCTTCCATCGCGGTCGCCTCGAACGCGGGCTTCCAAAGCGGCTTCAAGAGCGGGGGCAGCTTTAACACCATCTCTGCCGCGGTCCCTACCTTCTCCGCGCCCAGCATCTGGACGGCATTGCAGAAGATTTTCAACCCTACTTACGAGGAGTGGAGCTTCGCCGTCGAGCGCCAGGTAGGCGCCAGAGACACCTTCTCCGTTATGTACGTCGGCAACCACAGCTATCATCAGCCGGAGCTGAACAGCGGCATCAACGCCTATAA
>JBEKDB010000115.1:0-4773 GCA_050014575.1 Occallatibacter sp. | reverse complement strand
TGGACGTTTCCACGGGCGAGTTTCGGACGGCTGAGTTTCAGGGGGCAACGGCGCGCCAGCAGGCGGTGGACGAGATTGTGAAGGCGGGGCCGAGCGAGGTGCTGCTGGCGGAGAGTGCCGAGCTGCCGGCGCAGCTTGATCGGATTCCGGCGCGGACGCGAGTTCCGGATTGGGTGTGGAGCAGGGAGTTTGCCGTGCCCCTGGTGGCGCGGCAACTAAATGTGCGCTCGCTGGAGGGGTTTGGGCTGGTCGGGCATGACGCGGCGGCGATTGCGGCAGGAGCGGTGCTGCACTATGTGCGCACCACGCAGAAGATCGAGGCGCTGCACATCGACAGCCTCAAATTTGAGGAGCACTCGACGGCGCTGGAACTGGACCAGGTGACGGTGCGCAACCTGGAACTCGTGGAACCGCTGTTCCTGGGGCAGGACAGCCGCGCGACGCTCTTCCACACCCTCGATGCGTGCCAGACGCCGATGGGCAAGCGGCTGCTGCGGGCGACGATTCTGCGTCCGCTGGTGGACGCCGCCGCGCTGGAGGCTCGCTATGAGGCGGTTGCGGAGGCGCACGGAGACCTGCTCAAGCGCGAGGAGATTCGGCGGGTGTTTAGCGGGATTCTGGATTTGGAGCGGCTGCTGGCGCGCCTCAGCCTGGATTCGGCGGGGCCGCGGGATGTGCGGGCGCTGGCCGCCAGTCTGAGCAGGCTGCCGGGGCTGAAGACGGCGGTCTTGGCCATGCGCGCGGTGCATTGGCGGGAGCTGGCCGCGCGGCTGGATACGCTTGAAGATGTGACGGCGCGAATTGAGGCGACACTGGTCGAGGAGCCTCCGCTGACCCTGGTGGACGGGGGCGCGATTGCGGCCGGCGTGGATGCGGAACTCGACGAGCTGCGGACGATCTCGACCTCCGGAAGGCAGGCCATCGCGGCCATCGAGGAGCGGGAGCGCCAGCGGACGGGCATAGCTTCGCTGAAGGTCCGGTATAACTCGGTCTTTGGGTATTACATCGAGATAACCAAAGCTAACATGGCGCTGGCTCCTGCGGATTACGAGCGCAAGCAGACGCTGGTCAATGCCGAGCGGTTCACCACCCCGGAGCTGAAGGAATACGAGCGCAAGATACTGACCGCGCACGACCGCTCCATCGAAATCGAGAAGCGCATCTTCGTCGAGTTGCGGCGCGCGGTGCTAGAGGCGGCGGGCCGGATTCGGCGGACGTCGGCGTCGGTTGCCGAGGCCGATCTGCTGGCTAACTTCGCGCATCTCGCGGCGCTGCGGCGGTATGCGCGGCCAACGATCGTCGAGGAGCCGGTGATCGAAGCTGTGGCAGGGCGGCATCCGGTGATCGAGCAGTGGATGGAGGAGACGCGCGAGGGGCGGTTCATTGCCAACGATATTTATCTCAATGCGGCGGGAGATGGGCCGAGCTTGTTGCTTATAACTGGCCCTAACATGGGCGGCAAAAGTACTTATCTTCGCCAGGCGGCTATGTTAGTGCTGATGGCGCAGATGGGCTGCTTCGTTCCGGCGGAGAGTTTGCGCTTCGGGCTGGTGGACCGCATCTATACGCGCATCGGGGCCAGCGACAACGTGGCGCGCGGGCGGTCGACCTTCATGGTGGAAATGACGGAGACGGCCACCATCCTGAATACGGCGACGAATAAGTCACTGATCCTGCTGGACGAGATGGGGCGTGGCACGGCCACCTTCGACGGATTGAGCCTGGCGTGGGCGACGGTCGAGTATCTGCACGCGGAGACGGGCGCGAGGACGCTCTTTGCAACGCACTATCATGAGCTGACCATGCTGGCCGAGAAGCTGCCGCGCGTGCGCAATCTGCGCGTGGGCGTGAAAGAGGCGGCGGGCGGGATCGTTTTTCTGCATAACATTGAGCCGGGCGCGGCCAGCAAGAGTTATGGGATCGAAGTGGCGCGGCTGGCGGGGCTGCCCTCGGTGGTGATCGAGCGGGCCAAGCGCGTGCTGCGGCAGCACGAGAAGCAGGAGCGGTTCGCCGCGGCGAACGTCCAGGTGGAGACGGCCGACCCGGTGCAGTTGACCATCTTCACGCCGCTCTCGCAGCGGATTGTGGATCGCATTGAAGCTACGGACGTAAACTCGCTGACGCCGCTGCAAGCGCTGAATCTGCTGGAAGAGTTACAAAGCGAGTTGAAGGAGAAGGGATGAAAAGCAGGGGTCAGGGATCAGAGATCAGGGGTCAGGGCCGGAGTAAGAAATGAGGGAGTGGGGATGAAAAAGAACTTGCGCCACGCCGCGGGAAGCCTGCTGGTGGTGGGCCTCGGCGGCGCGGAGCTGACGAATCTGGAGCGCGCATGGCTCAAGCTGGTCAGGCCGGGGGGGATTATTCTTTTCCGGCGGAATATTGAGAATGCGCGGCAGACGCGGGCGCTGCTCGGCGAGGCGACGGCACTGTGCGCGGCACACAGTTTTCGCTGCGTGGATGTGGAGGGCGGGACGGTGGACCGGCTGCGCGACGCGCTGGCGCCCTTGCCTTCCGCGCAGGATGTGGCGCTGGCGGCCAAACGGACGGGGGAAACCGAGCTGGCGCGCGAACAAGGCGAGTTGATTGCGCGTGGGGCAACGGCCTTCGGGTTCAATACGACGTTGGCGCCGGTGCTGGACCTGGCGCTGCCGGCCTCGGCCGAGGTGATGGGCACGCGGGCCGCGGCGGCGACGGCGGCGGGAGTGGTGGAGTATGCGCGCCCGTTTCTGGCTGGGCTGGCCGAGCACGGCGTGGCGGGCTGTGGGAAGCATTTCCCTGGGCTCGGCGGCGGCGCGCTGGATTCGCACCTCGATACTCCGGCGATCCGGCGCAGCGGTGGCGACCTTTGGCGAGAGGATCTGGCGCCCTATCGCGAGCTGCGCAGCGAGTTGCCGATGGTGATGGTAAGCCACGCCGCCTATCCCGATACGCCCGGCAAGAACCGGCCGGCGAGCGTTTCGCCCTATTGGATTACGGTGGTGCTGCGCAAGCGGATCGGCTATCGGGGAATCGTCTTCAGCGACGATCTGGAAATGGGTGGCATTCTGAAGTTCATGGCCATCGAAGAGGCAGCGGTGGCGGCGATCTGGGCGGGGATGGATCTGCTGGAGATTTGCCACAGTCCGGAACTGATTCTGAGAGCGTATGAGGCGGTAATAGCCGAGGGCGAGCGGTCTGCGGCGTTTTCGCGGCTGCTGATGGCGCGTGCCGAGCAGACAGCGCGACAACGGGCAAAGCTGTTTGCGGGCGGGGTTCCAGCGGCACTTTCGGCGCGCCAGTTCGAGGCGTTGCGGGCGCGGATTCTGCGCTTCAGCGAGACGGTTGAGAAGGCGCGACCCGCGGCGGAGGCTCAACCCGCATGAGCGCGAAGACCATGACCGTGGCGGGCATTATGAGCGGCACCTCCGCCGATGGAATCGATGTGGCTGTGGTGCGAATCGTGGCGGGCACGGCGCGGAGTGGACTGGCGCGGCCCAAACTCACATTGCTGGCGCACGAGGGCTTCGCGTTTCCGGCTGCGCTGCGGCGGGCGGTGCTGGCGGCAATGAACGCGGCCTCGACCTCGACGGCCGAGTTGGCGCGGCTCAACTGGCGGCTGGGGCTGGCTTACGCCGAGGCGGCGCGCGAAACGGTGAAGCGGCACAGCGTGAAGCTGGACCTGATCGGCTGCCACGGGCAGACGCTCTATCATCAGCCGCGCGCTCAGGTCTACGCAGGCCGGCGCTTTGCCTGCACCTGGCAGGCGGGCGAAGCGGCGGCGATTGCCGCGGAGCTGGGCGTTCCTGTGGTCTCGAACTTCCGTCCGGCGGATATGCTGGCCGGCGGCCAGGGCGCGCCGCTGGTTCCGCTGCTGGATTACGTGCTGTTCGCCGACGCCAAGCGCGGGCGCGTGCTGCAGAACCTCGGCGGCATCGCCAACCTGACGGCGCTTCCCGCCGGAGCCGCGGCCGATCGGGTGATGGCCTTCGATACCGGACCCGGCAACATGGTGATAGACGCGCTGGCGCAGGAACTCTTCGGCAAGTCCTTCGATCGCAACGGAGCCTTGGCCGCCGGGGGCGCAGTCATCGCCCCGGTGCTGGCGACCGCGCTGCGCAATCCCTACTTTCAGATGAAACCGCCGCGCACCGCGGGGCGGGAGCAGTTTGGCCGCGAGTACGCTGCCAAGTTTCTAGCCGGCTGCCGGCGGCACAGCGGGAAACCCGAAGATGCATTGGCCACAGCCACGGCGCTGACCGCTGAGACCATTGCGCGGAGTTACAAGCGGTTCGTCAAGCCGAGGATGAAAGGCAAAGTGGATTACATCGTCTCCGGCGGCGGGGCGCGCAACCACACGCTGATGGCCATGCTGGCGCAACGGCTTGAGCCGCTGGGCTGCGAGCTGGCCGCCAGCGAGGAGTTCGGTTTGCCGGCAGAGGCCAAGGAGGCTGCGGCCTTTGCGTTGCTGGCCTGGCAAACCTGGCATCGTCTGCCC
This sequence comes from Occallatibacter sp., assembly GCA_050014575.1. GTDB lineage: Bacteria > Acidobacteriota > Terriglobia > Terriglobales > Acidobacteriaceae > Telmatobacter. Next base: position 299 of record JBEKDB010000115.1, on the reverse strand, counting down.
GGCAATGTGCCCGCGGCTACGGGGGCGGCGCGGCCTGCGATCCTGGGCCAGGTGACGTATGCGTAGGGTGATGAATGGCGCACGGCCGAGGCTCGCGGGTTCCCACCCTTGCGCAAAGAACATTACAGAATGTCTCCAGAGATCCTTTGCACATTCATCGGGTGCTTCGTTCTTCGGGGCTAGAGCATATCCCTCATAGGTGTACACCATATCCGGAGAACCTGAACCACGCCAGCGCGTTGTCTGCCGTGATCTGTGGGAGCTGCTCCGCAATGGCCTGATCGAGAACCTCTCTGCTG
>JBEKDB010000114.1:0-4957 GCA_050014575.1 Occallatibacter sp. | reverse complement strand
TCGCTCAGCATTGGGCCGCCTCGTGGCATGATGCCTTCCTCCTGCCACCTTATCGCTCAATGCCAACACCCCCGCCAAGTACCTCTCTTGATTCCGAATCAGGTTATGAAACAGCTTCTACGCTCTTCTTACCTCGGGGAAGCGCAGCGCCGTTGAACGGGGTATTTCTCTTTCAGCCATTCAGCTGTTTCGTGTGGATCGAAACGGACTGCATTCGTCACCCTGAATGAAGGAATCTGGCCGCTAGCCGCCATTTTGTAGATCTGCTGCGGCGAAATCCCCAGAAGCTGGGCGAGGTCCCGCACCCGCAGAGCCTTTTGCTTCTCTCTCACGACTTCCACTAGACTCATTGGCGTTTTCCTTCCTTGCCGTCGGCCTCGGCGCCACCGTTGGTCTCTGAACTCTCGCGCAGGATGAGCTGAATCAAGATTTCCGTCAAGCCCACTTCCGTCTCACGCAAAAAACTATGCGATGTAAGCCGCGAGCGAACCGCCGTTCACCTTTGCCAGGGCGTCTTTCGACTGGATCCCCTTAAGGTAGACCATCGTTGACTGGATGTCTCGGTGCCCCATCCAACCCTGCAAGGTGCGAATGTCGATGCCGTGACGAAGATGCTCGGTCGCAAATGTGTGACGGAACTTGTGAAGGTAGAAACGCTGGCAGTACGGTCCCTCTGCGCACCGGTTGCCATGTTTGGTTACACACTGGCCGCAATTGAGCTTGGCCCGGCGCGCGACGCGCTTTACAACCTCGATGTGAAGGCTGTCCGGCTTCCCCTTGGTGTTGGGAAAGACCAGTTGTGCCGGAGTCGCATTGCGGCTCTCCTTCAAATGTCGCAGCTGATCGATCAGGGCTGCTGGCACAGGCACGGCGCGCTCCTCGTAATTCTTCGGTTTGAAGTTCCAGATAAACTTCGCTGTAACGCGCACCACCGAGTTGCGGAAGTCTACGTCGCGCCAGGTCGCATAGCGGATCTCGCGTTCGCGGAAGCCCGTGGCGAGGCAGAATTTGATGAGCATTGCTTCATCGGAATCGGCGTGCCTAAGCATTGCCGCAATCTCTTCCGGCTCGTAGATCGGGCGGATGGTCTCGACATAGCTCGGCCAGTCGTTCGACTCCACCAGCCCTTTGTATCCGTGCCGCTTGAAGAGCTGAAGGACTGTAACGAGACGGTCATACACCGTCCGCGGCACCAGACCCTGGTCAAAGCAGTCGCTGGTGAACTTGAGGATGTCCTCGCGGGTCACCTCGTCCACGTAGGTCTTGGTGTACGAGTTCCGGAATAGGACATTCAAGGTGGGCCGGTAGGTTCTGTAGGTTCGCAGGCTGCGGTGCTTGCGGATGTACTCGAGGTATTGGTCGATGGCCGCATCCATGGTCAGGCGCGCCGGTGCCGAGGCTACCTGCGCCTCGGGTAGGGCCAGTATGCCCGCCCTTACTGCGTTGCGCTCGATCGATTTTGCGCGGGCGGAGGGGAGGACGAGATCGTAGTTCTCGACGGGCTTTCTGCGCCGTCTTCCATCTTCGTACCATTCGAGGTAGTAGCGGCCTTCCGGGTGATGCTCGTCACGCCCGTCTATCCAGACGTGGTCGCGGATGATCCTCCCGTTGCGTTCGACAATCCGAGCGAACGGCCACTTGCCGTTCACCTTGACCATCTTGATGACGTTGACGCGCTCGGCGTATTGCCTGGTTCTAGCCATAGTCCTGGACCCTCCTCAAGGAGTGGTTCCAGAGCAATAGCGCGGAACGCGATTACGATCAAGAATGGACAGTAGATCGAGCCCAAATCCCGACCGGAATTGGACAGTAAGGTGGACAGTAAGGCTATAAGCGACTGAAACTAATGAGAAACTGTTCCGAGGGCAGCGCTCTAACCGACTGAGCTACGTCCCCGGATTGCATCTCTACCAATTTGAAAATATGTCACGTAGAATGAGCGACTTTAGCTGCCTTCCCAATTCTCGCTCTGTTCTACCCGTTCGCTGTTTTGGACTGAATATCGGGCCCTTTTGGACACAAAATCTGCCAACCCAACGATGAACTTCAGTTTATCAGAAGAGTCGGGCCTCCAGTGCCCACCTCAAATAAACCTAACAGAGCCGCACCGATGGACGACACGAAAAACTGAGTGACGAACCCGGCAAGGCCGGCAAGGACAGCCTTGCTTTCTTCGTCCTTCATTGGCGTTTCTTCCCGTACCAATCTTCGATGCACATTCACTGACCTGGTGTCAAAGGGATAATCGTCTGGCTTTAGCCCTGAGAAACGGTCCTGAGAAACTCGCAGACACTTCCCCCCTTTCCGCAGCTTGAGCCGCGCCATTGGGTGAAACGCTATCTCTTGTCCAAGCGGAAGGCCGCGCCCTGAAAATCTCCGCGGAAGCCGTCGTCCATATCGAAGCCGTGGTTCATCCACCAGGCTCCGCTGGCTACAGCAGGAGTGCCGGTGCGCGCCTTGCCCTCGATGGGGCTGAGCGCATATTCGGCTGCCGGGTCAAGCCCCTTCAGCTTGAGGCGCGGGAACAGGCGGCCCTGCTGCGTGGAGTGGATGAAGGCGAAGACCACCGACTGGGACTTTTCCGGGTTGACGGTCTGAGTGGCGGAAAACTCGCTGCCGTTGCGCGGCGAGATCAGCCGGTAGAGGTCGCCCTGCACGATGGTCGGCTGCACCTGGCAATAGGCGGCGATGAGCCGCTTGGCCAGCGCAGCCTCCTCCGGCGACCAGGCGGCAATGTTGGCGCCGATGCCCAGCGAACCCTGCATGGAACTCAGCATCCTGTAAGAGAGTGAGGTCGAGCGCCTGTTGAGCCAGTGGGGCGAGTCGGTGACCCAGGCCATCATGATCTGCGGTGTGTAGGCGTATGTGAATCCGTCCTGCTGCGTGAGCCGGTCAAATGGGTCGGTGTTGTCTGAGGGCCAAACCTCGTCGGTGTAGCGCAGAATCCCCAGGTCAACCCGGCCGCCGCCGCCCGAGCAGGATTCGAACTCCACCTTGGGATGCTTCAGGCGCAGCTCGGCCAGAATGCCGTAAAGGTTGCGCGTGAAATCGACGTAGACCCGCTTCTGCTCGGCGGCGGGCAACTGGTCCCAGCCGGGCTCGCTCCAGTTGCGGTTGTAGTCCCACTTCAGAAAAGCGATATCGTTGTCACTGAGCAGCTTGTCGAGAAAGCCGAAAACATACTCGCGCACCTCGGGCCGGGCCAGGTTCAGCACCAGTTGGTTGCGCCCCTCGGAGCGCGGACGGCCGGGAAAGTTCAGCACCCAGTCGGGATGCTTGCGATAGAGGTCGGAGTCGGGGTTGACCATCTCCGGCTCGACCCACAGGCCAAAATCCATGCCCAGCGAATGAACCTTGTCGATCAGTGGCTTCAGTCCGTGGGGAAACTTCTCCGGGTTGACGTACCAATCGCCCAGGCCGGCGTGGTCGTCCTTGCGCTGGCCAAACCAGCCGTCGTCCATCACAAAGCGGTCGATGCCCAGGGCGGCGGCCTTCTCCGCCAGAGCCATCTGGCCGGCCTCATTCACATTGAACTCGGTCGCTTCCCAGGAGTTATAGATCACCGGGCGCGGCTTGGGGCGCGAGGTTGCGGCCGCATGAGGCAGGATGCGATCAAGCTCATAGCGGTGAAGCAGCCGCGAAGCGCTACCCAGCCCGCTTGCCGAGTATCCGCCGTAAAAGACCGGCGTCTCCAGCGACTCTCCAGAGTGCAGAACGTAGCTGAAATCGAAAGGATTGAAGCCGCCGGTGACGCGAATCTCGTCCAATTGGTCCTGCTCGACGGTGATGCGCCAGGAGCCGCTCCAGCCGAGCGCGCCGAACCATACCTCGCCATGATCTTCAGAGATTTGATCCGGCAGACCGGCGGCAATGGCGAACCACGGATTCGCCTGGTGGCTGGTCGATCCGCGCCGGCTCTCGATGACTCGCTCTCCTGGAGCAAGCGCCTCCTGGGTCAGGTTCCACTCTCCCGCCCAGCGCCCGGTGAGGTAGTTGAGCGCATAGCGCCCCGGCGGCAGCGCCCAGGCAGCGGCGGCAGCCTGCTCCACGGTCACCGACTGCGCTTCTCGGTTCTGGACAGTGGCCGAGCGCGCCAGGATGCCGCTCCCCGGGTCCATCGTGTAATGGAGCGTCACATATATCTCGCGCGAAACGTCTTTCAGAACCACCTCGAAGCCATTCGCTACCGCGGTGTGGCTCTGGTAGTGGAGAACCAAGTCGCGGTTCCCGTCGGCAAACGAAACCTTCAGAGCCGGCTCGACAAACAGTCCTGCGCCCCAGCCGGGATACTCCTGAGGCGTGTTGGTGTAAGACGAGTCGAACGAAGCCCACTCGGGCAGCGGCGCGGCTTGCGCAAAGCCGTCCGCCGCCGCCAGCCGTCCGCCCCAGTACAACTGCTGTAGCTCCCCGCGAGGATTCAAGCCAAAGACATACGAGACGCCGCCGCCATCCAGCCGGAAAATCTTTGCAGCCGGATCGAAGCTGACATGAGAAGATTGCGCCTGCGCCATAAGAGTCACGGCCAGAAACAACGTTGCCGCTGACAGGGTTTTCAACATCAGTTTCTTCCTTGACCCTTCCTTACACGCCGCCATCATACCACCCAACCCGATCAGCCGGACAAGCAGCCTTGCATACCCGGAAGCACAGCTCATTGGCCGATACCGCATACGGCAAAGTTTTTGCAGTCGAAACCCTTCTACATAATTCAACACTCGATGACTTATAGCCTTTGTTTACCGGGCCTTCAGTAACTCAATGCGAATCCGCCTGCGGCCAGCTATTGGTCCGTATTCTTCTCGATCATGGAGTACAGTGGAATCGCTTCGCATCCGTTAGGGAACCTCTGAAAAGCGCCGAGTTAGAAGAGTCCGTCGCCGGTATTTTTCTGCAAGGGCATGAAATCGGCGCATTTTCGTATGTCCGGCAGGTCGTTTAACCCGCCGGAAGCCGCCTG
>JBEKDB010000113.1:0-5031 GCA_050014575.1 Occallatibacter sp. | reverse complement strand
AGCGAGCCTCCGGCCTCCACCAGAACGTAGTTGCCGGCCAGCCAGACGTTGGCAAGCTGAGTGGGAACGACGAGGCCGTCGCGATAGACGTTTCCCGCCAGCAACTCGGGGTCCAGCCCGGATTGGAGCACGGTTTGCGTCTTGGCGGAGTTTTCATCGCCGACCAAATAGATCAGGGGCAGGGAGGCGAGCGACTTGGCGCCCGCGCGGTTGGCCTGGCGAACGCGCGCATCCGCATCGCGGAGCAATGTGCTCAGGTTGATCGCATCGGGAGTATCGGGCCCGGCTGCATTCCCTGAGGCTTTGTCCAGGCTGTACATGTACCAAAGCACGAAGACGGTGGCCAAAGCGCCCAGCAGACCGAGAATCACGCAGAAGAGCACCAGCCTCGTGCCTTCAAAGTGCAGGGCAAATGCCCCCCAAATCACCAGGGCCAGATAGACGAGAAAGATCAGTATCCCAATCAGGATGCGTTTCATAGGGATATCTCCGCAAGGCTGGTTGCCGGGTGGGACGCCAGGGTTGGACGGGGTTGTTCAATGCCGCGAGCGGCTGTGGGCATCGACTGGCCGAGGATCAAAATGTACCCGGCGTAAGCCAGAAGCGTGAAGACGGCCAGCACGATGGCGGTTACCGCCAGGCGGAGAACCCAGGGGTCGCGCTTGGCGCGGGGCGGGGCGGCCGGGGTTTCGGGCTGGCGGAAGAGCGCATAAGCGCCGCGGATGCGGGCGATCTTCTCGCGGATGCGGCTGAGGATGGTGTGAATCTCCGAGGCGTCTCCGAAGGCAAAGCGGCCGCGGTAGCCAAGCAACAGGCACAGGGCATGCAGCTCCAGCACATCGGCAACCTCGGCGGATTCGGGGCGATTGAGCAGATCGGCCACGTTGCGGAAGAAGTACTCGCCGGCGAAGTGCCCGCCGAACATCTCTTCCTGCAGCGGCCGGCGCGCCCAGTCGGCGAAGGTCGGATCCTTGGAGTTGAGGACGCTCTCATCCAGGAATCCGATCATGGCGTAGATGGCCATCTTGGACGCATCGTCGCTGTATCCCATGGCGGAGGCGTCTTTGACCGCCGCGGAGATCATCTTGCGCAGGGTGGCGCGGAAGCTGTCGGCGTTTTCAACCCGCTGAACGAAGAAGCGGGTGCGCAAGATAACGGTGAAGACTTCCTGGAACGCCAGCGCCAGGTTGTTGGTCTTCATCTCTTGAGGAGGCGAAGCTGGAGAAGGAGTCATGCCTATGTCTCCGTGATAACGGTGAGTTCAAAGGTTGCGTCGCCGAGGTCGCCGGGCAGATAGACGCCGACCTGCTTGGTCTGGAGTATATGCTGCCAGCAGGGGCCGCTGAGCGAGATGGAGAAGTAGTGCATGTCCGCCTGCGCGTGCAGAGCGGCGGGCGGCACGGGCAGGTGCAACAGCTCCATGCCGGGAAGGGCGCGCTGCACCAGTTTTGTCACCCCCTCCGCCGAGCAGACCTTGACTAGCTTGGGCGTCTGGCGCAGGATCAGCGACTCGGCAATCGACGAGCGGACGCCGAAGATCCATCGCGCGCGCCGCAGGCAGCGCTCGTCCTTGACCTCAGCCGCGTAGATGTAGCTGTCCGCCTTGCGGAACTGGAGAGCAATGCTGTTGGATGGGGCCACAATCTCCAGGTAACGCCGGATGAGCGCATCCAGCTCTTTGAAGGTGGAAGCCAGGTCGCGATGCCGGTATTGCGGAATCTCATCGCGCGCCGATTCGAGGGCAAAGGTGCTCAGTGCGCCGGCCAGCCGGACGAGATCCCGGTAGACCTCCTCCGGGTGGCTGCGGCGGTCCTGCAGATGGTGGCGCAATGCGGGCAGGCTGGAGCACAGCGCATGAAGGAACCAGTAATTGGCCACATCGAGGGCCGATGTGCCCAGCTCAAAGCGGCCGGAACCGGCCCTCACGCTGCGGGTGGAAACGATCTTCTCATCGATCGCCTGGACCAGCCGGTGCAGGATCAGCACCAGGCCTTCGCAGGCGCTTATGCGCAGGCAGGGAGGAATAAAGTCGGGGTCGCAGGCAAATCCCCCCTTCCCGTCGCGGAAGACGCGGGCGATGGGAAACGAGACGGTGCCTTCGGAAAGCTGCGCCTGGCTCAAGAGGACGAGATTCTTGCGGGCAAAGGAGACGCTGTTCTCCCCCTGTCCCGCGGCGTCGTCCCGGAGTACGCGCTTGACCGCGCCGTACCGCGCGCTCGAGCCGCCGCCGAGGTCGCAATCCAGGCCCTGGTCCTGGCGCGGCGGGATCGCCAGGTGAAGGATGATCTCACTGTCCGTGGATGCGAACAGCCCGCTCAGTTGCGCCGGCTCGGGAACCGAGTCGCAGTCTGGAAGATCGAAGATGAGTCCGTCGGGCAGGATGCCGGACGCGAAGTTGAGAATGGCGAGGCCGTTGGCTAGGGCCTCCGTGTCGATGGAAAAATGAAGAAACCCCCACGGCTCCTGGCGAAGGTTGGAGTTGAGAAACCAGAGCGTGTCTTCGAAGTACCGGCTCTGCGTCTGAAAGTGATGCGGACCGAGATGCATTCCTTCTGACCAGACGACCCGTGACAGGAATTTCATAGCAGGGAGACCACCATCGGCGAGAGTTGAACAGCAGGTTGGTTTCCGGATCGGTCGAAGGCGAAACTCCAGCGAGAGCCGCCTGGCCTCGATCCATAGAATATGCCGTCTGTCCGGACGCTACCCGCAAGAAACCTTCGCTGAGTCTATTCGTCCGGCGTGGAAGGGTGCAACCGCATTATACGCAAAATCTTTTTGGGTAAATAGGCAAATCGGGCGCGACGGAATGATTTATGCTACCCGCATTGCACCGGAGGCCTGACCGCATGGACAAACCGGCGAAACCAGAGGAAGCGAAGGCGTCACCTTGGCCAGAGGAATCCGGCTCCGAACAGGGCTTTGGTGCAACGGGTGTGTTTCAAGTGGTGAAGGCGCCCGATGCGGCGTCGGGTCCGGCGGCCGGCTCGGGGTTGGAGTCCTATTTCCCCGAGTATCGCGCACCGGAGGCCCCAAAACCTGCGCCCCCGCCTGCGCCCCCGCCAGCGCCCAAGCCGCTTGCGGAGCCGGTGGTCCACAAGGTGGTCTTCGGCGGCGGTGCGGAGAGTTCGCCGGAGTTGCTGGACCGGATGCGGCAGGCGTCGTCGGAAAGACCGCCTCTTGCGGAGAAGGCTCCTGCCGCCGGTCCCAGCGGCGCGGGCAGCGGGGGATTCACTGAGCTGCTGCGCACTTTGGGAAGCGATTCGGCCTCGCCCGCGCCCCCTGCGCGAGAGATGCCGCCGCCCCAGCGCCCCGCGCAGCCGTCGGGGTTCACCTCCTTGCTGCAAACGCTGAATGCGCCGGAGGCGGCTTCGGTCCCGGCTGAAGCCCCAATGCGGGCGGCGCCGCCTGCTGCGCGATCCATTCCGGAGGAGCCCAGGCAAGCCCCGGCAGCTCCAGGATCAGGCGGGTTTACAGAGCTGTTGCGGACAACGACGGGCGGAGATGCAGGCCTGAGCGCTCCTGCAATGCAGCCCCCGGGACCGGGCGAAGCGCCATTTTTCGCCGGAGGGGCCGGGGCGATTCCGGCTCCCGCGGAAAGCAAGCCGGGAACCTTCACGCAGTTGTTCGGCGCCGTTGGCGGCGAGGCAACCGCGCCGGTCCCGTCGGCGAGCGACCGCGGATCCGGGGATTCCTCTCGCGGAAGCCCAGGGTCCTTTACGCGGATGCTGTCGCTTGAACCACAGCCTCCCGCCCGTGAGCCGGACTTTCAGGAAGAGCGCAAGCCTTTGCCGGGAAGCGTGAACTATGGAATTACCCCTGGAATGCCGGGGCCAGCCGCGCCGGTTCGCGATCCATTTGCTCCGCCGCCGGCCGAGGCCAAGCCGGTCGAAAGCGCGCCGCCGGGCTCCGGGGCCGGCATTACGCGCCTGATTCAAATGCTGGATGAGCCTTCAAAGGCGCCGGCCGCGCGTGTGGAAGCCGCGCCGGTAAACCCGCCGCAGGGTGCGGAGCCGGGCGTCTGGACCCAGACCTTCGCGTCCCTCTCCACGCCCAGCGAGCCGGCCCCGCCGCCGGCTAAAGCGCCCGCCTGGGCAGCGCCTCCGATGCCAGCGGCCGCGCCACCACCCGCACCTGCCCAATTCCCCGGCAGCCCGAACGAGCCCGTCGTGCATCCGGCGGCGGCCGGACCGAGTGAGTTTACGCGCATTCTCGATGCGTCCAGGATGCGCGAGATGGCCATGAGGGGCGGCTCCGGCGCGGCGAACCTGCCTCAGGCGCCAATCCCTCAGGCTCCCGCGCCGCTGCCTCCGCCCCCAATGCCCAGTTATCCGCTTCCAGCCGCGCCGCCCATGGGCGGAGTGCAAGGGATGGGGGCCATGCCTCAGCCTGGCCTTTACCCTCCACCACTGCCGCAGCCGGCGGCTTATCCGATGAGCTACGCGCCTCCGGCCGCGGCGATGCCCGCAGCGGGCGGGAGCTTGCCGCAGCCGCCTGGAATGTATGCTCCGGCTCCGCCGCCCATGCCCGCCGCCCCGCAAGCGCCGCCGGTGAAGCCGCCGGACGCGGGGACGGGGAAGTTGCAGCAGATGGTGATTGTGCTGCTTGTCGTACTCATCGTTTTGGCGGTTGCGATCCTGCTCGTCCTTCTGTTCAAGCATTAGGAACGCGCCAACCCGTATCTGCGCCATTATTCCCTTGCCGCCGTGTAACATTGCTCAGTGCCTGCGGTCGTCTTCCCCGCGATCGAGAGCGGTTCATCTCCCCAGGGGACTCATTGGAGGAACAAATGCTGAAAGGCTTTCGGGATTTCATCCTGCGCGGAAACGTAGTAGACCTGGCGGTCGCCGTGATTCTCGGCGCTGCCTTCAATGCCATCGTCGCGTCATTTGTCAAAGACGTGCTCACACAACTGATCGCCGCCGTCGTGGGCAAGCCGGACTTCAAGGATGTAGTGTTCAAGCTGAATGGCTCTCCGATCTATGTGGGCAACTTCCTCAACGCGGTCATCTCGTTCCTGATCGTGGCCAG
>JBEKDB010000112.1:0-7909 GCA_050014575.1 Occallatibacter sp. | reverse complement strand
TTTTTGTGCCCAGAGATCAGGGGTCAGAGATCAGAGATCAGATGGCCCCCCGGTCCAAGGAGAGATGCATTGACCCTGACCGTTCGTCCTGTGGTGTGCCGGCGCGCCAAGATCGGCGCGCTTGGAACCTACGTTCCCCCCGATGTGATTACCAATCAGGACCTGGAGAAGCTGGTGGATACGAACGACCAGTGGATTCGGGAGCGCACCGGCATCCGCGAGCGGCACGTGCTGGCCAAGGGGCTGGGCGTGAGCGATATGTGCGCGGAGGCGGCCAGGCGGTGCCTGGCGGCGCGCGGGATTGAGCCGGGCGAGGTCGAGGCCATCCTCGTGGGCACGGTGACTCCGGACATGATGTTCCCCGCGACGGCCTGCCTGGTGCAGGACAAGATCGGGGCCAAGGGGGCCTGGGGTTTCGACGTTTCGGCGGGGTGCTCGGGCTTCTTGTTTGCGCTGCAGGCGGGCGTGAAGCTGGTGGAGAGCGGCGCGCATAAGAAGGTCCTGGTCATTGGGGCGGACGCCAATACCCGCATGACCGACTACACGGACCGGGCGACGTGCGTGCTGTTTGGCGATGGCGCGGGAGCAGTGCTGATTGAGCCGGCCGAAGCGGGCGAGATCGGCTTTATCGACTATGTGCATGAGGTCGACGGATCGGGCGCGGCGGCGCTGTGCCTGAAGGGCGGCGGGAGCCTGAACCCGTCGAGCCACGAGACCGTGGACAAGAAGATGCACTACATCTACCAGGATGGGCCGGCGGTGTACAAGTTCGCCGTGCGCAAGATGGCCGAGGCCGCGGCCAAGGTGCTGGAGCGCAACGGCGTGGCGGGCTCGGAGCTGGGCTGCTTCATTCCCCACCAAGCCAACAAGCGGATTATTACCGCGACGGCGGACCGGCTGGGGATGGACCCGGAGCGGGTGATTATCAATATCGAAAAGTATGGGAACACGTCGTCCGGGACGATTCCGCTGGCCATGGAGACGGCCATTGAAGAGGGCAAGCTGAAGAAGGGCGACCTGGTGCTGCTGGCCGCCGTGGGCGGGGGATTCACGGTGGGCGCGGCGCTGCTGCGGTGGGAGATTTGAAAAGCGGCGGAGTTAGCGAAGCGCAGATCCGTTAAAAGCTGTATTCCGGCAGGACGCCGAGTTCGGCGGCCATGCGGAAGAAGCCGCGCATTCCTTCCAGGCATTCTTCGTCCAGCACATAGTGAATGTTGGATGTGAGATAAGTGCGGATGGTCGCTTCGGGGATGGGAAGTCTGGCGGACCACTCGGCTACCAGCGCCTCGATGTTCTCAAGGCCGTGGTTGCGGGACTGGATGAAGTCTTGGGCTACGGAATCCCAGGTCTCAGAGTCGAGACCTGGGGCACCCGCGGAGTTGCGAGGCGCAATGCCCCAGACGGCGGAGACGAAGGCAAGGCCGGTGAGGGCGCGCCACTCTTCGGCGAGGTCGTGATAGACGAGTTCCTCGCCGGTGCGCTCGAAGCGGTTGGCGCGTTCCTCCAGAGCCATCAGGGCCGGGTCGCCGATGAGGATGGCGGCGTCGGCTAGCTGGAGCATGGCATCGAGATTGGCGGCCGCGGGCAGGAAGGGAACGGCCGGGTTGCCCCACTTGTGGAAGAGGATGCGCGCGTAGGCCAGAGTGGTGCGGCTAGCGGTGTCGGCGGCCACTGAGCGCAGCGCGGCAAGCGGCTGGGCGGCGCGGCGGACAAGCCGCAGGGAGCGCACGCGCCCGTTGGAGGCGATGGCGCAGCCGGGAAGAATGCGCAGGCCGGGCGTAGTGGCGAGCGCGGCGATGGGGATGAGGCCGATGTCGGCGGTTCCCGAGGCCAGGCGGGCGGCGCATTCGGAGGGCGACATGCGGTCGATCCGGTAGCGCAGGGCGAGCGGGGCGTCGAGCGGCGGGTGCTCGAAGTCCCACATCAGCGGCGCGGGATTGAGGAAGTTGATAGCGGCGACGCGCAGCCGGGAATGGGAGATGGAAGTCACGCACTCTTAGAGTACCAATCGAGGGCGGGGAACTCCGGAGCGTTCATGCGGTGAATGAAGGGGCGGCTGATTTGGCGGGTTGGAAGTCGCAGCTTCGGGGCGGGTGGTGCACAAGTGGTAACTGACGAGCAGCCGGTCAAACATCAGGAATCTCGTACGTGCGGATGCCATTGTTGCAATCGACCACCAGGAATGGCCCGTTTCTAACGCAATTCTGACCCGCGTAGATTGTCGTTTTGCGCAAAGCCCATCTCCAACTGGCGGCGAACTTCCGGCGTATCATCCTGCACACCGCAGCGAGGCAGGCTAATTTGCGGCCCATTGGGGGGGCCGTAAGGTGAACTGAGCATTTCCAGTGCCCCGTAGGTCTCCTCGTTTGGCAGAATCACATATCGCTTTCCCTGTTCCATACGCTCTGCTCGCTCATACGGAGGGAAAGCCCCCTGCCCGCCGAACGGTAATACCTTCAGCGTAGTTCCGACTGGCCAGAGCGGCTTGCCTTTCAAGAACCCCACCACCCTTGCTGTCGTCCATTCAGCCGAGGAGTCCTCGATATCCGACTGCGGAGCCGACACAGCATCGATCACAAGCACCGTACCGGAATCCCGCGCCAGCGCCCAAAGAGGAATGTCGCAGGGCTTTGGCGGCATCGATTTGGATTGCTGATCGATGGCATATTGCTCATCATCGTGATAGATATGCCATTCTCTGGCGGCAGGCAAAAGATCCTCCGGCATTTTGCAGGCAAAGAACCGCGTGAGACACGACATGTCAAAAGAGGTGAGCTGCGCGATCTCGGCTTGCGGGGTATGCGTCGAATACGTGATTCCGACCATCATGCAGCCTTCGCAGCCACCCGGCCTTCCCGCCTTGTAGTAGGGATGCTGAGCGAGATCGTCATCTGAGCCCTTCACGTGAGGGCCGCCTTCAGAGTCGCGGAGCGCCTGCTGGCTCTTCGCCTCGACGATGAGAACGTAGCCTTCATCCTCGAAATCCAGCAACTTCGGAGCAGCCTGAACATCAACGTAGAACTCGGTCCTCAAGATCGCTCCATCTTGGACAATAAACGCGACGTGAACGATCGAGTATCTGCCCCCGAGCCAGCGGTAGAGAGTGTACGCCTTAAAGCGCATCAGCCAATCGAATGTCGACGGGCGGAGTGCCCTCATTGCGTTTATGCTTCCATCCGTCAACTCGATTTCGTATTTGCAATCCGTCGGTGTGCAGTTTCCGTCGTAATGTCCCCATGCGCCCCACCGGTACATGAGGCGCTGGGCGTCGGCCCAGTTGCTTTGGTACAGACGTATCCGATGCATATCCGCCATTAACCGCTCCGCCCGCCAGCGCAGAAGGCTCTGTTGAAACTGGACAAACATAAACGCGAGCAGGATGAGGACCAAAGCAATCACGCACACAACTCGGGCAGCACGCTTAAGCCATTTCATATATGTCACTCTTAGTTTAGACACCAACGACAATGAACTTGTTCCCCTGCTCTCGGGATCCCGGTTGTGGTGTCGGCCATTCGGAGACTGCGCCGTTGCCCTGGGTTCCCGGACGGCGGCTTGACACGGGCACTCCAGCGGGGATACCGTGAGCAAAATTACCATTACGCCTGATTTCCTGTTCCCCTGTAAGAAAAGCCGGTCTGCGTTACTTCCAGAAACGAGTACCCTGACGATGACGACTCTGCCTCTCAACGTGGTGGGAGCCTCGGCGGTCCCTCTGGATGAGGATCGGCTGGCGTGGCTGGCGCTGACGCTGTCTCCGGGGCTGGGGCCGAAGCGGATTCTGGATGCGGTGGCGCAGTTGGACGCGCCCGGCCAGATATTCACGCTGCCGCTGACGGCGCTGGAGGGGCTGAGGTTTCCGGCCGAGGCGGCGCAGTTCATCTTCGACGGCAAGGCGCGCCAGGCGGCCGAGGAGGAGTGGGCGCGCGTGGCGGCGCAGGGCGCGACGCTGGTTAGTTTCAGCTGTCCGCAGTATCCGGAACGGCTGAAGGAGATTTACGATCCGCCGCCGGTGCTGTGGGTGCGCGGGGAGACGCGCTTGCTGAGCCGGCCGGCGATTGCGATTGTGGGCACGCGGCATCCCAGCCCCTACGGGTCGGGCGTGGCGGAGATGCTGGCGCGGGACCTGGCCGCGCGGAGGCTGCTGATTGTGAGCGGAATGGCGCGGGGCATCGACAGTTGCGCACACCGCGGAGCGCTGGCGGCGCGCATGCCGACGGTTGCGGTGTGGGGCACGGGCATCGACGTGGTTTATCCCAAGGAGAACAAGAAGCTGGCCGAGGAGATATTGGCGACCGGCGGGGCGATTGTGAGCGAGTTGCCGATGGGTACGTTTCCAGCGCCGCAGAACTTTCCCCGCCGCAACCGGATCTTGAGCGGTTTGTGCGTGGCCGTGCTGGTGGTGGAGGCGGCGGAGAACTCCGGGACGCGGGTGACGGCGCGCTGCGCGGCGGAACAGAACCGGGATCTGTTTGCGGTGCCGGGAAACGTGACCAGCAAGGGCTCGTGGACGCCCAACACGCTGATCAAACAAGGGGCCAAGCTGGTGGCCACCTGGGAGGATGTGTGGGAGGAGCTGCCGTCGCAGATTCGGCTGGAACTGGAGGCGGAGGCGCCGGCTCAGTCGAAGTCGGAAACCACTGCATCTCTTCTGCCGGACCCGGTTCTGCGGCCTCAGGAAGCCATGGTGCTGGAGGTTCTGCGCTCCGATGCGAGCCTGCAGATCGATGAAATCCTTGAGCTGCTGGAGACGCAGTTAACGTCTTCCGAAGTTTTCACGGCGCTCTTCGAGCTGGAGATGGCGGGCCGGGTTCGGTGCTTGCCGGGGAAGAATTACGTGCGCACGATGTGAGCGGACGCCTGGCGGGCCGTGTCCACAGAGGATAGCCGTACCGGCACGCTGGGGCGCGCGCAGGGCTATTGGGTGGCGAGCGGGGAAGCGGTCCCAGCTTCGTCAGGCGGGACTGCGCGCGCCTTCGCCCAATCCGCTCCGCGATCAACCAGCCCAGGCTGAGCAGCGTCAGCAGCGCCACGATTCCCAGCGAGATCACGCAATACAAACACCACACCATCAGCACGTCTCTCTCGATATGAGAGAGGTAGAGCGCAAACGCCAGCCCGATCAGAGCGGCGGAAAGCGTGACCGCCCGCCGCCGCGCCAGCGCCAGCCCGGCCAGCGCCAGGTAGCCCGCGATGCCGATGGCCGCCACGGGAATATGGGCGATCTCGGCAAACGGACTGCGGTTCACGATGCCGCAGTCCCACCGCTCGTTGATCGAGCAGGGTTCAACATTGGTGGAATAGTGAACGCGCAGCGCGAGCGCGGAAACCGCGACGCCTGCCAGGGCCACAAGGGCAATCAAGTATCGCATTCTCAGTTGGACGCGCCGTCCGGGCATCCGTCGCACGGTACCATGAATCCATGCGCGAGCCTTTACCAGAAGCCGGTTCTCAGACCCCCGGCGGCGGCCGTCGAGTCGCCTTCTTCGGCGGCAGCTTCGATCCGCCCCACCTGGGCCACCTGGCGGTGGCGCGCGCGGCTAGAGCGGCGCTGGGGTTGGATGCCGTGCTCTTCGCTCCGGTGGGCACGCAGCCGCTCAAACCTCATGGATCGGCCGTCGGCTTTGAAGACCGCCTGGCCATGACCCGCCTGGCGATTGCCGGCGAACTGGGCTTCGCGGTTTCGCTGGCCGATGCGCCCCAGCCCTCGGGCGCTCCCAATTACACCCTGGAAACGCTGCTCGGCCTGCGCGCGGAGCTTCCGCCGGACAGCGCGCTCTTCTGCCTGATGGGCGCCGACTCGTTCTTCACGCTGCGCCTCTGGCATCGGGCGGCGGAGATTCCGTTTGCAGCGCCATTGATCGTTGCTTCGCGCCCCGGCCAGCGGCTGGACGATCTGCAGGTCGCGCTACCCGCGGGACTGACCATCGAATCCATCGCAGAGACGGACCGGCCAGGCTCCGGCGTTGAAGTGCGCTCGTATCTTCTCTTGAACCGCGCCGGAGACCGCACCTCCTTTTACGTTCTGCCGGGCTTGAATGTGGAGATCAGCGCGTCGGAGATTCGAGAGCAGATTCGAGAGCTGGCCCGCGCGCCGGCTGCGACTCCGATTGCCGGGCACGAGCTTTTGCCCGGCGCCGTTCTCGATTACATCCGCTCCCGCGGCCTCTACCGATAGAGCCCGCCGGTGCCCGACTTGCCCCGCTCCGGCTGACGGTCTACGATTGGGGTTGGAGACCGTTCCCACCGAATGACGACTACCGAAGCACGCCAGCAAACCCGCATCCTCGTTCAGGCCGCGGCCCAGACCTGTGAATCCAAGAAGGGCCAAGATACCCGCATCCTCGAACTCGACCCCATCGACGCCGGCCTATCCGATTTCTTCCTGGTCACCTCGGCCACGAACGACCGGCAGTCGGTTGCCATCTGCGACGAAATCGAAGACAAACTGAAGAAGGAATTTGGGGTTTTCCCAAACTCTGTCGAGGGCCGCCGCAAGGGCGAATGGATTCTTCTCGACTATGTGGACTTTGTGGTCCACGTCTTTCTCGCCGAGCGCCGCGCCTTCTATGACATCGAGAGGCTGCGCAAGTCCGCCCGCCCGGTCACCCCGGCCGAGTTCGACGCCGAATTGAAGGCCGCGCTCGCCGAAAGGACCGTCGCCGCGCGCAAAAAAGCCGCCGCCAAGGCCAAGCCGGCTTCCGCCAAAGCTGCCCCGCCCAAGCCGAAACAGGCCGCAAAGAAGAGCGCCCCTGCCAAACAAGCAGGCGCGAAGAAGACCGCCGTCAAGAAGGCTGTCGTGAAGAAGGCCGCGGTCAAGAAAGCCGCAGCGCGGAAGAAGCCGAGTCCGTCAAAGACCGCAAAGGACCGGTGATCGAGTAGAGGTTGGCCATCTGCCGGAAGCTTGACAGCCGGCGTTATAGCGAAATGAAAAAGGGCGTCCGTGACGGACGCCCTTTTCCTTCACCCATTTGACCTGAAGCTAGAAGTCGAATTTTGCCTCCAACTGGATGAGCCGCGGAGAAGCATCGCCACCCAGGAACGATCCCAGGATCGAGGTCGGGGGGTTCACGGTAGTATCGATAGTTCCAATTCCTCCAGCAACGTTGTTGAGGGGCTGCCCGAAGTTCGGGTGGTTGAAGACGTTGAAGAACTGCGCGCCTATCCTGAGCTTGCCCGTCTCCCAGCGAGGCACGAGGAAGCCCTTGGAAATGGCGAAGTCGCTGTCGGTGTAAGCGGGACCGACGAGCACGTTGCGGTTTGACTGCCCGAAGTCGGTCGCCGTTGTGAATTCGTTCACGAAGGGGCACTGGAACCCGTTTGCGGCCGCGGTGCCGCCGCAGTGGGTAGACGTCAAGAAGCCTGCGGTCTGCTTGGCATAGAGCGGGTTCGAGGTGCCGTTGACGCTATAGTTGCCGATTTCCCCGGCGGTCGCGGTATCCACCACCGAGAAGGGCAATCCGGTGCTGTGGAAGAAGGTCCCCGAAGCCTCCCAGTTATCGACCAGCAGTTTCGGCCCTCTGTAATGCGGCATCGTGTAGACATAACTGCCGCTGACGTAATGGCGGGTGTCGTAGTCCGCGTTGCCGTAGTTCTTTCTCAGGTTGAAGGGGTCGTCGGGATACACGCTATTGGCGCTGAATCCTTCGAAGCCGCCGTTCGATATCTCATCGAGCGCATGGCTCCACTGGTAGTTGACGGCGAGCGAAAGGCTGCGCGAGCGGTGCTGCACACCGAAGACGACGCCGTTGAAGTTTCCAACCGAGGAGCTCGACACCTCGATGACATCGCCGAAGTTCGGATTGGGAGCAGAGGTGGTGGAGAGTTCGGGGAAGCCCGTCGCGCCCCCACCGTTATAGGCGTTGATGCCGCTGTTCAGCTCCGGCTGATGATAGCTGTGGTTGCCGAC
>JBEKDB010000111.1:0-5104 GCA_050014575.1 Occallatibacter sp. | reverse complement strand
TGTTACGAGGAGGATTCCCAGGCTGAGGTGGACATGAACGTGGTGATGAGGGCCGACGGCGGCTTGATCGAGACCCAGGCCACGGCCGAGAAGGGTAGCTTCTCGCGCCGCCAGTTGAATGACCTGATCGATCTGGCCGAGGCGGGACTGAAAGAGATTTTCGCCGCGCAAAATGCGGTGCTGGGGCGGTAGTCTTTCTTGCGCATCCTGCTTCCTGAAGCACGAAGGTTCATGGCCGATGCCGGAACCTGTCTCATGCGCGAGAGGATGCAGTTTCTCAGTCTCTTGCAGCGTTTGGCCGAACGCTTCCCAAGTGCTTTGGGCGGTAGACTCGCTCCATTGCCCCGCTGACGGTGGCTCGGGGCAAGAACCGCGGAGCGTTGGCCGTCAGCCAGTCCGAGAGCGCAGGCCGGATGTAGCGCTTGCCCTTCGCCAATCCCCGCAAACCCTCGCGGGCCACAGCCTCCGCCGCTTGCAGCGAGGAGTGCTGCTCAGCGGGAGTTCCATCTTTCGTCATCACCATCTCCGATGCGGTGGGGCCGGGGCACAGGGCTGAAACGCGCACTCCGTAACGCGCCACCTCCTCCGCAATCCCCTCGGCGAACAGGAGGTCGAATCCCTTGGTCGCGGCATAGGTTGCGATATATGGCGCGGGGATCAGGCTCGTGGAGGCGAGGATCAGAATGTATCCCGAGCGGCGTTCCACCATCCCGCCAAGGAAGAGATGTGTCAGGTGCACGACCGCATGGCAATGAACCTGAACCATGCTGAGCTGCGCTTCGAGGCCGCTCGCATAAAACTCGCCGTAGCGGCCCAGCCCCGCATTGTTGACCAGCACATCGATGGTCAGGTTTTGCTCCTTCGTGAATGCAAAGAGCCGCTCCGGAGCCTGCGGGTCGTTGAGATCGGCCTGAAAAGCCTTCGCCTGAATCCCATGCTTGCTTTCGAGAGACACAGCCAGCTCGTTCAGGCGGTCCAGCCTGCGCGCGGCCAGCAGCAGATGCGCGCCCTGCGCCGCAAGCTCTTCGGCGATCGCCTTGCCGATGCCGGAACTGGCTCCGGTGACGACGGCCCATTTGCCGCGCCAGATTTCGGAGTTCCTATCTCTCTTGCTCATGGCTTTCCCTCGTTCCTTCCGCCGCCTTCAGTCGCATTTCGACTCGTCTTCTGCCCTTCCGGCAGCACTCGAGGCCGGCCCGCGCGCTGGCCAGGCCGAACTCCAGGGTCAGTTGCATGTGAAACTCCGCTGCTCCGCCGACCTCCGGATAGGACGGATCGTGCCGCCGCCATTTCTCTTCCAGGAACTCCATCGCCTGCAACCGGGAGCGCAGCAATGCCTCCAGCCCGGAGAAGTATTTGAGCGTCTGCCGGTAGTCGTTGAGCCCCCCCAGCAGCGCCAGTTGCACCAGAAACGGATGGCGTTCGTCGTGCAGAACGGGGTCGGCGCAGAGCCAGAGCTCCAACTCGGCCTGACCTTGCGGCGACAGCTTGTATACGCGCCTCGCCGAGCCGCGTTCGCCGGGCGCTTTAGCGCTGGTCAGCAGGCCCCGCTCCTCCAGCCGTTCGAGCGCGGGATAGATCTGACTCAGTTCCGCATTCCACATGTGCCGCAACCCCTCTTCGAAGGCGCGCTTGATCTCGTAGCCGGTTACGCCATCGCGAGTGACGCCGAGCAGCAGGTGGTTGAGGCTCATGCAAATAAAGTATCACAATATGCCTAAGTATTTATATTAAAGCAAAAGGAAATCAGATCTGAGTCTCCACAGACGGCCGTCCAGAAGAGATTTGCCGCAGCCCCGCGCCAGCGCATGCGCGGAGCGGCCTGCTCCGCTAGAACCTGAATCTCCCCGTGAACTGGAACGACCGCATGGCGCCGGCAGAGATCACTTGCCCGGCGGTGGGCGAGGTCAAGCTCGAATCCACGCCGGAGTACTGCACGGTGTTGAAGACGTTCGCGGCCGTGGCGCGGAACTCCATGCTGCGCGTATCTCCCAGTTGCATGGTCTTCGCCAGCGACATGCTGTTCTGGATGGTCCCCGGCCCGGCGATCGAGTTGCGCGAGACATTGCCGAAGGCGTTGCCGAAGCTGTCCGGCTGGGGCTGCTGAAAGGCCGCCACATTGAACCACGCCTTCGCCCGACCGCCTCCCGCGGTGGGCGAAACGCCCGGCACGGTATTGGGACGCAGGTTGCCGGTCGTGCCGTGCGCCACGTCCGAAACCGCTGCCGGGTAGTAGGGCGTGAGCGGCGTGCCGGTGGCAATGCTATAGGTCCCGGAGATGGAGAAGCCCTCCAGGATGTGCGCGCCCGCGCCGCTGGTCACCCAGAGTTTGTCCTTGCCGAAGGGCAGTTCATAGAGATAGGTTCCGCTGACCTTGTGGCGGACGTCGAAGCTCGAGTTTCCTTCCTCGGCTTGAATGTCCTGCCAGTTCTGCACGGAGCTGGTGGAGTCGTCGATGGAGTGCGAGTACTGATAATTCGCGCCCAGCGCAATGCCGTGGGTCAATCGCTTGTTCACGCGCAGCGTGCCCGCGTTGAAGCGGGAAAAACCCGCTGCCTGCTCGTAATTGAAGATGGCTATGGGGAGCCCGGTGGCGGGGTCGAAGTCGGTATTGGGGCTGCTCAGGCTGCGGCGCGGCGAACTCTTCACGTCCAGCCGCGAGCCCATCGATCCGTTGTAGCCCGCGTTGAGCACCACGCCCCAGCGCAGCGACTTCTGCACGTCCAGGTTATAGGCCTGCACATAGGGCAGCCGGTAGTGCGGATCGAGCGCGTAAGTGCCGGGCGTGGCCGCGCTGGGAATCGACGGAAACCCGTTGGCCAGGGTGAACTCTCCCGCCTGCGCCGCTTCGTTGGTCTGCTCGTTCACAAACGCCGGCTGATTGGCCATCGGCTGCAGCGCCATGGTGGAAGCGAAGGCGCCGTACTGGCCGACCGTGAAGTTCATGCCGTAACCGGCCCGCAGCACGGCCTGCCTGGGCAGCCGCAGCGCCACCCCTAGCCGCGGAGCCAGCGCCAGATGAAACGGATAGACCAGCGAACTGGGTAGGTTGCCGCCAAAGGAGGGCGCCGGACCGCCGGATTGAACCTCTGCCAACTCGGTGAAGCCGCTCGCCGCATTGGTGTCCACCAGAGCCAGGCGGCCATTCTTCTCCGTGTAAGGCGCAAAGAACTCATAGCGCAGGCCGTAGGTCAGCGTCAGGCTGGGCCGCGCGCGCCAGTCGTCCTGGGCGTAGAGGTCCCACACGTTGTCGCGCAGATAGCTTTTGGAGGTCGGCGAGTCGATGGCTGTCTGCTGCGGCAGCCCCAACAGAAAATCCGCCAGCGCCGAGCCGGTGGTTGGATCTTTTGCCTGGTCCTCGGTGAATTTGCCGCTGAACGTGAAGCTGCCGGTCGAGTTCGAGCCGCCCAGAAAGTTGCGATGCACGCGGCGATAGTCGCCGCCGAAGCGCAGGTTGTGCTTCTGGTGAATCCAGCTCAGCGTCTCGGTGAGCGAGATGGTCTGCGACAGCGAGAAGCTCGGTTGCTGTTCGCTGAGTCCGGCGATCGATCCCAACTGGACGCTGGGCAGGCCGTAATTGATGGGGAGCGAATTGAGCGCCCCGCCCCCCGGCCCCAGAACGCCGAGTTCCGTGGCGATGTCCGTCCCGTTGGTAAAGAAGTTCGTCCTCTGGTTGGTGCTGCGATTCCAACTGGCATTGAAGATGTTGGTTACCTTGCGATAACCCACCGTATAGCCGGCCTGAACGCTGTTGGAGTTGATTGAACTCTTGCCGCCCAGCGGCGGAAACATGTTCACGTTGTCCGAGGCCGAGTCGCTCCAGTTGTAGTTGAAGTTGATGCTCTGGCGCAGACCCTGATTCTGATTCCTGCGCCCGCCGCCACCGCCCAATCCTCCGCGCCCGCCGCCGCCGGCCAGCGTGGCGTTCTTGCCCAGGCTGCGCATATAGCGCACGCCGGCTTGCGTCGAGTTCGATTGCGCGGTGGTGAGCAAGTGGTAGTTGTAGCCATTGGTCGCGGTGCTGCCGGTGAGGTTCGGCTCGGGGTAATACTTCAGCAGCGCCGTGGCCTGCGATGCAATGCGCGTTGCGGGAATCACGTTGGCTATGCCGTTGGAGATGAACTGCTGCGAGGTCGTGGGGTCGTAGATCGCGGGCAGGCCGGCGGCGGAAAAGTCGCCGCCCCGCTCGGCATCCGTGGGAACGGTGGCATATTCGTCCAGAGGACTGGAATTGCGCTGGCCGGAGAGCGTCAGGAAGAGCATGTCCTTGCCGCTCGGCTTGGTCAGATGCGGCAGGTACGGCGCGCTCATGAAGGTGATTCCGAAGCGGTTCGTTCCCGAGGCCGGCTGCTCCTGCGGCTGGCCGGTGATGCTGAACGGCTCCGCATTCAGCGCCGAGTTGGTGCCCATCCAGAAGATGGCCCCATGCGGCTGGCCGGGGTTGAAGCCGCGGAAGTTGCCGCGCCCGCCCCTGCCTCCGCCGCCACCAAAACCGCCCCCGCTGAATCCTCCGCCAAAGCCTCCGCCGCCCAGCGCGCCGCCAAACAAGCCGCCGCCGTCTCCGCCGGACAAGCCGCCCTGGGCGCGAATCGTCTCGATCGCATCGCGGACGCGGTCCATATCGATGCCGGCCAGCGGGCTCACCTGCCCCGACTGGCCGCTGATGGCCACCGAATCTCCGCCGAAGTCCGAGTTGCCCGCGATGGAAGGCAGCTCCGCTCCCGCCGCGCCATTCGAGCCAGACGAAATGGATGGGCTGGCCTGGGTCTCCGTATCGGCCGCCAGCGCGCTCACCAGGCTCAGGTTCTGCGCGCCGCTGGCCGCAAGCTGGCGAATGGCCGACAGGCTGACCTGCTGGCTCGCTGTCTCGCTGTCTTGCTGGCGCGCTTGCTCCGCCGCCCGCGAAGCCAGCATCAACTCAAAGTTCACCGTCTGGTCGTGGCTGGCGGCGTTCAGCACCGCCTCCTGCGATCCGGGCGCGAAGCCAGCAAACTGCGTGCGGATCACGTAACGGCCATTCTGCGGAATCTTCAGGGACCACGCGCCGGAAATGTCGGTCGTGGTGGAGAAGCGCTTGCCGGTGAGCGTATTCTGGGCGGTCACG
>JBEKDB010000110.1:0-5312 GCA_050014575.1 Occallatibacter sp. | reverse complement strand
ATCGGTCAGCATCGGAGCGCCACGTGGCATCTGCGCTTCCTCCTGCCACTTTATCGCTCGCTGCCAACTCAAACGCCAAGTACCTATCTTGATCCCGAATCAGGTTATGAAACAGCTTCTAAATGGAGCTCATTTTTCTGCGTTGTATTGGGCTTCACGCAACGGCCATATAGATATTGTGAAGCTGCTGTTGGCCAAGGGCGCTCATGTTAATGGGACACTCTTGAATAACGGTATGCCGACCGCCCTGATGGTGGCATCCGGTGAGGGCCATGTAGACGTAGTCAGGCTTTTGCTTGCCGAGGGCGCTGAGGTCAATGCGAAGGGCGATAGTGGCAAGAACGCTCTGATGGATGCGTCGTATTGGGGTCAGGCGGAGACTGTCAAGCTACTGTTAGATAAGGGCGCCGATGCAAATGCCAAGAGCGACGATGGCACAACCGCACTAATATGGGCGTCGACAGGTCAAGGCAATTTAGACACCACAAAGATACTGTTGGATAGGGCAGCTGATGTAAACGCGAAGAACAATGAAGGCCAAACTGCCCTCTGGTGGGCGTCGCTTAAAGGTTACACAGAGGTTGTCAGGCTGCTGCTGGCTAAGGGCGCAGAGGTGAGTGTCAAGGCCAAGGATGGCTATACCGCCCTGAAGAGAGCGAAGGAAAATGGACACACTGAAATTGTCCAACTTCTGGAACAAGCAGGGGCTAAGGAATAGTGAGGGGTAGATCCTTGGCCTCGGAGGGAGCTGGGACCTTCGGGTGTTCAGGCTCCTGAAAACTGACGCATCGGATCGATAGAGCCTTGTCCCTCCGCTGCTAGAATCCTTTTAGAGCTACCCGCATGAGCGTAACAGCCATATATCCCGGCACCTTCGACCCGCCGACCAACGGCCACGTGGACCTGATCCAGCGCGGCGCCAAGCTCTTCGATCACCTGACGGTCGCCATCCTCAACAATCGGGAGAAGAATCCGCTGTTCACCGTCGAGGAGCGGGTGGAGATGCTCAAAGAGGTGACCGGCACGCTGTCGAACGTCTCCATCGCCACCTTCGAGGGGCTGATGGTGGAGTTTGCGCGCCGCCAGGGAGCGTCGGCGGTGCTGCGCGGCATCCGCGCCATCTCCGACTATGAATACGAGTTTCAGATGGCGCTGATGAACCGCCGCCTGGCCCCGGAGATCGAGACCGTCTTTCTGCAGCCGGCGGGGCGCTACTCGTTTGTGAGCTCGCGCATGTTGAAGGAGGTCTTCAGCTTCGGCGGCGACGTGACCGGCCTGGTGCCTCCCAACGTGCTCAAGCGCCTGCGCGGGCGGATCAACAAGGGCTGAGTCCGCGGCCGCGGGACGGAAATGAGGATTCATCATGGAAGTTCCGGAAAGCGGAATGAAAGCTGCCGTTGCCGCCTCCGTATTCGCGGTTCTGTTTCTAGTCTGCCCGGCGGGTGCGCAGAAACCTGAACTCGTGGTGGAAACCGGCCATGCCTCCGAGGTTGTCTCCGTGGCCTACAGCCCGAATGGGCGGATGCTGGCTTCGGGCAGCAGCGATAAGACAATCAAACTCTGGGACGCGGCGAGCGGGCGGGAACTGCGCACGCTGGCCGGCCACACCGACCACATTACCTCCGTGGCCTTCAGCCCGAATGAGCGAATGCTGGCCTCAGGCAGCAATGACAATACGATCAAGCTGTGGGATGTGACCAGCGGGAAGGTGCTGCACACCCTCACCGGCCACACGTATGCGGTAGACTCCGTGGCCTTCAGCCCCGACGGAGTCAAGCTGGCTTCAGGCAGCGGCGACGGCACGATCAAGCTCTGGGATGTATCCAGCGGGCGGGAGCTGCGCACTCTGCGCGGCCAAAGCAAAGGGGTTACTTCCGTGGCCTTCAGCCCCGATGCGCTCACATTGGCTTCGGGAGGCATAGACCATACTGTCAAGCTCTGGGATGTGATGAGCGGACGGGAGCTGCGCACTCTGACTGGCCACGCCGATATGGTCCGCAGCGTGGCTTTCAGTGGCAATGGGCGAAGGCTGGCTTCAGGCAGCGACGACATGACCGTGAAGCTCTGGGACGTAGCCAGCGGGCACCAGATCCTCAGCCTGGAGGGCCACGGCGATGTGGTCAGCGCCGTAGCTTTCAGCCCCGACGGGCGGACACTGGCTACGGGTAGCGCAGACAGTACCATCGAGCTCTGGGACATTGTGAACGGCCGTGGGCTGCGCAGACTGGCAGCCCACCCCTCGGAGGAAATCCCCATAAAATTTGCGATTTATTCCGTCGCGTTCAATCCGGATGGGCGCACGCTGGCCGCGGCATGCGCAGACAAGACGGTCCAGTTCTGGGACGTGGCGAGCGGGCGTCAGCTCCCCAGCCTGGCAAACCACACGGCGGGTGTTTACGCCGCGGCCTTCAACCCCAATGGGCGGACGCTGGCCACGGCAAGCAACGACCAGACGATCCGGTTGTGGGACGCGGCAAGCGGGAGCGAGATACGGAGTTTGCCGGGCCGCTCGATTTCAAGGTCCTCGATCGACTTCACCCCCGACGGGCAATCGCTGGCGACGGGGGGCGACAAGGAGCCGGTCAAGCTTTGGGACGTAGCCACAGGGCATGAATTACGCACCCTGCCTACCGGCCTCACCGAAGAGATTGATTCTGTCGCCTTCAGCCCGGACGGCCGGACGATGGTTGCAGGCAACGATGATGGCACAATCGATTTTTGGGATCTGGCAAGCGGGAATAATCCGCGCACTCTGCTCACCGGCCACAGCGACAAACCGATTACTACCGTAGCCTTCAGCCCCGATGGCCGGACGCTGGCTTCAGCTGGTTGGGACGAGATGATCAGGCTGTGGGACGTGGCAAGCGGGAGTGAGCGCACCTTGGCCGGTCACACGGGTTGGATCGGTTCCGTGGCCTTCAGCCCCGATGGCCGGACTCTGGCATCGAATGGCATTATCACAGACACGACAGTCAGGCTTTGGGACGTTGCGACCGGAAGTGAGTTGCACAATACGAACGCCGGCTTTTTGGCTTCCTCCCTGGCCATCAGCCCCGATGGCCGGACTCTGGCTGCCGGAACCCAGGACAATGCAATCAAGCTGTGGGATGTGGCAAGCGGGCGTGAGCTGCAGAGCCTGACTGGCCATACCGATGCGGTTCAATCCGTGGCGTTCAGCCCCGATTCCCGATGGCTGATCTCCTCCGGCAACGATGGCGCCCGGATTTGGGAGGTTGGCACTTGGCAGCTTGCGGCAACGCTGATCACACTGAAAGACTCCGCCGACTGGCTGGTGGTCGCGCCCGACGGCCGCTTCGACGGCTCCCCGGAAGCCTGGAATCGCATTCATTGGCGGTTTAACAACAACACTACGGACGCTTCGCCGGTGGAGATTTTCTTTCGCGAGTTCTACGATCCGGGCCTGCTGGCGGAGATTCTTGCCGGCAACCATCCCCAAGCCGGCGCCGACATTGCCAATGTCGATCGCCGCCAGCCGGTGGTTGCCATCGAGCGCGCCGACGGCGCCGCTCCAGGCCAGCCGCTGGAATCGCGCACGGTCAAGCTGCGTTTGCGCGTTAGCGACGCGCCGCCGGACGCGCAGCACAGGGACCGCACCGGCGCGCGCGATCTTCGCCTCTTCCGCAACGGCGCGCTGGTGAAGGTCTGGCGCGGAGACCTGGAACTCGACCCCCACGGGCAGACGGTGCTGGAGGCGGAGCTGCCCATCGTCGCCGGGGAGAACAAGTTCACGGCATATGCCTACAGCAAATCGGACATCAAGAGTTCGGACGCGACCATCGACGTAACCGGGGCCGACTCACTGAAGCGCGGCGGCGTTGCTTACATTCTGGCCATCGGCGTGAACGAGTATGCCGACAAGGAGTACAACCTGAAATACGCGACGGCGGACGCCGGGGAGTTCGCGTCGGTATTCTCCGCGCAACAGCTGAAACTGCAGAATTACGCCGCCGTCCAGATTACCTCGCTGCTCAACCAGGACGCGACCAAGGCGAACCTGCTGGGCGCGCTCGATCGGCTGGCGGGCGCGTCGGCCGATCGCTTCACGCCGGAGCAGCAGAAGCTCTTTACCAGCCTGGCGCCGGCACAGCCGGAAGACGGGGTCTTCATCTATTACGCCGGACATGGGTTTGCGGTCGGGCAGCGCTTCTACCTTCTGCCGCATGACATCGTCATGCCGGAGAGAAGCGAGGACTTCGCCAAGCCGGAAGCGCACGCCGTCTCCGATCTCGAACTGGGCGATCGATTCGAGAAGATCGGCGCTGGCCGCGCCCTCTTCGTGATCGACGCCTGCCGCTCCGGCCAGGCGCTGGAGGCCGAGGAGAAGCGGCGCGGACCGATGAACTCCAAAGGGCTGGCCCAACTGGCCTATGAGAAGGGCATGTACATATTGACCGCGGCGCAGGGCTATCAGTCGGCGCTGGAGTCGGCGGCTCTGGGCGGAGGCCACGGCTTCCTGACTTATGCGCTGGTCGAGCGCGGGCTGAAGACCCAGGATGCGGCGGTGGATGGCCAGGTGGAACTTCGCCACTGGCTGGATTTTGCCACGCAGCTTGTGCCCCAGTTGCAACTGGCGCTGATGCAGCAGGCGCAAAGCCAGGGGCGGGGGATTGCCATTCTGGACGGCGAAGACAAGGAGATTGCCGCGCCGGAACAGCGCTCGCTGCAACGCCCGCGCGTCTTTTACCGCCGTGAGCCGGAAGCGCAGCCGTTCATCGTGGCGAAACCATAGTGTGCTGACCCGGAAGTTCGTTGCATGAATCCGGCAGTGGAACCGCAGGTCCCCTTCGGCTTCGCTCAGGGCAGGCTTTCGACTGCGTCGATGCGGCGGACTCCGCTGATGATGAACAGGTTAGTTGGACGAGGCGGCTTGTAAACAAAATCGGCAAGTTCGCCGCCGCTTCGCGGTGATAGCGAGTTGGCAAGTTGGCGAGTTCCTTGCAGGCGCAACTCGCGACTGCGAGTCAAGCTGCTCAGAAAGACAGCCTTTCATAAATCGCTGAGGATGACGGGTTGTCGTGGTGAATGGGCTTGGTCAATGCCGCCAAATCTGTAGAGATAGTAGTGCTATGACAATCTCGACATCTTCCCAAGTCTTTGCCGGCCGGATTGGCCGGATCGATGCAAAGCGGTGTATTTTGATCTGATGATGCGCAGTCGGTTCTCGACGCTTCTATGAGCTGGTCCCGGTAGTTCGGACAGTTTTTGTTTTTTCCTTAAGTGGAAGTTCTTGCTTTTGTTTTAGGCTGCCAGTGTTTCTGGCAGGCGGTTGAAGTATACCTGATCGGGCGTTT
>JBEKDB010000109.1:0-7025 GCA_050014575.1 Occallatibacter sp. | reverse complement strand
CACGCCCACGACCTCGTCCACCAAATACACAGGCACGATCACGGTGAGCGCGACGGAGACGCTCGAGGCCATCGCGGTTGAAACGGGTTACACCAACAGCGCGGTTGCTTCGGCGGCTTACACCATCGCTCCGGTGCTGCCCGGGCCCACGTTCTCTCCGGCAGCGGGCACTTACACCACTTCGCAGTCGGTGACCATAAGCGACGCGACCAGCGGCACAACTATCTACTACACCACCAACGGGACGACACCTACGACCTCTTCCAGCAAGTACACAGGCGCGATCACGGTGAGCGCGACGGAGACGCTCGAGGCCATCGCGGTCGAAACGGGCTACACAAACAGCGCCGTCGGCTCGGCGGCCTATATCATCGCTCCCGTTTTGCCCACGGCCACCTTCTCTCCGGCGGCGGGTACTTACACCACATCACAGTCGGTGACCATCAGCGATTCTACGGCTGGGACCACCATCTACTACACCACTAACGGCACGACGCCGACGACGTCTTCTACCCTTTACACAGGTCCGATTACAGTCAGCGCGACGGAATCGCTGGAGGCGCTAGCGGTCGAGACGGGCTACACCAACAGCGCTGTGGCCACGGCGGCTTATACCATCGCTCCACAGGTGCTCGCGCCCACGTTCTCGCCCGCGGCGGGCGCCTACGCCGCTTCGCAGTCGGTAACCATCAGCGACGCGACCAGCGGCGCCACCATTTACTACACGACCAACGGGACCACGCCCACGACCTCGTCCAACGTGTACAGCGGTCCAATTACGGTTAGCGCGACGGAGACGCTGGAGGCCATCGCAGTTGAAACGGGTTACACCAACAGCGCCGTGGCTACAGCGGCGTACACCATCGGCGCGGTGACTACTTACATCAGCTATCCCAGCAGCGGATTCACGGCCAGCGCCCTGTCTCTGAACTATGGCGCGTCTGTGACCGGGGGAATGCTGCAACTGACCGACGGAGGAGCCAACGAAGAGCGATCCGCCTGGTTTGCAACCAAGGTTCCGGTGGCGGCCTTCACAACTAACTTCACCTTCCAACTGTTGAATGCCTCGGCAGACGGCATGACGTTTGCCATTCAGGGAGACAACATCTGGGCGCTTGGAGATCCTGGCGGTGGGCTGGCCTATCAGGGAATCGCCAACAGCGTGGCGGTGAAGTTCGACCTCTACAACAACGCCGGCGAGGGCAATGACTCCACCGGGCTGTATACCGGCGGCGCGGCGCCGACGGTGCCTTCCGTGGATCTGAGTTCCACGGGGATCAATCTGCACAGCGGCGACATCATGAACGCGCAACTGGTCTATGACGGGACCAATCTGACCATGACGCTGACCGACACGGTGACCAATGGAACCGTGACGGAGGTGTTTCCGGTCAATATCCCAAGCCTGGTAGGAGGCAGCACGGCTTACGTCGGCTTCACCGGCTCCACGGGGGGCCTGACCGCGACGCAAAATGTGCTGTCGTGGACGTACGCCGCGCCGTAGTCCGTCAGCGATGAGTGGCTGTCGGACTGCGGCTTCCGGGGTCTTGGCGGGTTCAAGCTGTGCGATATCCCCCGGGGCGGAACTCGCTGCGCCAGCCAGTCGCACCTCTTTCGATTCCGCAGTCGGGCATCGCGCAGACCGCTTGAATAGGCTAACCTGATTCCATGAGTGCGATATTCCTTCTGCCCGGCCTGCTCTCGCTCTATCTTGTGATCCGCGGGCGGATCGAGATGGCGTTTCTCTCCGTCTACCTTCCCGCTCTCTTGTTGCTTCCCGAAGGATACGCGCTCAAGTTTCCTCATTTGCCTGCAATCTCCGCGGCCGAGTCGGCGTTGATCCCGATAGGCGCGGTCGCGCTGTATCGCCTCCTGCGCAGCGGCATTCCCTCGCTTATGGATATTCTGCTGAGCTTGTTCATTGTGAGTATCACCGCAAGCGAGGTTCTTCGCGAGCGGGTCATGAACGATGGCATCTTCGCTGCGCTGATCGCCTTCATTTCCATCTTTCTGGCGTATGCGGCGGGGCGCACGCTCGTCGAGCCCGGCCTTCGCCTGGTTACTGTACGGCGCTTTGTGATCCTGATTCTGCTGCTATCTCCTCTGGGCCTGTACGAATGGCGGATGGGACAGAGTCTCTATGGCGTTGTAGGACAGAGGCTCTTCAATCTGGACAGCGTCCGGGCATTTGTTCAAATGAGATCCGGACGGGGAAGAATGGCGGTATCCTTCAATGATGCCGAGTTGGCGGGAATCGTTTTTGGGATGACCGCGGCTCTGAATGTGTGGTTGGTTTACCTGCGCAAGTGGCGTTCGGCCGCCAATCTAGGAAAGCGGCTTGCCTGGTTCGAGAAGTACCACATCCCCGGCCTGTTGCTCTTGCTGTGCGTCTTCCTTACACAATCCCGTGGGCCGATGCTCGCCGTGGGGGTCGGCTACCTCATTCTTCAGATTCCCAAATTCAAAAGCAAGAAATCCGCAATCGTTGTGGTAGCCATTCTGATTGCCGTGGCCGGCCTGGCCGGATACGAGTACTTCACGCACTATACGAACGTTTCCGACCCCGGCGCAGTAATGAATGAGCAGCAGGGCAGCGCGCTTTACAGGCGCCAAATGAACGAACTCTACGAACCCATCGTGAAGCAGGGCGGCTTTCTCGGCTGGGGCGTGCTTAGCCGTCCGATCCTTCCCGGCATGTTCTCCATCGATAACGAGTTTCTGCTCGTTCATCTCGCCTATGGAAACTCCGGGTATATCCTCTTTATGCTCATAGCCGCGGAATCGTTCCGCGGTCTGGTTGTGCGCTCCTGGAAATTGGAGACGCCTGAGGACCAAGCTTTTGCCATTGTCCTCCTGGCAGCCATGACGATGTTCTGGATATCGATTACCACCGTGTGGATGGGAGAGCAACTGCCGCAGATCGCCTTCCTTCTCATCGGTTGGAGTCAGTCCATCCTGCCGGTATCCACGGGGCCGGCGGCCGCGACGGAGATTGCAGCGCCTTCCAGGTTCGCCTTCAGACGGGTATTCAGTTAGGGATGGATTCCAACCCGATCTGCGGGGATGCAGGCTCATGGATGGAGGATCTGGATTGCCATGGCGATAAGGAAGTCTTCGCGACGGTTGATTCTCGCATTAGTCTCACTCACATTGGCGGGGGCAGATGGAAAACTGGCTGCACAGCACTCGCCTGCGGCTGGCCCTCTCACTATCGAGCGCATAGCCCAGGAGCGGGAACGGGAAGAGGCCCTGCCCGCTCATCTGGCTTGGAGTCCCGACGGTAAGAGCCTCGGCTTCATTCGGACGGCTGCCAGGCCGGGCAAAGCCGCACATGGTTCCCAGGTCACCGAGATATGGAGCATTGACGCGGCGACTGGCGGGCAACAGCTTCTTGTATCCGATGCCGAGATAACTTCGGCTTTGGGCGGCGATAACTCCCATAATTCCCCCGGCGACGAAGAGGCCGCCGGAACGAGACGGCTTCAGGACTATGCCTGGGCTCCGGGCGGGCACGCTCTGCTGCTTGCGAGCGGCGCTTCACTGGCGTGGTTCGACCTCGACGCTCATTCGTCCCGGCCCTTGGTGACCGATCGAACGGCTCTGAGCTGTCCTCAAATCAGCCCGGACGGCCGTTTCGTCGGCTTTGTGCAGGGCCACACCCTGTGGCTGGCGGATGCCACAACCGGCGCTGCTCACGCTCTTTCGCCCGCGGGAGACAGCGATCTGCGAGAGGGCGAGCCGGACTGGGTCTATCCCCACGAACTGGGATTGCACTGTGCATACTGGTGGTCGCCGGACTCGTCCTTCATCGCCTGGATGGAGACGGACGATCGCGCAGTCGACAAATACTCCCTGCGCAGTTCCGATGGCGATGAGCGCTCGATAGCCTATCCCAAGCCCGGCGAGGCGATTCCCACGGTTCGCCTTTTCGTGCAGGCGGTGTCTGGCCGCAAGCCGCTCCAAATCGACTTAGGCAGTGAAGCAAACGTGTATATCCCCAGGGTGCAGTGGCTGCCCGACGGCAAGCACGTGGCCATCGAGCGTCTCAGCCGCGATCAGAAGACGCTCGACCTTCTCCTGGCGGAAGCAGCTACAGGAAAGGCGCGCACGATCCTCACAGAAAAGGACGCCTACTGGATCAACCTGAGCGACGATCTGCATTTTCTCAGAGACTCGCGCCGCTTTCTCTGGTCAAGCGAACGCTCGGGTTATCGCCATCTCTATCTTTACGACCTTTCCGGTCGCCAGCTTGTCCAGCTTACCCAGGGGAACTGGGAAGTTACCTCGTTGGTGGGAGCCGATGAAACCGCGGGCGTTGCCTACTTTACCGCAACCGCAGCCAGCGCGCTGGAGCGCCAACTCTATCGCGTGAATCTGGACGGGACGGGATTCACGCGCATCACGCGCGAGAAGGGTACCCACAACCCGGTATTGTCGCCCTCCGGTGATGTTATGGAAGACACCTGGTCCGGTCACGCGACACCGCCCAGCATTAAGCTACTCCGAACCGACGGAAGCACGATTGCAAGCCTGAACGGCAATGCGGCCGGAGACTGGGCAGCGAACCAGCTAAGTCCCATCGAGTTCCTTACCGTAAAGACTCACCTGGGCATGGAATTGAATGCCTGGATGATAAAGCCTCCCGACTTCAATGCCGCGCGGCAATATCCGGTGATTCTCTACGTTGCCGGCGGGCCTGGCGACCAGATCGTGCGCGACGCGTGGGGCGGCGATATCTCCTTATGGTTCGCCGTGATGGCGCAGAACGGCTATATCGTCTTTGCCGTCGATAACCGCGGCTCCGCCGGGCGCGGCCATCTGTTTGAGGAACCGTTGCATTTGCGGCTTTCCTCATCGGAGATGGCGGACCTGCGGGACGGAGTCCTGTATCTGCGCTCCCTGCCTTGGGTTGACAAGACGCGCATCGGCATCTGCGGATGGGCGTACGGAGGATTCCTGGCGCTCCATGGCTTGCTTGACCGCCCGCTGCTTTTCAAAGCGGGGTTTGCCGGCTCCCCGATTACCGATTGGCATCTTTACGACGCGGTCTTCGCCGAGCGTTACCTGGAAGACCCGAAGCGCAATCAGGACGGCTGGCTGTCGTCTTCACCCCTCGAGAACGCCAAGTATCTCAGTGCGCCGCTCCTGCTGGCGCAAGCAACACTGGACGAGACGACTCATCAGGAAAACTCCCTCATGCTGCTCGATGAGCTTTTGGACCATGGGAAATATGCCGACATACTGCTGTTTCCCGGCCGCCGGGATTTGTTCGAGGATCGTTGGGCGCGCCTGATTCTCTTTCAGCGGCTCACCGACTTCTTTCTCAAGAATCTGTGACCGGAGACGGCGGCGCTCCGGCGGAGTTTGCACCCCGGCGAGTAGCGGCGCGGACCGCCTGCTCGTCCCACAGAATGCCTAGGCCGGTCATCAGGGCACAAGCGACCCAGCACAAGCTTATTAGCATGACTCCGTCAACTGTGTAATAGAACACGGTATCGGTGGCGTGCAAGGAAATGACTTCAACGCACCAGCAACTCAAGGAGAGAATAGCGCCGCAGACGGCCACAATTGCACCAGTTCTGCCGCGAAGACGCTGAAACGCCAGCCCCATCCCGGCTGCCGCGGCCGCACTCAGTAGGCCCAGCGCGGCAATCTGCGGGCCGACTCGGTGGGCGTACAGTCCCTTGGCGATCGCTTCGTTTTCGAGCAAGTCGTGCAGCAGCGAACGGAAGCTGAATGCCATGTCCGCAACAAGCCCCGCTTCCAGCACTGTCAGAACCGCGGCAAGCCGTCCCCGGCGAGGACTCCCGTGGCCGATGGTCCATGCGATACCGCACGAAATCAAGGCAAAGAGATCGGCACTCAGCCCAATGACTCGCGTGGGGTTTAGCCATTCGGCTGGAGTTATCATTGCCGCTGCTCCTGCGTATTTCCGCACCCGGACCGCAACGCGGGGTGCTGTGGCGCGCTCCGCCTCGGTCCCACGGGCGCGCTTGCCGGCAAGCAGCCTGATTCCGCCGCAAATGCTCCGTCCTAGTTGTTCGGTCTAGGACTGGCCATCGGTAACTGCTGCGCGCCGGGGAACCCAGGCGCGGGCATGGCCATCCCGGTGTAGCCGGGCATACCGGACAGTTGCTCCTGCCTCACGACGAGCGGCCGGGCGAGTACCATCTCCAGCGTTGTGCCCTGGGGAAACACGATATCGTTGCCGCGCGTGAAAAGGGTGGTCAGAACGCCCGCCGCCGCGCCGGCGCCCGCGCCGATCCCAGCCGCCATGCCGGCATTCCCCGTTCCCAATCCAACCAGGCCGCCAATCCCCGCGCCCTCCGCGGTGGTGCCCGTGATCGTTTGGGCATCGCGCCCCACGGTTCCGGCTTGCTCCACGGTTCCCTCGGCGTTCTTGACCTTTGCCCCGGTTGAGCCGGCAACATTGTCGAGTGAGCCGGGGATCGCTATCTCCACACCGTTCGGAAAGATCATCGATGTCAGGTGCAATTGAAGCTGCGCGCGGCCCTTCACCTTCCCCGGCCGCTCGACGCTGTCGATGGTTCCTTTCACATACATCCCGGCGGGGATCACCACGGCGCCATCTTCAACCACCGGAAAATCGGAGATGAGATAGACCGCGTCGCCGGGCTTGGCGGCACGTGTGCTGATTTCATGCTTCAGCGAAAGCAGAATCCTGGTTCCTGAAGGAACCGTGTAGGTCCTTGATCCGCTTTCCGCTGCCGGAGCGGTTTCGGTCCCGCCTGCCGCTGAGCTAGGCTCACGGGGCGCCTGCGCACAGAGGCCCGGAACCATGCAAACCGAAAGAATGAAACTCATCGCTGAGAGACGCGCCATTGGGTACCTCCAATGCAACCCAGATGCCCATTAAGTTGATGCGCCAGCCGGGGGGTTGGACGCAGTTTCTAGCGCCTGTCATCCAATCAACCAGATGAGCGCGGCTGCGAAGCGGATGGCGGCCAGGAAGTTACGTGCGGTTTTGTCGTAGCGTGTGGCGATGGCGCGAAAAAGCCTGAGTT
>JBEKDB010000108.1:0-7034 GCA_050014575.1 Occallatibacter sp. | reverse complement strand
TCAGCGGCACCACTAAAATAATTCGACCTGGTTCCGGACACGATCCACGCATACAATACTCCCGTTCGCCCCCATTTTCATCAATCGTTGTGACCGGAACGGTCATGCCGGACTCCTCTCTAACTCGATTGATACTTAAGCTAATCGACGCGGGTCGTTGTCGCAGTGAACCGCTGACTTGCTGACTCGCTTGCGGCGCAGCCGCGCTAACTGCGCTAACTCCGCTGCCAACCCAAATACTTGCCGAACAGCAGCTTCAGCCTCTCCTTCGCGGCTGCCGGAATCGCGTCCGGCTGCGTGAGCACGGCATACTTCGCCGCCGAGGCGCAGGCGCACGCGCGCTCTCTGGGCATGGCGGCAACGGCAGCCTTCACCACGCGCGCCGCGTTCTCGGCGTTCTTGTGCAGCACGCCCACTATCTCCTCGATGGTGACCGCGTCGTGGCCCTCGCGCCAGCAGTCGTAGTCGGTGACCATGGCCACGGTGGCGTAGCAGATCTCAGCCTCGCGGGCCAGCTTAGCCTCTTGCAGGTTGGTCATGCCGATCACGTCCGCGCCCCAACTGCGATAGAGATTCGACTCGGCGCGGGTGGAGAACTGGGGGCCTTCCATGCAGACGTAGGTGCCGCCCAGCTTGCCCACCACGCCCACCGCGGCGCAGGCCACAGCCGCTGCACTGGCCACCGTCGCGCAGACCGGATCGCCAAAGGCCACGTGGCCCACAATCCCCTCGCCGAAGAAGGTGGAGATGCGATGGAACGTACGGTCGATGAACTGGTCGGGGATGACGAAGTCGGTGGGCTTGTGCTCCTCTTTGAGCGAGCCGACGGCCGAAACGGAGACGATGCGCTCCACGCCGAGCTTCTTGAAGGCGTAGATGTTGGCGCGGAAGTTCAGCTCCGAGGGCAGGATGCGATGGCCGCGCCCATGCCGCGCCAGAAAAGCCACGCTGCGGCCCTCCAGCTCGCCCAGCACAAAGGCGTCGGAGGGCGCGCCGAATGGCGTTTCCACGCGCACCTCGCGCACGTTGGTGAATCCGGGCATCGAGTAAAGCCCACTGCCGCCGATGATGCCGATCTCCGCCTGAGCCATTCTCCGCTCCTCCCAACCCAGCGGCGAAGTGGGCGCCCTTTGGGCATCGCCGGCCCGCCGCGCCCGCTTTCCGCAAACATCCCAGTATAAAGGCCGGACGCGTTCGTAGCCCGGCAGCCACCCGCCCACGTATACTCTCCAGCAAGGCACGCCATGGACTTATCGTCGATCCAGCTTCCGAACTCCCTGCAAAACGCGGCCGTTCTTACTGTCATTCTCGCCTTCATCGGGTACCTGGCCACCTTCATGAGCGCCCGGATGCTGGAGCGGCGGCGCGACAAGCTCGACCTGGTCAACCGGCGTCTCAATGAGTTCTACGGGCCGCTCTATGTCGCCTCGCAGGCGGGCAACATCGCTTACCGGTCGCTGCTCAAGAAGCAGGGCAAGACGCAGAGCTTTCCCATTCTCGACGACGAGATGAAGGAGTGGATGCTGTGGATGACCACCATCTTCATGCCTCTCAACGACGTGCGCGAAAAGATCATCATCGAGAAGGCCTACCTCATTGTCGAGGAGCAGATGCCGCAATGCCTGCTCGACTTTGTGACTCACGTGGTGGGTTACAAGGCAGTGCTGGCCAAGTGGGCCGAGGGCGACCTTAGCGAACGGCGCTCCACCATTGGCTGGCCGCCCGAATTCGATGTTTATGTGGAACGCTCCTACGCCGCGCTGAAGGCCAAGCAAACCCGCCTGCTGCACAGCGCGACCTGGAGGCTCTGGCACCGGATTGCGGACCGCAAAAGATGTCGATAGCAATCCCGTGATCAGGAGCACATACCTTGTGTGGGTTGGGTGCAAGCGGATGGCTTGGAGGTACGCCATGAAGAACGCTATGTATTGGATAGTATTGGGGGGGCTTTCATTTTGGGTTCCAATCACTATCATTTCTGCTGTCTTCTGGGATCAGACCAGCGTGGTTGCGATGAACGTGGTCTCGGTGTTAGGCCTCGTCATACTTGATCTTGCGTGCAGGGCACTCAAGAAAAGGAAGCCGAGATGGGGATGGGTATTAGCTGGAATATACATCCTGGGCCCGTTTGCGATGCTTATGGCCTCAGAGTTCACACGGATTCCATCCTCGCCTCGTATCCCTGGAGACACCGCGATACTTATCATGTTCTGCCTTTTTCCGCCTATGACTCTCTGGATGGCAATGCTGAACGGGACTATCTTATCGGTCGTTGCAGTCACAGTTGTCTTGCCACTTCTCGCGATATATCAAAAGCGATAGCTCAAACGGGCGCGGGCAGTCCCAGGCGCTTCCACAGGCGCAGGGTAGGGGCGGCCTGGTTCACAGTGTAGAAGTGCAGGCCGGGCGCGCCGTTGGCGAGCAGCGTTTCGCACAGACGCGTGACCACGTCCAGGCCGAAGTCGAGCAGCGCGGGCTTGTCGTCCTCCAGCTCCTCAAGGCGCAGACGCACCCAGCGCGGCAGGTCTGCGCCGCATCCCGAGCAGAAGCGCACCGTATTGGCGAAGCCGGTAATGGGCATGATCCCCGCCACCACCGGGATCGCAATACCGGCCTTGGCGCAGCGCTCCATGAAGTCGAAGTAGGCGCCAGGATTATAGAAGAGTTGGGTCAAAGCGCCGTCCGCGCCGGCCTCCACCTTGCGGCGGAAGTGCTCGAAGTCTGCGCCGGGGCTGGACGCCTGCGGGTGCATCTCCGGGTAGGCGGCCACCTCGATCTTGAAGACGTCTCCGTGGGTCTCGCGGATGAAGCTGACCAACTCGTTGGCGTAGTGGAAGTCCCCCGGCGCGGAGGGGCTCATGGCCGTGGCCGGCAGGTCGCCGCGCAGTGCCACGATGCGCTTGACGCCCGCCTGCCGGTAGCGCTCCAGCAGAGCTGCGATGTGGGCGCGCGTCGAACCCACGCAGGTGAGGTGCGGCGCGGCCTCCACGCCGGTGTGCCTGGCCACCGTCACCAGCGTCTCGTATGTGCCTTCCTGGTTGGAGCCGCCGGCGCCGTAGGTGATGGAGAAATAGTCCGGCCGCACCGCCGCGAGCTGGCCGATGACAGAGGGCAGCTTGGCCACGCCTTCCGGCGTGCGCGGGGGAAACAGCTCGAAGGAGAAACTGCGCTGCTTTGACATTTGCGGGACTTTCCCACCTTTCAGCATACTGATCATTGCTTCATGCAGAAGGTCAAAAACCGTGCAGTTCGACGGACAAAGTTCGTACTTTCTCGAACTCTTCTTCGTCGAGTACCGCGGTGTCGAGCAATTCCATAGAATCGTAAAGCTCAACCGGATCTCGAACCGCCAACATGCAGCCGCCGCGATTGCAAAACAATGCGAAGATCAAGCTGCGTTCAGTCCTCCATCGAATTCCCGAATGCGATTCAATTCCTGCCAGCGGCGTTCGGAAAAGAGTTGGAAGAACTCCATCAGTTCATTTGAGTTTGGTAGAGCTATCTGGCTTGCGAATAGCGCGTACTCGTGCCCACTCAGATCGATCTGGTTGCAAGCTGGGCATGGAGAAGCTATTCTGCGAATGTCGTCCCTCGTAGCCCTCCATTCTTCACCTTTCTGATAGAGAGGCGGACGAGGAGGAAGAACACGACAGAGAAAACTCTTCAATCCCATTTTGGCTTTACCGATTTCACCGAAGAATCTTACTGCAAACAGAGAATGGCGGACTGGCTCCCGTCACTCGCTGATCCCTGACCCCTGTCTTTCAGTACCGGTAATTCTCCGCCTTGTACGGACCCTCCACCGGCACGCCGATATAGTCGGCCTGCCGCGCGGTCAGCGTGGTCAGCTTCACGCCGATCTTTTCCAGATGCAGCCGGGCTACCTCTTCGTCCAGCTTCTTGGGCAGCACGTAGACGCCGATCTTGTAACTGTCCTTGTTGGCCCATAGGTCGAGTTGCGCCAGCGTCTGGTTGGCGAAGCTGTTGCTCATCACAAAGCTGGGATGGCCGGTGGCGCAGCCCAGGTTCACGAGGCGCCCTTCGGCCAGGATGAAGATGCCATGTCCGGCGGGGAACGTGTAGAAGTCCACCTGCGGCTTGATATTCAGCTTGGTAACTCCCGGCTCGGCGTTCAGCCGGTCCATCTGAATCTCGTTGTCGAAGTGGCCGATGTTGCAGACGATAGCCTGATCCTTCATCCGCTTCATGTGTTCGAGGGTGACGATGTCCACGTTGCCGGTGCAGGTGACGTAGATGTCTCCGCGCCCCAGCGTGTCTTCGACAGTGGTGACCTCGAAGCCCTCCATGGCCGCCTGCAGCGCATTGATGGGATCGACTTCGGTGATGACGACCCGCGCGCCCATGCCGCGCAGCGAGTGGGAGCAGCCTTTGCCCACGTCGCCGTAGCCGCAGACCACTGCGACCTTGCCCGCGACCATCACGTCGGTGGCGCGCTTGATGCCGTCGGCCAGCGACTCGCGGCAGCCGTACAGGTTATCGAACTTCGATTTGGTCACCGAGTCGTTCACATTGATGGCCGGCACTAGCAGCTTGCCCTGCTCCAACATCTTGTAGAGCCGGTGAACGCCGGTCGTGGTCTCTTCCGAGACGCCGCGCCACTCCTTCACAACCTTGTGCCAGTGCTGCGAGTCTTCGGCAAAAACCTTCTTCAGCAAGTCCTTGATGACCTGCTCTTCGTGGCTCCCTGAAGGCCCATCGACCCACTTGTCGCCCTCTTCCAGCTGATAGCCCTTGTGGATCAGCAGCGTCACATCGCCGCCGTCGTCCACCACCAACTGCGGCCCTTTGCCGTTCTTGTGGTTCAACGCCTGGTAAGTACACCACCAGTACTCTTCGAGGGACTCGCCCTTCCACGCGAAGACGGGAACTCCGCTCAATGCAATTGCCGCCGCCGCATGGTCCTGGGTTGAGAAGATGTTGCAGCTTGCCCAGCGAACCGTCGCGCCCAGGCTCACCAGCGTCTCGATCAGCACCGCCGTCTGAATGGTCATGTGCAGCGAGCCGGTGATGCGCACACCGGCCAGCGGCTTCCCCGCCGAGTACTTGTTCCGGATCGAAACCAGGCCTGGCATCTCCTGCTCGGCGATCGTGATTTCCTTGCGGCCCCATCCGGCCAGGGCCATGTCGGCCACCTTGTATCCCAAATCGGTGATTTCTAGGGTTGAAGTTGCCATTTCGATTCTCCTTATATCGTCAAATCGTGATATATTGATATGTATCAGAGTTTCGCTATGCCGTCAATCGTAAAGATTCTTCGCGCCGTCGCCGAACCAAACCGCCTGCGCCTTCTTCTGCTCCTGCGCGGCGAGGAACTCTCCGTCGCCGAGATGCAGGAGATTCTGGCGATGGGCCAGAGCACCATCTCCACGCACCTCTCGCAGTTGAAGCAGGCCGGACTGGTGGAAGACCGCCGTGCCGGCAAGAGCAGCCTTTACCGCCTGACCACCTCCGGTGGGGGTGGTGTTTTGGACCAGATTCTTGCGGAGGCGAAGGGGGAGATTCCCGAGGCCGCCGGCGACCAAGCCGCCATTCGCAGCGTTGTGAGAAAGCGCCAGGACAAGATGCGCAGCTTCTTTGACAGCGTGGCCGGCCGCCTGGGCAAGGACTACGTTCCAGGGCAGTCGTGGAAGGGTGTGGCCGAGGCGTTGCTGAGGCTGATGCCGCCCATGGTCGTTGCCGATCTGGGCGCCGGCGAAGGAGCCTTTGCCTTGCTGCTGGCCCAGAGCGCTAAGAAGGTCATCGCCGTCGATACCTCCGCGAAGATGATTGAAGTGGGCCGCGAGCAAGCGCTCCGCCACGGCGTCAAGAACGTCGAATACCGCCTTGGCGATATGGAGGAGGTTCCCATCGATGACGCCGAGGCCGATCTGGTCTTCTTCTCCCAGTCCCTCCATCACGCGCTGCATCCCGAGCGAGCCATTCAGGAGGCATGGCGCATCCTCCGGCATGGGGGACGCATCGCCATCCTCGATCTGGTCAAGCACCGTTTTGAGGAGGCGCGCGAGCTATACGCCGACGAATGGCTCGGCTTCAGTGGGCCGGAGTTGGAAGCCATGCTGGAGAAAACGGGCTTCACGCAAGTGCAGACTTCGATCGTTCACAAAGAGACTGAGAATCCGCAGTTTCAGACCCTGCTTGCCGTCGCGGAGAAGTCGCGGGCCTAACGGTACGCATCCTCCGCAGGCGCAGCCTGTTTCACCGCATTGCCACCTGCCGCAGCTGGCGCGAGCGGGAATGCCATGGCGCGCAAGCTCACGTCGCGATAGACGCAACACGCCATTTCCCTTCCCCATTTCGTAGGTAGGATTTTCGAGCATTTCCTTGCACCCGCCCAATGGGGCAACTGATTTCTAATGATGAACCATTTCAGGATGATCGAGGGCAAACACGCCCACAGCTACACTCTCAAAGACCAGGGCTGGGACAAGAATCGGCGACCAGCTATACATGGACCTGCGTCAGCCAGAACCTGATGGCCGGCGACGTGTAGTCCCGATGGCCGGGCGCCCCAGCCTCGTCCGCCGTGGCGATACGCCGTGCCCAGAGGACGCCCCGGTGAGGCACCCAGCGTCTGAAAGATA
This sequence comes from Occallatibacter sp., assembly GCA_050014575.1. Lineage (GTDB taxonomy): Bacteria > Acidobacteriota > Terriglobia > Terriglobales > Acidobacteriaceae > Telmatobacter. The sequence goes on along the minus strand of JBEKDB010000108.1, from coordinate 432 downwards.
ATTGAGCAATGGCAGAAGAACTGGTCTCCCTCGAAGCCATCCGCGCCGCAGCCGCTCGCATCGCCGGCATCGCCGTCAAGACCCCGCTGGTTCGCGCCCCATTCCCCGGCCTCTCCGGCCACGGAACCAACAGAGATATCTACCTCAAGGCCGAAAGCCTGCAGCCTATCGGGGCCTTCAAGATTCGCGGCGCGGCCAACAAGATTCTGCAACTCACCCCCGAAGAGATTCGCCGTGGCGTCATCACCTACTCCAGCGGCAACCATGCCCAGGGCGTAGCGTATGCCGCCCGCGCAGTCGGCGCTAAGGGACCTCTGAAAAGCGCCGAGTTAGAAGAGTCCGTCGCCGGTATTTTTCTGCAAGGGCATGAAATCAGCGCATTTTCGTATGTCCGGCAGGTCGTTTAACCCGCCGGAAGCCGCCTGTGGCCTG
>JBEKDB010000107.1:0-7499 GCA_050014575.1 Occallatibacter sp. | reverse complement strand
GCGCAGCAGAGAGGTTCTCGATCAGGCCATTGCGGAGCAGCTCCCACAGATCACGGCAGACAACGCGCTGGCGTGGTTCAGGTTCTCCGGATATGGTGTACACCTATGAGGGATATGCTCTAATACTGATTCTATGGCATGGAAGAGGTCGCCGATTCGATCCCGACCAGGTCCACCAGTCAAATCAAGAATTTAGCAAGACCTCGCTCTTCCCTCTTGGCAGCACAAGTCCAACTAGGCTAAATTCCCGTGTTCATTAAACGCTCCTCAGGCACCAACGGTTGGATGTCGCGAACGCCCGGAGATCGAATTCTGTATCATCGGAGTATGCAGGCTGAGAAGGCGGATTCCCGCCAACCTTCCCCTATTCGGAGCCACGCCTTTCGCAGCTACGACCCGCGCCTTGAGCCGATTGCCGCCAAGGTGATGGCCGGCGAGCGGCTCGACGCGAACGACGGCCTTGCGCTTTACGCCTCAGCGGACGTGCTGGCGGTGGGCTGGCTGGCCAATTATGTGCGTGAGCGGCTGCACGGCGACGTGACCTACTTCAACGTCAATCGCCACATCAACCCCACAAACGTGTGCGTGGCGGCCTGCAAGCTGTGCGCCTTCGGACGCAAGAAGGGCGACCCGGCCGGCTATACCATGGCGCTTGAAGAGGCGTGGCAGACCGCGGCCTCGGGCTACTCCGAGGCGGTGACCGAGTTCCACATCGTCGGCGGGCTGCACCCCGACCTGCCGCTCGAATACTTTCTCGACCTGGTGCGGGGCCTGAAGGAGCGGTTTCCCAAGGTGCACATCAAGGCCTTCACCATGGTGGAGGTTGCGTATCTGGCGCGGCGGGCCAAGCTCCCCATCGAAGAGACGCTCAGGAAAATGCGCGAGGCGGGCGTGGACTCCATGCCCGGCGGCGGAGCGGAGATCTTCGCGGCGCGGGTGCGATCCATCATCTGCGACCACAAGATCGACGGCGAGGAGTGGCTGACGACCGCGCGACTGGCTCACAAGCTGGGCTTCAAATCCAATGCGACCATGCTCTACGGGCACATTGAAAACGATGAGGACCGCGTGGATCATCTGCTCAAGCTGCGCACGCTGCAAGACGAGACCGGCGGCTTTCAGACCTTCATCCCGCTGGCCTTTCACCCCGAGAACACGCTGCTCGACCATCTGCCCGCGACGACGGGGCTGACCGATATTCGCCAGATCGCCGTGAGCCGGCTGCTGCTGGACAACTTTGCGCACATCAAGGCCTATTGGCAGATGCTGACGCCGAAGATTGCGCAGATCGCGCTGCGCTTTGGCGCCGACGATCTGGACGGCACGGTGATCGAGGAGAAGATCTACCACGACGCCGGCGCCACCACGCCCCAAGGCATGACCCGCAAGGAACTCTGCCGCCTGATTACCGAGGCCGGAAGGATTCCCGTGGAGCGCGACACGCTGTACAAGGCGGTGACGCGCACCGAGGACAGCTTTACGGTGGCGGTCTGAGGGGAGCAGATCATCCTGGCTGATCCACTCGGTCCGTCAATTTGCGCCGCCATGCGCCGTTGCAAAGCCCTACTTGCAGGCCGTTCCGTTGACCGCGAACGACGTGGGTACTGCGTTCTTGGTGTTGTTCCAACTCCCGTTGAATCCCATGCCGCTGTAACTCCCTCCGGCGGGGATGCTGCCGTTGTAACTCAGGTTGGTCACCGTCACGTTTGCGCCGCTTTGTGTCCCGTTGCCGTTCCAGACCTGCGTGATCTTCTGCCCATCGGCGAAGGTCCATGTCAACGACCAGTTTGCTATAGCTGAGGTTCCAGTGTTGTTGATGGTGATGGCCGCCCCAAATCCGCCTGACCACTGGCTGGTGATGGAGTAAGCAATGTGGCAAGCAAATGCCGGTTTGCTAACTGTCACCGTTACGCTGGCCACGGAGCTGGTGGATTGGCCGCTGGCCACCGCAATTGCCTCGATTGTCTCTGTGGAGGATGCGGTGATCGGTCCCGTGTATCTGGCGGACGACGCAGTCGGCGCGGTCCCGTTGGTGGTGTAGTAAATGGTTGCTCCTGCGGTCGCATCCATGATGGTCACCGTCTGCGCAACAACATTGAAGAAAGGCGTGGCTGTTGGCGGCGTGCCGGTGGTGAAGGGCTGATATTTCCAAAGGTCGTTGAGATAACCCAGATTGCCGTTGGCGTCGTAACCATAGCCCCCAAGCAGCCAGAGATGACCGCTGCCATCGGACCAGCTTGGAGCCCCGTAACGGCCCCCTGGGTTGTCTCCGGCGCTTGCCGTCCCCAACAAGCCGTACACTCCGCATGCGCCGTACCATCCAGATGACTGGTTACCGATGCTGTCGTTCACTATTGGACATCCACCCATCCACGCCCACTCGTTCGCGCCAGGATTGAACTCCCAAAGGTCGTTCAGATATCCGTAACTGCCGTTGGCATCAAAGCCATTGCCCCCAAGGAGCCAGAGATGGCCGCTAGTATCGGTCCAGCTCACAGCGCCCCAACGGCCTCCGGGGATGTCAGCGGCTGAAGGCGTTCCAATAGACGCGGCGTACATTCCAGATGGGCCATTGCTGCTTACCAACTCGCTTCCGCCCATATACACCCATTCCTTGGTCAGAGGATTGAACTCCCACAGGTCGTTCAGATAGCCGCCATTGTCGTCGGCATCCTGGCCCATGCCCCCAAAAAGCCAGAAGTTGCCGCTGCGATCGGTCCAGCTCGATGCGGCGCTGCGGCTTCCGGGGATGTTTCCGGCGGCGGGCGTCCCCATCGTTCCGTATACTCCGAACGTGCCGCCTCTGCTGTCGATCAATTCGTTTCCGCCCATATACGCCCATTCGTTCAAGGAGGGAAAGAACTCCCACAGGTCGTTGAGATTGCCGGTATTGTCGTCGGCATCGTGGCCGTTCCCCCCAAAGAGCCATAGATGACCGCTGCTATCGGTCCAGCTCGCAGCACTCCAGCGGGCTCCGGGGATGTTCCCGGCCGCGGGCGTTCCCAGCGTGCCGTATACCCCGAACGCGCCGCCTCTGCTGTCGATCAACTCGCTTCCACCCATATACGCCCATTCGCGCGTTGAAGGACTGAACTCCCAGAGGTCGTTGAGATAGCCAACTTGGTCGTCGGCATCGTGGCCGTAGCCCCCGAATAGCCAGAGATGGCCGCTGCTATCGGTCCAGGTCGCAGCGTCCTCGCGGCTACCTGGGATGTTCCCGGCGGCAGCTTGTCCCTTTGTGCCGTACACTCCAAACCGGCCGCCTGTGCTGTCTATCGTGCTGCTTCCGCCCATCCACGCCCATTGGTTCGTAGAAGAATTGAACTCCCATAGGTCGTTGAGATATCCACTATTGTTGTTGGTATCGAAGCCAAAGCCCCCAAAGAGCCACAGATGGCCGCTACTATCGGTCCAGCTCATCGCGCTGAGGCGGCTTCCTGGGTTGTTTCCGGCGGCAGGCGTTCCCAACGTGCCGTACACCCCACAAAGCCCAGACCATCCGGACTGCTGGGTCACGGCAGCGTGAGTCAGGGGGCATCCGCCCATCCATGCCCATTGGTCGATTGCCTGCGAGCGCGCGGGCATGGAAACAGCGACAGACAGACAGCATGCAACCGCGATTCCAGGCAGGCTTTTGCCTTTGGAGCACGCCTCCCGTCGCAAACCACTCAACAACAGCAGGATCGTCCTCATCGTTCTCGTCCTCTTCCTCGTTCCAGTTCTCTCGACTGGGGCGTTCGCGCACGCCATCGCGCTTGCGCTGGCAGCTTTCATCTGATTGCTGGAGTTATGAAAAGTATATGCTCTTCGCCTGAAGTTTTTGAAAACAACTTGGAGAGTCACCAAACCGACACAGGTTTCCGGATATAACCATAATATATTCATCTAGTTAGCGTTCAAGACTGATCTGTCTTGGAGGGGCCGCGTTGTGCCGCCTGAAAGGCCCTGATCTGACGGTCCGTGCCGCCCTTACTCTTGTTCTTTCTCCCTTGTCCTACTCCAGGAACTCGCGGACGAAGGGGTTCTCACTGTGCATGAGTTCGTGGAGCGAGCCGTCGAAGATGAGGCGGCCTTCTTCGAGCATGAGGAAGGTGGTGTTGAGGTCGGTTTCGCCCTCGGGCAGCGGGACCATGCGGTTCCGCTCCGAATCGAAGCGATGGCTGCATAGGGTGAAGGCGTCCTGCAGGCGGTGCGTGACCAGCAGCGAAGGCGTGCGGTAAACGTCGCGCTCCTTCATTACCAGCTCGATGATGGTGGTGGAGGTGACCGGGTCGAGTCCGCCGGTGGGCGAGTCGTAGAGCAGGAGTTCGGGCTTGCGGATGAAGGCGCGGGCGATGGCCACGCGGCGCTTCATGCCTCCGGAGAGGCTGGAGGGGTACAGCGAGAAGGTCTCTTCGAGGCCAACGAAGCCGAGTGCTTTGCGGACGCGGCGGTCGATCTGGTGGTCTGGAACCCGTTCGCCGATAAGCTGGTAGGCCACATTGTCGCGCACGGTGAGCGAGTCGAAGAGCGCGCCCTCCTGGAAGACCATGCCGACGCGGGTGCGGAGGGGGAAGAGCTTCTCTTCGGGCATGTGCGATATCTCCTGGCCGAAGAGCAGGATGCTGCCCTGGTCGGGCCGCAGCAGGCCGTTGGCGAGCTTGAGCAGGACGCTCTTGCCCACGCCGGCGGGTCCGAGCAGGATGCGGGTCTCTGCCGGCGCCACCGAGAAGCTGATGTCGTCAAGGACGGGCGGCCCGTCGAAAGCGATGGAGACGTTGCGAAAGACCACTACCGGGGCGGCGTCTGTGGCAGCCTCCGCGATCTGGCCGGACTCGGCCGAGGGGGTCTGCGCGGGCTCGGGAGCTTCATTCATAGCGGGGGAAAGAGGGCGAGCAGCACCCTGGTGATCAGGAAGTCAACGAGGATGATGAGCACCGAAGCGTTGACCACGGCCTGAATGGTGGAGCGGCCCACGCCCTGGGTGCCTCCGGTGGTTCTCATGCCGTAGAAGCAGCCGATGGAGGCCACGATGTAGCCCGAGAAGAGCGGCTTGACGAGGCCCTGGATGATGTCGGGATAGCGCAGGCTCTCCCAGGCCTTGGAGAAGTACTGCGTGCCGTCTTGGTGATTCAGAAAGACGGTGACGAAGCCGCCGCCGAGGATGCCGAATGCGTCGGCGATGATGGTGAGGAAGAAGAGCATCGAGATGCAGGCGAAGATGCGCGGGGTGACGAGCTTGCGCATGGGATCGACGCCCAGAGCGCGCATGGCGTCGATCTGCTCGGTCACCACCATCGAGCCGAGTTCGCTGGCCATCGATGAGGCGTTGCGGCCGGCGACCATGATGCCGGTGAGCACTGGGCCCAACTCGCGGATCATGGTGATGCTGACGAACTGGCCAGTGACGGCGGTGGCGCCAAACTGAGAGAGCGTGGCCGCGGATTGCAGAGCCAGCACGCCGCCGGTGAAGAAGCCGGAGAGCAATACAATGGCCGCCGATCCGAAGCCTACGATGTCGGACTGCACCAGAAACTCCGGCCAGTAACGAGGCTCGGTCCAGAGGTTCATAAACGCGCGAGCGGCGAACAGGGAGTAGTCCTGCACCGTGAGCACGAGTTGCTTGGCGGTATTTTCGATGGTTTCGATCGGCATGTGATTCACCGGCTTGCGGGATAAAACAAGAGCGCCGCTTTGCTGGATTGGGATGGTGCAAGGACAGGATAGCGCATGAGGCGCAGACGGCAGTCGCGCGCGCAGCCGGCGGGAGCGGGGCATCGTAAACTGGCTTGGGAAGCGAGCAAACGGTGACACCTGAGACGGCAAAGAGGCTGGAGGAATTCTTTTGCGGTTTTTCGCGTGCTGCGAGACCGCTGTTGCTGCTGGACTACGACGGGACGCTGGCATCGATTCGGGTGGATCGGTTCAAGGCGCGGCCGTGGGCCGGAGTGCGGGAGCTGTTGGCGAGCATTCAAGAGCAAGGGAGGACCAGGCTGGCGGTGATTACCGGGCGGCCGGCGGCCGAGATTGCGCCGCTGCTGGCTCTGGAGCCGCCGCTGGAGGTTTGGGGCTTGCATGGAGCCGAGCGGCTCTACCCGGATGGGCGCCGGGAGCTGGAGGAGGCTGCGCCCGCGGTGCGGCAGAAGCTCGAAGAGCTGCGCGAACTCCTGCGCCGCGACAGCCTGGGCGGACTCTTCGAGGACAAGGCCAATGGAGTGGTAATGCACTGGCGTGGGGCTTCGCGCCGGAAGGCTGAGCTGATCGAGCGGCGGGCGCGGGCCCTGTTTGAGCCGCTGGCGCACTTGGAGGGGCTGGCGCTGCTGGAGTTCGACGCTGGGGTCGAGTTGCGCGTGGGGCGCAACAAGGGCGGTGCGGTCGAGGCGATTCTGGCCGAGGCTGGGGCGGGAGTTGGCAGCTGGGCGGACAGTCCCGTTGCGTATCTGGGCGACGATCTCAGCGACGAGTCAGCGTTTCGGGCGGTGAATCGGATCGGGCGGCGCGGTTTGAGCATCCTGGCGCGGCGCGAGTGGCGCGCGACGGCGGCGGCGGTTTGGCTGCGGCCGCCGGGCGAACTTAAGAGCTTTCTGGAGAGATGGGTGAGGGCAGGGGATGGGGAAGCAGGGAGCGCGGAATCTCTTTAGGGCTTATCCGTAAATTGCCGATTCTGTAGCGCCGGTCTCCAGAGCGGCTGTCGTGCATCCGCCGCGGCGGACAGACCTGCACTCATCGCCTCTGGCGGCTTGGAAGCCGCCAGTACAGCCGGTCTGGAGACCGGCGCTACAATTTGCGGATAGGCTCTTAGTCGTCGATCAGCGGCAATGGCAGCAACAACGGCAAGCCCCCCAAATGTGCGCACTGGCAGGGTCACCTCATATCAGAGCCGCATTGATTGAGAACATCGACTCGGCCGTGCTGCCTCCGCCGCCGATGATGACGATCGTGCACTCGACCTTGCCGCCGAGGATGTACTCCCACCGATCCATCCCCAGTTGGAGGATGCGCGTGGAGTGCGTCTCGCGAAACGCGCGCAGAGTCTCCGCCATCTGAGCCGATGCGTTCATCCCTTCCTCCGCTGTCGTTTGCTGGCGCCTCCAGCATAGCTCAACTCAGGGGTGGTCAGAGGTTGACGCGAGGCTTTGCGGGTTCAGCCGGGCGATACGGCCGTTGGGGCCGACGACGAAGGGCAGCGAGAGCGCGTTCCAGTTGCCGTCGTCGAGAGGCTGCCAGGTTTTTCCGTCATCGCGGCTGATGTCGCTGCCGTTGGTGCCTACTGTGATCCAGAGTTTGAGGGCTTCGCTCCATTGCACGGAGGAGCGGAAGCCGTGAGGCGGTGTGGTGGAGGCGGTCCAGGTCCAGCCACCATCGGTCGACGATGCGGCCGCTGCGCCCGTGCTTTCGTTAGGGAACCTCTGAAAAACTCTTTGATCCTTATGGTTTCTGAGTGAAGCTGTATTTGGAAGGGGATCACAGATGCAGCAGTTGACCTTGGCTCGGCAGGCGGAGTTTCAGCGGTACACGAA
>JBEKDB010000106.1:0-7502 GCA_050014575.1 Occallatibacter sp. | reverse complement strand
TGGCTGGGCAACTTCCGCCACCTTGTTGTCCGCTACGACCGCTCACTGCAAATCTACGAGGCCTTCTTCCACATCGCCTGCTTCATGATCGTACTCAGAAGGTTATGAAACAGCTTCTAGTGCCGTATCGACAGTGCTCCGCGTGCAGGAATTTCTGGCTGCCGCTGGTGTTGGTGCGGAGCATTGTGGATACGGCGATTTGCAGTAAGCCGCTAGCGCGGTGGATATATGGGGATTGGATGCCGTCTGCGGAGAGCTGAGACGGCTAACCGGGCACGAAGGGATGCACAGTGAGCCATGGCGGGCAGGGTTGGTGCTGCGGCTGCACAGTTGACCGACCGGCTGGATGGCTGTGTTGAACTGTACGGAGCCGATTCGAAACACAAGGGAGCGATGGCGGGGTGAGAGTCCGCCGCGTTGCGGAGCTGGGTTTGCGTAGAGGTCAACATCGTCACACTTAAGAAGAGTCGAACGCCACGTAAGGCGCCAAGCATGGGCTGTGTGGTTCAGCAGCAGAACAACGCGCAATGACATGCAGAGTGCCGCATTTGCACTGAGGGCATGACCGGTTGAGCGCAGACCTCTGTTGTTCTGTCAGCAACGAGCTTGGATCCGTCGCAGGGGCGGAGAGATGGAGTCTACACAGAGTCAGCGCCTGCCGGCGGTTGCGGTTGGCAAGCAGCCCGAAGTGGCGGATCTTGACGAAGCCTGAAGGCAGGACATGGAGCAGGAAGCGGCGGATGAACTCGACTGCATCGAGGCTCATGACGCTGCTGCGGTTTCCATGTCTGGAGTCTCGCCAGCGGAAGCGCACCTGTCCGTTGTCGAGGCTGAGGAGTCTTCCGTTGGAGATGGCAACCCGATGCGTGTAGCGGGCCATGTGCGTCAGCACATGCTCGGGGCCGCCGAACGGGGGCTTGGAGTAGACCACCCACTCCGTTCGGCGCAAGGTACCAAGCAGAGTGTGAAATGCGCGTGGTGTTGATAGTTCAGCCAGCTTGCCGCCGAAGCATAGTTCGCCGCGCCGGTAGCTCTGCTTGAGGAAGGCAAGCAGCTTGCCGCGGAACATGCGGCTGAGCACGCGTACCGGGAGGAAAAACCCATGGCGTCTGGTTGGGATCCAGCGGGAGTTATCAAAAGCCAGTCCGCCGGCGGGAACGAGGCAGTGCAGGTGTGGATGATGTCTCAAGTTCTGCGACCAGGTGTGCAGCACGGCAAGCACACCGATGCGCGCGCCAAGGTGATGTGGATCGGCAGCGATCTTGAGCAGCGTCTCGGAAGCTGCCCGAAACAGCAGAGTGTAGAAGAGCTTCTGGTTGCGCAATGCGAGCGGTGCCAGTTGTTCGGGTACGGTGAAGACCACATGGGCATAGGGCACCGGCAGCAGACTTCGAGCCTGATTGAGGAGCCAGCGATCGCGTGCTGAAGACTGACACTTGGGACAGTGGCGGTTGCGGCATGAATCGTACGCAACAGTCTCATAGCTGCAGCGATCGCATCGTTCGAGATGGGTGCCTAGCGCGGCCGTGCGGCACAGGCCGATATCGCGCAGCACCTTCCGCTGCTGGTCCGAAAGAGCATGGCCCCAGCGCCGAAGGAGCTCTTCTTGATATGCGTGGAAGACATCGGCCACTTCGAGCCGATGTCCGTTCATGCAGTTCTGTTCCCTCCTTGAGCAGTGCGGGTGTCGCGAATGGGCAGATCGTCGAGCGGGCTCGCAGTGGCGTGCAGCCTGGCTTCGGAAACGTGCAGGTAGCGGGAGGTGGTCTCCAGATCGCGGTGACCGAGCAGAAGCTGGATGCTGCGCAGATCGGTGCCTGCATCGAGAAGATGTGAAGCAAAGGAGTGACGGAGCACATGCGGGCTGAGCGGTTTAGAAATGCCCAGTTGCTCGCGCAGCTTCTGACAAGTCACACGCACCGTGTTGGCCTTCAAAGGCTGACCTGGTTCCTTCCCGGGAAAGAGCCAATCAGTGGGCTTGCGCCAGCGCCAGTAAAGGCGCAGCAACTCCAGCAGCTTGGGCGATAGCATGACCTGGCGCGGGAACTTGCCCTTGCCCTCGCGGACGTTGATGATCATCCGCTTGCTGTCGATATCGGTGACCTTCAGGTCCAGAGCTTCCTGACAGCGAAGCCCGGCGCTGTAGTACAGGACCAGCAGTGCGCTGTGCTTCGTGTTCATCGACGCATCGAGCAAAGCGCAGACTTCTTCCCGGCTCCAGACCGTGGGCAGCTTGCGCCGCACCTTGGGCTTGATGATCTCTTGATCGAACCATGTCTGCTTCAGAGTCCGCAAATAGAGGAACTTCAACGCCGACCGGGCTCCTTGAATGGTCCCCCAGGCTAGCTTCCGTTCGTTGAGCAGATACAACAGGAAAGTGCGAACGTGCTCCGCGCCCAGTTGATCGGGTGACTTGTGGAAGTACCTCGCGAACTCAGCGACAATCTCGGTGTAGCGTCGAATCGTGCGTTCAGAAAAGTTGCGCAGCCGGAGATCCTCCTGCATGCGCTGGCGTAGATGTGTCATGGACACCTCCTTCGGTGTCCACCACTCTATCCAAATGCCACAAAAGCATATCCTGCCGCGCTAGCGGCTTAGTGCAAATCGCCGATGCACTCGGCGAGCCCATAATGAACTCCAAACGTCCGGTCAGGGCGAGTAAGGGACAATACGGAGCTAACGGCTTATCGAAGCACACGCTCGGAAGATTACTGCAAACCGGTTTGGTTACTCGAAGAGTCCTGGTTGCAAAGGCGCCTGCTCAGGTTCGCGGAAGTTGCACAGGCCAACGCCCACCAGGCGGAAACGCCGATGGGGACCAAGGTTTACACGCTCTGTCAGTGACAGCGCTATGGAGGTCAGTTTTTCACACGAAGATGGTGGGGACGCGGGCGTATGGCTCACCCTCGCGGATACCGGGAGATCCGCTCCAACGCGGAAATGCGGAAGCTCCTTGACCGGAAGATTGTCGCCCAGAAGGGCATATGCGCCCTCTGCAATGAGAAGTTGACCGACTACTCCGACATCGTCCCGGACCACATCAATCCCTGCGGCATGGGAGGCGCGTGGAGAGACGACCATCCTGAAAACATTCAGGCTGTCCACTGGTGGTGCAATGGGGACAACGGATCGAGCAGAGTGTAATCTTCGACCGGTGAGCTATTTCCTTCTATCTTTTTGTTTTTAACCAGATAAGGACAATGATCTTGCTATGCGTTCAGGATTATCACACAATTATAACAGTTTGTGTTATATTCAATATGTGACCGGAGACGAACTCAAGAACGCCCGCAAGGCGTCCTCCTGGACGCAAGCCCAAGCCGCTGCGCGGCTCGGCGTGACCCAGGCCTATCTGTCGATGGTCGAGCGGGGAAAGCGGGCTGTTTCCTCAGAACTTGCCTCAAAAGCGGTGGAAGTCTTTCAGGTTCCCGCCACGGCGCTCCCCCTCACGGAATACCAGACATGCGCCCGCAACGCCGGCTTCTTCCAGACGATGCTGGGAAGCCTGGGCTATCCGGGTTTTGCCTATCTGCGCAGTTCGGTCCGCTTGAATCCGGTGGAATTGCTAATGGAGGCGCTGGACTCGGACGATTTGGACTCGCGGGTCACCGAAGCGCTGGCATGGCTGCCTCTGGCCTACCCGCATCTGAACTGGGATTGGCTGACCGCGAATGCGAAGCTGCGAGATCGCCAGAACCGTCTGGGGTTTGTGGTCGAGCTGGCGCGGCGGGCCGCGGAGAGAGAGGGACGCTCCCAGTTAGAAGAGGAACTGGCCACCCGTGTTGCCAAGCTAGAACCCTCGCGCCTGGTGAAAGAAGATACTCTATGCAGGGAATCGATGACACGCGCCGAGCGCGCCTGGCTGCGCGAACATCGGCCCAAATCGGCCGAACACTGGAATCTTCTGACAGACCTCACCGTGGAGCAACTCAATCATGTTGTCCTCTAACCGGCCGCCGGAACCGTGGAACTCCTTCTTCAGGGAGTTGGATGAGGCAGTCGATACGACTGTGCGCCTCGACTGCATTGGCGGTTTCGTCGTCACGCTGCTCTACGGACTGGAGCGGCCCACTGCGGATGTCGATGTCATCGAGCCTGCGCCACCGAACGCCGCTGAGACCATGATGGAACTTGGCATTCGGGGAGGACCGCTGCATCAGAAATACCGAATATACCTTGACCGTGTGGCCGTTGCCGCCATCCGGGAGAGCTACGAGGACCGCCTTGTCGAGATGTTCCCCGGCGCCTACCGCAACCTCCATCTGATGGCGCTTGACCCCTACGACCTAGCCCTCTCCAAACTCGAAAGAAACAGCCAGAAGGACCGCGACGACGTGCGCTTTCTGGCGCGAAGCATTCCCTTCGACCTCGATATTTTTCAGGAGCGTTACGCGAAGGAATTGCGCTGGCAACTCGGCGTTCCCAAGAGAGAAGATCTGACCATGCAGTTGTGGCTTGATGCAATCCGAGAGGACCGCGGCATGGCCCCTGCGGCGAGAGAGCAGAACGGTTTCTGAAGCTTTCCCAACCATGCCTTGCTTGCCCAACTGTGTGGCGCTCGATTACTCAGTAGTCGGGAAATATGGCGACATCTGGTGAGACCTCAATTTACTCCATAGAATAAGTGGCAAATAGAAGGAGTTTTCGCGACAACAGCGGCAACATTCTCCAGGTTTATCCCCGGAAATCACATCGATGACCTTGACGTGCTCCTCAAGATCGCATCAGGTTCATGAATCATCGCCCGGTATCTCTCCGGTTGTTCGGCTTGTAGCAATGCAAGATTCATCAGCTTCCAGCGGATTGCCGGAAGATTGCAGACGTCTGGCAGTCCAAGCAGCGCCCAGTCAGGTTGCCCTTTGCCGTCCCCCACATGCCGGGGCTTCATGCGGATTTCCGAAACATGCCTGAGAAGCTACCTCCGGGCTGGCGCCGGATCGCCGGCGAGCAGACCGTGAAGGTCTCTCATCTTCCCCGTGATGTGGTCGCGGATAGCAAGCCGCCTTCGCAACAGGAATTTCATGACCGGATCCGTGTTCGGCGACTTCAAGTTCGCAGCTTCTTTGCGGCTGCCAAATCCTCATGCTCGAAGGCTGAGGCCACAATCTCCGTCTCCGCCGCCGGAATTCCCAGGGCAGTTGCTTCCCGTCTCCATCCAGAAACAGCCTTGGCCACCTCGCGGGTTGTTTGCCGCGCCTGTGACGGAGTGAAGCGGAAGTACTCGGCAACACTCAGCGCCAGTTCAATCGACGCGTCGCCGCTCTGCTCATCAATCAGCGTGGATAAAATGCGTGGCCGGAATTGCACCGGGACCGGGTTCAGATCGTAGGCTGGCGATAGCCGCCAACCCTGATTGCCTTCATAGAGGAAGCCATGGTTGCGCAAGTGGTCGTCGGTATTCGAGATCAGAACGGAGAAGACGATTCTCCGCCACAGTTCGTGCAGGTCTTCTGTCGGAGCCGCGCCATACCGCTGAATCGCATCGGCGATCTCCAGGTAGCTGCGGGTCTCGTGATCCGAGGCGCCCAGCATACTCATCGCCGAGAGAAACGGCCGCCGCGCCGTTCCTTCCCGGTCGAACCGGCGCAGGAGAAGGACAGGCCGGCCGGCGGCCCGTTCGACTCGTGCGGTCGCCGTCTGAATGTCTGCCGCGGCGGCGAGACGAAAGGCGATGGCCTCCCAAAGAACCGTCTGGATGCGGTCGCTGTAATGAGGAAATTTAGCAATCGCCAGTTGCCCATCCCTGCCCCGCACGGAAGCCTTGGGGCGCGCGCCGCCCAGCGATGAACCTGGCGCAAGCAAGAGGCGAAGATCCTCCTCGGTTTCGACTTCGTCGTAGGCGTGCTCGCTGGCGGCAAGCAGAGCCGGAAGTTCGATCAAGGGCGGCGTGCGATGGTCCGCGGCCTCACGCAGAAATGGCCCGCCCTCCTGCGCGGCAAACCGCAGCGCGCCCATCCGGGTTTCGTCATCGACCAGGAGTAGGTAATCGGCCTCCCAAAGCGTGCGGGGCGGCTCGCCGGCGTTTCTGGCGCGCCGAGCCTCGGCACGCATCATCAAGGTTCGTCCCCAGCGATCCGGAGCCGAATCTCCAATCGCGCCAAAGAGGCTCTTTCCGGCCTCAGTGTGGTGCGGCGCGGTGTCCATTTGCAGCGCTGGTTCCAGGGGAAACCGCTGCGGATTCCGCAGCCACTCTTCGTCATAGCGGAAGGTGGCGCTCTCGACTCGCTTGCGGTTGTGCAGCCATAAGCGGCCAACCAAGTGCGGCGCGCCGTCGAGGTCAACGTAGACGAGTATTTGCTGATCCATTTACGGCCTCGTTTGCTCGCACTCTGGTCGAGCTTTCTTCGCGCGCCGGAAACGAAGATCGATCCGCTTGGGCAGACGCTCCTCCTCCAGTGCCAGACCAATCTCATCCGTCTTCGCGCTGGCCAGATCGCGGAGCCTGTCGAGCATTCCCAGCGCAAACAGCACGGCTGCGTAGGTTCCCATCCCAACGCCCGGATCGCCCTTCTCCACCTTTACGAGTGTAGTTCGGGAGATGTTGGCACGCTGGGCCATGACCGCCGACGGGATACGCCGCCGCCGCCGCGCGTCCCGGATGTCACTTCCGAGCTTGCGCAAAGCGCTCTTGACGGGAATCGGTAATGTTTGTGCCAGCATAATGAATACTCGATACGTTCACTATTATGAACATTAAAAACTATTATGTCAATATATATGGACGCAATAATGGGGAGATCTTTGCGGCCTAACCATGCACGACCTGGCGTAATCGAGAATTTCGCCGCGCGACATCGGCGTTAACGAAGACGAATCCGTGGCCACTTTTCTCAGCTTTTCTGTTGTCATTTGGGGTCAGGCCCAGCTTCAGCCGCCGCGCCGGCTGTTGTCCTCGACAGCTTGGCGGCAGTAACTACTCCAGCATCCTCCGAACCGTCTTCCGCGCCCGTCCAAACTCCCGTGCCACTGCCCGCTGGCTCTTGCCCTCTGCAAGGACAGCCCGTCGCACCCGCGTCCGCCACGGCGGATTCCACCGTGTAAATGCCCAGTACTTCATTGGTCTGACTGCGTGGGGCGCGGGAATCGCATCTTCCGAATGCCGAAGTTCCGCAGCATGCGAACCGATGCGCCCCAGGCGGCAACGCAGCTGGTTGGCAATCCCAGAGCAAACCTCACGTCGACCGGCGGATTTCTCCGCCGCCGCAGGTTGGATGAGCTGTCGCAGTTGTTCTCCGCGTCGGGGGGGGAGTTGAGTCTTGGCGGGCCGCATTCGGTGCTGTTCAATCAGGATGATCTGATTGCGCTCAGGACCAAACCGGGCGTCAATGGACTGCGGCCCATTTTCGGGCCTGGGACGGTCATTTCTGGGGGGCGGGAGCGCACGCTTCTTGCCGAAACCACCCCTAAAGCGTTACGATGGGTTACTATAGTTGACTTGAGAATGAAACTCCGGTTCCGGTCGTCCCCCCCCCGGCTCGCGAGGGCGCAATAAAGTAGCGGGC
>JBEKDB010000105.1:0-16700 GCA_050014575.1 Occallatibacter sp. | reverse complement strand
AGATCTACGACCTGGGCGCATGGATGGAGCAACTGGTCGCCGAATCGACCGGCAAGCAGGGCAAGGGCATCACGCCGGTGGACCGCGAGGCCATCGCCGCGCCCGACGTTTACGGCAGCGACCGCATCTTCGTCTACCTCCGCTATGCGGAGACGATTGACAGCAGTCAGGACGGTCAGGTTGCCGCTATCGAAGCCGCCGGCCATCCGGTGGTGACCATCCAGATTGACGACCTCTACGAGATCTTCGGGCAGTTCTTTACCTGGGAGTTCGCTACGGCGGTTGCCGGCTCGGTAATGGGCATCAACCCCTTCAACCAGCCGGACGTGGAGTCGGCCAAGATCGAAACCCGCGCGCTGATGGCGTCCTACGAGCAGACCGGCAAGTTGCCCCAGCGGACGCCCGTGCTGGAGCATGAGGGCATCCAGCTCTATGCCACTGAAGCCTATGCCGCCAAGCTCAAAGCAGCCGCGCCCACGGAGACGCTGGCCGGCTATATGCGCGCGCATCTGGACCAGATTCGCCCCGGCGACTACTTCGCCGCGCTGGCTTATCTGCCCATGTTCCCCGAGCATGAAACGGACATCCAGGGCCTGCGCCGCAAGGTGCGCGACACCAAACGCGTGGCCACCTGCCTGGGCTTCGGCCCGCGCTTCCTCCACTCCACCGGCCAGGACTACAAGGGTGGTCCCAACACCGGCGTCTTCCTGCAAATCACCGCCGATCACGCCGTGGATGTCGAGATTCCCAGCCGGAAGTACAGCTTTGGCGTGGTGATCGACGCCCAGGCCGCCGGGGATCTGGCGGTGCTGGAGTCGCGCGGACGCCGCGCCCTGCGGGTTCACCTGGGAGCCGACATCGGCGCCGGACTAAGTTTGCTGACCGCGGCTGTCGACGCGGCGCTCGGGTAAGAAGATCAAGTGGCTCACAGGTCGATTCCAGGTGTCAGAATCGAGACCTGCGCCAGCCGGGCTGGAAGAAAGCCAGCCTACGCGCCCGCCGTGATAGCCTCCTAAGAAGCGATGCAGCGTGCGCGGAATTGGCTGCCGCGAACCCGGTCTTGGCCGCCTTCCCCTGGGCGCGCACGGCGCGAATGGGCTGGCCGGTTGACCCTGTTGCAAAGAGGAGATTCGATGAACTATTTGCGTCTCGCACCTGTCCTGATTCTGGCTGCCGCTTCCGCCCTGGCGCAGGCCCCGGCAACCCCGCCAGCCGGCCCGGCAAAACCCGATGCCGCCAAGCCCACGGCGGTCGATAACTCGAAGCCCACCCCCAAGCCGGCCATCCACAGCTTCGATCTGGCGGCCATCGACAAGACCGTCGATCCCTGCACGGATTTCTACCAGTACGCCTGCGGCAACTGGCTGAAAAACAATCCCGTTCCGGCCGATCAGGTGATGTGGGCGCGCTCCTTCTCGCAGGTGGATGAGCGCAACCGCTATCTTCTTTGGGAGGAGTTGGACGCGGCCGCCAGAAATCCGCAGAGTCCGCTTCAAAAGCAGTATGGCGACTTCTTCGGCGCTTGCATGAATACGGATCTGGTGGAGCAGAAGGGCTTGAAGCCGCTGGAGCCCGCCTTCCAGCGGATCGCCGGGCTGAAGAACGCGCAGGAAGTTGCCGCGCTGGCCAGCGAACTGGAGGGTGAAGGCAGCCCGATGCCGCTGTTCGACTTCGACGTAGAACAGGATGAGAAGGATTCGTCGAAACAGATTGCAACCGTCTCCCAGGCCGGACTTTCGCTGCCCGACCGCGACTACTATCTGGTGGACAACCCGCACCTCAAGGAGATTCGCAGGCAGTACGTCGAGCACGTAACGAAGATGCTCACGCTGGCCGGCGACTCTCCGGAACAGGCCGCCAAAGAAGCAGCGGCGGTCATGGAGATTGAGACGGCGCTGGCCAAGGCCTCGATGACCCGCACCGACCTGCGCGACCCGGAAAAGATATATCACATTTATGCGGTGGCCGACTTCCAGAAGCTGACTCCAGGGTTCGACTACTCGCTTTACTACAAGGCGGTGAAGGTGCGCCCCTTCGAGACGCTGAACGTTCAAACGCCCGATTTCTTCAAGACGCTGAACGAGTTGATTTCGACCGAGCCTGTCGATAGCTGGAAGGCGTACTTCCGCTGGCACACGCTGCACGGCCTGGCCCGCAACCTGCCCAAGGCATTCTTCGACGAAAACTTCGCCTTCTTCGGCAAGACTCTGGCCGGACAGAAGGAACCGACGCCGCGCTGGAAGCAGTGCTCCAGGATGACCGACCAGGCGCTGGGCGAGGCGGTGGGCCAGGACTGGGTGAAGCTGCACTTTCCGCCTGCGGCCAAGAACAGCATGGACCAACTGGTAGCCGCGCTGGAGAAGAGCCTGGGCGACGACATCAAGACCCTTCCCTGGATGACGGAGGCCACCAAGAAGGAGGCGGAGATCAAGCTGGGGATGATCCGCAACAAGATCGGCTACCCGGAGAAGTGGCGCGATTACTCGGGACTCAAGGTGGAGCGTGGCGACCTTATCGGCAACATCGAACGCAGTGCGGTCTTTGAGCGCAATTGGAACCTGGACCATCTGGGCAAGCCGGTGGACGAAAAGGAGTGGGAGATGACGCCTCCCACGGTCAACGCCTACTACAATCCATCGATGAATGACATTAACTTTCCGGCGGGCATCCTGCAGCCGCCGTTCTTTGACTTCACCATCGACCCGGCGGTGAACTTCGGCGGCATCGGCGTGGTGATCGGCCACGAGATGACCCACGGCTTCGACGACGAGGGCTCGCAGTACGACGGCCACGGCAACCTGCGCGACTGGCAGACGCCGGAGGACCGCAAGGCCTTCACCGAGAAGACCGATTGCGTGGCCGACGAGTACAGCGGCTTTGAGGCAGCTCCGGCCAAGGGCGATACTCCGGCGCAGAAGCTGAATGGCCGGCTGTCGCTGGGTGAGAATACAGCCGACAACGGCGGCCTGCGCCTCGCTTACATGGCGCTCGAGGATACGCTCGCGGCGCAAGGAAAGAGCATCGACGCGAAGATCGACGGCTACACTGAGGCGCAGCGCTACTTCCTGGGCTTCGCGCAGGTGTGGTGCGAAAACCAGACCGACGAGGTGGCCCGCCAACTGGCTCTGACCGACCCTCACTCCCCGGCCCGCTGGCGCGTGAATGGAACCGTGCGGAACTTCGACCAGTTCGGCAAGGCCTTCGGCTGCGCCAAGGGTCAGCCGATGCTTCCGGCGACCTCCTGCCGGGTCTGGTAGGCGAGCCTGGTGCCTGGAGCTGGAGAGATGAAGGAAAGAAAAGAGATGAGCAGCCGTGGGCCCGCGACCGGGGACCCCGCTTCCCGGCTAATCGACCAGCGGATCAGCGACCTTGGGGGATGGCGCGGGGAGACCCTGGCCCACATGCGGGCGCTGATCCTGGAAGCCGATCCCGAGATGACCGAGGAGTGGAAGTGGAGGGGCACTCCGGTCTGGTCGCACCACGGGATTGTCTGCACCGGGGAGGCGTACACCAAGGTCGTGAAGCTGACCTTCGCCCGGGGGGCCAGCATCCCAGACCCATCGCGCCTCTTCAATTCCAGTTTGGAAGGCAACACGCGAAGGGCGATCGACATCCACGAAGGGGACGAGGTCGACGCGGGTGCCTTCCAGGCGCTCGTGAAGGCCGCCGTGGCCCGGAATGTCCGTCCGGCGAAGAAACGGTAGACCCCGCGGCGCAGCTCCGAGCTGCGGCGAATGGATACAGCGCGAAGATGGGGATGCGGCCTCCCACCCTGGCCGCAAATTGTCAAGAAGCAGGTTCTTCGACTCCGCTGCGCTCCGCTCAGAATGACAGCGACAAGGGTGGGGTACCCTGCACGCATGATTTGCGGCGGTTGCGCGTTGACCTTTCGGCTCCGCCGGGCGTCCAAAGCGCAGCAGTGCCCTGAATTGCGGCGAAAAGCGGGAAAGGCGGGGATTTCGCGGCGCCCGAGGTTGGCAGGCGCGGAATAATTCGCTGTTTTACCCCGTCTTCCGCCAAAACTAGGCACAACCCACCCTCGGCTTTTACAATGCAACAGGGACCCGTCCCAACCCAGCTCTGCTGTGGAACTAGCCAACCTGGCGGCGCGCGCCTGACCAGGATGAAGGAATCGCATGAAGTTCAAGAAATTCGGCAAGACCCTTCTGATCGGCGCCCTCTCTGCGGGCGTTGTCCTCAGCGTCACCTCTTGCGTTCAGAGTTATACGGTCGGCTTTTTGTATGTGACGGGGACGGTGACGTCGGAATCCGAAGGCAACGGCTACGTCGCCGGCTTCAAAATTGACCACAATACGGGGAAGCTGACGCCTATCAACGGCCTGAAGCCTCCCGTTCCCTCCGGGGGAGCCAACCCGGTGCGCGCCCTGCTGCTGGTCAGCTCCCGCTTTCTTTATGTACTCAATCAGGGCGTGCCCCAGGCTGGTCAAACCGAGTGCACTACGGAGTATCCCTGCGTGAACCCGAATATCACCCAGTTCGCGGTCGGCGCCAACGGCGTCCTGACAGCGCAGGAGACCTTCACGACGCAGGGCAAGAACCCGTTCCGCATGGTCGCCGACAACTTTTGCGAATGGCTGCACACAGGCGCTGAACGGCGCTGCGACCTGCGGCGACATCACCGCTTTTACGATCAGCCAGACGACGGGCCGCCTGAGTCTGTTGCAGAATGCGCAGGTGAAGGTGACCACCGGAGCCAGCGGCACGCAGAACCTGACTTACTTCCCGGTCCCGGTCAACCCCATTGATCTTGCGTTCTCAGGCGGAACCCTTCTGACGCTGAGCGGCACTCCGGCGGCTGGAGATCTAGTCTTTCCTTACAGCTACAACGCCGGTACCGGGCAGTTGAGCGTGGAGTCGAACGGCTCGACCTTGCTGGGCGACGTTCACCAGGCAACGGCCATCGTGAGCGGCGGCGGTTACATCTGGGTGCTCGACAACGAGCCGATCACGTATACGCCGGCCGGCAGCACCACCCCCGTCACCGCGCCCAGCCAGATTCTGCCCTGGAGCGTTAGCGCGAACGGCTCGCTGACGATACTGTCCAGCGGACCCATTCCCGATGATCAGTACCAGTCCAACCCCATCTACCTGGTTGTGGAGAGCAAGGATAAGTGGTTCTACGTGGCCAACCAGGGGACCCCGGCGCCCTCAACCCTGGCGTTGAGCGGCATTGCCGGCTACGTGATGAACAATCCGTTTCTGCCCACCGAATTGGGAGGAAACCCGGTCGGCTTTGGCACTGGCGCAGGGCCGGTGTGCATGGTCGAGGATCCCTCGAATCAGTTTTTCTATGAGGCCAACTACGACGATCAAACCGTGGCGGGTCAGCAACTGGACCAAAACGCCGGCACCCTCACCCCGCTCAGCCAGTCGTCGAAAGTCTCTTCCACATATGCGCTTACCGGTCCGCCCACCTGGTGCCTGGTGGACGGGCGCATCAGCAACTAGAGGTTGTTTTATGCCGTTGTGCCTGGGGCGGCGGCCGGTCCCCGCTCCGGGAAAAGAACGGCCGGCGGCCTTCAAGAACGCAGCCGGGTTTCAGGACGCGATGCTTTCCTCGGAGCGTCCTGAAGTTCGATTCCAAACCTGTTTTTATGCGAGCCTGAGATGACGGCTCGCTGACGAAAGATGCGCATGAAGTTCAACAAATCGAGGCAAATGGGCAATCCCAGCCCTCCTGCAACGCGCTCTTAGTGACAATCACCCGCACACGGCAGGCGGAACTCAGCAGATTTGCATTCTCCGGCTTATCCAGTTCATTGGTATCCGCCGTTTTCAGTGCAATCTCCGCCTGATCCAATCCCAGCGAAAGCAAAAACTCCCGTGCGTCTTCGGCGTGGATGGTCTTTCCATCCCTTTGTTCCTTGCCAGTGCGTTCCACCTGAACAAGTAGAATCGGACGGATATACCTCGCGGTCTCGTCCCTCAACTGGTCCGCCGTTTGTTGCAAACCATTCAGCCTGTCCAAGCTCTCCCGCAGGCAGTCTTTCCAGTCGTCTCCGGCCTTCACCTTTACGTTGATCGGCAGCTTAATCATCTCCGCCGTTTGCAAGGCTGTGCCGCGCACATCAACCAGCCAGTTCGCGTTCTCCTTTGGCGTCGCGGAGAGTTCCAGCACAAACGACGGATTAAAGCCGTTGAGGGTGTTCATGGCAACAGCGGTGTATCCCTTGTGCCCCTCGTCCATCACCACAATAGGCCGCAGCAACCGCAGCACATTCCCCAGGCTATCCTTGGCCGTTGCGCCCATCGTGTCTGTGCGCCCATAGCAGTCCAGATTTGGAATGCGTCCAATCAACTCCCAGTGCTGCTGAATATCGTCTCCAGCCGGAAAGAACCCATGCACATTGCCGCGGTCCCGGAAGAGCCGCAGCGTCTCCTTGGTCACGCGATTTGCTGATTGCAGCATCAGCAGCATCACGCAAAGGTTGCTCTCAACATCCAGCGCATTCAGCGGATCGTCCTTCTCCAAAATCTTTACTCGGCCGGCCGCCGCGCGATCCAGAATCTGCCGGATCGGGTGCTCGCGGTTGGTCAACTGCCGCTTGGTCTGCGCGTAGATCGCCTCATTGGGCACAATCCACAGCACAAAGCCCCGGTTGCTCTTCAGATAATTGCCCATGATCCGCGAAACCGAGTAGGCGCCCAGCAGCGTTTTTCCACCGCCGGTCGGAATCTTCAGGCAAACACTTGGTACATCGCTGCCCGTTCCGTCCTGACGCGAGACATACGGATAGCTCCTGTGCGATTGTGGTAAAGCGCCGCGATTCCGCATCGCATCCCACGCCTTCTTGGGAAAGTCGGGGATCGGCACTTCAATCTCGGGATTCTGCCGAGCCAGGGCGCGCGTCTTCTCCGCCTCCGCCTGAAACTTGACCACTTCCTCCAGGTAGAGGTCGAAAGTGTCGAGCGATTCTTGTTGATAGGGCTTCAGTTCCATCGCCGTCAGCCCTTCTCAATCCGGTAAAGAGCGAACGGCAGCGGCGCATACTCAACGCCCATCGGCAGCAGCTTGCTGTTCGGCACATACTTGGCCGGTGCGAAGACAAGATGCTTCTTGCCCTTTGTTTTGGCAATCTTCTCGGCCAACGACAGCGTCAACGCGGCCTCCGCCGATTTCAGATAGTCCAGATCGGGCCGGTAGACAAGCCACAGATGATAGGCCGCGCTCTCACCCAGATACCAGCTCTTCGGCTTTGCCTTGGCCGCATCAAAGCTCTCGCCCGTCGCCGTATGAAAGAGCCACGCTCCCAACGTCAGATAGTCTGGCAGCGTTTCGCCGGTCAGAATCTTGTCAATGTCCAGCTCCGGCCCGAGCGTGCAGTAGGTGAATTCTCCACCCAGTCCCTCGGTGCGCTCAGCAACCTTCTTCTCGCCCGTGACGATTAATTCGCCGTCCTTCACCGTCTTGCTGATACTGTCGAAGCGAGCGCCATTCGC
This sequence comes from Occallatibacter sp., assembly GCA_050014575.1. Taxonomy (GTDB): domain Bacteria; phylum Acidobacteriota; class Terriglobia; order Terriglobales; family Acidobacteriaceae; genus Telmatobacter. The sequence continues at coordinate 9,239 of JBEKDB010000105.1, read as the reverse complement.
TTGCTCCATGAACGAAACTTTCTCCAGCAAGCTGTCAGCACTCTTCAGCTTTGTCCACGTCAGCGATTCACGAAGTAACTCTTCTTTTTGCGTACCCTTGAATTCATACCCCTGAATCACACGGCGAACGCGCTCTGCTGTGAGCGTGTCGGCATATCCTTCGGATTCGACGAGTATGAAACGACGGTCTCCATCATCAGCGGAGTTTGCAGCTAAAACGGCGTGAGCAGTAGAACCGCTTCCCGAGAATGAATCGAGGACTATTGATGCAGATGTAGTAGCAAGTTCGACAACCCTCTGCAACAGTTCCACAGGCTTCGGAGTGATGAACAAATCTTCTTCGTTATCAGCAGCCATAATCTGGCTGAGGCTCTGTTTCGCATTTCTTGTGCTGCCAACATCCTGCCATCGCCAGATTGTCTGGGGGACGACGCCCTTTTTCACATCTGAAAGAAACCTCTTAATTCCGGGCCTATTATCGCCATCTTCGCCCCACCAAACTCGATTGTCCCTGTCCAACGCCCTAAATTTTTCTTCCTTGACGCGCCAATATGAACCGGCGGGCGGTCCTTTTATAATTCTCCCTTTAGGCGTTGTAATGGGGTAGAGTCCTGCGGAATACGGGTTCCTCGCAGCAAGATCGCTAAGGAGCCAAGGTCCACGAACATCATTGTCTGGATTTTTATACCGCGCCAACATTTCATCGCTGCGCTCTAAGAGGTTAGGTTTCCAACGTTCAATCTCCTTCGCATAGACCACGAGATAATCATGGTCTTCACTGAAACGAACAGCCGTATTTTTTGGACTGTCCATCTTGTGCCAAATACAGGTTGCTACGAAGTTTTTGCTCCCGAAGATTTCGTCGAGAATTGCTCTAGCATTCTGAATTTCGTTGTCGTCCAACGTCATCCAAAAACTGCCGGTATCGGAGAGCAATTCCCGGAGCAGAGTCAGCCTGGGCCACATCATCGCGCACCATTTGTCATGGCGGAGCATATCTTCGGCGTTGATGGGATTCGAGGAGAGCCATTCCTTCATCATCGGGCTGTTGACGTTGTCGTTGTAGCTCCAGCCCTCGTTGCCGGTGTTGTAGGGCGGGTCGATGAAGATGCAATCCACCTTGCCCGCGTACATCGGCAGCAGTGCCTTAAGCGCGTGCAGATTGTCACCATGAATGATGAGGTTTCCATTCAGCGACGGCGCGCCCACCGACTTGGCCGCGTCCGGCACAAGCGGATGGTAAGGCACGGTCAAATGGTGGTTGTAGACGAACTCTTTCCCTTTGAATTGAAGCTCTGGCATGGGCTGTGACGATCCTTTTGCATTCGATTGAAAGTCTAAATGATTGCCCATCCTGGCGGCGAACGGCCCTTTGGGCAACGCTGGAACGGCAAAGAGGGCCTATCGACTCTTGAGTTGACGCTGGACACGGTCGGGATGAGCGAGGTGGCGATATGCAACCTCAAGCCCAATCCGCCGGAATGCTGGATTGGATTAGGCGGCTCTCGTGTTCTTTGCGGCCTTTGCTGGCGGCTTTGCCTTGGCTGGCTTTGCAGCCTTAGCTTTGTCCTTGGCGGAAAACTCCTGCTTGACTTTGGCGGTGATTGCCGCAACATCCACCTTGTAGAACTCCGCGGCCTCGCGTAGAGCCTTGCTGGAATCGCTCTGCGAATGCAGCGTTTGCAAGATGGACAGTTCAACCAAGACGCGTCCGAGTGTGCTTTCGTCTGACTTGCGGAGGAAAGCTGTGAAGAGCTTGGCCTGTGCGTCGGCGGTGGTTGCCTGTGTTTTGTTGATGCCATGCAGACGGAGCAGGACGGCGAGACGGCGCTCTTCAACGGTCGCTGTCAAACGCTCGACGATGAAAAGCAGATCGCGCTTCATCAGTCGAACCGGCACGGCCTCGACAATCGCATTCAATATGCGCAAGCCGGTTGCCTGGGCGATTGCTTCCTCGCGGCGGCGCTTCTCCTGCTCGGCCTTGGCGTTTGAATCGGGCGCGGCTTTCGGCTTGCGGGCATGATGGATCGGGCATTCTGCGTTCGCGCAAATGCGGCGCATCTCGCCCTTCTCGCTGCCTTCGGTAACGATGGCCTCGGTGGTGAACTTGCACGTCTTGTACTCCGGCCAGTCGTGCTGCTTCGGGTTGGTCGGCTTCTCCGTGCGAATCTCAACGTACTTGTTGCGCGGGACTGCGGCGCTGCCTTCCTTCTGCGGCCCGTAGGCGGTGCTGATCTGAACCAGCTTCGGCTTGGCTGCGACGGTCTGCCGGACGTGCGCTTCCAATTTCGCGGCGTAGCACTTGGGGTCGGAGCAGCTATCGTGCTGCGCCGCCATGCCCTCGAAGAGCAGCGTGTTGTGCCCGGTGCGCTTCGGGCAATCGAGGCAAGCGCCAGACTCCGGCGCAAGCTCAGCGTCTTCTCTTGAGAACGGCGCGGATGCAAGCTCCAAGAGAATGTTATGCTCAATCCACTGTTGAAGCTGGCGAACGGGTAGCAGGATGCGCTTCGATTTGTTGCCGCTGCCAAACTGCTCCTGATAGCAAGCGGTGAGGGCTTCCTCCTGCTGCGCGGGTTGGAGCTTCGCCAGCAAGAGCGCGTGTCCGGTGCCGATCTCGTCCTTGAGAAACGCCTCGGTCACTGCGGGCGAAAGCTCGGTGAGCCTGATACGAGCCAGGACGTATGCCGGACTCTTGGCGCATTTGGCGGCAATCTGCTCGATGGAATACTGCGGCTCCTCAAGCCGCAAGAGCGCGGCGAAGCCGCTTGCCTCTTCCAAGGGATGCACGTCACGGCGCTGGAGGTTCTCCACGATGGAGGTTTCGAGCGCCTGGGCGTCGGTAAGTTCAACGATGCGGACGGGGATGGATTCGAGACCGGCCAACTGCGCGGCGCGATAGCGTCTCGCTCCGGCAACGATCTCGAAAGTCTGCGGCCCTTTGGGTCGCACAGTCAACGGCGAAAGCAAGCCCTGGGTGCGGATGCTTTCTGCCAGTTCGTTAAGCGCGGTTTCGTCAAAATTGCGGCGTGGATTCATGCCCGACTCGCTAAGACTTGCGAGTGGCAGGTTGCGATATTCGGACTGAACTTCGGTCGTCATAAACTCTTCTCCTTTGCTTGTTGAGGGTGAATGCGGGAGCGGGCACGGCGAAGCGCACCCGCTCAGGTGTGCGGGTTTAGCTGGCCTGTGCGAGTGGCTCCGCTTCTTCGGCGAAGAGCGCGTCGAGAATGGTTGCGGATGCTTGCTGAATGACGGCAAGCGATTCGGTGAGTAACTCGGCGTTGCCGTGGTAGAGGCTGATGTAGTCGGCGCTGGCGCTGCCGGTCGTCAAGCCCACGGCGCGGCCCACGATGAAAGCGATGGATTCGGCCTCGGTTTCGCGCACCGTCTTGGTGGTAATGATGCGGCGCTCGGCGCGGTGCAACATCTCGTGCGCCAATTCATGCACCAAGGTGCTGAACTCCTCGGCCTTCGTCTGGCCGGGAAGCAAGGCGATCTTTCCGCCGTAGCTCACGCCTTGCGCGGGCGCGATGCGCTCGTTGTACTCAAGCTCGATGGCTTGCCGCTGCACAAAGTCGATGAGTCGGTCAAGGTGTGTGCCCACTTCGCCGGAGACGGTCGCTGGTTCGGGAAGCTCGGCTCCTTCGGTCTGGGCAACATCGAAGACATACACGACACGGAAGCCGATTAGCACGGGCGCGGGCCTGTCACTCTGCTCGGCTGGCTCCTCGTCGCGCTGGCGCTTGGCGCCAATCATCGGAGCCAGAATCGGGATGCCCTTCTGACCCTTCTTGACGTAGCGGCCAAACTCATTCCATTTGCGGATGCCCGCAACATGGGTTGCATCGGGGCGGTGATGCGCGATGGAAAGAATGTTGCCGAAGCTGTAACTGTGGAAGCGGGCCATTGCGTTGAGGTAGGCGGTGAGCGCCTCGCTCTTGCCCTGCTCAAGCTGTTCGATCAGGTGCTTGACATTCTCCGCGATGATCTGCTGAGTGGTCGTCTGCTGGCGGTTGCGTTGCTGCGCCGCATTTGTGCTGTGCGGCGCGGTGGTGCTGCTGCCGCTGTTGCGGTTGCTACTGAAACTCATGTTTTTGTTCTCCTTTTCCGCCGTAACCGGCTGAGCGTCTTGCTCACCCACGGCTGGGAAGCGCGAAGACGGTTGGCGGAAAAGAACGAACGCAGCGCCCGACGGTGGGAGTCCGGAGGGAAAAGCGAGGAAAGTGCCAAACAGGCACCATCGTTTGGCGCGCAGCCGCGCTCCGAACGGACTCAAGAAGGCCCGTTCAGCGCACGGTCAGATCGTGCGCTGGGCCGTCCACCCGAGGGCGCGGAGTGGGATTGGAGGAACAACCTGCAAACGTATTCTGCGGCCCCGCTAGGGACGGCGATGGCAGGTTGTCAGGATGCGGGGAGGCGAACTATATTGTTCATTCTGAGGCGGATTTTGGCTTGAAGATGAGTTCGACCTGGCGACATTTCAGGATCTATCCGTCTTCAATGAGCGCATTGGCGATTATGCATCATTCCAGAAGCGCTCCGGAACCCTACGGTGTTTCCCAGGACCGGCCTCGCCTTTGTGTGAGAACAGAACGAAGCTCTCGGTGCAATGGGAGCAGCACCATGGGCTCGGAATTGGTTCCACAGGCGGTTGAATTCCTGGCCCGATGAGGGCATCTCTGGCCCGCTTCGCCTAAGCTGAAATCAATGACACCAGAGATCGATGTCGCGCCGAAAAATCGGATGCTATAATCTGTGAGACTTCGGTTACCCTTCTTCCTCCGCTATGTCTCTCATTCGATTCGGGGAATTCGAGCTCGACGAGCTGACGTTGGAGCTCCGCAGGAACGGCATGCTGATCCGTATTCAGCAGCAGCCGGCGCGCGTTCTGGCATTTCTGATGAGCCATCGGGGCAAATCGGTGACGCGCCAGCAGATTCAGAACGCGATCTGGGGCCAGGACACGTTTGTCGACTTTGAGCAGAATCTCAACTTCTGCATTCGGCAAATCCGCATCACGCTAAGCGATCAGGCGGAGAGACCGCGATTCATCGAGACGCTGCCGCGCATCGGCTATCGCTTTATCGGATCCGTGGAGCGCGTGGGCGATTCCGCATCGAAGAAGGCGCCCAATCGCATCCGGATTGGGATACTGCCGATCGAGGACATGGGCGGGGTGGTCGAGGATTATTTCGCCGCTGGGCTAACCGAAGACATGATTTCCGCGCTGTCGCGGATCGATCCAGAAAGACTGCGGGTGACGGTGGGCCCGCGTGCTCCGGGGGGAATGCTCCCCAATGAGCAACTCGATCGGCTGCAAAGAGAACTGAATCTTGACTATCTGTTAAAAGGCTCAGTGCGACGCTCGGCAGATTCGATTCGGATCACGGCTCAGTTGCTCGACCTGAAGGATAAGAGCGTGATGTGGTCGGAAGTGTTTGACCGCAAGTCGACGGACCTGCTGGCGGTGCAGGACGAAGTGACGAGGAGGGTGAGCCAGTCGCTGGTGCTTGAGCTGCTGCCCGGAGAGACTGCGGGCGCCAGAAAATATGCGCGTTCATCGGCTGCGTATGACGCGTACCTGAAGGGCCGCTTTTTCTGGCACAAGATGACCGCCGACTCGATTCGCACCAGCATGGCGCATTTCAACGAAGCGCTGGCAACCGATCCGAAATTTGCTCCCGCATACGCAGGGCTGGCGGATTGCTACGCACAGATGGGGTCGATTCGAGTGGCCACGATGAGGCCCTTTGTGGCGCTGGCGAAAGCACGGGATTATTTGCAGCGGGCGATGGACCTCGACGACACTCTGGCGGAAGCGCATTGCACATCGGCGCTGATCAAGAGCTGGTATGAGTTTGACTGGACCGGGGCGGAACGGGAATTTGAAGCCTCGCTGAGCCTCGATCCCGGACAGGTGACCACTCTGCTCTGGAAATCCATTTATCTAAGTGCTTTAAGCCGCCACCAGGAGGCAATCGCTTCCATGCGGTTGGCAAGAGACACGGAGCCACTGTCGTCAAGTGTCAGCATGTACCTTGGCGTAGCTCAGTCCCATGCCGGGCAGTACGATCTCGGCCTGCGCCAGCTGAACCAGGCAATTGAACTCGACCCGCATAATTACCGCCCTTACATGTTCATAGGAAGAACTCTGGGATACCTTCAACGGTATGACGATGCGATCAGCTCCTATCAGAAGGCGCTCGCAATCAACCCGGACAATCTTGAAGCGCTGGCATTCATGGGCTCCACAAAAGGAGCGGCGGGCGACAGGCAGGGCGCACTCAGGATCATGAAGAAGGTGATTGCCGCAGAGAACAGGACCGAGCCGGCCATCCTGGTTGCCCACATCTATGCGAGCCTCGGCGACGGCGACGAGATGTTCGAATGGCTGGGGCGCGCCATCGAACAAAGATCGGTGCCCATCTACATCGCGCTTCTCAGCGAAGAATTCCGGCCCTTTGAGACCGACCCTCGGTTTCTTTCCTTTCTGACTCAGCTTGGCTTGTCGCACCTATACAAGGGCTAACCGGCTGGCGGAATGTTTTGGTTGAACTGAAAGAAGTTGTCGGCGTCATACTTCTTTTTGAGATTCGCCAGGCGATCGTAGTTTGTCCCGTACGACGCCTTTACGGCCGATGATCCTTCATCTCCCAGGTAGTTCACATAGGCGTCGGAAGCGCCGAAGGCTTCCATGGCGGATGCGAAGGTGTGCGCCCAATCGATGCATTTCTCGGCCATGGCCGGGTCGGTCCAGGCAGGCATGATGTTGATGCTGTAATGGGTGCGGCGCAGGCCGAAGGCGGTTGCTGACACTGGAACCCGGCTGGCCGCGCCGTGCATGTGCTCGAGGACGACCTGGGTCTGCCCGGTTGGGAGCGACTCAGAGTGTTCGACGATGGTGCGGAGCACTTCATCGGTGAGTTCGCGGAGGAACGGACACTTGAAGTAGTAATGCAAGCCGGCGGGGGCGGTCATGTCCAGCATGGTCTGGATTTCGGTGTACTTCTTTTCACCGGTCAGGTCGGCTACAGGCGGATCGGCCACACAGAATTGGCGGCTCACGCTGGCTGATCCCGGCTGCGATCCGCTGTCGCACATGGCGATTGCGACCATTGGATTGCCATGACCGATCATGAGCGCCGCATAGGCAGTGAGTTCATCGGGGGCAGTGACAGTGACATCGCGATAGCGGCGCAACAGATCGATGGCGCTGCTGCGCGGATAGAGCAGAAGGCCGCCCTGCACCGACTTGAGCGGATGCAGACGAAACTCTAGCGCGGTGACGATCCCGAAGTTGCCTCCTCCGCCGCGAATGGCCCAGAACAGATCTTCATTTTCTTGCGCGTTGACCGCGATGTGGGAGCCGTCGGCGCTGACCAGATCGGCGGAGATCACGTTGTCGCAGCTCAGTCCGTGCTTGCCCATGAGCCAGCCGATGCCGCCGCCGAGGGTGAGTCCGCAGACGCCGGTGGAGGAGATGACGCCGCCGGTTGTGGCAAGTTGATAGCGCTCGGCCTCGCTGTCGAATGCTCCCCATTTTGCGCCGCCCTGAGCGACCGCAGTTTGAGCGGCGGGATTTACCTGAACGCCGTTCATGAGCGAGAGGTCTATCATCAGGGCGCCGGTGGCTACGGACTTGCCCGCCACGCTATGGCCGCCTCCACGCACTGAGACAGGGATTTGATTGTCACGGGCGATGCGGACCGTCTGCATGACGTCGGCAATGCCGGTGGGCCGAACGATGGCGGCGGGTTTGCGATCGATCATGCCGTTCCACACACGGCGAGCCTGATCGTAATCCTGGTCATTGGTGGTGAGAATCGGGCAGTTCAGCGAGCGACGCAGCCCGGCCAGTTGCTGCAGTGAGAGTCCTTCTACCTGGTCATTCATGGAAAAAGGCTATCACTTTCTCCCTTCCGCTGAGATGAGTTTTGGATGAGTTGAGTGAGTTGGCGAACTCAGACGGAACTCATCTCCTGCTCATTGAGTCCGGGCCGAGGGCGGAGCAGACTCCTTTCATCACACGGCGCGCTCCAGTCCAGGCGCCGAATCGAAAAGGAGAATCTCCCATGGCATCCGGAAATCAATTTCTGGAAGAGATCAAACGCGGTCAAAAGCCATCAGATGAATTGAAAGACTATCTGAAGAAGCTTTCGGCTGGGCGACGTTCCTCATCACCTACGCAATCAACATCTCCGCTCCGGGTCGGACCTGGACTGCTGCGTCGTAGGTCGAAAAAGTTACGTCAGGTACGTTTAGGCGGAAGGGGAATTCTCGAGCCGTGTTTCGCGGAAAACTCCATGGCGATAGCAGCCCCATCTCTCAAGGGATACACTTTGGGCTCCGACTTTCAGGTCGGTAATCCGGTGGAGTTGTACGATTTTCCTGGCGGCGTGCAAATCGAGCTTCACACCCATAGCTCATTAGTCAACCCCAAAACAGGCGAGTTCTCACTGTGCGCAGCGGTCAACAACAAAACCGACGCCGAGAATTGGTACCCGCCGCATATTCTGTATCCGCCTGAAATACAGTTCGGCAACATTCAGGCGACACAAGCCAAGGGCACTATTTGGCAGATCCTGAACACTCCAACGATCTTTCAAAAGAATCCAAAAACTGTTACTGCCACAGCGGTTTTGTCGGCTGACCATGTAATGATTTCGCTTTTAGCAAGAACCGATCTTACTGTCGGTGGCACGTTTGCCGGGATTTATGGACAGGCTGACATCACGCTCTACGGAGGATTTGATTTTTTGGGGGTCGCGCCCCCGTCTGCCTCCCAAATCCTGGATTTTTTGGCGGTAGAGTGTTCGCCGGGATCATTCCCATCCTCCAGTTTCTCCGATCTCGACGGTGGTCAGCAGGTCAGCAATTCGGTCAATCTCCCATGGGATGGAAATACGGAATGGTTTATCGTCGAAGTCAACCTAATCATTACTTGCTTGATTTATAAGCAGGACAAGGATGGCGGAGGCGAATGCGCCTCAGCCGATCTGAGGTTAGTCGACGACAATAGAACGATGGTAATCCCAGATTTAGATTCGATGGAGGAAACCGATTCTTCGATGTCGTGCCCAATTGTCCTGGACTCGATTACGCTCTGCGGCTAGATAGTTAGAAGCTGTTTCATAACCTGATTCGGGATCAAGATAGGTACTTGGCGTTTGAGTTGGCAGCGAGCGATAAAGTGGCAGGAGGAAGCGCAGATGCCACGTGGCGCTCCGATGCTGACCGAT
>JBEKDB010000104.1:0-7871 GCA_050014575.1 Occallatibacter sp. | reverse complement strand
GACCTGGCCGCCCGCCTCGAACAGGGCATTGCGCCCGCCGAGGCGGTACCCGCCGGCTCGGTCGATATCGCTCGGAGCCTTTCGTCTTTCGTAATTGCCTATGACGATCAAGGCCGTCCATTAGCCTCCCAGGCGCAACTCAACGGAACAGCGCCAGCGCCGCCCAAAGGCGTCTTCGACTACGTCCGGCAACACGGCGAAGAGCGGCTAAGCTGGCAGCCGGCAATCGGAAATGGGCGCAGCGTGCGCATCGCCGCCGTAGTCCAGCGGGTTGGCGGGCTTCATCCGGGGTTTGTACTGGCGGGCCGCAATATGCGCGAAGTGGAAGCTCGCGAAGAGCAGGTCGAGCAGATGGCCGGACTCACATGGATCGGGATGCTTGCGGTGATTCTGGTTGGAACCGCGGCCTTCGGGTGGTACACGCGGCCTAAGACGGCATAGAAGAGCGCGGGCGGCCTTCCAAGGCAGTTCGATTCCGCGTTTTCGAGTCGAATCGGATGGGAACCGCAGTTCTTCCGCCGAAGGCGCGCCCGCCCATGGCGGCCAGTCACTCCCACTCGATCGTCCCCGGCGGCTTCGAGGTAATGTCGTAGACCACGCGGTTGATGCCGCGCACCTCGTTGACGATGCGGCTGGAGATGCGCTTGAGCACCTCGTAGGGCAGCGGGGTCCAGTCGGCGGTCATGCCGTCCTCGGAGTGCACGGCCCGCACCGCCGCGGTGTAGGCGTAGGTCCGCTGGTCGCCCATTACGCCCACGCTCATCACCGGCAGCAGCACGGCAAAGCTCTGCCAGATAGCCGAATAGAGCCCGGCCGCCTTAATCTCTGCCACCACGATCTCGTCCGCCTCCTGCAGCAGCGCCACGCGCTCCGGCGTCACCTCGCCCAGGATGCGCACGGCCAGACCGGGGCCGGGGAAGGGCTGGCGGCCAAGAATCTCCTCCGGCATTCTCATGTCGCGGCCAATCCGGCGGACTTCATCCTTGAAGAGATCCCGCAGCGGCTCAATCAGCTTCAGCTTCATCCGCGCGGGCAGCCCGCCCACATTGTGGTGGCTCTTGATGGTCTGGCTCGGCCCCTTCACGCTGCTGGATTCGATCACGTCCGGGTAAAGCGTCCCCTGCACCAGCCAATCTACCCCGCCAGTCTCCTTCGCGATGCGCTTCGCCTCATCGTCGAAAACGGCAATGAACTCCGCGCCGATGCGCTTGCGCTTGGTCTCCGGGTCGATCACTCCGGCCAGTCGCGCCATGAACCGCTCGCTGGCGTCCACGGCGACGATCTTGAGGCCCAACCGGTCGCGCAGGTTCTTCTGCACATTCGCAAACTCGTTCTTGCGCAGGACGCCGTTGTTGACAAAGACGCAGGTCAACTGGCTGCCGATGGCCCGGTGCACCAGCACCGCCGCCACCGACGAGTCCACCCCGCCGGAGAGCCCGCAGATTACGTGCCCCGCGCCCACCTTCTCGCGGATCGATGCCACGGTGGATTCGATAAAGTGAGCCGGAGTCCAGTCGCCTGCCGCGCCGCAGATGAAAAAAACGAAGTTCTTGATGATCCGGGGCCCCAGAGGCGTGTGATGCACCTCGGGATGAAACTGCACCGCCCAGATGCGGCGCTCGGCGCTGGCAATGGCGGCCAGCGCATTGGCTGAGACCGCCGCGCGATGAAAGCCGGCCGGCAGCTCAATGGCCTCGTCGCCGTGGCTCATCCACACCGCCAGAGCCGGCGGCAGCCCCGCAAACAGCGGAGTCGCCGCGTCCTCGATGGTCACCTCGGCGTGCCCATACTCGCGCTTGTCGCCCGGCCGCACCTTTCCGCCCAGGTGATGGACGATGAAATGCAGCCCATAGCAGATGCCCAGCACCGGCACGCCCAGCTCCAGCAGGCGCGGGTCGGCCGCCGGCGCATCCGCGTCGTAAACCGAGGAGGGTCCGCCGGAGAGAATCAGCCCGAGGGGTTGCAAGGCCTGAATCTCGCTGAGAGGCGCCGTGCAGGGCAGCACGACGGAGAAGACATTCTGCTCGCGAATCCGTCGCGCAATCAGCTGCGTATACTGCGAACCGAAGTCGAGAATGACGATCGTCTGGGTGGCCACTCCCCAGTGTGGCAGGGCCACGGGCGGGATGTAAAGAACGGCAAGAAGCAAAAAGAGGATGTTGCAAAGCGGCCTATGGTCTTGGCCGGATCCCGAATCCAATCTTCGGGAGCCGGCCAGAGGCACACTACAACTGAATCTTTACCGGCCAGGTCTTCCAGATGTCGGCGCAGTAGTCGCGGATGGAGCGGTCAGAGGAGAACTTGCCGATGCGCGCCACATTGAGGATCGACATGCGCGTCCACTCGTCCTGGTTCTTGTAAGCCAGGCTGACGCGATCCTGGCAGTCGATGTAGGACTGGTAATCGGCCAGCAGCATGTATTCGTCGCCGTTGAGCAAGGAGTTTACGAGGGGCGCGAAGAGATTCCTGTCGCCGCGCGAAAACTCGCCGCTTGAAAGGGCGTCGAGCGTCTCGCGCAGGTCGCCGTTCGACTCGTAAAACGCGCGCGGATTGTAGCCCTTTCGCTTGCTGGCCTCGACCTCGGGCGTGGTAAGTCCGAAGAGGAAGAAGTTATCCGCGCCCACCTCGTCGCGTATCTCGATGTTAGCGCCGTCGAGGGTGCCTATGGTGAGCGCGCCATTCATGGCGAACTTCATGTTGCCGGTTCCCGAGGCCTCCTTGCCGGCCAGGGATATCTGCTCGGACAAGTCGGCGGCGGGATAGACCCTCTGGCCGAGTTTCACGCTGAAATCGGGCAGAAAGACGACCTTGAGCCTTCCCTTCACCAGCGGGTCGGAGTTGACGGCCTCGCCGACGGAGTGAATCAGCTTGATGATGAGCTTGGCCATGCGGTAACCGGGCGCGGCCTTGCCGCCAAAGAGGAAGGTGCGCGGAACCACCTCCGCGTCCGGATCGCGGTGGATGCGCTTCAGGAGCGTGACGATGTGGAGAACCTGGAGGTGCTGGCGCTTGTATTCATGCAGCCGCTTGACCAGCACGTCGAACATGGACGCCGGGTCGACGGCGATGCCCAGGCGCTCCTGCATGTAGTTCGCAAGGCGCGTCTTGTTCTGGAGCTTGACGGCCCGCCATTCGAAATGAAGCTCGCGGTCAGCGGCCAGGGGCTCAAGCCGCCGCACCTTTTCCAGATCACGAATCCAGCCCGTGCCCAGCCGCGCCGAAAGCAGTTGAGTAAGCCCGGGATTGGCGAGAACCATCCACCGCCGAGGAGTGACGCCGTTGGTCTTGTTGGAGAATTTCTCCGGCGTGAGTTCGTAGAAATCGCGCAGCACGTGGGTCTTGAGCAGCTCGGTGTGCAGTGCGGCCACGCCGTTGATGGCATGGCTGCCCAGAGCCGCCAGGTGCGCCATGCGCACGTATTTCTCGCCGTTTTCATCGATGAGCGAAAGCCGCGCCGCGCGCTCGCCGTCGCCGGGAAACTTCTTGCGCACGTCTTCAAGATGACGGCGGTTGATCTCGTCCACAATCTCCAGATGGCGCGGCAGCAGGGAACCGAAGAGGCTGCGCGGCCACTGTTCCAGGGCCTCCGGCATGAGCGTGTGGTTGGTGTAGGAGAGGGTATGCTGGGTCACGCTCCAGGCCGCGTCCCACTCCATTGAGTGTTCGTCGATGAGCAGGCGCATCAGCTCGGCTACCGAGATGGCCGGATGCGTGTCGTTCATCTGGATGGCGAAGTTGCGATGCAGGTCGGCCAGCGGACGGTTTCGCGTCACCTGAATCTTGACGATGTGCTGCAAGCTGCAGGAGACGAAGAAGAACTGCTGCGCCAGGCGCAACTGCTTGCCTTGAATCCCCTCGTCGTTGGGATAAAGAATCTTGGAGATATTCTCCGATGCCACCTTGTCGGCCACTGCGCCGAAGAAATCGCCGGTGTTAAAGGTGGAGAAGTCGAAGCTCTCCACAGCCTGCGCGGACCACAGGCGCATGGTGTTCGCGGTGTTGGTGCGGTAGCCAAGGATAGGGGTATCGTTGGGGATTCCGCGCACCACCCGCTGCGGAATCCAAAGCACGCGCAGGCGTCCATTGGTGTCGGTGTGCTTCTCCGTGCGGCCGCCCATCTTTACTTCGAAGGCGTCTTCCGGCCGCTCCAGCGCCCAGGGATTGCCCAGGCGCAGCCAATTGTCGGTGGTCTCCACCTGCCAGCCGTCGCGAATCTGCTGGTCGAAGATGCCGTATTCGTAGCGGATGCCGTAGCCGATGGCGGGCACGTCGAGAGTGGCCAGGGAATCCATGAAGCAGGAGGCTAGGCGACCCAATCCGCCGTTGCCCAGGCCAGGCTCTTCTTCCTGCTCAATGAGAGTCATTAGATCGAGGCCGATCTGCCGCATCGCCTCTTCGGTTTCGTCGTAGATTCCCAAGTTGATGAGGTTGTTGGCCAGGTGGGGCCCGGTGAGGAACTCGGCCGACAGGTAGCAGACCACGCGCACATCCTGGGCCTGGTAGTTCTTTACCGTCGAGATCCAGCGCTCCACGAGCCGATCGCGCACGGTGTGGGCCAGGGCCATGTAGAGATCGTTGACGGTGGCCCGTTCGAGCGGCCTTCCCTGCACGAAGAAGAGGTTGTCGAGGAAAGAGCGGGCCAGAGCCTCCACCGTCATCTCGGTCTTCTGGTCCTTCAGCGATCCTATTTTGGGCAGTATGGCGGTAGGAATTTGGGGCATGAGTCACCTCGGTTTGCCGCGCAGTCGGGGGATTCCCTCTGGCTTGCGCGGTGTCCTAACAATATATCCGGAACTGCCGAAAAGGAATGAAAAAGCCGCCAAAATGGAAGTGCGCGGTTGCGAATTGCCCGTTCCGGGCAGGGCAGGGCCGTTCCGGCGCAAAACTGCGCGGAATTTTGGCCAGACGGCTTTTGCCGTTCCGGTCTGAGGATTTTTCTCCGCTCCTTGCGGCATCCGTATCTCAAGGGTGGGAGACGGGCGATGGCGCTTGCGCATCGGTGATGATGCGGGTTGTCGCGCCCAGGCGGTGGTAGCTAGTGAAAGAAGTCTCGTTGATCTGGATGACCGTATTGACCCCCGTGTCCCGGTCGGTCGCCACAACGGGGTTGGCGGCATTGGAGCCGTCCAGAGCTTCAATCAGTGCCAGACTCCGCAGCGGGCAGATGTACTTGCGATCGCCGATGACGACTGGCCCGTATTCGATGACGGAGGCCATGCGTGAAACGGGGCCGGCGCCCATTTCCGCTTCGAGCGTGATGCGCAGAATCGCCCCCGAGGCGGGATCGATGAACAGGGAGCCGTGGTAGCCGGGGGTCTTGTGGTAGAAGGATGTGGGGTCGGCTGGCGAGTTGACCATCAGCGACGATCCGCCGCCGCGGCGGCCGCCGCCCTGGCGGTTGCTCGGCCCCAATGAGATGCAACAGTAATCGACACTGTAGTTCGAGGCCGATTTGGGCACCGTGTAACGGTAGACGGCGACCAGTCCGCCGCGGGTCTGTTCCCAGTGGTGGAAGGACAGCGCGCCTTTTCCGGTATCGACAAAGATCATGGCCAATATCAGGCCAAACTCGCCCCGCGTTTGCAGTCCCTGCATCCCCGCAGCCGGCGGAGGACCAGCGGCAGCGTTGGCCGGCTGCGGCGCCACGGGCTGCAGTTGGTCGTCGCGGAAGGTGATCTCAAGGCTGGTGCTTCCCACCATATGGAGGCCGGCGCGGACCGGCCATTGATTTGCCCCCAGCACCTGCGGGCTGTTGTCGAAGCGGTATGTAGTGCGGGTGGCGAAGAAGTCGGGTAGGCGCGGGAGTGTCTTGACCACATAGCCGCGCGCGGCATTGAGGATGCGCTCCGCGGTGGCGGCGTCGGGGGCGGCGTCGGCGGGCAACTCGGCCGCCGGGGGATCGAGAAAGGCCGATTGATCGGCGAGCAGTTGCAGGGCCAGCTCTGCTTTGGGCCCCGGATGCAGATTGGCGAAGATGCGCTCGCGCGCGGCGTCAGTGAGCCGCTCGGCGAGTACGGCCTCGCCCAGCAGGCGCACCGCCTCCTCATCCGCCCGATGTTTCTCATTGGCAGCCTCAAGAGTCTTCTCCAACTGCGCCACGGTCAGGCGCTTGGCTGCGACGGCGGGAAGAACCATGGCTGCAAGCAGTCCGAGCAGAATCAGTTTGCGCATGCCGGCCACTCCGTGCTTATCGGATCTCCCTGTCCCAGGCAACGCGAGGCGGGTCTATCGCCGCCGTGCGACCCCCTCGCTTAGCCTTGCGGTGTTGCGCGCTCGTCTGGGCCGATCTGCCGCTCATTCGGGCATGATGCGCATTCTACCATCGCTTTATGGCGTTGCCCATGGGTCGAAACGATCCCCACCTCGCCGCAACTTCAAGCCCGCGCTGGCCGGCTGGTTACCCCACGGTCAGGACCAGCTTGCCGAAGTGGCTGCCTTCGTCCATGCGGGCGAGAGCCGCGCCGGCCTGGGACCAGGGAAAGTTCTCGCCCACGGGGCGGAGCTGGGCGAGGGCGATAGCTTTGTTCATCTGCTCGAAGTCATCGCGGGAGCCAACATAAATGCCATGAATGCGGGCCCGGCGGTACAGAATCGAAGTGATGGGAAAGGGAACGGATTCGTCGGAGCCGGCGAGGACACCGACCTGGGCGATCGCGCCGCCGATGCGCATGGCCTTGAGGGAGCGGGGCAGCGTGGCCGCGCCTCCGACTTCGACCACCAGGTCGACGCCTTCTCCGCCGGTCTGGTCCAGCACCCAGCGCTCCCAGTCCGGGGTTTCGAGGTAGTTGAGGCCGGCGCTGAGGCCGAGGTCGATGGCGCGCTCCAGCTTGTCCTGGCTGCTGGAGATGCCCAGCACACGCGCGCCCTGAAGGCGGGCAAGCTGGAGGGCGAAGATGGAGACGCCGCCGGTTCCCTGGATGAGCACGGTTGCTCCAGGTTTGAGATTGCCGGCGGCCAGGGCGTTCCAGGCGGTAACGGCGGCGCAGGGCAGCGTAGCGGCTTCCTGAAAGCTGAGGTGCTCGGGCACGCGCACCAAGCCGCTTTGGCTCAGGATGGCGTACTCGGCCAGCATGCCGTCGATGTCGCCGCCGAGCGCGCCGCGAGCCTTGGCCGGGGTGAGCGGGCCATCGAGCCAATTCTGCATGAAGATGCCGGCTACACGGTCGCCGATCTTCCATGCGGTGACGCCCTCGCCCACGGCCGCCACTTCGCCGGCGCCGTCGGAGCAGGGGATGCGGGGCAGCTTCATTCTGGGGTTGTACTGGCCCTTCATGATCATGAGATCGCGGCGGTTGAAAGAAACAGCAGCCACCTTGACAAGTACTTCACCGCGCCGCGGCGAAGGGATAGGCCGTTCCACAAACTCCAAAGAATCAACGTCAAAGGACGAAATCTGCCAGGCGCGCATGGGGAATCCTTTCGTCTAGCCGAGGGGACGATCTTGGTTCCGTGGGACGAAATGCGGGAAAACCCTCGTAGAATGAAGATAGGTTCGCATTTGAGAAAGTAAATCCCTGGAGGAACAGATGGCAAATACCCTGGAGCGAACGGAGGCCGACCTCGGTAGCGGCTTTGAAAGCGAGGATGCGCGGCGGGCGGCTGAACAGCACCGTACGGTGCGCGAACGCCAAAAGCAGGCACTTAACCTGCAACGGCAGAGCATTCTCTCGCAGCACTGCTCGAACCCGATGCGCCGCGCGGCGCTGGAGAGCGCCCTGGCGCAGATTGAAGCGGAAATACAGGCGATGGGCTAGGGAACCTCTGAAAAACTCTTTGATCCTTATGGTTTCTGAGTGAAGCTGTATTTGGAAGGGGATCACAGATGCAGCAGTTGACCTTGGCTCGGCAGGCGGAGTTTCAGCGGTACACGA
>JBEKDB010000103.1:0-7974 GCA_050014575.1 Occallatibacter sp. | reverse complement strand
CAGCTACCGATCGCCATCTCCGCGCGCGACGCGCCTCTCCCACACCCTCTGAATGAACCATGACTGAATAGTCGGTCGCGCCCCCGAGGTTATGCCAGAGGGGAACTCAGGACGCTTACCCTTTTCACTCATGGTGCGAATCTGCTCTTCCGTGTACTTCACAGGAGACGCTTGCTGTTCAAACACGAACGCTTCGGGCAGAACCATTCTGGAGTGCTCTGGGAGCGATACCTCGCGGACTTCATCATTTCCATAGGAATACTTCACCCGGAGGCGCTTTCCAGGCAGATTCTGCACAGGATCGCAACCGAATGTGTTGTTCTCCACTTGAATCACGAGCGCGTCCGCGCAGAGCCGCTGAATAGACATAATCACATTCTCTTCGTTGATCGATGGTATCCCGTAGTATGCGGAATGAATGGTGAGTCTCGATGTAGAGGATTGTGGTTGAGGAGAAGAAATCGGAGTCATAGATTCTTTCATAACCCAAACGAGGATCGAGAAGAGTGTTATGGCGCAGAAAACAAGCACACCGATCACGAAGTAGAACTGAGCCGACAGGCCAGGAGGGGCAAAGGTCTTCTGAATTGCACTGGCGGTCCATGTTGCCACTGCGGAAACAGCCACATCAACACCGAAGAATGCGAACAGGAACGAGAATGTCAGATGCGTTATACCGCGTTCCAGCCACTTTTTTACAGGGTTTGCGCCAATCGGATCCATGCCCGGAATTCTCTCACCGCCCACTGCATCAAGTCGAGGCATTTGTCATACATCTTCGCCTAACAATCGAATTCCTGCCGAAAGTGGGGCGGGTGGTATTTGAGAGGTCGGCTGTCCATTCGCGATTGGGCTGACGACGGCACCCCAGAAGCAACTCGCGAGTGCAAGATTGAGAAGCCGCCAAACCGGTACTTGTGGTCGTGGAGCGGGAAGATCGGCTCTTTGCTTTTCAGGGGTCAACATTCGCCTAAAGGCTGAAAAAAGCAAATTAGGACACTACCGAATACCGGGGTCTATTGACGAAATGCTCCCAATAACGCACAATGGCGGGGATTTCCTCAGCTGCGAATTTTCGTCTGGAACAGCAGGGATAACCTGCGGGAGAGATTCTGAATCTTGATGGGATTGAGGTTCACACCCCTTGCCGGACGCTCGCCCTCTTCAGCGCGATTCGCCGTACCAACCCGATGAGCAGTCCCGGACCGGCCTGAGCCGGAGCCGCTCCACGACTTCCCTGCGTGAGCTTTGGGAGGTCCTGGTACGCCGCCGCCTTTTGGCGGGGTCCGTCCTCGGGGGATTGCTGCTACTGTGCCTTCTGTATTGCCTCATCGCTCCCAGCCAGTACGAGGCCAGCGCCAAGGTGGCTTTGCGCCAGGCGCCCGCCTCCTCGCTGCGGCTGGAGGCGGCCGATCCGCTGGCTACGATCTCCCTGCTCTCCGCACCCTTGCAACTGGAGACGCTGGCCGACATCTTTCGCAGCGACCGGCTGGCCTGGAGGGTGATTACCGAACTCAAGCTCTACCGGGAGCCGGGATTCGTGCGCCGCTTCGACCACCGCTTTCCCGGCTTTCACGCCGATGCGCCCTCCGCCGACGCTCAGGACTATCTGCTGGTGAGGTTCCAGAAGCAGCTCCGCGTGCAGACTTTGCCGCGCACGCTGCTGATTCAGATTCGATTTCGCTCACGCGATGCGGCTTTGTCGGCGGCCGTGGTGAACGCTCTGATCCGCGCCTACGATGAGCAGGAAACCGAGTCCAGGGTGCAGGCGACCGTTCAGCAATCGGGCTGGCTGGAGAACCAGCTCAAGGATATGAAGAGCCGCATGGAGCGGGAGCAGCAGCGCCTGACGGCCTTTGAAAGCGAGCACGGCATTATCGGCGCGCCGTCGGCCTCGGCCAATGCCGGGCAGCCCGAGCCCGAGCACAACTCCACCTTGCTGGAGATCGACGAACTGGGCCGCCAGTTGGTGGCCGTCAGCGCCGATCGCATCCTGCGCGAGGCAGAGTACCGGGCAGCCTCGGAGGGCGATCCGGAGTTGGTGATCGCCTCCGATCCGGGCCTGCAAACTCAGGGCGCCAACTTTGCGACGGCAATGCTTGCGCAGCTTCGCGCCCGCCGCAGCGAACTCGAGCAGGAACAGGCCCAACTAAGCGCCGAGCACGGTCCGAACTTCCCCCGCGTGGTCGAGATTCAGCGCCAATTGCTGGATATCGACAAACAGAAGCAGACTGAGGACGCCAAACTTGTGGCGCAATTCCAGAGCGCCTTCAAGACAGCCTCCGACCGCGAGCAGGCGGTGCGCAAGAGCCTGGACGAACGCACCGGCGAGGGCATGAAGCGTAACCAGGCCGCCACCGAATACGCGGTCATGCGCCAGGAGGCCGACTCCAGCCACGATGTCTACCAGCGGGTGCTGGAGAAGGTGGAGGAAGCGGGGCTCTCGGCCGGCGTTCACAGCTCCAATATCGCGGTCGTGGATTCCGCGCGCCAGCCCGTGAAGCCGGTGACGCCCGATCTGCCGCTATACATGTCTATCACTTTCTTCGTTGGACTCTGGCTGGCAGTGGGAGGCGCTCTCTTGGTTGAATCGCTCAGCAGCTCTGGAACGCGCGCAGCGGCGGTCTTGCTGGCGGTGTTTTTTGCCGGCGCATTGGCTCACGGGCAGGCGCCCACGCCCACCACATCCGGCCTGCCTTCGGGCGTGGTGCGCATTCCCTCCACGCCGCTGTCGCAGAACCTGCCCAATCCCCAGGAAGCTCCCACGGTGTGGAACAACCCCGAGGGCGCAAACCAGACTGGGCTGCCGCCAACTCCGTCTTCCGCGCCTCCCATGGCCGCTCCCATCGCTCCCGGCGACTCCCTTGAGGTCAGCGAGTACCACACGCCGGAGTTTCGTTCCGTGGTGCGCGTCTCGCCGGCGGGCACGGTGACTCTGCCCATGGTACACGAGGTTGAAGTAAACGGAATGGACGAGCAGGCAGCCGCGCGCGCCATTGAAGCGGCGCTGGTGGCCAAGGGCATGCTTCTCCATCCGCAGGTTTCCGTCATGGTGCTGGCCCACGCCGGGCAGGATGTGAGCGTGCTGGGCGAGGTGGCGCGCCCCGGCGTCTATCCCTACACGCTTCACCATCGACTGCTCGACCTGATCTCGGCCGCCTCCGGGTTGGGGCCCAATGCCGGCCGCCTGGTGAACGTCTTCCACCGCGACGACCCCAAGACCCCTCACCCGGTGGTGCTCGACCCCAGCGGAACCGATACCGCGGCCGACCACAACCCCGAACTGGCCCCCGGCGATACGGTCCAGGTGAGCCGCGCCGGGCTGGTTTATGTGATCGGCGACGTGGTGCGGCCAGGCGGCTTCCCGGTGGACCCGGCGCAGGGGCTGACCGTGGTGCAGGCGCTTTCGCTGGCCTGGGGCACCAGCCAGAACGCAGCCACCGGCAAAGCCTTGCTGATCCGCGAGCAGAAGGGTGGCCGCACCATGACCACGCTCAACCTGAAGCGCATGATCCACGGCCAGGAGCCCGACCAGCCGGTCCACGACCGCGACATTCTCTTCGTGCCCGACTCGGCGGCCAAGGAGATCTGGAACAAGTCCGTCGAGGCGGCCATCCAATCGGCCATCGGCGTCACCATCTATGCCGGGCTGGTTTATTCGCAGAGGTTTTAGGCAATGAGGAGAATTGCATGGGTTCTGTTGCTGGTCTTCGCCTTCACGATTCCATGGGAGTACTCACTGAATCTGGGCGAACCGCTGGGCAACGCCGCCCGCATCGCCGGCCTGCTGCTGCTCCTGGTGGCGATTCCGGCGGTTCTGCAGGCTGGGCGGCTGCGCGCTCCAGGGCCGATGCAGTGGGTGGTGCTAGCCTTCTACCTCTGGTTCTGCTGCTCCTATTTCTGGACCGTCGATCCGCTGGCGACCCTCGACAAGCTGCGCGGCTACCCTCAGGAGTTGATGATCGTCTGGCTGGTGTGGGAGTTTGCCGAGAACCCCCGCAATCTTCGCTCGCTGTTGCGTGCCTACGTGGCCGGATCCTGGGTGCTAGTCGCACTCACCCTGGCCAGCTTCAGCTCGCCGGATGCCATCACCGCCGGACAGATTCGCTTTGTGGCCGAGGGACAGGATCCGAACGATATGGCCCGCTATCTCGATCTGGGCTTTCCGCTGGCTGCGCTGCTGCTGAACTGCGAGCCGCGCTGGCCGGGCCGTCTGCTGGCGCTTGTCTATCTGCCGCTGGGCCTGGTGGCCGTCTTCCTCACGGCTTCTCGCGGAGGGTTCATCGCCGCGGTCGTGGCGCTGGCGGGCTGCGCCATTCTGCTCGGGCGCAGCCACCCCCGGGGAGTGCTGGCCGGAGCCTTTGCCTTGCCGGCCATCGCCGCCGCTCTCTGGTTCTGGGCTCCCCAAGGAACTTTTGAGCGCCTAGCAACCATCCCCGGCCAACTCCAGGGCGGCAACTTGAACGACAGAACGAATATCTGGATCCCCGGCTGGCATGCCTTTTCCAAGGCGCCTCTCATCGGCTCCGGCGCGGGCGCCTTTGCCAGCGCGGCCGGTCTGGCGCCCATCAACACAGCTCACAATACGCCTCTTTCCCTCCTTGTTAGCGGTGGGCTATGCGCTCTTTGCCTCTTTGCGGCCATTGTGGCGCTCGCGGTGTGGTCCGTCCGCCGCATTCACGGGCCTTTGCAACTGGCGCTGGCCACCTCGCTCACGGTCTGGCTGGTCACCACGCTCGATGCGACGGTCGAAGAAAATCGCACCACCTGGCTGCTGTTGGCCCTGATTGCGCTGGCCGGAAGGCTGGCCGTGGAAGAGCCGGAGCGCCTCGCCGACTGCTTTTCGGCCAGCGCGCAAACTGCGGCACCGGGTCAGTTTCCGGCAGGCGGTGACTCGATCGCGGCGAACTGATGCGAGCGCAACCTGCGATCAGCGAAGTTGGCCTTGCCTTGATGTAACAATATATGTTACGCTCTAGCGGTGATCAGGACATTCCGGCACGGCGGCATCGAGAAGTTCTTCAGGACCGGTTCGAAGGTGGGCATCCAGCCAAAACATGAGGCCCGGCTGCGCATCCTTCTGACCACATTGAATCTGGCATCGACGCCGCTCGATATGAACCGGAATGGCTGGGATTGGCATCCGCTGAAGGGAGACCTGAAAGGCCATTGGTCGGTACGTGTCAACGCCAACTGGCGCCTGACCTTTACCTTTGAGCGAGAAGATGCGATCCTCGTGGACTACCAGGATTATCACTAAGAGGCAACGACTATGACGATGATGCACGACCCGGCCAGCCCAGGGGAACTGCTGAAGGAGTTCCTCGGAGACAGAACCGCAACCGAGC
This sequence comes from Occallatibacter sp., assembly GCA_050014575.1. GTDB lineage: Bacteria > Acidobacteriota > Terriglobia > Terriglobales > Acidobacteriaceae > Telmatobacter. The sequence continues at coordinate 2,626 of JBEKDB010000103.1, read as the reverse complement.
TCGCCGAACATATCGGCGTGGCGCGCGCCACCGTTTCCCGCATCCTCAATGGCCGCACCGCCGTTACCATGGACCTCAGCATCCGGCTCGGCGAGGCTCTGGCCCTCTCCCCCGACTTCTTCTCGAAGGCTCAACTCCAGTACGATCTGTGGATCGAATCGCAGAAGAAGCGGCCGAAGATCAAGCCGTTGGCCGCCTGAGAAGAGCGAGAGATTTCGCTCGTCCAGATTGAGAGGTTTCCGGGAATTGGTCTTGGAATGCGGCTGGATAGGGGTGCAGTTTGGACGGGTCGGATTTGGAACGGAGAGGCTTCATGAGGAAGAGCAGTTTGGCGACTTGGCGGCTCGTATGTCTTGGCGCGTTGAGCTTCTGGATTCCAGACGCTCTTGTTCACTTATTACGGGGCAATTCGTTCGACTCGCACGACATTCGGATTATCACGTTCGTCTTGCCTCTGATTCTTTTTATTGCTTGCGTGGCTGGTGCCAAACTCGTCCATATGACGATTGGTGCAACTGCAATCCGCATGCTTGGTGGCATATGGTTGTTCGGCGGTTTTCTTATGACAGTGAGCTTTACCTTCTCTGGCGGCGGAATCGCTAATCTCGGTGTGCTTGGCTCGATATTGCTCATTGCATTTTCCTGGGTGCCAATCTACACGGGCATGGCGGCCACCTACGACGGGAGTCTCTTTGCCTTGTTGCTGGCCAGTGCAGGTCTTTTCCTCGTCTGGATACTTCCCTCAAGCGGACTCGCGTTGAGCTTAATGAAAATAAAGCATAGAAATGACTCCTGAGGGGATTGCGCCTGTCTGACGCGAGTCCGTGCTATAGACTGGCGGATTAGCCGGCCATCATGTTTCCTATCTCCCAAATCGCGCGGCTCTTCCAGGGCGCCAGCATCAATCGCCGCATCTTCCGCGCCGCCGCGTCGGTCACCGCCGCCGGGATTCTGGTCAAGATCGTCGCCACCCTCAAGGAGATTGCGGTTGCCGGAGCCTATGGCCGCAGCGACGCCATGGATGCCTTCCTGGCGGCAGCGTTGATCCCCAGCTTGCTCATCAACCTGATCTCCGAGTCCATGAACCAGGCGCTGGTGCCTACGCTGATCCGGGTGAGGGAGCGGGAGGGCCACGACCGCGCCCAGGAGTTGCTGTCGAGTTCGATGCTGTGGATGTGCGTGCTGCTTGCGACGGTCTCGGCGGCGATGGCTTTGGGGGCGCGCGGCTTCTTCCCGCTGATCGCCTCGAACTTCCCGGCCGCCAAGCTGGACCTCTCGGTGCGCATCTTCTACGCCCTGCTGCCGGTGGTCCTGATTACCGGCATCGCCACCAACTGCACCGCCGTTCTGAATACCTTCGACCGCTTTGCCCTGCCTGCGCTGGCGGTGGTCATCAATCCGGTGATCGTCATTGCCGGCGCTTTGCTGCTCAGCGGCCGTCTGGGCATCTGGGCCATGGTCTACGCCACGCTTGCCGGCGCGCTGCTCCATGCGGCGGTGGTGGCGGGCATGATGGATTTCCACGGCTACCGCTTCCGGCTGCGCTGGCACGGCATGACCGAGGCCACACGCGAGGTTGCGCACCAGTATGGCCCCGTGCTGCTGAGCGGTGTGGTGGCTTCGGGCGGCCTGCTCGTCGACCAGTCGATGGCCGCCATGCTGCCCGCCGGAAGCGTCTCCGCGCTGGTCTATGCGAATCGTTTCGTCGGCGTGGTTCTCACCCTGCTCGCCGGGGCGGTTTCAACGGCGGTTACGCCCTACTTCTCGCGCATGATCGCCCTCGGCGATTGGGCTGGCTGCCGCCACACTCTGCGCACCTGGGTTCGCCTCACCGCTTTGGTCTCCGTGCCCATCGCCGTGGCGCTGATCGCCGGAGCGAGCCCGCTGATTCGCCTCACGCTCCAGCACGGAGCATTCTCGCCGAGGGATACGGCCGCGGTCACGCCGGTGCTGATGATGTACGCCATTCAGATTCCTTTCTTCGTTTGTAGCCGCGTCTTCTACCGCTTTCTGGTCGCCCTGCGCCGCACCGATCTGGTCTTTTATTGCGGCGCACTCAACCTCGTCCTCGACATTGTGCTCAACCTGATCCTGATGCGCTGGTTCGGCGTGGCCGGAATTGCGCTTGCCACCTCGCTCTGGACCGTGAGCACGTTCCTCTTTCTCTGGTATTGGACAGCCAGGCTTCTTCCTCAAAGGGCTTCCGCAGTACCTTAAGAGCAGCTTGACTCGCCTTCGCAAGTTGAGCTGTCAATAAACCAGCCAACTCGCCAACTTGCTATCACCGCGAAGCGGTGGCTAACTTGCTGATTTTGTTTACAAACCTCCTCATCCAACTATCTTGTTCATAGGGAGCTTCTCGAAATAGCCTTGATTTGTATCGGGGTTTGACGCCAGTCATGCTGCAAGTATTGCGGAATCAATGAGAGCTTACTCCCTCAAGGGATGGTGGCCGCACATCTGGCCCTTGCGCAGAATTACCTCCCGCTGGCGCACAATGAGTTGAGAGGAGTCCGGCATGACCGTTCCGGTCACAACGATTGATGAAAATGGGGGCGAACGGGAGTATTGTATGCGTGGATCGTGTCCGGAACCAGGTCGAATTATTTTAGTGGTGCCGCTGAGC
>JBEKDB010000102.1:0-8013 GCA_050014575.1 Occallatibacter sp. | reverse complement strand
TCGTCGGGCACGCCGTGCTCCGGCTGGCAGGTGGTGAAGGCCTGGATGAAGAGGGTGCCGCGATACTCCAGGCCGTCGAGGATGGCGCGGTAGAGCTTGGGCGCGTTGGCCATGGAGACCTGGGCCACGAAGGGCGAACCGTGCCCGGCGAGGAAGGTTTCGGCCACCGTCTTCTTCTCGGTGTTCTTGCCCTGGGTAGCGGCGCCGAAGACGTTCATGTCGTTGCCGCCCAGCATGGGAGTGGAGTCGGAGTTCTGGCCGCCGGTGTTGGAGTAGACCTGCGTATCGAGCATCAGCACCTTGACGTTGGGCCGGTTTTGCAGGATCACCTTGGACATATTCTGGTAGCCGATGTCGCCCATGCCGCCGTCGCCGCCGACGGCCCAGACCTTGGGCAGTTCGACGATCTCGCGGTCTGTCATCAGCGCATCGGTGAAGTGGCTGAGGTGGTAATACTCTTCGTCGGTGATGACGCCGGTCTCGCGGGTGAGCAGCGCATCGGCCAGGCGCTCGGGAATGACTGAGCGGCGGGCGTGATCGACGATGAAGCTCTCGCCCATCAGCCAACCCACGGTAACGCCGTCCTGGAAGAGCGAGTTCATCCACGGGTAGGGGTGGGGGTTGTTGGGCGCGGTGGAACCGTAGACGGTGTTGCAGCCGGTGTGGGCGGCCATGGCCATGATGGACATGCCGTTGGCGAGGCGGCCATCGACGGCTTGCAGGTTCTTGTGGTTGAATGCCTCGGTCAGCAGAACGGCGGCGATGGCTTCGACGAGCTCGGCATCGGCGATGGGCCCATGCTCGGCCTCGTGCGCGGCGATGCGGGCCTGCGTGTCGGCAACGTCCTCGCCGCCCAGGCCGAGGACCAGGTGGGCGATGGCCTGGCGGAGCAGCGCGTACTCAGCGGGGCTGGTCGCCTGGAGCTTGGCGAGGCGGGCCACGCCAACCTTTTCGAGCTCGCCGGCCTTGGCCAGGAAGCGGTCGCTCTTGGCGTGGTAGACGGGGCGCATGTAGGCCTCGGTGACGGCGGCGATGGAGCGCAGCACGCTCTTTTCTCCGCAGCCGGCGCAAGCGCCGTCGCCCGAGACCAGCGCGTCGTAGTTGGTGCGCACCATGAGCATGTTGCGCAGCGTGGCGGTCTTCGAGTCCGCCGGATTGGCGGCGTTGAAGAGGCCAAGGAATTTCTGCGAAGTATCGGGGAGCAGATCGAGGAAGTTGGTGCCGGTGGTGTGCTCGGCGTTGACTTCTTCGGTTTCGGCCACCATCCTGAGCGCGTTGTGGTCGCCGCAGGCGGTGACGCAGGCCGCACAGCCCTTGCACAGATCGCTGACAAAGATGGAGAAGATGCCGCCCGAGCCGGGCGACTTGCGCTCCGGCGAACTGAAGATGGCGTTCACCTTCTGGTAGGCCATGGGAACCTTGGCAATAATGTCGAAAAACTGCTGCTTGGATGCGGCGGAGAACCCGTCCACCGTATCTGTAACTTCGCGCAGAATGGTAGGCAGCGGAGTGTCTGTCTTGATCTCGGCTACCATGCGCTGGCGGGCGAGCCTCTCGATCTCAGGCAGCGCGCCCATAAGGCTGGCGCGGTCGCCAGGATCGGCGATGTAGTGGGAGACGGCGGTCGAGAGCAGCGTGCTCAGATCCTGCGAGCAGTTGGGCAGCGCGGTATCCGGGCAGACCGAGATGCACTCCATGCACTGGGTGCAATTCTCGGGGATGAAGAGCGGGGTCTCGCGCCGGGCCACGTACTTTGAGGCGGTGTCGCCGGTGGCGGCGGCGATCATACCCATGGCCGAGAGCGGCGTGGCGGGCTGGTTATAGCCGTAGTGGGCACGGAACTGGGCATCGAAGTTGGCCACGCTGGCCAGAGGCGCGCGCTTGGCCTGGCCGGCGGGCAGCGGCGTGGAGCGGCAGCCCGATCCGCAGGAGCTTCCGGCGGCAGCGAGTTCAAGAATCGGCAGCAGCGCCGCGCCGCGCAGGCTGGAGCGGTCGGCCGCGGCCAACGCGCCGATCTTGATCTCCTTCACCTGGTCGAAGCCCTGCATCATGACTTCCATGTTGGACGCGACGACCGCATCGCCCAGCCTGCCGAACTTCTTCACGTACTGCGTGTGGACGACCGCGCGATACTGCTCCTGGGTGATGCCGAACTCGCGGAGCAAGGTGCTGACGGCGAAGAATGCGCCCAGGAAGGCGTTGCCCTGCATGCGCAGTTGCAGATCGCCGCGGTCGGTGGCCTTTTTGGCGATGGCAAAGCCGGGCAGCGTGAAGACGCGGATGTTCTTGTCGATGATCTGCTTGCGCGCCCACTGCGGCAGGCGTTCCCAGGCCTGCTCGCCCTCTTCGTCCGATTCCCACACCAGCGAGCCGCCCTCGGCCATGCCGTCAAGCGGGTTGGTGTGCGTAAAGGCCTTGGGGTCGCAACAGAGGACGACCGTCACGTGGCGCAGGTCGCAGTTGACGCGGATGCGGTCCTTGGCGGCGACCATGAAGTAGCTGGTCGGTGCGCCCTTCTTCTCGGAACCATACTTGGGATTGGCGCTAACGTGGATCACTTCCTTGGGGTTGCCCAGGTCGTCGAGCTCTCCATCGCGTTCATAGATCAGATCGTTGAGGTCGCCGAGAATCGCGCCCAGGTTCTTGCCGGTGGTGATAGCGCCCCAGCCGCCGATGGAGTGGAAGCGCACGGCGACCGCACCCTCGGGCAGCAGCGACGGCGTCTCGTCGCCGATTACCGCGTAAGGATGGTCGATGCCCAGAACGAAGAAGCTGACTCCATCAGCCGCGCACTTGCCGTCCTTGCGGGCGCGTCCGGCGGTGGCGAACTCGTATGCGCCGATGATGTGTTCGGGGCGGAAGTCGCGCGAACCGAGTCCGTAGGAACCGCCGAGGATGCGCGGAACGTCGTCGAGAGTGATGGCGGGCAGTCCTTCGACGGCCTGAACCGCCTTCGAGAGCGCGGTGCGAATGTCGCGGCCCAGCGGATTGTCGCCAGCCAGAGCCTCGTCGGTACGCTCCAGGATGATGACGTTTTTCTTGCCCTTGAGCGCGGCGATGATGGCGGCCTCGGGGAAGGGGCGAATGACGTTGACGTGGATGGAGCCAACTGCGACGCCGCGCGTCTGTCGCAAATAGTCCACCGCGGCCTCGATGTTTTCGGCGGCCGAGCCCAGCGAAACGAAGACCGTATCCGCGCCGCTGGTCTTATATTCGCTGATAAGTCCGTAGTAACGGCCAGTAAGTTCGCCGAAATCCTTGTAGGCGTCTTCAAGGAATTGCAGAATCGGCTCGGCGAAGTTATTGCGCCGCGCCACCACGCCATTCATGTAGTGTTCCTGATTCTGCACCGGCCCCAGCAGCACGGGGTTGGCCAGGTCCATCATTTTCGGAACGCGGCGGCGCGTGGGTCCAAAGAGGATGCGCTGCGCCTCGGTGGGGCAGTCGATGACGTCTTCGGGCGAGCCGAGATACTCGCGGATCAGCTCCGACTCGTGCTTGTAGAAGGTGCGCTCCAGGTGCGTGGTTAGAAACCCGTCCATGATGTTCATGCCGGGCGTAAGCGAGAGCTCGGTCACGCGGCGCAGGATCAGCGCCTGGTCGGCGGTTTGCTGCGCGTCCTTGCCGAAGAGCATGATCCAGCCGGTATCGAGAGCGCCATAGATGTCGTCGTGGCCGCAATGCACGTTGAGGGCGTGCTTGGTGAGCGCCCGCGCGCCCACTTCGATCACCATGGTCGAGCCCTTGCCCGGCGCGTGATAGTACTGCTCCAATCCGTAGACCACGCCCTGGCCGGACGTGAAGTTGACCACCCGCCTGCCGCACACCGAGTGGGCAATGGCGCCACCCTGGGCCGCGTGCTCGCCTTCGGTCTCAATGGCGATGGTGTTGTGCCCAAAGACGTTCAGATTGCCCTCGGCATAGGCCTGCTGGAAAAGCTCGCCGCCCTCTGTGGAAGGCGTGATGGGATAGAACACGCCCGCGTCGGCGATCCGCGTCTCGGTGTGATACGAGACGAGCTGGTTTCCGTTTGCCGTAACCCGAATGCCTGGAAAGCGAGCGGCAGTTGTCATCGATCCCTCTCTTTGAGCCCCGTTCTTCGGTTGAGGTCGCCGCGATGCGCCGTCAGCGCCCGGATTCGAGGGAAAGCACTCGCGTCGAATCCGCGTCGCGGTTCGTTGCCTAGGTCGATCGGACCGCGGGGTAGAGCGGCCCAGTCGCATTCCCTTGCAAGTTTAAAGGCCGAGATCGTGAGGAGGGAACCCAAGGGGAGGGTTGAACCTCAAGCAAGCGGGAAGACCGGCCTGTATACAAGTATGTACCGATTCCGGGAGACGGTGTCTCAGGAGGTGGGAAGGGAGCAGGGCCGCTTTGGAGAGCCGGGCTGCCCAGGGCGCGGACTCCCGGTGCTGATTCTTCGCATCTCAGCGAGTGAGGCGCCCTGTTCTCGTCGACTGACTCCTTGCGTCCTGTTAGTCCTTGGTCCGTTCCTCTACTGCTTCACCAGTTCGACGCGGCGGTTCTTGGCGCGGCCGGCCTCGGTGTCATTCGAAGCTACGGGAGCGTACGGGCCGCTGCCGTATGCCCGCAGCCTGACGGCCGGGACCGCGTATTTCGTCGTGAGCGCGGAGAGCACCGCCTCCGCGCGCCGGCGCGAAAGGTCCATATTCATGTCGAGCGCGCCCTGGTTGTCGGTGTGCCCGACGACATAGAGCTTCAGCCTGGGATCGCCTTGCAGCAGCTTGGCGATCTCCTTCAGCGTCGCGTCGGACTCGGGCTTGATATCGGCCTTGCCGGTGTCGAAGTAGATCCCATAAACCGAGGCGTGGCCGGTATGGTTGATGTCGTTGGCCAGCGACGCGGCGTTCACCGTGATTAGGTCCGACTCCATGGGCTTCACTTCGATGACGTAAAGCTCGGCATTGGCTCGGGAATCCCCGCCCTGATCGTCGACCAGCAAGCTCACATAAACGTCGCCCTCCGGCCGCCCGAGCTTCGCTGAAATATAGTGAATCCCGTGCTCAGGCCCCCAGTAATCGGTGTTGTCGCCGCTGTTGGCGTACGCATTTGCAATCGTGCTCCCGCAACCCTGCGGGCCGCACGCAAAGAGCGTCTCAAACCCGGCCTTCTTGAGCGCGGCTTGATAGTTGCGAAAGACCTCCAGCACCGTGCGTCCCGCAGGCGCCACGTAAACGATGCGGGTGATCTTCCCCTCCAAGTGCTGGTTCTTGGTAATCTTGTTCTCCTCATCGACCGGACCCAGCGGAAGGCTGAACTCATCGAACTCTTTGGTCAGATACTTCGCGATATACGAGCCGGGATATCGGGTGATCAAGGAATGGTCCTTGCTTCCCTCCATGTCCTGGTCCTGGGCTGCCGCGAGGGGCGCCGCCAGGCCCAGCAACAAACAGCCTGCGAATACTGTGCTAATGAAGGTTGTCATGCGTTCCTCCTGGCCGGAGCTTTCATGTTGCTTTTCCGGCTACAGGGCAATATAGCACCGGCTGCCATGGGTCGTGGTTCATTCTTGTATCTGCTCGGGCACGGAAACGCGGGCGTGCTCGAAACAGCCTTTACCGGGCGCCCGACATAGCCGCGTGCCGCCGCGTGCGCCGCGGCGAACGGCCAGGGTGGGCTTCGCAGATGGATTGCAAATGGGGCCGGATCAAGAGTGGAACTTCGTCCCTTCCGCAGGGCAATCGCATTTGAAATTCGACCGGAAAATGAAGGTTTGGGCTTTACCGGCTGGGAAAACAGCTAGATCGTGTGCGGTTTTGTATCGGGGCATGACTTCAGTCCTGCCGTAAGCGCCGAAAGGTCAATGCGGGCTTTGGTCCGTGATCGCCTTCTCAGATGATTTTGAGTCAGGAATGCGGCAATTCTGAAGGCCGCTGTCTTTGGCCTTGGCCGGGGAACGTGTCCAACCGCGAACCGTTTTGTTACTGTTGACCCATGCCCGAATTCGCCGCGCAACCCGACTTGACCGATCTCGACCTGGAAACTTTGGCTGCCGATGTGGTGGCGTTGGCCATGAAGTCCGGCGCCAGCGACGCCGAAGCGGTGGCGCGCGAGGGCGACGAGTTCAGCGTGAACGTGCGCATGGGCCAGGTGGAGACGCTCAAGGAGTCGGGCTCGCGGGGCCTGGGGCTGCGCGTGTTTCTGGGCACGCGATCGGCTTCCGCCTCGACCAGCGACCTGACCGCGGACGGCATTCGCCAACTCGTGGAAGGCGCGCTGGCGCTGGCTAAGGTGACCGAAGAAGACCCCTTCACCGGCCTGCCGGAGACGGAGGAATTTGGCGCGGTCGAGGACGATCTGCACCTTTACTACGACGATGTGTACTCGCTCTCCGGCCCGGAGCGGATCGAATTGGCGCGGCGGGCCGAGGCTGCGGCTCTCGCCGCCGATCCGCGCATCACCAACTCCGACGGCGGCAGCTTCGACGCGGCCACCGGGCGCAAGGCGATGGCCAACTCGCGCGGCTTTGTGGGCGGCTACCGAAGCAGCTACGCCGGGGTCTCCGTGGCTCCTCTGGCCATGGATGCCAACGGCGCCATGCAGCGCGACGGCTGGTGGTCGAGCGCTCGGCGGCTTAACGACCTCGAATCGCCCGAGTCGATCGGTCAAGAGGCGGCGCGGCGCACGCTCCGCCGTCTGGGCGCGCGGCGCGTGCCCACGCAGAGGGTTCCCATCGTCTTTGCGCCGGAGGTGGCGCGGTCGCTGATCGGCTCCATCTTCGAGGCCGTCTCGGGCGACGCCATCTGGCGCGGCGCCTCGTTTTTGGCAGACCGCATGGGCGAGCCGATCGCCGTGCCCAGCCTGAACATCATCGACGACAATGCCATGCTGCTGCCCAGCGGCGCGGGCGGCTTCGGCAGCTCGCCATTTGACGGCGAAGGCCTGCCGTCCAGGCGCACGGCGGTAGTGGAAGCGGGCGTCCTGCGCAGCTACCTCTTGAACACCTATAGCGCGCGCAAGCTGGGCATGAAGTCCACCCATAACGCCTCGCGCGGACTGGCAGGCACGCCGGGCGTCGGTTGCGGCAACCTCTATTTCGAGCCGGGCACGCTCACGCCGGACGAGATTCTGGCCGTGATTCCGGCGGGGCTCTACGTGACCGGCCTGATGGGATTCGGAGTGAACGTGGTCACTGGCGACTATTCGCGCGGCGCAACCGGGTTGTGGATCGAGAACGGCGCGCTGACTCACGCCGTGGAAGAGGTGACCATCGCCGGCAACCTCGCGGAAATGCTCAAGAACGTGACCGCCATCGGCAACGACCTGGAGTTTCGCGGCGCAGTGGCCTCGCCCACCCTGCGCATCGACGGCATGACCATCGCGGGGAGTTAGCGCTGCCAGCGGAGTTAGCGAGTCAGCGAATTGGCGAGTTAGCGGGCATTGTTGCGGATGGAAAGACAGGATCGAACCGGAATGGCTCTTTCGAGGCGCGCTTTCGAGGTTGAGATGCAACAGATCGCCTTTGACCCCGCCGACGCCGGGGCCGCGCTGGCGCAACTGCCAACCACTTCGGCGGTCTTTGCCCTTTACGGCGCGGAGGCTCACGCCGAGCCTTACATAGGCCGCACGCCCAACCTGCGCGCACGGCTTGCCCGGCTGCTCCAGCCCTCGCCCAGGCATCCGCGGCGCTTGCAGTTGGCCGGCCGGGTGCGGCGCATCGAGTGGCGGCTTACCGGCTCGGAGTTTGAGTCGCTTCTTCTTCAATTTGAACTGCTTCAAGAGGTATACGGCGCGAAGTGCCTGGAGCGGATGCACCTGCGAGCGCCGGCTTTTGTGCGTTTCCTGGGCGGCAATCCGTACCCCCGCATCGTGGTGACTCACCGGCCCAGCCAGCGCGAGGCAGATTGGGCGTATGGGCCGTTCCAGTCGCGGACGGCGGCGGAGCGCTTTGCCGAGGAGGCGCTCAAGCTGTTTCTGCTGCGCCGCTGCACGGACGACCTGAACCCCGACCCCAGCCACCCCGGCTGCGTCTACTCCGAGATGAAGATGTGCCTC
>JBEKDB010000101.1:0-11094 GCA_050014575.1 Occallatibacter sp. | reverse complement strand
TCCGCCGGAGTTACAGCCGCGCAGACTGCCACGGTCACCATCAGCGCGGCCCTTGTCGCGCAGACGATCACCTTCGCCAATCCCGGCGCGCAGACCGTGGGCACGCCGCAGACGGTCTCCGCGACGGCCACTTCCGGACTGGCTGTCTCCTTCGCCTCGACCACGACGAATGTCTGCACGGTCAGCGGCACGACGGCCACCTTCCTTACGGCGGGCACCTGCACCATCGACGCCACGCAGGCGGGCAACAGCACGTATGCGGCGGCTGCGCCCGTCTCGCAGAGCTTCATGGTTAACGCGGCCGGCCAGACCGCGCAGACCATCACCTTCGCCAATCCCGGCGCCCAGACGGTAGGCACGCCGCTGACGCTCTCCGCGACGGCCACTTCCGGACTGGCTGTCTCCTTCGCCTCCACCACGACGAGTGTCTGCACGGTCAGCGGCACGACGGCCACATTCCTTACGGCGGGCACCTGCTCGATCACCGCGTCCCAGGCCGGCAACAGCACTTACGCGGCGGCTACGCCGGTCACGCAGAGCTTCACGGTCAACGCAGCGGTAGTCGGTGGCACCTACACCGTCGCTTATTCAAGCTGTCCAGCGCCGGCGGGTTCAGGCGTGACGTATACCATCGGTATGCTTGATGGCTCCGGCAATCCGAGCGGCCCGCAGACGATTGCTGACTTCACTCATTGGAACAACCTCAATCCTGGCGACGTTGTCTGTATTTACGGGAAGAGCACGCCGTACGCTGAGCGTCTGGTTCTCACCCAATCGGGCAGCGACGAGCAGCACCGCATTCGTATCGTGGGCGTGATCCAGGGAGGGTATGAGCCGATCCTGACCGGCAAGAGTGCGACGACAGCAAGCGCGTTCAACTATGGGGCCAATATTTCCGAAAACTATGAAGGCGGAGAAGTGTCAGTCACCGGTCTGAATTACGGCACGCCCGTCGCGTATCTTAACATCGAGGGGCTCACCATTCAGGGCGCGACCACCGCGGAGGTCGGTGGCACAGTTGCGAATCCGACGTTCTCAAACAACACTTACAGCGATCCAAACATCAATGGAGGCGCGCAGAGTCCCTGGGGCTGTGGCTCCGCGGGAATCAATCTCTTACGGTCCGATCACATCTCCATCATTCACAATCGTATTAAAGACAACGACAACGGAATCTTCGTTAATTCGAACAACGGCAACACCTCGTCCAACGTCCTTGTGGCGTACAACCACATCTATGGAAACGGCGTCGGGACCCCTGACCCAGGCAATAGCAACTGTGGTTTCGATTCGCACGGCACCTACTCCGAAGCCGAGAACATCACCTACCTTGGCAATCGTTTTGGTGCGCTCAGGCAAGGCCAGGCCATGAACCTTCTCAAGGACCGGTCGAGCGGCCTCGTCGTCGAGTACAACCTATTCTTGCCGGACGGAGTGTTGGAGGCTTCGTTGGGCGATGAACTCCTCGTCGGAACCACACCGGGACCTGTCGGCCACCTCCTCGACCTGGTCGAGTCGTACGACCCGAGCGTGGGTCCAAGCGGGGGATTGCAGAGTCTAGGGCCTGTTTACGACAACGTGAGCGTTTACGGGAACATCTTCTTTGACGATGGCGCGGCTGCCGACGGGTCGCAAGGCTCTGAAGATGCGGTGCACTTCGGCGGCGATCAAGGAAATCCAACCGTATATCGCCACCATCTCCACTACTACAACAATACCGTCGTTGCCAGGCGCGCCGATGGCGTGGGATGGCTCGAGATGGAATCGACTACGAATGCGGGAGCGTGGAACAACATCTTCTATGCGGCGTACGTCGGCTCTTCGACACCGCCGGCCTTCAACCTTCTCTCCACTTGGTGCTACGACAAACAATACGGCAATCCCTGCGGAACGGTGAGTTATCTCGGCCAGAATTGGAACAGCCCAATCTGGGCGACAACCGGCGTGAACGGCACTGACTCAACTCCAAGCTTTGTCAACCTCGCCAACGACGACGTGCATATTGCCACCAACGACCCAACCATCGTGGGGAATGGTCAAACTGGAGATTCGGCCTACCCGGCAAACTCGACTACGATACCGATCGAGTATGCGGACTTCCTGACTACGGTTCCCAGGCCATTCTCCCAGGCCACGATCGATCTCGGTGCGCTGGGATACTCCGGCGGAGCACTGCAGTCGCAGACCATCACCTTCAACCAGCCTGCAGCCCAGACAGTGGGCACGCCGCTAACGCTCGCGGCGACGGCCACTTCCGGCCTGGCGGTCTCCTTCGCCTCGACCACGACAAATGTCTGCACGGTCAGCGGCACGACGGCCACCTTCCTTACGGCGGGCACCTGCTCCATCACCGCGTCGCAGGCGGGCAACAGCACTTATGCCGCTGCTACGCCGGTCACGCAGAGCTTCACGGTCAACACTGCCAGCCTGACCGCGCAGACCATCACCTTCGCCAATCCCGGACCGCAGACCGAGGAAACGCCGCTGACGCTTGTGGCAACGGCCACCTCCGGCCTACCGGTCTCCTTCGCCTCCACCACGACCAGCGTCTGCACCGTCAGCGGCACAACGGCCACATTCCTTACGGCGGGCACCTGCTCGATCACCGCGACGCAGGCGGGCAACAGCACGTATTCCGCGGCTGCGCCGGTCACGCAGAGCTTCATGGTCAATAGCGGATCGGAGAGCTTCTACACGCTGCCTTCCGAGCGGACGACGCTTTGGCAGCCCGGCGTGACTTACAACGGCGGTATCCCGACGAACCGGACCCAGTGCGGAACGACGGTTAATCCGAGCGGGGACACATCGGGCGCGACCGACACCACAAACATCCAGAACGCGATCAACGCCTGCCCGGCAGGGCATTACGTTTTGCTTGGGCCCGGAACGTTCTACATCAGGAATCTACATTCAGAAGAGCAACATCACTCTGCGCGGCTCCGGCGCCGGCGTCACCTCGCTTACCCAGACCAACACGAGCGCAACATGGTCGGTGATTGTCGCCGGTTTTCAGTGGTATCACTGGCCTCAAGATTCGGGTTGTGGAAGCGCTACCAATTGTACCGATACCACAATCGGCAGTGTGACGGCCACTTCCGATGGCCTGCTTCCCCTCACAGCGGACACCGTGAAAGAGTCGAACACCGCTACCGTTGCGACATCAAGCATAACTGGTCTGTCTTCCCCGCTAGTGATAGGTGAGCTCTTCCACATAACCGAGCAGTTCGACCCGAATTTGACGTGGTACAACCCCAATCAAGCTACCCCGGCAGGTCAATGCGACACGGCTCCAACCTGGGACTCGGCAAATTCCGTCGGTTACTGCGGCTGGGGTGAGGATTGGGCCGATACCATGCTGGGCGCGAGCGAAGATTTGGTCTCTCGCCCCATTGGACAGGCGAATGTGCTAACGGCCATCGCGACAAACGGCGCCACGACGACGCTCACGTTTGCGGCGCCGTGGCACCATGCCTTCCGCGTTTCACATGCGGCGGACCTTGCCCGCATCTCCGACACGGGGCAACTCTACACCGGGATCGGGATCGAGAACCTTACTGTAGCCAATGGCGGCGGCGGGGATGGCGGCGGCAACATTGTCTACTGGGAGTTAACCAACAGCTGGATCAAGAATGTCGAAAGCTATAACTCGAACGGCGGAGCGATTCACTTTGTCGGGTGTTTCCGCTGCGAGCTGCGCGACTCCTACCTGCATACCGCGGGCAATCCCAATCCCGGCGGCGGCGGCTATGGGATGGAGATCGACGCCTACACCTCTGACAGTCTCTTTGAGAACAACATCTCCTGGAGCTTTAACAAGGTCATGGTGATGCGCGACGCCGGGGGCGGGAACGTCATCGGCTACAACTACTTCGAGGATGGATACGGCGCGGGCTATGGCGGATGTGAATACGGCAGTGATATTGGCAGCGTCGACCCCCAGGGCGGGCAACCTTATACCGGCACCTGCTCCGGCATCCCAGAGGCGGGCATGAACGCCACCCACATGACGGGTACCCAGTACGCACTCTTCGAGGGCAATCAATCGTTCAATATCGCTGCGGACGGGACGTGGGGGAACGCAACCTACATCACATTCTTCCGCAACCATGCGCCGTCAATTCGCCGCAACGTCAATAACGGAACCGGCACGGACACCGGCGATAACACTGCCGGCAGTCAAGCGCCGTGTTCGACTTTCTCCTGTTTCGGCCCGGTCGTTCAGCTTGCCGATTCCATGGGACGCAACGCAATCGGCCTCACCAATCACCAGTGGTGGTATAGCTATGTCGGCAATGTCCTCGGCTATCCAAACAATTATCTTCAGACCTCGGCGATTGGATACCCGTACCCGGCAACTTTTAGCGCCGCACCGGGATCGGCAACGTGGTTTTATGAATGGAATGGCGTGTATAACGGCGGCGCAGCGCCTGGCCAGAACCCTCAAGAATACTGGACTTCGACTCTGTGGATTCTCGGAAACGGTGACACCAACGCAGCCGATGCTCCGTCCACCTTACCAGGCGCCGGGGGGCAAACCGTGCTCAACACGCTTTTGCGGGACGGCAACTTCGATTACGTGACCAAGAAAACCCTCTGGATGGGTAGCAACAACATCTGCAATGCGCCCGGCGACGCCGCCTGCACGGCAACGAATACCGGGAATATCTGCACAGACCAGAATCTTTGCGCGGGGCAGTACACAACGCCGCCGGCCGTCTCCACTCTGCCGAACTCGCTCTATATCCCCGCCAGCATGCAGCCGCCGCCATTCTTCAACGGTGGCGCTTGGCCATGGGTTGACGGCACGAACGCCTCCAACCCGCTTCCCGGCACGCTTCCGGCCCGTACACGCTTTGACGCTGGAACGCCGAACATTGTGCCTTACTGAGTCAACGATGCGCCGGCCGGCTCGATTCGCTTCCAGCGCGAGCGGGGATCCGCGGAGCGAGCCGGCTGGCTGGCAAGACCGCGGGTTAACACTTCAAGTATTGACTCAATTGCGACCGGGTTACTTCGCTGCGGCGGCTTTCGGGGCCGCCCAGCGCCTCTTGACAGCTTCGGCGATGCGCTTCCGCCCCAGGCGAGAGTCTTCTCTTCTTCCTCTTGGCGGGCGTCGTGGTGGCGGCTGCAACCTTTGCGGCTCTCTCGGCCGCAACTATAACTTCCTTGGGTCTGCCCGCTGTCTTCGTGATTGCCGGCGCTGCATCACCGCTCAACGAAGCTATTCTTGAGGCCTCTTCATCCCTCGCCAAGCGCATCGACCCTGCCCCAACCCGTTTTGCGGAAGAATACGATCCGGCAATGCATAATGACCGTATGTCCAACCTCTGCCGGCGCACAATGAAGATGATCGGGAAACCGAGCCTTTACCGCTCCCTGATCTCTGACCTCTGATCTCTGATCCCTGACCCCTGTCAGGACGATCCGGCCTCGGCAACCCGGAGATGGGCAGGGCGTCAGGCCTTGCGCCCGCTTCCCCGCGCTGGGTATCTTGGTGAAGCGGCATGAGCAGTTCCCGGAAAGAGATTCATGGACGATCTAAAGCGGCTTTTCGAGCAGCACTTCCAGTTGTCGGCCGAACGTGCGCAGCCGCTACAGGGCCAGCTCGGCGGCTCGGGGCGCGCCATCGTCCGGCTGACGGGCGGCGGGTTCAGCGCCATCGGCATTCAGTATCCTGTGCGTGAGGAGAACGCCGCTTTCCTTGAGTTCTCCAGGCATTTTCGCCGCCATGGATTGCCGGTGCCGGAGATCTATGCGGAGGATTTGAGCCAGAACGCATACCTGGAAGAGGACCTGGGCGACACCACGCTCTTCGAGTTTCTCGGCGCCAATCGCTCGGGCGATGCGATCGCTCCGCAAGCCATCGAAGCGTACCGCAAAGTGGTGGCCGCGCTGCCGCGCTTTCAGGTCGAGGCGGGCCGCGATTTGAATTACAAGGTATGTTATCCGCGCTCCAGCTTCGATCGCCAGTCCATCGCCTGGGATCTGAATTATTTCAAGTATTATTTTCTGCGCCTCTCCGGCGTTCCCTTCAACGAACAGGCTCTCGAATACGATTTCGGCCGCCTAACGAAGTTTCTGCTCGCCGCCGGGCGCGACTATTTTCTCTATCGGGATTTTCAATCGCGCAATGTCATGCTGCGCGATGGGCAGCCGTTCTTTCTGGACTACCAGGGCGGCCGCAAAGGCGCGCTGCAATACGACATCGCTTCTCTGCTTTACGACGGCAAGGCAGACCTGCCGCCGCAGTTGCGCCAGGAGTTACTAAGCTACTATCTCGATTGCCTTGCCGGTTACATCGACCTCAACCGCGACGCCTTCATGGAGCACTATTACGCTTACGTTTACGTTCGCATCCTGCAGGCGCTGGGAGCCTATGGCTTCAGGGGCTTTTACGAACGCAAGGCACATTTTCTGCAGAGCGTGCCCTATGCGCTGAAGAACCTGCGCTGGCTTGCCTCCAATGTCAAGCTGCCCATCGCCCTGCCGGCGTTGATGGACGCCCTCCAGGGTATGATGGCTTCGGAGAAGCTGCAAAGCCTGGCCTCGTCCACGGGGAGTTTGACGGTGCGGGTCTTCAGCTTCAGCTTCCATCGTCAAGCTCCCGCCGATGAGGCAGGGAACGGCGGCGGGTTTGTCTTCGATGCCCGCGCCCTTCCGAATCCGGGGCGCGAAGAACAGTTCCGCACGCTGACCGGCAAGGACGCGGCGGTAATCGAATATCTTGACCGGCAGGAGAGCGTGCAGCAGTTTCTCTTGAACGTTCTGTCGCTGGTGGATGCAAGCGTGAGCAGCTATCGGCGTCGCGGATTTAAAGACCTGATGGTCTCCTTCGGCTGCACCGGCGGCCAGCACCGATCGGTGTATCTGGCGGAGCGGCTGGCGAAGCATTTGCGGGCCGCGAGCGGGGTGGAAGTGTTAGTCCGTCATATCGAACTGGAAAAAACCAATCCGGAGAAGTTGGGCAAATGAAGGCCATGATTCTAGCCGCCGGCCTGGGCACGCGCTTGCGTCCGCTCACCGATGACCGTCCCAAGGCGCTGGTAACAGTTGCCGGCCGCACGCTGCTGGAGTTATCCCTCTCGCGCTTGCGTTCCTTTGGCGTGAGCGAGGCGATTGTCAATACTCATCATTACTCGGAGATGATTCTCGAATACTTGAAAGCCCACGATAACTTCGGCATGAGGATTGAAGTCTCTCGCGAGGAAGTCCTGCTCGACACCGGCGGCGGCTTGAAGAAAGCCGCGCCTTTCTTTCTTGAGGCCGGTGGTAATCTGCAAGAGCCATTCATTCTGCATAACGTCGATGTCATCAGCACCATTGATCTCGGGCGCATGATGCGGCTTCATCTAGAACATGACGCCCTCGCCACTCTGGCGGTGCAAGACCGCGCGACCACGCGGCATCTGCTCTTCGACCAGCATGGCCAGCTCTGCGGCCGTCGAGCTGGGCTTGATGGCAAGGAGGAGTTGGTGCGGTCTGGTCCAGAGGCGCGGGCACTGGCCTTTTGCGGCATCCACGTCCTGTCTCCCCGTATCTTTGCGAAGATGGAAGAGGAGGGCGCTTTTTCCATCATCGCTGCCTATATGCGCCTCGCGGCCCGGGGAGAAAAGATCGTGGCCTTTCGCGCGGATGAATGTTATTGGCGCGATCTCGGCCGGCCTGAGAACGTAACTCAAGCCGCCCAGGACCTGGCCAGCGGCGCCTACTCCGTAGCTTGACGCGGCGGCGAAGGCCGCAAATCTTCAGGCGCGGTTGCCGAACCCCAGCGCCATCATCGTTTCCATCTGCCGATTCAACTGGACCATCCGCAGCCCGAACTCACAAGTCTCCGGGGAACTGCCGTGGTCCCCGCTTAATCGCATCCCTCGCGCCGCAGACCAGGGGCGCGGCCAACGATCACTCTTTGAACCAGTCCTTTATCCGAGCCCAGGCTTTATCGACGCGCCCTGGCGGAATTGGCCGCATATGCATCGGCACGGTCGCGGGGGGCAGGTCCTCGGCCCGGATAAATGACATGGTAGGCGGAACGTAGGCATCGAGAACCTCTTTCTCGCCATCCAATACTTCGGC
Source organism: Occallatibacter sp. (assembly GCA_050014575.1). Classification (GTDB taxonomy): domain Bacteria; phylum Acidobacteriota; class Terriglobia; order Terriglobales; family Acidobacteriaceae; genus Telmatobacter. The sequence continues at coordinate 3,021 of JBEKDB010000101.1, read as the reverse complement.
CACGCTCGGGTCGTCGCTCTCGCCTCTGGCCGCCTTCTCCAGCTCCGCGGCCCTTTGCTCCCGCACGAGAGCCACATCGATCATCAGCTTGGCCTCTTCTACCCGGCCCTCCTCCTCCGCATCGCGCGCGCGCTCACGCAGTTGTTTGGCCTCCTTGAGGTGCAGGCCCGCAAGCTCGCGGAACTTCTCGGCTGGCGAACTGCCCAGGAACGTATAGCCTGGATCTCCTTCCTGATAACTTTCGTCCGACATATTCTCCTCCTGACCGGCAAACATCCACAATGAACTGACTGACCTATCGCTTAGCGCCGCACCATTCTACAGTATCGTAACCTCATTTCGGAAGACAGGCGAAAGTTTCGCGCGCTTCATACTCTTCAGTTGCAGCAATGCCAAACGCGATGTTCCTCGCGAGTTCGGGAAAACCTGTGCCGGGAGCCGGCTGAGGCGGCGCGCAAACGGCAGGTTCGCTCGCCGCTTTCGTGGAGCGTTGTTTCTACGCGATCACACTTCCGGGCGGCGTCCATGACCGTCCCTGGCTCTCGGCAACTCCGCGATGGGTAAGTGTGCCCAGCCATGTATTCAGCCCCTCGGCCAGGCCCGCATCCTGCCTGAGCGCCTCTCGCGCACCCAGGCCGGCCAGCCTCATCAGATAGGGAAGGGTCGCGTTGGTCAAGGCCAGCGTGGAGGTATGCGGCACCGCTCCCGGCATATTGGTTACGCAGTAATGCACCACTCCATCGACGCTATAACTCGGGTCGGAGTGCGAGGTAGGCCGCGCGGTCTCGACGCAGCCGCCCTGGTCGATGGCCACGTCCACAATGACCGCGCCTTTCCTCATTCCGGCCACCATGGTGCGGGTCACGATCCTGGGCGCCTTTGAGCCGGGAATCAGCACTCCGCCGATCAGCAAATCCGCCTCGGTCGCCGCCTGGGCTAGGTTGTAGCTGTTCGAGGCCAGGGTGCAGACCCGCCCGCCGAATATCTCATCCAACTGGCGCAGGCGGTTCAGGTTCAGGTCCACCACCGTGACCCTGGCTCCCATGCCGAGAGCGATCCGGGCGGCGCTCGATCCCACGATGCCTCCGCCGACGATGCACACCTGCGCGGGAAGCACGCCCGGCGCGCCTCCCAGCAGAATTCCGCGGCCGCCACGTTCCTTTTCCAGATACGCCGCGCCCACCTGAACGCTCATCCGCCCCGCTATCTCGCTCATGGGCGTCAGCAGCGGCAGCGCGCCCTGGCGGTCGCGGACCGTCTCATACGCAATGGCGATCGCCTTCGAAGAGAGCAAACGGCCGGTCAGCTCCGGCGACGGCGCCAGGTGCAGAAAAGTAAACAGCACCATTCCTTCGCGAAAGAACACGTATTCCGTCTCGACAGGCTCCTTGACCTTGACCACCAGTTCGGAGTTGCCCCACACATGACCGGCGTCGCCCACGATCTCCGCGCCCGCATTCTGGTACTCGCTGTCCGCAAAACCCGATTGGACGCCTGCCTGGGTTTCCAGCAGCACCTTATGGCCGGCTTCAACCAGAGCCATCGCGCCCGCGGGAGTCACTCCCACGCGAGCTTCATGGTCTTTCACCTCTTTAGGAATCCCGACGACCATAGGCCTGCCTCCCGTATGGGTTGGATGCGCGCCAGGGGTCGATCGTCTGCAAATGTTGCTCTTGCAATGCGCTGCAGCGGCAGCCCCCCGGCATGGAAACCGCTTCAAATGTGATCGCGCTTCCCGGCCAGCAACCTCCGCCTGCAAAGAATCCACATCGACCGCGAACGTTTTCCGTCTTTCATGCTCTTTACTGGTAGTAATGCCAAGCGCGATCCTTATCGCGAGTTCGGGAGAGCCGGTGCTGGAAGCAGGCGAAGCAAGTGCGCAGCCGACGGGTTCGTTTGCCGCGTTTGTCGAGCGGCACTCGCGTTTTGTCTATCGCATTGCGTTGGCCGTGGCGCGCAATCCGCACGATGCCGAGGACGTGGCGCAGGAGACGTTTCTTCAGGTTTGCCGGGGGGAGCGATGGGAAGCGATCGAAGACCAGCGGGGATACCTGGCGCGGGTTGCCTGGCGGCTGGCGGTGCGCCGGCGAAGGCCGCGGATGCTGGAGCGGGAACTTTCGCCGGAGATGCAATTGGAGTTGCGTTCCGCCGAAGCCGGCCCCGAGCAGTCGGCGATGGACCGGCAACTGGAAGCCTGGCTGCACGCCCGCATCGACACGCTGCCGGAAAAGCTGCGCCAGCCGCTGGCTTTGGCCGCGCTGGGCGAGTTGAAGCTGGTCGAGGTTGCCGGAGTTCTCGGGCTGCCCGAGGGAACCGTCCGGCGCAGGATTCATAGCGCGCGGCAGAGGCTCAAGCGGGAGCTGATGGAATGGAAGGGGCGGAAGCCATGAGGGATGAAGACGACAAGCTGGACGGCCTGATCGATCGCGCGCTGGCGAGCTATACGCCCCAGGAGGCGCGGCCTGGGCTGGAGCAGCGGATTCTGGCTTCGGTTGCCGCGGCGAGCTGCCCACGTCCGCGCGGCTGGAACTGGAGGCCGGTTTGGGCGCTGGCGGGCGCGGCGCTCGTGGCCGCACTCGCTGTTTCCCTGGTTTTCAAGCCATCGCGGCCAGAGATTGCCGTGGTTCACCGTCCTGCCACGGCTGGAGCCGAGCATTTGCCCCAGGTTGCTCCAGCCTTTGCATTGCCCGCGCAAAGCGCGCTCAATCGCGGTTCGCGGCAGACTCATGCCGCCGGCCGCGTTCCACTCCCAACGCGGTTCGGCCAGCCGCGCCCCACAAAGGAAGAGCTTCTGATGGCCCGGTTCGCCGCCCAAGAGCCTGAGTTGATGGAGACCCTGGCCAAATCGAAGCCCGATCTCGATGCGCCGGTCGCCATGGCCGCAATTCCCGACAACCCAATCGTTATCGAGTCGGTGGAGATGAAGCCGATTACGATAAAACCCATCGAAACCAGTTCACTGAATTAGGAGAACACCATGCAAACACCACGCCTTATCCTTGCAACTCTGTTGCTGGCCAC
>JBEKDB010000100.1:0-8574 GCA_050014575.1 Occallatibacter sp. | reverse complement strand
CGCAAACGCCCGATCAGGTATACTTCAACCGCCTGCCAGAAACACTGGCAGCCTAAAACAAAAGCAAGAACTTCCACTTAAGGAAAAAACAAAAACTGTCCGAACTACCGGGACCAGCTCACCTTGATGTAGTGAAGGCGCTGTTAGTTAAGGGGGCCAATGTCAATGCCAGCGACATTGAAGGCCAAACCGCGCTCATGCTGGCCTCCTATGTGGGACACATCGACGTGGTTCAGGCGCTTCTCGCCAAGGGGGCCGACGTCAATGCCAGGAGCAAAAGTGGCGGGTCGGCGCTCAGTGCGGCAACAGAAAGAGGACACGCCGAGATCAGGGACTTGTTGCTAAAGGCGGGGGCCAAACCATGACCGCCGAGTGCGCATTTCTCGAATAGGTCACTTTGCGCATCGTTTTCGTCTGGCACCTCAATAGCCTGCCTCGCGCCCATGGCGGACGGCAAGAATGACAACCTCTTTGCCGTCGTAGCGATACAGGGCAACATACGCCCCGCTTCCGAACTCGATCACCCATTCGCGAAACTCGGTGGGCAACTCCTCAACGGGGCGGCCCATCTCTGGAAACTTCGTGAGCAACCTTGCGCCCTGCCGGATCGCCTTGACGGCGCGCTTGGCCGCATCGCAGTTCTTGGGAGCCAGAAAGGCGTGCAGCCGGGCCACATCCCGCAGGCTTTGCGGCGACCACTTCAGCCGTGGCATGCAGGGGCCTCGGCGTCCTCGCCCGCTTCGAGTTTGGCCAGCCAGGCGTCGGCTTCCTCGGCGGTCGCGTGCAAGCCGGTTGCCTGATAGTCGTTCCAAGCGGCCAGCGCGTCCTGGCGGAACTGCTCGCGTTTCTCTTCGCGGCTCACATACTGCTCGACGGCTTCGCGCATGATCCAGTGCGCCGACCTCCGCCGCGCCGAGGCGAGCTGCTGCACACGTTGCTTGAGTTCAAGATCGAGTTTCAGGCTGGTTGTGGCGGGCGTCGGCATGGCAGGTGCTCCATAGTGTTACTTAGGAGCACTATAGCACACCGCGCTCTGCGGCCAGATACCCCAGCCACTCCTGCATCCCGGCGCCGGTCTTGGCTGAGGTCTCGAAGATGAGTATCCCCGGACGTATCTCGTTGATGTTCCTGAGCGCCAGCTCGCGGTCGAAGCCGCACGGCTCGGCGATATCCATCTTGGTAATCACCGCGGCGTCAGCGGAGTTGAACATGGTGGGATACTTCAGCGGCTTGTCCTCGCCCTCGGTCACGCTCAGCAGGACCACGCGAATCTTCTCGCCCAGGTCGTAGCTCGACGGGCAAACCAGGTTGCCCACATTCTCGATGAACAGGTAGTCGAGCTCGCCCAGGTTCCACCCATCCAGATGCCTGCCGATCATCTCCGCGTCCAGGTGGCAGATTCCGTGGGTATTGATCTGTCGGACGGGCGCGCCGCTAGCGGCCAGCCGCCGCGCGTCGTTATCCGTCTCTAAATCTCCCACCAGCGCCGCGGCACGAGAGCCGTGCGCAAGCAACTCGCGCAGCGTCCGCTCCAGAAAGGCGGTCTTTCCCGTTCCAGGGCTTGAGACCAGGTTCAGCACCAGCACACCGGCCGCCGTGTAGCTGGCCCGCAGCCCCGCCGCAAGCTCATCGTTCTTCTTGAGAATCCCCCGCCGCAGCTCCACAATCCTGGTCGTCATACCGCCTCCTCAACCTCGTCTATCTCTATCGAATCGATCTCCAGCTCCCGCCCCTGGCGCAGGTCGCCGCACGGCTCGCCGCAGTTGGGGCAGCGGAAGCTCTGCACACCCTCCAGCTCCACATCCCGCCCGCACTTCTCGCAGTGCATGACCACCGGCAGGGTCTTCACCACCAGCTTCGCCCCCTCCAGGGCCGTGCCTTCGGTCGCAATCCCCCAGCAGAACTCCAGCGAATCCACCACCACGCTGGCCAGCGCCCCTACGCGCAGCCGCACCTCGACCACCCGCGCGCCCTTATAGGCCGCCAGCGACTCGGTTACCGTATCCACAACGCTCGCAACGATCGAAAGCTCATGCATAAAAGGTCGATTCTACGCCGATGGCCACCTCACGGCGGCCTATTTAAGATGAATCAATAAGGATCCCCGATGCCCACCACCCCAGCCGCAGCAACTCGACTTGCCCTGAGCCATCTGGCGCCCGCCGCCATCCAGTCCGAAATCCGCTCCATGAGCGTGGCCTGCGACGCCGTGGGCGGCATCAATCTCGCCCAGGGCATCTGCGACACGCCGGTCCCGGCCCCGGTCCAGGAAGCCGCCATCCAGGCCATTCACGACGGCCACAACATTTACACCCGCCTGGACGGCATCGGCCGCCTCCGCCAGGCCATCGCCGCCAAGCAGCAGCGCGACTACGCCCTCGACTACGACCCCGGCCGCGAAATCCTGGTCGCCTCCGGCGCCACCGGCGGACTGCACGCCGCCGCCATGGCCCTGCTCAACCCCGGCGACGAGGTTCTCATCTTCGAGCCTTTCTACGGCTACCACGTTTCCATGCTCGGCTCCATGCGCGTCAACCCCGTCCTGGTCCCCCTCGCCGAGCCCGATTTCGCCCTCGACACCGACGCGCTGAAAGCCGCCATCACAGGCAAGACCAGGGCGATCCTACTCAACACACCGGCCAACCCCAGCGGCAAGGTCTTCACCCGTGCCGAGCTGGACGCCATTGCCGAGGTTGTTCTGGAGCACGACCTTTTTCTCATTACCGATGAGATTTACGAGTACTTCGTCTACGACGGCGCCCGCCACATTGCGCCCGCCACGCTGCCGGGGATGAAGGAGCGCACCATCGTCCTTTCCGGCTTCAGCAAGACTTTTTCAGTGACCGGCTGGCGAGTGGGCTACGCAACCGCCGGCGAAAGGTGGATAGCCGCCATGGCCTACTTCCACGACCTTACCTATATCTGCGCGCCCTCCGCCCTGCAGCACGGCGCCGCTGCCGGCCTCGAGCAGCTTCATCCCAGCTTTTACACCCAGTTAGCCGCCGACCACCAATCTAAGCGTGCCCGCATCTTATCCGCCTTGACCGCAGCGGGCCTTACTCCCACCACCCCCGCCGGAGCTTACTACGTGCTGGCCGGCGCCTCCCGCCTGCCCGGCAAGACCTCCGCCGAAAAGGCCCGCCACTTATTGGCCGCCACCGGCGTGGCCTCCGTGGCCGGCTCCGCCTTCTTCCGCCCCGGCCGCGGCGAAAACCTGTTGAGATTCTGCTTCGCCAAGAGAGACGGCGATCTCGACGAAGCTTGCGCCCGCCTGCGCAAGCTCTAGCCAAGAATATTTGAGATTTGCCCCCTCCGGTCGTCTGTTCGATGATCTTGTTGTCAAGACGAGAACACAGGAGGGCGGCCGGTGGAGACATTCACGAGGCTGTTTGGTAGCCTGCTGACCTTCCTCAGCGCCTGGTTGATCTAGTCGCGAACCTGCCTCCGCACCGGGTCGCTCTCGCCCGCCGCCGCGGCCACATTGCTGGTGTGCCGCACCCCGGAGCCGCAATCCCGCATCTGAACCAAGTGGAACTGCCAATTGGCCTTCCCCGGAGCCAACATGACTACTCTGTCCCAAGCAGAAATCACTTCCCGCCTGACTGCCCGCCCCGATTGGCGGATCGAACGAGGTGAACTGGTGCGAACCTTCCAGTTCGAGACCTTCCCCGACGCTCTGGCCTTTGTCAACCAGGTAGCCGGCGCGGCCGAGCACGCCAACCATCATCCGGATATCGACATTCGTTACAACCGGGTCCGCCTCGGCCTGGTCTCACATGACGCGGGAGGCCTGACGGACAAGGACTTCGCTTTGGCCGCCGCCGCGGACAAGCTAGTCTGACAGCCGGACCTGCTTGCCCGAACGCGGGCCGTCATCCTTCGTCCGCCGGATCATCCCCATGGATCCCGTAATGTGAATCTGAGGGCTTTTCGTCAGCCTGACGGAGTTGCAGGAGGGCTTTTCGGTACCACCAGGCAGCCGCCAATCCTCCAGCAAGCACCGAAGCAGCGGCGACAATTCCCAGTTTGAGCGAGCCCGACGAGGCAGAGCCCGCAGTTTCTGAAGTGGAAGAAGTTGAAGATTCCAAAGAGTTTGTCATATCCTTGCAGAGCTTCTTTTCCGAATGCCGCTGCCATGTGCGCCACCGGAGGAAGCTACGCTTTAGATGCTGTGCCCTCTGAAAACGATGGGGGGTATCGGACAGGGAAAATAATTTCGATTTTTGTATTTGCATTTCAACGAATCTATGCTATGGTGTATATATTCCAGTGAAGGAGCCGGTAGAGCTTGCCGCTTCGGAGCTGGAAGCAAGTTGCGTCACTGGCCTCCCGGCACGAGCAGCTCGAACGTTCGTGCCGTCTTTTTTTTGAGCCCTCGAAATCTGCCGCGGCGCGTGGCTCCTGTCGCTTCTTCCGCTTCGCTACCGGTGCATCCCGGTTTCCGTCTACAATCAAGTGGAGGGAATTCACCATGAGAAGTCTGCTCAAGCGCCGCTGGGTTCTGGGTCTCGTCGCCGTCGTCCTCACTGCGGCCAGCTATGCCCAGTGGTCCAACCCGGCCGACGATGTTCCTGCCTATCACCCGTCCGCTCCGCTGAAGGTGAGCGCCTTGCCGCCGATCCTGACCGAGAAGCAGTTCACCAAAGAGCACTTTCCGTATCCCTGGCAGAGGCACGTCTACCTGCAGGCGGCCACGATCGGCAACGTGCTCTACCAGCTTCCCTGCTACTGCCGCTGCGACCGCTCCCTCGGCCATACCAGCCTGCGCAGTTGCTTCGAGAACTTCCACGGCACCGAGTGCTCCACCTGCGCCAAAGAAGCCTTCTTCGCTTACGCACAGACCAGGGCCGGCAAAACCCCGACCCAGATTCGCGAAGCCGTCAACCGCCGGGAATACGAGTCCATCGACCTGGAGAAGCAGTAGTCCCCCCGCGTCGAAATCGAAATTGGCGTAGAATGGAACCATGCAGCACGAGCCAGTTGGCCCATGCTCGCACCCGGCCCTGGGTGAACCGGGGGGCCCGGCGACAGGTTCTCGTCGCGGGAGTGGAAGTTGGGGGCGTCACGGTTTCGACGGGATCGATTGCGGCTTGGGAGGCATGTCGGGGTGTGGGCACCCGTAATCGCCTGCAAAACAAAAGTTGCCAACGACAATCTGGCACTTGCAGCTTAATTAACTAAGCTGCCGTCTTCCACGGCTTTGCCTATGGGCCGTGAACGGGCGTCGCACAGTAGGCTGGCGTGAGCGGCTCGGTCCGTGTCGATCGCGCGAGATCATCGGACTAGCTTCTGGCGCATCTTGTCCGTTCTGAGCGCCCGACGTGAAATCTTCGGAACCGGACTGAGCATGGACTCTCCTGGCTGACAGCGATTTCGGACGCGGGTTCGACTCCCGCCGCCTCCACCATCAACAAGTCGTTTATCATGAACGACTTATCAGATCTGGCCGAAATTTTAGGGCAAAACTGTACAGTCACTGTACAGTCGCCTCTGAAATTTTGCTCGACTTCAGCAAATAGAGCACAATCTCGCTGAAGTCGGGAGAGCCGATGCTGACCGTCTATACCCGCCACCATCCCGAATGCAAAAACGCCAGCGACAAGACCTGGCGCCGGTGCAATTGTCCCAAGTGGATCTGGGGATCCTTGAACGGGAAATTCCTGCGCCAGAGCGCCAGGACCCACAGTTGGGAAGTGGCGGAGGAACTCCGGCGGCAACTGATCGAAGGGGCGACTCAGCCCAGTCAACCGGCAGCAGAGACGCAGCCAAGTCTGATCGCGCCTTCGCCAGTCCCGCTTCAGGCCCGTGTTCATCCTCCGGACGCGGCCGAAGAGATCGACCCAGTCAAGACCAGGAAGGCAAGGGTGACGATCGAGAAGGCCGTTGAGTCCTACCTGGCTGATGCCCGCAGCCGGGAGTTGAAACCCGCCACGCTCTCAAAGCTCGAAACCATCTTCCGCAAGCAGTTCCTTGCTTGGACCCGAGTGCAAGGACTGGACTACCTCGATCAGATCGATCTCGACTCGCTGCTCTCCTTCCGAAGTACCTGGAAGGATGGCGGCTTGGCCAAGCAGAAAAAGCAGGACCGTCTGATCGGCTTCTTCTGGGCCGGCGTCCGCCGTGGCTACATTAGCCAGAATCCGACCATGGGCCTGGGCAAGATCAAGGTCGTACAGGTGCCGACCGACTACTTCCCTCGCGACGAGTTTCAGCGGATTCTTGATGCGACGCACATCTACGGAGATCCGCGCGGCGGATTTATTCCCATTGAGGACTTGAGGACCCGTCTTCGCACCATGACGCTGCTGATGCGCTGGAGTGGTCTCCGCATCCGAGACGCGGTGACTCTTGAGCGGCATCGGCTTCATGGCGACAGCCTTCTGCTCTATCAGGCCAAGACCGGAACGCCGGTTTATGTTCCGCTTCCGCCGCATGTGGTCGAGGCTCTCGAAAATATTCCCCCCGGCCCGAAGCCAAATCCCCGCTACTTTTTCTGGAGCGGCAATGGCGACCCCAAGAGCGCCGTGGCAGACTGGCAGAGAAGCTATCGTCGTCTCTTCCAACTCGCCAATATCAAGAAGCCCGACGGCGAGCAAAAGCGGTGTCATCCCCACATGTTCCGGGATACCTTCGCCGTTGAGATGCTGCTTGCAGGTGTGCCCATCGACCAGGTTTCGCTGCTTCTTGGACACGCTTCGGTGAAAATCACCGAGAAAAGCTACTCACCTTTTGTGAAGGCAAGGCAGATCCAACTTCAGGACAGCGTCCGCAGCGCGTGGCAGGTCGGCGTAAGCTCTGAGCCGGATCCAGAGAACAGTCCATCGAATATTGCTAGTTCTAGTCGCAGGAAAGCAGGCTGGCAGTTGATACGCTCGGCAGACCGAGCGAAAGCCGATGAAGAGCGGACTACTGCAAGCGGGGACCGGCGTACCTTGCCATATGACTCTGAACCTGCGCATGAACCAGTTCCCAGTTCCGATCGAGCGTCTGGAAAAAGCGTTCGGGCAACCGGTCGTTGAGAACGAGTGTACGCAACCAGAAGCGAAAGAACATCGACTCCATAACATCTTCAGGCACCTGTGCGGCGCTGCAGAACTCAATTGCGAATTGCAAGTGCTCGAACGCTGGATTTATCTCCCACTCGGCTTCGCCTTTGGAGGCGGGCGGCTTCCCGAGCCAGGTCTCTGGGATAGCTCTTGCGGCCTCAATCCGTGCAAGACGCTTTTCGATGGCAGGACTCCAGGAAGGGATCGGCAGATCATCGTAGATTTCGTTCAGCAGATTCCGGATTTCAGGCAACTCCGCACCGAATTGCTGTCGAAGCCCTTCCCGATCGTCGGCAAGAACATGGTTGCGTCGGCAAGCCAACGTCAGCCAGGCGTTGAGGAAGACGCCTTCCATGGCAAAAGAGCTGATCCCTTCATCCAATGCATTGAGCACGGCAACGGTAAGTTCGGAGGCAGCAAATTGTATTTTGCTCGATAGCTCCGACCGGCCGGACTCATGATGCAGCCTGTAGCAGAGATCGACAGCTTTGCTGTCTGCGTCCAGTCTTCGCTGGTATTCACGGAGCGCTTGCTTCCATTCCCTGTCTTCAGCCGGAGACAGCCGGCCTCGATTCTCCTCGGTAACAACCAAGCCCGTTTTCGAGAACGCATAGATGAGCGCGGGGTTCACATTCGCCCGACGAAACAAAACAGCTATCTCCTCGCTGAATTGCTGCCGAAGAGATTCGGCAATGGGGCCGGGAATATCGGTCAAAGAGACAACTTCGCCGCCTGAACCATGGACGAGTCGCAGTCCATTTTTGTCCTTTCCCCTTCGCTCGCCTGACTGATTGCTCATCTCAATCTCCCGCGAACTCCATTGTAAGTCCCGGCTTGAACCTCCCTTTCCTGTTCACAGGTATTCCCTGCTTGAGAGATTTGACCGAGCGTTTGACCTGGATTACATGTATCCGAAGCGATTCCGGATGTTCTGGGTTGAGCCCGTATCTTCGACGAACGTCCGTTTCTTCCGACAGCGCAAGTCAGAATCTTGAGAGGTGCCAGATGGAACTCCAACATGAACCGCAGACTTTTTCAAACAGTCTGGGCTTTCAGACGGCAACCGCCGGCGTGCCTGCTCTCGAAAGGCACTACACGGTGGCAGAGCTTTCCAAACTGTGGTTCTTCAGTGAAAACACGATACGGCGTCTTTTCACCAAGGAGCCTGGAGTAGTGAAAATTGCGCGCCCGCATACCAAAGTCAAAAGAGGCTACACCTCCATGAGAATCCCCGAGCAAATTGCCCAGCGCGTCCACAGGCGGCTGCAGGGACTGTCCTGACTTGGAATCTGCTCTGATTGGTCTCTGGTTTCTTGAGCAACATCTACGAATTTGACCGATTTTCAGGTTGGAGACATTCTCGTCTGTGCTTGAAGGGCATGTAAGAAAGCGAGAAGTGTGAACCACTGTACGCGCCGGAGCAAAAATAGACCACGTGACGCCGCGTTAGCGGCGTGACGTGGCGGAGTAAAAGTGGACCACCCGCCAGATTGAAGTTTCACAGACAAGCAGGTTTTCTTTGGGGTGC
>JBEKDB010000099.1:0-8860 GCA_050014575.1 Occallatibacter sp. | reverse complement strand
CCGAACGGGAAACTCAAAATCAAAAACGCGCCCTCTTCAGCCTCCACGCCAGGGCACGCACCCTCGGGTATCAACTCATCCCCTTGACCGCATCAACTTAATCAGTTCCTTAGAAGCCGAATCGTTAACCCTGGAGTACGTATGTTATCTACGGAGTACAGGGAAGTACAGAGGAGAATTCGGAGTCCCTATGGCGCGCAATTCGGCGAAGAATTCGGCGAAGTTTGCGCGTGAGTTGAGAATCTGGCGGATGGTCTTCGGTCCATCCGGCCCAACCGCTTCTGGAAACCTGGTCGTGGACAGAACTGACGCCAAATTCGCTCAGCGGAACGCACCAGCAGCCCTAATTCAAGAATGCCTTTGGTAACGCACCATATGAAAGCGATTCAAGCGGTCCACGTTATCTGTAGATTGACTGACGATGCTTGCCGATACTGAACTTGCCAAACACATGGACGAATCGCATTCAGGTATGCAAACTGAGCCAGGAACCGCTTCACTGCGTTCCGAACACAACACCGACTATGAGCAGCAATACCAACTCCACCGGTACACGAGACCGGCTGGGTTGCCAGCTTGATCCTCACGCGAAGCCTCGTTGATCAGGATCTCATTCAATGAACTTGGCAAGATGGCAGCATGGACCCAGCGCCCGATTCTGTGTGCAAGGCATCGAGTGCACGGCTGGGCTGGACAGCTAGATGTGTCTTCTGCAGCGAGAACGAGAAGCGGCTTCCACGTCCGGGCTCACTCTCCACAATCAGCTCTGTGCCATGGCGATCGGCAATCCACTTGGCTAGCGCAAGGCCCAGCCCGGAGCCGGCGGGAACATGCTTGCCAACCTGCGTTACGCGGTAGAAGCGATCGAAGATGCGCGGCTTCTGTCGGGAATCGATTCCAATGCCGCTGTCCGCGACGGAGAGAACAATGCGAGTGCCCGCGGACGCCGCGCATAGTTTCACGGAACCTCCCAAAGGTGTGTATTTGCTGGCGTTTTCAAGCAGAATCGAGAGCAGACGCGGAAGAAGATGCCTGTCGCCCAACAAAGCAAGATCTTCTTCTTCGATCTCGGTACTAAAGTCGAGCAGCGCTCGATTCATCCCGTCTTTCCAGCTTTCGGTAACCTGTCGAAACAGGTCATCAACTCGGACGGGAACTAGCACGACGGTCTCAGCGCCGCCGTCGGCCCGCGCCAGCGAGAGCAGGTTGTCAACCAAGCTCGTCATGCGCAGAGTCTCTTCATGCAGGCGCCCGAGAACATCGCGATACTCCTCGGAATCGCGCGGGCGGTAGAGAGCCACTTCGATTTCAGTGCGCATGAGCGAGATGGGCGTGCGCAATTCGTGGGAGGCATTGCCGGTGAAGGTGCGCACGCTGGCGAAGGCCTTGTCGATGCGCTCCAGCATCTGGTTGAGTGTGTGGGATAAGTCGGAGATCTCATCCTTTGCGCTGGGCACCGGCAGACGGATATCGAGATTGCGATCATTGATCCGGCGCGCCTCCGCGGCCAGCGCGGCCACCGGCTTGAGCGCCTTGCGGCTCATGAAGTGGCCGCCAATCGAGGAGGCGAGCAGACCTACGGTGATGAGCAGAAAGAGTTGGATGCGGAGATTGGATAGAATCGCCAGCGTCTTGTTAAGCGTCAGGCCCGTCTGCACGGTGTAGCGGACGCCGTGAATCGAGATAGGTTCGATGAGAGCGCGGACAGAAGAAGACTCCGCAGTGTAAGTAAAGTACGAGCCGGCCTTTGGAGCCTGTTGCGGAAGCACGAGCGTTGGGAATACGGCTGCTACGTGAGAGGAGCGGTAGATCCAGTTGCCTTGCTCGTCGATGACCTGCAGCCATTTATTGCCGTGGCTGACGTTGTACGCTGCGGTGATGGCATCGCGCAACTCAGCGCGCGACTCGCCTTCCGGACGGCTTTCGACAAAGCGGCGGACGCTACGCACCCGCTGCTGCAGCTCCTCGTTTTCAAGATCGTCTATGGCGCGGTGCACCATCCAAAGGGAGACGAAGCCAAGGGAGAACATGGTGGCCGCAATCGCCAGCGAGTACCAAAGCGTGAGCCGGACCCGGATGGGCAGGGACTTGATCACGACTCCCTCCCAGCAGCGGAGTACCTGAAGATGTAGCCTGAGCCACGGACGGTGCCGACCAACTTCTTTCCGTAAGGCGCGTCGATCTTGGAGCGCAGCGAATTCACCAATACGTCGAGAGCAGTTGCTCCGATCGAATGAGACGGCCCCCAGATGAACTCCATCAGCGCCTGGCGGGGGACGCACTGGCCGGCCTTCCCCACAAGGCACCTGAGAAGCAAGAACTCAAGACGCGTCAGGTCAATGCCTTCGCCGTTGCGCGTAACCGTGCGCCGGACAGGATCGATCACAAGATCGGCGGCTTTGATCGTGCCGTCAGCTTCTATGCTGTGATGTCGTGTGATGGACTGTAATCGCGCAACCAATTCAGGAAACGAGAAGGGCTTGGTCAGATAGTCGTCCGCGCCCAGATCGAGACCGCGAATAATGTCGTCCTCCGCGTCGCGGGCGGTCAACATCAGCACCGGCGTGGTGCGCGCCTTCGCCCGCAGGGCCCGCATTAGCGCATACCCATCCAACTTCGGCAGCCCGATATCCAGCACGATCGCGTCGAACTCATGCGCCGTGGCAATCTCCAGCCCCGTCTCGCCATCGGTGGCAGTCATAATGGCAAAGCCATGCTCATAGAGTCCCTTGCGCAACAATTCCAACATGCGCGGCTCGTCTTCGACAATGAGGATTCGCATATGCGCCATCTTCCTTAGCATAATCGCGAAGTGCATAAAGAAATCACTGCGGCACGATCGAATTCATCACAGATTCATTATCGCGCAAAGGTCCGCGCCGAATCTTAGAGGATATTCACGGCGTTGTTAACGTGGCTTCAACTTAACCTCTTACTGTTTTCGCAGGTCTGCAAGATGACTTCCGATCCCGTTTCAATCGCCGGCTCCATGCCGGGTTTAGGAGAGCCATGCGCAAACATATTCTCGCAATTGCATTCGTTGTTCTCAGTCTCTTCGCTTTGCCGCCGGCATTTTGCCAGGCGGGCAAGGGCATCATCACCGGCGTGGTCAAGGACTCCGCCGGCGCGGTTCTGCAGGGAGCCAAGATCGAGATGCAGCCCCAGATCCGGCCTGTAACCACAGACGGACAGGGCGAATTCACCGTGACCGAGGTGACGCCGGAAACTTACTTTGTAACCATCTCCTACGTTGGCTTTACGCCATACAGCAGTAGCGTAACCGTGGTTGCGGGCCAGACCACTCGCGTCGACGCTGTTCTTAAAGTCGGGTCGGCGAACGACGAGGTCATTGTGACGGCGGATCGCCCCTTCGGCGAGGCTGAGGCCATAAATCGCACGCTTGCAGCGGAGAACATTCTCCAGGTGCTTCCCGCCGATGTGATCGTCTCTCTGCCGAATGCGAACATTGCCGACGCGCTCGGCCGGATGGCTTCGGTGACCATCGAACGCGACGAGGGCGAAGGCAAGTACGTGCAGATTCGCGGCACGGAGCCCCGATTGAGCAACACCATGATCGACGGAGTGACCGTTCCTTCGCCGGAGAGCGGCGTCCGCCAGATCAAGCTCGACACCATCGCATCCGATCTCGTGGATTCGGTTGAAATCAATAAGACACTGCAAGCCAACATCGATGCCGACGGCATTGGCGGCTCAGTGAATCTGGTCACCAAAACCGCGGGCGAGGTGCCGACAGCGACCTTGTACGGAATCGGCGGATACACACCGATCATTGGCGGCCGTACCGTGGACCAGATGGGCGGCACTGTTGCCAAGCGCTTTGGCGCCCGACAAAAGCTGGGATTGCTGACGGGCGGAACCTACGACTTCAACGGCCGCGGCATCAACGACATCGAGCCCTCTCCCACGGCTGACAGCGCCATCCCCCATTACGACAGCATGGATATCCGCGACTACATCTACTACCGCACGCGCTGGGGCGCGACCGCGAGCGCCGACTACAAACTCGCTGAAGGCTCTTACATCTCTCTGCGCGGCCTCTTTTCCACCTTCCGCAACTGGGGCAACAAGTGGGTTTACACCTTGAACGATGGCGACGTTCCCGGATACAGCCAGGACTGGCGGCGCCCCAACATGGCCGTCGGCAGCCTGGCCCTGCAAGGCAAGCACGTCTTCAACGCATCCACAATCAACTGGAGCGTTTCCGCCGGCCGCTCGCGCTCTCTAAGCGGCAGCGGCAGCGCTAAGTACTCCTGGGCCGGCGATCCGAACATAAACTGCACCAACGTTCCCGGCGTCAGCGTCAATCGCCCCGGCTGGAGCGCGGGATGCTTTGGCTCTGGAGCCGACGACTCTGAGAATCCCAATAACTACAAGATGAAGTCGTTTGCGCCGCCGACCTTCGGCAAGAGTGCCCAAGTCAACCTCCAGGCATCGGGATCCTATTCCAGGATCTATCACTTCGGCTACCATTTCGGCGCCTTTGAATTCGGCGCCAAGATTCGCAACGCCCACAAGTTCGACGACACCTACGACGAGACCTTCAAGCCGAATGGAACAATACTGGTTTCGGCTCACCCGGAGTGGGACAGCGATTTCACCGACCCCAATTACTACGACAAGACCTACCATGTGGGACCGGTTACCGACTACAACAAGGTTGAAAGTTACGTGAATAGCAATGCGAGCCTGTTCACCCTGAGCGGCGGCCCCGGCGTCAACGCCAACAACTACGACTTCGTCGAGCGGATTCCGGCCGGCTACCTGATGAATACGATTGAACTCACCAGTCGCTTGCGCCTGGTGGCCGGAGTCCGCTTTGAAGCTACGCACCTGGCTACGCTGAGTTACGATCCAAACCTCAATCCTCCCGCCACTACGCTTACGTTCAAGGCCGGCGGGGACTACCTCGATGTTCTGCCTAGCGCCTCACTGCGCGTCGCGTTGGACAAGGAATCCGACCTGCGCATCGTCTACGGGCGTGGACTGGCCCGGCCCGATCCCCAGGACGTAACGGCAGCCGTGGGCCAGCCGGATATTTCAACGACTCCGGCCACAGTTAGCATCGGCAATCCGAGCCTCAAGGCCGAGTACGCGAACAACTACGACCTCTTGTATGAGCGCAACCTTAGCCACCTGGGGCTGATCCAGGCCGGCTACTTTTACAAGGATCTGTCCGACCCTATCGTCACTCTTCAGACGCTGACCAACAATTACCAATACAACCCCGGAGCGCCGACCCTCGTCTCCGAGCCCAGCAACGCCGGCAGCGCGCATGTTCAGGGTGTTGAATTCAGCTACCAGCAGCGCATGTCCTATCTCCCCGGAGTACTCAGCGGTTCCGGCCTCTCGGCTAACTACAGCTACACCGCCTCGCAGGCCAATGAAGTCGATCCGCTGCGCACCGACAGCCCCGCCCTGCTTCGTCAGGCGCCCAACAGTTGGAACATCAGCCCCACCTTCGACACCAGGCGCTTCTCGATGCGCGTGGGCATGACCTTCGACGACAAGATGATTTACGCCTATCAGTACGAAAACCTTGCTTACGCCACGGATGCGAACGGCAACCCGATCGTCGTCAACGGCGTGCAACAAACCGTACCCAACCCCCAAGTCAACGGAACCGCCGGCCCGGCTGGCGACAACTACCTCTACGCGCACTTTCAATTCGATACGCAGGCCAGCTACAAGCTGCCCTGGGGCTTCCAGGTTTACGGTTACGGCCTGAACCTGAATAACGAAGTCTTCGGCTTCTACAACGGCAGCCCGCAATATGTCGTCCAGCGCGAGTATTATCATCCCACCTACGCTGGGGGCATTCGCTGGACCTCCCACCGCGAATAGTGATCCTTTACAGTGCGGACCATTTCGCGCCAACACGGCTGGCATCGGTCATTCAATCGATCGATGC
Source organism: Occallatibacter sp. (assembly GCA_050014575.1). Classification (GTDB taxonomy): domain Bacteria; phylum Acidobacteriota; class Terriglobia; order Terriglobales; family Acidobacteriaceae; genus Telmatobacter. The sequence continues at coordinate 2,931 of JBEKDB010000099.1, read as the reverse complement.
TGGCCGCAGAGCGCCCCTGCAATTTGAAGAGAGGAAAAATCCGTTGAAGCCTATCTATTCTTGCTTTTGCGCTGTCGAGAACATGGCCGGTCACAGAGCGGTTCGCATTCTCATCTGCGCTACCACTGCGCTCGTAGCCGGCCTTTTGCCGCGCGCCGTATTAGCTCAGACCCTGGCACCAGCCTTCCATCCTGCAAGGACGATTGTCCTTCCTGGTGTCTCAGGTAAATTCGACCACCTTTCCATCGATGTCGAGGACAATCGCCTGTTCATTGCTGCAACAGGCAATCATTCCGTGGAAGTGATCGACCTGAAGACGGACAAGGTTCAGCAAAGCATCACAGGCCTGGGCAAGCCGCATGGGCTGGCCTGGGTTGCGGAGACCGGCAGCCTTTACATCGCCGATGGCGCGCTGGGCGAACTCCAGGTCTATACGGGTAAGCCGCTGGCTCTGGCTGGAAAGATCAAGCTCTCCGACGATGCCGACGACATGGTCTATGACGAGGCCGATCACCTGCTCTTTGTCGGTCATGGCGGCAGCGGGGCGACCAACCCGGCTAAGGTCGCCGTTGTCGATACGAAGAGCTTCAGCCTTGCGGCGAATCTCGCCGTGGCAACGCATCCGGAGGCGCTTGACATTGATCCGCAGAGTGGGCGCGTCTTCGCAAATATTGCTGAGTCGAATGAAGTCGCAGTCATCGACAGCGCTACGAAGACCATCGCAGCGCGCTGGAAGCTGACCAGGGCCGCGGACAATGTCCCGATGGCCTTCGATGGTGAACACCAGTCGCTCTACGTAGCCTGCCGGACTCCAGGAATGCTTGTCGCCCTGGATGCCGCCACCGGCAAGGAAGTCGCGAGCCTTCCGGCAGCTGGGGGAGCCGACGATCTGTTCTACGACCCCGCGCTGCGTCGCGTTTACCTGATCAGCGGAGCAGGGGAGGTGGATTCCTACCAGGTCGACGCAGCGAAGAATTTGCACGCGCTCGATGTTCTGCACACCGCAGCGGGGGCGAAGACCTCATTGTTTGTTCCGGCGCAGAATCTGCTCTACGTTGCTGTGCCCCGCGCGAGTGACAATCCTCCTGAGATTCGCGTCTATTCAACGGTTAAGAACGGAATGACTCGATGAATCATCGCAATCCTGGCGGCATTGCGACCGTCATGCTATGCATTCTGTTGTGCGGGGGCCGCGGCCTCTTTGCGCAAACTCTCAATGCAAGCTCATTGAAGAGCGCGGTGAATCAGCGCGACGAGCTTAGATTCGAAGTTATCATTAGCCGCCACGGAGTGCGTTCACCCACTGGCAAGCTTGACCAGTTGAATCAATACTCACGGCAGCCGTGGCCTGCGTGGAGCGTCCCACCGGGCTACCTGACCGAACATGGCGCGCATCTCATGACTCTCATTGGAGCATATGATCGCGAGTTGCTGGCTTCACAAGGCTTGCTTGCGCCGAGCGGCTGCGCCGACGCTGAGCACATCAGGATCGTCGCCGACTCGGATCAGCGGACACGAGAGACCGGGAAGGCGCTCGCCGCGGGCCTCGCGCCGGGCTGTGCCGTCGAGGTTGCCGCCCGTCCGGAGGGCACAGCCGATCCGCTCTTTCATCCGCTAGGAGCTGGAGTAATTCATCCCGACAAGCAGTTAGCGATTGCGGCAATCTCCGGCCGCATCGGCGCAAATCCGCAGGGATTGACTGAGGCGTATCGTCCGCAACTCGAATCCATGGAAGAGGTACTGCGCGGTTGCAATCCTGCTTCTGCCTGCACTGGCTCGACGGCGCCGCTGTCACTCTTCGATATTCCCTCCTCAATTGCGCCCGGAAAAGGAGACCATCCGGTCGAACTGCACTCGCCCCTCGGAGTCGCCTCGACGATGACGGAGAACCTGCTGCTTGAATACGCCGAAGGCATGGATGCCGCGCAAGTGGGCTGGGGCCGTGTGGACCTGAACAAGCTGCGCGGACTTCTGCAACTTCATGAGGCCTGCGAAGACATCGAGCGGCGCACGCCTTATCTGGCTCGGGCGCCATCTTCTTATCTACTTTCACATGTTCTTGAGTCAATGGAACAGGCGGTGGAAGCAAAACCTGTTCCAGGCGCGCTCACAAAGCCCGGCGACCGCCTGTTAATTCTGGTTGGGCACGACACCAACCTCTCCAACATCGGCGGGGCATTGGGCCTCGACTGGCTCATCGACGGGCGGCGCAACGACACGCCGCCGGGTGGGGCGCTGGTCTTTGAGTTGTGGAAGAAGCATGGGGTCGGGGAGTATTCGGTGCGTGCGTTTTATACCGCGCAGACGCTCGATCAGATGCGGAACGCCACTCCATTGAGCCTCACCAATCCTCCTGACCGCGTGCCAGTGTCTGTTCCTGGCTGTAGTCAGGCTGACTACTTGTGCCCGTGGAAGACGTTTAAGCAGGCAATGCAGGCAGTGACCGAATCGGCCTTCGCAAAGTGAACTAGGCAGAACGCCTTCGGTTTGTTGTTCCGGATTGGCGACCCAGAGGTTCGCATCGATGCACTGGATAGGCACAGATCGTGACACGTGTACCTCACGCGCCAGAATTCGCGGAAGGATGACAATGAGGTGTAACGAATCACAATAGGGCGCTGTTTTCGGCTAGCAACTGGTAATCGCCGTACCAGTCCCGGTCCCGCAGGTTCCTGACCGGCTGGAGATTCCACCGGCATGAACCAAGGTTGGGTGTCGGGGATTTCGAGGAACAGGTAATCGGTTAACAGCAACCAGCCCGGCTTATGCCGGGGCAATGCGGTAAGGAACTTGGCTTAAGCGGAATGTCCGGCGGCCTCCTTTATAGGATGGAGAAGATCGTCAGGGCGGCAAGCTATAGGCCGACCTGCGAATGGTGTTCGGTTGAACCCGTTTAACAGCATGGCTCCAGGTTCCGTGCGCAAGCCACTG
>JBEKDB010000098.1:0-9090 GCA_050014575.1 Occallatibacter sp. | reverse complement strand
CTTCCGGGCCGAAATCCGGCCTTGTATCAGGGGTCGACTGTCTGCAACTCCACGACCGCATTAGGCTTGCGCGGACAGGCGGAATTAAACCGCGTCGGGTCGTGTAGTACCGGCAAAGAACGGGATACCGAATCCGGCAACGACTACTTCTCTGCCCGGTACTATGCGTCTTCGATGGGCCGCTTCTTGTCGCCGGACTGGTCAGCGAAACAAGACCCTGTTCCTTACGCACGGTTGGACAATCCGCAGACGCTGAATCTGTACGCGTACTTGAGGAATAATCCGCTGGGCGGCGTCGATGCTGATGGGCATTGCAAGCCGGGCGACCCTCAATGCGGTGATGTTCAAATCAAAACAGAAGTGCAGAAGGTTGATCCTCAAACAAGCAAGCCAACACCACCAGGCGTTGTTGATCATGAGACGCAGCCAGATGGGACGGTAAAGTCTGGGGCAAGGGGAATAGTCTCTAACACCGTTACCGTCAACGGCCAGCCTCTCACGAATACTCCTGTTGATGAGAAGAACGACAACAAACTCGTCATTGACGGGAAGCAGATTAACGCGCCAACGGATCAAGGCCCGAGCCATACAAATGAAGAGGGAAAATTGGGTGACGTGGTCGGTCCCCTGTTTACTCCAAGTGCGAATCCTGCTGACGATAAGTTTCTGATGGATACGTTCAAAAATTCGGCTGTGACCATGACGAGCATACAGACCCTGACCTTTACACTTCCCGGTGGCGCTTCCTGTTCCGCAACGGCTACGCGAACACTGACCAACGGGAGCGGTGGAACCTATACGTTTGATCCGGGACATTACGACATCAAGCCTGTTACGCCGAATCAATGATGTGCAACACGAAGTTGTTTGTTTCACAATTCGTGTTCATCTGGAGGGAAGGTCATGATAACGAGATTTATCGGGTCAGCTTGCGTAGCACTTCTTCTGTTTGCCGGGGCCGCAGATCGAGGCAGGTTCACGAAGTATAAGGCCGTCGAAGCCTACGAGGTTCGACCGGGCATTTTGATGATGCCGACCTACACCGGTGACGGACAGGTGTGCGAGATCGTGATCGAGCGGAACCATTATGTCGGAGGCGTGGCTAATCTGTATACGACGATTCCGCGTGAAGAGGTCCTAAAGATCGTCGATGAGCTTGTGCCTGCAAGCGAGCGTGGTCCAGCAGATACAAAACTGGGAGATAGGCCCGTTTCACTTTACAGCGGTAATAGCGTCACGACCTTTACCGACTATGCAAATGTCTCAATCAACATCGTTGGACAGGCTTCATCTCCCGGCAATGCAGGCGATATGGTTGCACTGATCCGCTGGAAGAATCGGAAATGCCAATAGCCTTGCCGCTGTTCTGAGCAACTGCGAGCCGTCCTCCGGGGCGGCTTGCTGCTTCAGCGGCTCCATCGGGCAGCATGGGCGCGACGAGCGAAAAGCGCCATGCTTCGCATGGGCAGGGGTAGGACACGTCTCCCCCAGGCGGGAGCTGCGCGGCAACCTTGGGTTGCCGGTGAGTAACTGAAACGGAAAATCAGCGTCTAAAGAAAAAATGCACTGGGCGGCAGTAGCCCGGAGCGTGGCGCACGTTGCCTGCGGTGGACGCGCATGAGCCGACTCTCTATCGATCAGTGGCGAAGAGATTTTTTCTTTAGCAGCCTGCTTTCGACAGCAGCACAGGCCGCACGCTTGGCGTGCGGCTTTCGTGCGTGTGTGCCTTCGAAAACAAATGTGGAGCCTTGGAAGACGAATGCCGGAGGTGCCGAGTGAAACACGCACTGCGAACAAAATCAGTCGGAACCAAAGTCTCGGAGGCGGAGCTGCGTGTGCTGGAGTCGCACGCGGATGCGGCGGGGCTGACGCTCTCGGCGTGGGTTCGGGATGTGCTGTTGGGTTCGTCGGTGGAGATGGGCACGATGGCGGCGGAGCGGGCGATCCTGGCGGAGATGCTGGCGATGCGGGCCATCATCTTGAACTTCATCCTGAAGCTGAGCGCGCGCCAGCCTCTCACGGAGGAGGTGAGCCGTGAGCTGATCGCGTGGGCGGACTCGAACAAGATGCGGCGGGCGCTTGAAATCCTTGCGCAGAGTTCGGCGCGCGAGGAGCGGTTGCAGGCCGCGCCGAAGGAGCCGGAGTTGGAGGAAGAGGAGCAAGAGGAAGCACCGGGCGAGGAGATTTAGCGGAGAGGAGATTTAGCAATGCTGACACTATCGAAGCCGATCAGCGCGGGCCAGGCGCAGGCGTACCACAAGTCGGAGTTCGCGAACGCGAAGGAGAACTATTACACGGAAGGCGAGCGTGTTCGGGGCGAGTGGCAGGGGCAGCTTGCCGAGCGCTGGGGCCTCAAAGGCGAAGTCAATGAAGAGCAGTTCGCGCGGCTAAGTGAAGGCCAACATCCGCAGACGGGCGAGGCGTTGATCCGCCGCCAGCAGGCGCACGAATACGTGAACGACAAAGGCGAAACGGTGCGGGCGATGGAGCATCGGGCGGGTTGGGACGCGACGTTCTCGGCGCCGAAGTCGGTATCGTTGACGGCGCTTGTCGGAGGCGACAATCGCGTGCGGGAAGCCCATCGGGAGAGCGTGCGCGTGGCTCTGGACGAGATGGAAAAGTACGCGCAGGCGCGCATCGGCAACAACCATCCGGCAGAGACAACGGGGCGCTGGGCGGTGGCCAAGTTCGAGCACGATAGCTCGCGTCCGGTGAATGGTTACGCGGCTCCGCAGTTGCACACGCACGCGGTGGTGTTCAACATGACGGAGACGGCGGAGGGCAAAACGCGGTCGTTGCAGGCGCAGGAGCTTTACAAGACGCAGCAGTACGCGACGGCGGTTTACCGCTCAGAGCTGGGAGCGCGGTTGCAATCTCTGGGCTATGAGGTGGAGCGCGGCGCGCATGGTCAGCCGGAGATCAAGGGATACACGAAAGAGTATCTGGAAGCATCGAGTCCGCGGCGTCAGCAGATCGAACAACGACTCGCCGAGCAGGGGCGAAGGGGCGCTGGAGCGGCGCAGATCGCCGCGCACCGGACGCGCGACTCGAAGCAGCCGCAGTCCATCGAGGAGGTGCGGGAGCAGCATCAAAGACTTGCCGCCGAGCATGGCAACCAGCCCGCGCGGGTGATGGCCGAGGCCTCGCGGCGTTGGGGTGTGGAGCTTGAGCCGGAGCGTTCGAGGCAGGTTGCCGAGAGTGCGGTGACGTATGCGCGCGAGCGCGGCATGGAGCGTGCGGCGGTGGTCGATGAGCGGGCGCTGTTGCGCGATGCGTTGCGGCACACGATGTGCGAGGCGCGGTTGCCGGAGATCAAGGCGGAGCTTGAAAAGCGCATCGCGGCGGGCGATCTGGTCGATCTTCCGCGCCGCGAGGGCGAGGCGGGCCGCGCGTTCACAACGGGCGAGATGCAAGGCTACGAAAGAGACATCGTGCGGCGGATGCAAGCGGGCCGCGACAAGAATGTGATCGTCGATGGGTACACGCGGGAGTGGACCTTCAAGCGGCATCCGCACTTGAGCGTGAGCCAGCATCGAGCGGTCGAAGACGTGCTTGAAAGCCGCGACAAGATGATGGCTCTCGAAGGCGTGGCGGGAGCCGGAAAAACTACTTCTTTAGCCGCTGTTCGAGATGCTGTTGTGCATCACGGCTACGAAGTGAAGGGGCTTGCGCCGACATCGAGAGCGGCGCAAAAGCTGGCCGAGGCAGGGATGCAGACAGAGACCTTGCAGCGTCATCTTGCGCGGGGCGCGCAGCCGGATGATGGGCGCGCAAGAGTGTACATCGTGGACGAGGCAAGCATGGTCAGCACGCGGCAGATGCACGCGCTCGTGGAGCGGTTGCACCGTCACGACCGGGTGTTGTTCGTGGGCGATGTGCGGCAGCATGAAGCGGTCGAAGCAGGCCGACCGTATGCGCAGATGCAGGAGGCTGGACTGCGGACGGCGCGGCTCGATGAGATCCTGCGGCAGAAAGATCCAGTGCTCAAAGAGACGGTGGAGCAGTTGGCGCGAGGCGAGGTGAAAGAAGCGATCGCGAGCCTCGACTATCAGGGCCGTGTGCATGAGTTCAAGAACCGGGCGGAGCGCTTCGGGGAGATGGCTCGGGAGTATGTTCGCTCGCCGGAAGGGACGCTGGTCATCTCGCCGGATAACGAATCGCGGCGGGAGATCAACGGGCACGTCCATCGAGCGATGCGCGAGTCCGGCCAGGTGAAGGGAGCCGAGTATCGAGTGCCTGTACTCCATGCGCGGCAAGAGCTGACGGGGGCCGACCGGCAACACGCGCAGCACTATGAAAGCGGCGACGTGATCCGCTACACGAAAGGCAGCAGGTCGATTGGAGTGGAGGCCGGAGAGTATGCGCGCGTCGTGCGCGTGGACGGGGAAAGCAACACTCTGACCATCACTCGCAGGAGTGGCGAAGAGCGGAGTTACGACCCGCGCCGGTTGCAGGGCGTGACGGTTTACCGGGAGGCGGAGCGCACGTTCGCCGAGGGCGACCGTGTGCAGACGACGGCCCCGAATAACAATCTGAAACTCGCCAACCGCGAGCTGGGCACGGTCGAGAAGATCGACAACAGCGGCAATCTCAAGTTGCGCATGGACTCAGGGCGCGAGGTCGAGTTCAACGTGCGCGAGATGCCGCATCTTGATTACGGCTACGCGGTGACGAGCCACAGCAGCCAGGGCCAGACCGCCGACCGAGTGCTTGTTCATGTGGACTCATCGCAGGCTCACGGCGAGCTGCTCAACAGCCGCATGGCTTATGTGTCGGTGTCGCGCGCGGAGTTCGATGTGCAGATGTACACGAACGATGCGAAGTCGCTGGGCCATGTGCTGAGCCGGGACGTGTCGCATCCATCGGCGATGCAGCATGGGGTCTACGATGAGCTTGCGGGAATGAAGATCGGGCCGCAGTCGGTGGGCATCGAGCAGGGCATCGGTCAGGGGATGGGCCGCTGACGCGGCCATATCCTCCGCTCCGGCATCCGTAAAGGCTCTCCGCTTCGCTCCGCCCGCTGACGCGGCGCGCAGAGGACGCGCGGCCTTGACTGATGCCTCCGCTGCGGATGGTTCTCAGCTATGAGAAGAATGTCTTCTTCTCATGTGTCCAAAAACACATGAAAGACGCCTATTACTTGCTCTCGGCAGCGGTGATAAAGGTGTCGATAGTCATCTATGCCCGGCTGAGGCGGCTGCACGTTGTCACCAACCGGCCCAACCGCAGGTACGGCGCCCTGTCCGTTCGCCACTGGGCAACCTTGCAGAACGAGCAGCGCGGCGACGGCAAACAGCGTAGTTCTCAGAGTCATAGGGTAAAGGGCTTTCATCGCGTACATTCTCCTGTCCTGACAATGGCTGGGCAGCGGACAGCTATCTCCCGTCCTGCTCTCGCGCAGATACAAGTCGATTTCGCTGCGAACTATACTTTGATCGGAGGTGCCCCCGTATATTAATCGGAGGCACCTTTGAATTGTCAATTGGAAATCGTGCAATTCTCGATTATTGTGGCTCTTTTCACATTCTCGTTACCGCCGGGCAGCGAGCAGGGAGCCAAAGGCGGTACAAAAGGACGCTTTTGATCGAGGAGCGTTTTCCAATTTGTTCTGTGGGGAAATTCTCGCGTATCTGGAGGCGCACCCCGAATACTCTGCAACTGGAGCGGCGTTTGGCCGCCCTAAAATGCTCGAGTAACCACACAATATGATTCTCTGGACAATAGCGAACGAGTAATAGATGTGGTTACCAATAGGCCACGTAACGAGTTGGGCGCGTGGGCCGAGGCAAGGCGAGATTCCTTCGATAACTTTTGACACTCCCGCAGTTTGAAAGTCCGTATTTACGATCCGCATCTGCCATTTCGGGATGCGTTTCTTAGCTTTCATCTTGGCAGATTGCAGTCTGTACCATCACAACCCTCCTTAATCGATCAAGAAGTGGAGAGCTTCCGATAGCGGCTCTCTTATTCTTCAGTTCTTGCGGGTCCGAGATTCTCTTGAGTGCCCGGCGTGGCGGCCAGTCTCGTATGCGTGGACAGAATGATCCCGCATCTGGATTCCTCTCATTGCCGGTGCAGCCCTCTTGATCGGACTGTTTTCCGGCATGGGAATACAAGGCTGGCGGGATTCTGCTTCCGCAGCAACGGCGACACCGGCGCCAATAGCGGTGGAGGCTGTTCCGGCTCCCGAGACGCAGGAGAACGGCGGGCCGGTTGGCAGTCCAAAGTAGCAGCGCCGTGGAAAGGAGAAGCCAAAAAGCGGCGCTGAGTATGTGCGATAGCGGGCCTCTGTCGCTTATGGCAGGCGATCCACCACCTCATTATGCCTTCGCGCACACGCATTTCTCTGGATATGAGTTGACATTTTATAAAGTGACAGATCATAATATCAAAATGGAGAGAAGGGCGGTGCTCAAACAATGCCCAGCATGACCGTCAAACCCGATCCCTTTTACAACCGGACGCTCGAACTTGCAGCCTTGGATCGCGCCTGGAAGCGCCGTGGGGCCGGCGGGCAGATGCTGCTCCTCTACGGACGCAGGCGGTTGGGCAAGACTTTCCTGTTGCAGCGCTATTTCACCTCAGGCGTGAGCGGAGGCGACCGCGAAAACCCCCACTGCTACTTTCTGGCGGAACAGTCTACCGCCGTTACGCAGCGGCTGGTCATGGCCCGTCAACTGATCGCAGCACTACCATCCGAAGGTGTTGCCGCCGAGGAAATTGCTGTTTCCTGGAACGCTCTTCTTCGCTACGCCGCGCAGCAGGCAAATGCGCGGAAGAAAACCGCAGGCCGCTTTGCTCTGATCCTCGATGAGTTCCCGTACCTGGTAGACCAGACTCCGGAGTTGCCCTCTATTTTGCAAGCCTGGTGGGACCGGGAAGGCGTCCATTCTCCCCTCTTCGTGGTGCTGTGCGGGTCTCAACTATCGGCCATGGCCGCTCTCGGGCAAGAAAGCGCGCCCCTGTTCGGGCGCTTCAATGCCGGGATCTTTCATCTTGATCCGCTTCGCTACGAAGACGCTGCTTCGTTCTATGCGGACAGTCCCCACTATGGCGTTGTCGAGAAATTGCTGATGTATGGTGTCTTTGGCGGAACGCCGCGCTATCATGCGCTGGTAGACACGTCGCGCCCTCCGGCCGAGGAGATTGTCACGCTGCTGATGCAGCCTCGCGCAATCCTCGAAAATGAGGTTCGGTTCCTGCTGGGCAGCGAACAGATCCGTGACCCGGCTCCGTACAATGCCATTCTGGCGGCAATTGCCGGCGGCGAAACCAAGTTCAATCGCATTCAGCAGTTGATCGGCGTGGAGCGTGGCGCGCTTTCCTCCTCCCTTCGCACGTTGCTGGAGTTGGGCTGGATTCGGCGCGAACTTCCTTTCGGCGAACGCTCGGATCGCAGAGCCATCTATCGTGTTGCCGATCCCTTTCTGACCTTCTGGTATCGCTTCGTTGCGCCGCTCGCCAGCGCCTTGCAATTCTCCGATCCCGCCACGGTCTACGCTGCACAGGTAGCTCCGCGACTGGCCGATTACATGGGCTGGTCGGTCTTCGAGGAGATCTGCGGCCAATGGCTCCAGCGGAACGCGCAACAGCGCCTCGGCCTCAACGTTCGAGAGATGGCTCGGTACTGGAGCCGGGATGGCCGCACAGAGATCGACCTCGTGGCACAACTCGATACTGGCTCGTTTCTCTTCGGAGAGTGCAAGTGGCGCACGGAGCGCGTTACCCGGCTCAGCGACCTGAGCGCCTTGCAAGCTAAAGTCGCAAGCCTGCCCGAAGCCCGCTGGCGTGACCGGCCTAATTACATTCTCTTTGCTCCAGGCGGCTTCTCAACCGAGCTTCGGCAACTTGCCGCCGATCCCGCCGAGCGGCTCTTCCTGATCGCGGACACGGACCTGCTCAACCGTGATTGCTAAGGCTACCCTTCGAGGGGTGGAGTGTCCCCCTAATTCCGATGCGGAGCAGCGCGGGCTTGGGACGCTGGCCGGGACGTGGATTTCAAGGCTGCCACAGACTGCAAAGCCGCCCCGAAGGAAGGCTTGTGGTTGGGATACAGAACTATGGTTTTTGAGCAACCGCCGGTTGGGATGTAACCTTCGCGGGCTTGGTTCTGAAAAAATACAGCACATCAGCTATTTTCTTGTCAGTGCGTTTTGGATTGATTTCACCCGGATCGTCGGCTTTCACTCCGTACCATTGCGAAATTTGATCTGCATACCAAACGGCAGGATGTGAGAAGTTGGCAACAGGCTTGTTGTTCTGCCGCTGGCATTCCAAGTAGCCCTCTAAAAAGCCGAGACGATGATCCGGGAGGGCCAGCCGCCAGTATTCGCCATCGAAAATCCCATGCTTCCCTGGAAAGCTCTCACCCTTGTCAGATTCCGTTTGCGTGTGCTGAAGTGGGCTGAGTTTTACGAATAGAGTCGCAGCCGGGGTCCGAAGTTCTGATGCGTGGCCATTGTAATAATCCGTGACCTTTGGTTCGAGAACATTCCACGAAATTTCTGCAAGCTGCTTCTGGCCAGCATCGTACACCGCACAGTCGGTATACCCTGCAAGGAATCCTGTCCGTTCTTCTTTGGGTACAGAGCGCCACCAATCCCCGTTGTATTTCTTCGTTGTCTCTTGAGCCGCAACTCCCGAAAGGAGAGCGAACAAGAACACGAGTCCTGTTCCTATGACACGTTTCATCCTGATCTCCGTTACTTCGGCGTGTAGTAGTGAACTTCCTTGCCTTTCCCGAAGGCGTAGTTCTGATTCAAAACCCCGACATTGCGACCAACGTCATTCAACAATGGACCTTTACCGCCAGCGCGAGGACTATTCCCTGGAACTCCTTCGGGGCGCACTGTGTCCAGGTGACCTGAGCCGCCACTCTTATTCTCATAAGCACCAATGACCAGACCACCATTGTTGGCGATCTTCTGGGCCTCCTCTGGCGTAACTTCACGATATTTGTCTGAGGAGGCTAGAACCCATCTCATAAACATTTTGTTGTTGGAATTCTGCGAAACTGGAGGTGCTCAAGGCGTCTCTGCGGAATGCGATGGCAGGCCGTTGGGAACTGACAGACGAACAATGGGAATTGGT
>JBEKDB010000097.1:0-9326 GCA_050014575.1 Occallatibacter sp. | reverse complement strand
ACCTCGGCCACGTTTGAAACCACCTGGGTCGCCTCCGGCGCCTCGCCCAGCGTGCCCTCGATCTCGTCGTGGTCGCGGTGGCCGATCAGCACCAGCGAGTAGCCCTGGCGGGCAAACTTCACCGCCTCGATGTGCACCTTGGTCACCAGCGGGCAGGTGGCGTCGATCACCCGCAGGTTGCGGCCCTTGCTCCGCTCGCGCACCGCCGGCGAAACTCCGTGCGCCGAGTAGATGACGCGCTGCCCGTCGGGCACGTCGTCGATCTCATGAACAAAGATTGCGCCCTTTTCCGCCAACTCATTCACAACATAGCGGTTATGGACAATCTCGCGGCGAACGTAGATAGGCGCGCCAAAGGTTTCAAGCGCGATCTTCACAATATCGATCGCGCGCACCACGCCGGCGCAAAAGCCGCGCGGCTTGAGCAACAACACCCGCTTCCGAATGGGGGAAGTCTCGGCGTGATTTCCGTTCGAGATGGATTCGAGGAGAGTTGTGGTCACACTGCCAGTATACCAATGTACGGATTGCGGGGTCAGAAGAGAAGTCTGGCCGCCTCAGCCGAGCGCGATCACCATGGCACCGGCGGTGATGAGCAGGCCGCCGGCGAGGGCCGTTGCGTTGAGCTTCTCGCCCAGCAGCAGCCAGGCGAACAGCATGACCAGAGGCACGCTGAGCTTATCCAGCGGAGCCACGCGCGAGGCCGGTCCCAATTGCAGCGCGCGGAAGTAACACAGCCACGACAGGCCGGTGGCGAGGCCGCTGAGCGCGAGAAAGAGCAGGGTGCGGCGGTCGAGAGAGCGAATCTCGCTCAAGAGGCCAGCCCCAGGCTTGGCCAAGATGAGCGCCATGCCCCAGGCAAAGACCACCACCACGCTGGTGCGCAGCGCCGTGGCCAGGTTCGAGTCCACATGCGCCACTCCCACCTTGGCCAGCAGCGCGGTTGCGGCGGCAAAGGCCGCGGAGAGCAATGCCCATCCAATCCAGCTCATGGGGACTATGGTACGCCGTGCGCGGCGTTGAACTGACGGTGATTTACACTGCAATGCATGGAGATTGGCCGCGCCAGCAAGACAGCCCTTCGCGTAGCCATTCGCCGCGCCGCCCACCAGTTGATGGAGCAGCCCCGCATTCTGGACGATCCCATCGCGGTGCGGCTGCTGGGCCCCGGCTTCGCCAGAGACCTGGAGCGCGCGTCGCACCGGGTGGCGCGGGACTTTCGCGCCTTCATGGCCGCGCGCAGCCGTTACGCTGAGGACCGGCTGGCCGAAGCCGTCGCGAACGGGGTCGGGCAATACGTGGTTCTCGGCGCCGGCCTCGATACCTTCGCCTATCGCAATCCATTTCCCGCGCTGCAGGTCTTCGAGGTGGACTTTCCCGCCACGCAGCAGGGTAAGCGGGCGATGCTGGCCGATGCGCAGATCGCTCTGCCCGCGGGCCTGACCTTCGTTCCCCTGGATTTTGAGCACAAGACGCTCGCCGCGGGACTGGCCGAAGCGGGATTCGATGCCGGCTCGGCGGCGTTCTTCGGCTGGCTCGGGGTGGTGCCCTATCTCACGCTCGACGCCTTTCGCGCGACCCTGGGCACAATCGTTCGGCTGCCCGCCACGAGCGCCGTCAGCTTCGACTACGCTGTCGCGCCGAAGACTCTCAGCCCGCTTGGCCGCAAGGCCTTCGATGCGCTGGCCGGACGGGTGGCCGCCGCCGGTGAGCCATTCCAGCTTTTCTTTACGCCGGAGCAGATGGAATCGGAGTTGCGCCGCGCCGGATTCCGGCGCATCGAGCAGGTGGACTCAGAGCGCCTCAACGAACTTTACTTCAAGGGCCGCGCCGACGGTCTCAAGCTCTCCGCGTTGGGACTGGGGATGTTGGCAACTGCATGGGTGTGATGAGGGGCGCGTGGCGCGGTTTACGGGTGGCGACAATACGGCCAAAACTCTCCTTGCCGTCGCGAATTCGTGGATTCAGTGTTAGGCTGCTTGCAACGCCTCTTTGAAAGCTGCTCAGGTGATAATGCTATGCCTCGAATCCGTTGGGTTGTTCTCGCAGCCATTTGCGTGGGAGTTGTAGTCAGCTTTATCCCTGCCTATTCGATTGTGCTTCGGATGAAGGCGGAATCACTGATTCGCAACGCATCAATCGTGTCCCAGCATCTCGGCGAAGCATCTACGGTAGACACCGTGCAAGCGATCTACAAGGGAAAGCTCACGCAAATGCCAAACTGCACACCGGCCTTCTGTGGGTATGAAGTAGTCGAAGGCAATAGGGTGCTTGCGGCTCTTCACTGGGCGCCATATTCCGAGCTTCGATCCGAAATCTGGTTCCGGGATGGAATTTTGAGCGCAACGATCCTCGATTTCACCAGCAGCGCCAACCCGCATCATGGCATAGTGAGTCACGTTTATATTCAAGAAGGCAAACGTCTGGAATTCGATCTGGACCCTTGGGAGGAATCCTCCCCGGCCGATACGAATGGAATTGTGGATGTCAGCCCAGAATCCCTGAAAGCTCATGAGCAGACGGTGCTTGGATTCAACACAAGGTGCCTAACGAGCCATCGCGGATGTATGTCAGTGGCGGAGTTGCTTCCAACCGTCTGGGAGCAGCGGAAAGACGGCAGGATTCGATGCCGGCTTGAAAGCCACGAGGGGTTCATTGAAAGCCCTTGGTGATGAACGGCACGTAACCGCCCGCTACTCTGTCAAAACGAAGTGTTTTCAATCACTTACTGGGAATTCAGGCTTTTACAAGTCCAAGCACAGGCGCGAGTGGGCGAACTGGGTTGCGAACGGGCCGCTGGGTCTGTCACGCACGGCTTCCGATTTTCCTCGGGTAGTGTCCTGTGCCTGAAGTTATTTGTGTTTTTCAGTGGACGAAACGCAGGTCCTTCGACTCCGTTTGGCGCAGGAAACGCGCCAAACTCCGCTCAGGATGACAATTCACTTTATTGAGTACATTTCAGACCCAGGACACGAGCAGGAGGTCGCTCATATGTGGATTGATTCTTTGCCTTGCCCTCTACCTCAGGATCGGTACAATAGTAGGAACTCGGTCAAGAAAGAAGGTTCCGGTGAAGACGCCGTCATCGACCTTGTGGCGAGCTCTCATTCCTCTGCTCTTGCTCGCGCCTTCACCAGCCTCTCCGCAGGACAAGCAGGGCACTGTCAAAGTCGATTCTCTTGCGGTGTACTCCAAGATGTCGACAGATGGCGATGTCGTGAAGACATTGGCAAAGGGGACCGTTGTTCGCATTCTCCTTACGGTGACCGGCGAAGAAGGAAGCTGGTGCAGCATTTCGAGTCAGGATGGCTCGTCGAGAATTGGATATGTTCCGTGTTCGGGGCTTGATAGGCCAAAGGATATTCCGGCTGTGGCTGACCAGGGCGGGCCACTCCCCCAGATCCTGATTGGAATCGCGTCCACCCCAGTCCAGACGTCAAAGCGGCAGACGTATCGGAGCGAGGAGGCGGGCCCCGCGGGCCAGCCTCTTGCGGAGCTTCCGGGATACAGGTGGAGTAGTTATCCAAAGACGCTCGTGATCGCCATCCGCAGAGGGTGTCCCTTCTGCGATGCAAGCCTGCCTTTTTACAGGCAGCTCGGCGAGCAGGAAAGAAGCAACGTGCTCCGTGCCCATGTTCTCGTCGTCATGCCGAATGACGCATCCTCCGGCAGCAGCCTCCTGAGAAAGGGTGATGTGGAGGTTCAAGGGATCTTCGGTCAAAGGCTCGATGCTCTCAAGGTATCGGGAACACCGACCGTGCTGCTTCTCGATTCCAGCGGACGCATTGAGCGGGAGTGGATTGGACAACTCACGTCGCGGGGGGAGAAGGACGTCATAAACGCCGCGGAAGAGTGAGCCGTAATGCTTGCCGCGCGCTGTGTTCAACCGCACCCGCTGAAAATTAGAGGCTGCCGTTCACATACCGCTCACGTTAGATTAGCGGCGAAGAACGGGATGCCGGTTCCAGTGCGCACTTGCGAGTTCCACCTGAATAACCGGCAAACCGGATTTTACGCCACGACCAGTCGGGGCACCGGCTGCAGCCGCGCGATAAGATGAGTCATGCGCCGATTCGCTCTCGCCGCCATCGCCTTTGTTCTGCTCTCGCTCTCCGGATGCGGATACCACACGCTGGGCGCGGCCACGCATCTGCCGCCCGATGTGCATACGCTTTCCGTGCCGGTCTTTGCCACGCGCACCGAGGCTTACCACACTGAGACGGCAATGACCGAGGCGGTGATCCGCGAGTTCGCCACGCGCACGCGCTTTCGGGTGACGCCGAATGAAGGCCCGGACACCGACGCGGTGCTGCGCGGAACGATCCTCAAGGAGTCGGTGGCGCCGCTGACCTACAACTCCTCGACGCAGCAGTCGTCCAGCTTTCTCATCACCATGGTGGTTTCGGTCACACTCACCGGCCGCGACGGCAAGGTCCTCTATGAGAACAAGAACTACGTCTTCCGCCAGCAGTACCAGTCCACCATGGATCTGCCCACCTTTTTGCAGGAGGATCCGGCGGCCGTCGAGCGGCTCAGCCGCGAGTTCGCGCGGCAGCTGGTGGCCGATGTGCTGGAAGGGTTCTGAAAGAAAGGGAATAGGGAACAGGGAATAGGGCAGAACGATCCCCGATTGCCACTGGCGTCGGCGAGCCGGGAAGGTTATTCTGGAGCCGAATGATCGAGGCGTTTGTGGATCACGCTGACCGGAGACTCATCGCTTCCCACCCTTCGCTCAACCACCGCACGGACGAAGACCTGTCCGCGGGGACCCCGGCAGCGCGAAGGATGGGGCACCCAGACTGTGGCAACTTTGGGAGGCCGGCCTTATGAGCGGCGCGCGCTGGGGCGCGGGATTTGCCGCCGTGGGCCGCTTTGTGGCGGAGATTGAGGCCGCCGCGGCCGGCAAGGGGCAGTTGCGGCCCGGCTACGTGCTGGCCGGTGACGAGGTCTTCCTGCTGGACCGCTGCCGCGCCGCCGTGCTCAAAGGCTTTGTGCCGCCCGATCTGAGAGATTATTGCCTTTCGGACCTGGATCTGGCCGAGACTTCGATCTTCGAGGTGCTGGACCGGGCGCAGACGCCGTCTCTGATGGCGCCTTTTCAGGTGATCTTTGTCCGCAATCTGAAGCAACTTTACACGCGCGGCGCCAAGAAGGACGAGTTTGCCGCTCTGGATCGCTACTTCCGCTCGCCGAATCCCCAGGCGCTGCTGGTGTTTGTGGCCGACTTCCTGCGCATTCCCTCCGACGCGCGGCGCATGGAGATGGACGACAAGAACCGCTTCGAGCGGCTCACCGAGACGCTGGGCCGGCACTGCGGCATGGTGGAGCTGGCGCGCGTGAGCGAGGAAGACGCCATTCGCTGGACCGCGGCCACAGCGCAGGAGGGCGGCGCGCGAATGGACCCCGACGCGACCCGTCAACTGGTGGACGCGCTGGGCGCGGATATGATGCTCATCAGCTCGGAACTGGAAAAGCTGCTGCTCTATACCCTGGGCCGCGGCCGCATCACCCTGGGCGACGTGGAGACCATGGTGCTGGCGGCCAAGCAGCGTTCGCTCTATGAATTGACCGACGCCATCAGCGCCCGCGACCGGGTGCGCGCGCTGGCCCTGCTGCATGGGCTGCTGAACAGCTCGGACGCCGGCGAGGACGCCGCCATCGGCCATCTGTATATGCTGGCCCGGACCTTCCGCCAGATGCTGGTGATCCTGGAGAAGAACGTGCGCGACTCGCGCGCCATCTGGCAGGCGCTTTGGCAGGGCTTTCGCATGCCGCCCTTTGCCGCCGACGATCTGATTCGCCAGGCACGGCGCTACAAGAGCCGCCGCGATCTTACCAGGGCGCTGCGGCTGATTGCCCGCGCCGACCTGGAATTGCGCTCGTCGCCGCCGGACAAGCGCCTGGTGCTGGAGCGGCTGGTCTACGAACTGGCTTCGGAGCCCAAGCCGGCCTCGCCGCTCTTTGCCTCGGGGCAGCTTTCGTTTGAGGTTTAGGCGCTACCCAGGTTCCGTCCGGCAATTGGCCATCCCTTCCAGGATGCCGCTCTATCGCACGCCGTGTTCATTCAGCCAGGAGCTGTACTCATGGTCCACTTTCTGAATGTGGCTGCTGAGCCAGTCGCGCAGGAAGTTCATGAGATCGAGGCTCAGCGTGATCTCGCCCTTCTCGAAGCGGGCGGCATACTCCTCGACCTGTTTGATGAGCTCGCAGTGCTTGAGACGGTGAATGGCCAGCCCTGGATAGCTTGCCGCCGCCAGCATCCGCTCTTCCGTTGCGAAATGCGTATGACTGTACTCCACCAGCTTGAGCAGCAAGGGGCCGGTCAGGATTCGCGCCTGGCCTTTCAGCATGGCGGCGTGAAGATCGTTCAGCAGTCCAAAGAGAACGGTATGCTGGCTATCCAGGACTTTCACCCCTACTGAGTATTTGTCGTTCCACGTCATCAGAGCCATGCGCAACTCCCTGCCGGAAGGCCCGGCACTGGAGTTATCGGCCGCAAAAGCGATGGAGTTGAGCGGAGGTGCGGGTAGCCAGCGGCCGATGGATCGCTGCCGCGTGCAGAGCCGATGCACTAGCAGGCTGAGGAGGAGTTCGGGATTGGGGGCGAAGTTGGCGGAAAGGGCTCCTCCGTGGCTAAAGCCAGCGATGATTCTGTTGCGTTTATGCGGGGGTTGAAACCCCCGCCTCCCTCCGAACTGACTTGTTTCGCGGCTTGCAGATTCGCTTTTGAGCGGTGGAGGCGGTGCGCGGCGCAAGCCTGGAAGTTGCCGAGGGCGAGGTGGTGGGTCAGGTAGCCAGCCGCGTGGCCGTGATGCGCGCCGGGCAGATTGTGGAGACGGGGCCCTCGGCGTGGCTGCTGAACGCCCCCAGCATCCTTATACGCGCAGCCTGCTCGCCGCCGTGCCGGCGCTGCGCACCGACCGCGGCCGGCCGCTGGCGATGGTGAGTGGTTCGCCAACGGAATCAGAGCTATACTCTCTCCATGCGGAATGAGTTGGTGGCCGTTGTCGCGCGCAAGATGGGGCGGGTTGCCGCCTCCACGCGCCGGATTCCCCGCGCGGGCCGGCAGGCTGGAGCTGTGGAGTTCATGGCTGGAGCAAGGGGAATTCGACCCTTGACGCAATTCCTATGCGTCCCGGCCGCGGCGCTCCTTCTTTGTCTGTCCGCGTGTTCCGCCGGGACTGTATTGCACGGATTATCCAATCAGCCCGAACAGCCCCAACAGCCGGAGCAGCCCGCAAAGCCGGCAAAGCCAACGCAAGCAGCTCACTCAACGCAAGTGGCGCAGGGCGCGCAACCGGCAAATCCCGCCCACCACGCGAACAAGCGCGAGCCCAAGCCTGAACCTACCCAACAGGAACTCTTCGAGTACATTCGCGGAAAACTTCTTACCCTCAGTCCAGCCGACGGGTTCAACGACAATCTGGAGGTGACGTTCGATCCAGCCACTTCGATCCTCTCGATTACCCAACCCGACGGCCGCTGCGACATCTTTGTCAGTGCGCTCGATACCAACAGCCCGATCTGGGAGGTCATGGATCCGGGCGACTCCTACCATCCCCGCGGAGAGATCTTGCGGCTCACCATGACTTCGTCTAGCGGGAAGAAAGCCAGAACCTGCTACGACACCGAGAACCAGGTCGACAAGAGCATCTCCGGAAACCGGGTTCGATTGGTCTTTGCCCAGGACAAGGCCAACGCGGTTCCAGACTTCACCTACAACATGACCAAGGCAATCAAGAAGCTGGTCGTGGCCTCCGGCGGCGCTGCCGAGAAGAAGCTCTTTTAAGAAATCCGCGCACAAGTTCCTCTTGGCGGCAAGCATTTCCTCAGGGATCCGCCGCGGCGGACTCCGCGTTGATTTTGCGGCATTTGTGGCACGACTGAGAGCTTATCCGTAAATTGCTGATTCTGTAGCGCCGCTCTCCAGAGCGGCTGTCGAGCAGGTCACCAGACCTGCACTCATCGCCTCTGGCGGCTTGGAAGCCGCCAGAGGCCGGTCTGGAAACCGGCGCTACAATTTGCGGATGGGCTCTGAAGCCGTGCCCTGTTACAAGGCGGCCCTGGGCAGAGGCCCCTTAAAGTTCGCACAGCATAGATGATTAGAATTACACGACTCCATCAGTGCAGCCAGCGGAGCCCGGCGGGCTTGACGGGCGGCAGGGGCAGGACGATGAAGTCCTGCGCCAGTGGCCGTCTTCGCGGCGGGGCGGGTTTGGGGAGTGCTGAGGCGGCATCCGGTCGAGGACAACGATGCCCAGATGGGACCAGAGGCTGTAAGCGAGATCGACGGAGAGGACGGCCACGGTCCAACCCTCCACGGTTTAACGCTAGCGCCCGGCACGCCAGGGAACAATGGAGGATCAGAGCAGGTCGGCCCGCGGTTGAAGGCCTTGGCCGCAATTGAAACTCGCTGCCGAAATGGGACGCGCGGAAGGTCTTGAAGCTGAGGGGGCTCCGGCAACGAGGCTCTCTGGAAGCCAGCGCTTCGGGGGCAGCAGACCGCGCCGCACACAATTGCCTGTGCAATCGCGATCCGTTTGCCCGGCTTTCCGCGGGCTCGCGGTGTACAGCGGGCGGCCGGATGCGCTATCTTGGGGTCTAGCCCATGATTTTTTCGCGCGATTATATCGGGTATCTGGCCCGCCGCACGGTCAAGCACCTCATCAACGCCAAGATGATTACCATCAGCGACTTGAAGGTGTGCGAAACGCGTGTGACGGAGGCGCTGCTCGAAGAGCTCTCCCTCGAGGACCGCATCAACGAAGAGGTGCGCGTGATTCTGGACGCGTACTCCGAGGAGATGCGCAAGTCCGGCGCGCAGTATGCCGAGATGTTCAAGAAGGTGAAGACCGAGCTGGCCAAGAAGTACAAGGCGGTGCTATGAGGATCAGCCCCGACAAGCTCAACAAACTGGCGCACACGGTGGCCGACACGCTCGCGGAGATCGACCAGGTTGGATTTCTTGAGGACCGCAACACGATTCGCCAGGAAGCGCGCAAGGCGCTGACGGCGCTGCTGACGGATGAGGCCCGGATCGACACCGCGGCGCGATTGAAGATTGCCAACCAGCGAAAGATCATCCTCGAGGGCTCCCAGGAGTGGGAGATTCTCTACCGCAAATATTACAACGATGAAGTACGCAAACTGGGCATCTAAGGCGGCCTGGGTGGGCGCGTCGGACTTGCAGTTGGGGGCTGTTTGTCTTTGGCAGCAGGGCAATTTTTTGTTAGATTAGGAGAGCGGCCTGCGACGGCTGCCCCTAAGAGTGTGGCGCTATCGTCTAGGGGTTAGGACGTGAGATTCTCAATCTTAAAACCCGGGTT
>JBEKDB010000096.1:0-9369 GCA_050014575.1 Occallatibacter sp. | reverse complement strand
TCTGGAGCAGATCAACAAAGACCAGCTCCAGCGGTACTTCGTGAAACGACTACAACGACTCGGGCTCAACGTGACCGTTACTCCGGCCATCGCAGCCTGAAGAATCATTTTCGAAGGAGAACAATGGCAATTACCGTAGTGGGCAGTGTTGCCTATGATTCGATCGAAACGCCGGCAGGCCGGCGCGAGCGCTGCCTGGGCGGCGCGGCGACTTACTTTTCGCTGGCCGCCAGCTTCTTTACCAAAGTGCGCGTTATCGCCGTGGTAGGCGAGGATTTTGGCAGGAGGCAGGAGGCGGTCTTTCAGGCTCGCGGCATCGACACGCGCGGCATTGAGCATACGGCGGGCAAGAGCTTCTTCTGGGAGGGCTCCTACCTGGACAACCTGAACGAGGCCAAGACGCACAACACCGAGCTGAACGTCTTTGCGGCCTTTGAACCGAAGATTCCCGAGGCTTATCGCGATTCGGAGTTCCTGTTTCTGGCCAACATCGATCCGGTCTTGCAGCGGCGCGTGCGCGAGCAGATGCCCGATGTAAAGCTGGTCGCCGGCGACACGATGAACTACTGGATCAAGGATCATCGCGCGGCGCTGCTCGAAGTGCTAAAGGGACTCGATGTGCTGCTCATCAACGAAACCGAGACCAAGATGCTGGCCGGCAACAACAATCTCGTTCAGGCGGCGCGCGCGGTGCTGGCGCTGGGGCCAAAGGCGCTGGTGGTCAAGCACGGAGAGTATGGGGCGACACTGTTCCACAAATCTGCTCCAGAGGGCAAAGGGGCGGAGCCCTTCCGCGCTCCGGCGCTGCCACTGGAAGAAGTCATCGATCCCACCGGCGCGGGCGACAGCTTTGCCGGGGGCTTCTTCGGTTACCTGGCCTCGTCCGCTGCGGCGGGCGAGCTCACTCCGGCCGCCTTCCGGCGCGCGATGTTTTACGGCAGCGTAATGGGTTCCTTCGCCTGCGAGCGATTCGGCACCGAGCGGCTGCAGCAGCTTACCCGCAAGGAGATCGACGACCGCTTCATTCTCTTCCGCGAGTTAACTCACCTTGACTGAGAATCCGATTCGCCGCGCGCAATGGCCGGAGTGGCTGGCCGTGCTGGCCTGCTGCGCGGCGGCTTCGATGGCAGCCCTCGCGTGGAGCTGGCGGCATGGGGCCATGCTCAACTACGGCGACGCGGTTGCCCACCTGCACATTGCGCGGCGCATTCTCGATTCGCATCGTCCGGGCCTCACGCAGTTGGGTTCGGTGTGGCTGCCGCTGCCTCACCTGCTGCTGATTCCCTTTGTCCAGGTCTACGGCTGGTGGGCCAGTGGGATTGCCGGCGCGATTCCCTCGGCCTTAGCGTATGTGGCCGGCTGCGCGGGCCTCTACCGGCTGGCGCGCCGCTGGCTTCCGCCGGCCTCCGCCGCCCTGGCGCTGGCGTTTTTCGCCGCCAATCCCAATCTGCTTTACCTGCAAACCACGGCCATGACCGAGCCGCTCTTTGTTTGCGAAACCATCTGGATCGCGGTCTGGCTGGTGGAGTGGCGGGCGAGCCTGGACGACGGTTCGCAAACCTCCGCGAAGTTGCTCTGGCTGATTGCCGCCGTGCTGGTGGCCGCCATCTTCACGCGCTACGACGGCTGGGTGATGGCGCTGCTGGCCTGGGGATGCATCGGCCTCACGCTTGCCCGCCGCGGTGGGCTACGCTCGCGCGCCTTTTGGCTGGCAAGCGTTTTGGTGGTGGCCGCGCCAGTGGCATGGTTCATCTACAACGGCGCGGCCTTCGGCGACTGGCTCTACTTTTTGCGCGGGCCTTACTCCGCCAAGGCCATCGAGGTACGAACCTCCGTGCCCGGCTTCCCGCCGCATCCGGGCTGGCACAATCCGTGGGTTGCGTTGCTCTTCTTTGTGAAGGCCGCGGAGATGGACGCCGCCGCAGCGGCCTGGGGCAACCTGCTGCTGGCGCTGAGCCTCTTCGGCACGGCGTGCGCCTGGCTCACGGCGCGCCGCCGCGCCTTTGCTTGGACTTTGCTGCTTTGGCTTCCGGTTCCGTTCTACGCGTACTCGGTGGCCTACGGGTCGGTGCCCATCTTCCTGCCCGTGTGGTGGCCGCACTCCTGGTACAACACGCGCTACGGAATGGAACTCCTACCCGCCTTGGCGCTGGGCCTGGGCTTTGCCGCCCAGTTTCTTGTCACCTCGGTGAACGAGTTCAAGCCGCGCGAGTTCCAGTCGCGATGGACGAATTTTGCAGTGGGCGTTCTGTTCGCGCTGATCGCCGTGAATGCCGCGCAGATGGTGCGCGAGCGGCCGCTCACTTACGTCGAAGGCACAAAGAACATCGAGTCGCGGCGGCCCTATGACGAGCAGATTCCGCCGGTTCTGCGCGCGCTGCTCGCCCAGCGGCCGGGCGGCGTGGTTTTGATGAACACTTCGGTCTATCCCGAGCTCGTCGCCTTCGCCGGGATACCGCTGCGCCAGACCGTCAACGAGAGCGACAAGGAGTTTTACAGCGCCGCCCTGGACGCGCCCGCCGTCCATGCGGCCATCGTGCTGGCCTTCGACGGCGACCAGATCGACCGCGCCGTGCAGGCGCATCCCGCCGGCTTGACCGCGCTGCGCCGATTTACAGCCCCCGGCCAGCCCGCGGCCACGATTTACGTCTCCGATGCTCCTCCGGCTCAACAGAGATAGGCGATGCGTCAACCTCCGAATGGCAGGCCAGCGGCTCAGAAAGCCCCCAGGGCTTCGTTGAGGTCTGGATCAAGAAGTAGAGGCTGTTGGCGGCAACAAAGACTCTTATGCGGCAAATTCATAAACGATGGCGACTTCCCGGGGTCGACCAGACCTTTGCATAAGTTCTTATCGGAATGCTACTGTCGGCGTATGCAGCGCGCGGTTTCGAAACGCGCATTCAGGCTGCGAGACAAACCCGAAGAAGGCCGCAGGGGAAAGATGTCGAAGTCACCGATGTTGAGAGTTTGAATTGCGGCGGTTGAGAAACGGAGGTAGTAACCGTGAAAGAGCATTTCTTCCTTCGCATGTTGAGAAGCGGGCGCTTCGGATTCTTCCTTCTTTCACTTGCATCGATTTCGCTGATGCCACAGCCTTGCAGGGCTCAGGTCTCGGCGGGCCATCCTGTCAATGTCACTCAGGATGCGACCCCTGAACCCGCGATCCCGGCAATCCTGAAAGCTTTCGAGACATTTGAAGTCGTAGCGATGGAAGCAGCCCATCGTCAGAAAGATACCGACGACTTCATCCTGTCCCTCATTCGTGACCCACGCTTTCCGGCATCGGTGAACGACATAGTCGTTGAATGTGGGAATGTGCGGTACCAGCCGATTCTTGATCGGTACATCGCCGGCGAGAACGTTCCGTTCACCGAAGTCCAGCATGTCTGGCGAGACACGACGGTCCAGCAAATGTGCGGAGCATCCGGCTTCTACGAGCAGCTGTATCCGCTCGTCCGCTCGCTCAATCAACGCCTTCCTGCCTCAAGCCGCCTGAGAATCGTTGCTGCAGATCCACCGATCGATTGGAGCAAGATTCTCTCATCGGAAGACCTCACGCCGTTTTTCGATCGAGATGGAAGCATCGCTTCTGTGATGGAAACAGAGGTGCTTTCAAAGCATCGCAAGGCGCTGATGCTCTTCGGAATCTTTCATCTGTTGCACGGAGGCGGCCCGGGGCAAGGGGATGCCGTCACGAGGTATGAGCGCCACTACCCTGGCAGGACCTTCGTGATTAGCGATTTTGGATACTACGGCACCGGCGACGAACCGCTTGGAGACGCGAACGCTCCGGGTGGGGTTTGGCCGTCGCTCTTGAGGACAAAGAACAGCAGACTAAGCTCGTTAGGCCTTGACTCATTCATTCTATCGCCGCTTACAACAGACCAGGACTGCAACGTCATCGATGCATTCGCGGGCGAGTCTTCTAAGACGGTCGCAGATCAGATAGATGCTTTTCTCTATCTAGGTCCTCAGAAATCACAACTGGCCGAACCCCTCCCAGCGGATATCGCTCTTGATCGGGCTTACAGATCCGAATGGCTGCGCCGGATGAAACTTGTTGGCCTGCCTGGCCCTTCGACGCTGGAAGAGGTCGATGCTCAGATCGTCGCGAGTGCGGCAAACCCGATGTTGATTCCTCCCCCAAGACATCCGGTTTCACAAGAGATGAAGTTGAGGATTAGGCAAGACTGTCTGAGCAGACAGCATCCTACCGCAAACACAGCAAAGTGAAGGTGAAGAACTCCTCATTGTGAGGTGGTTCTAGACTGCGTTGATTACATGAGCAAATTGGTAACGAGAATCGCCGTTTTCGCCCGCAGCGGTTCCGCGATCCCGGCATGGCCCGCCAGGCCGATGCACGGCGGCGTCCATCCGATTCTCGCCGTTCATGGCGCGACATACCTGGGCGGCGGCCGTCTGCCCGCGTATAGCTCCCTGGTTGCTCCATCCACCTGCTCGCGGTCCGGCCTGTATTCGATGCCGGGATACTCATAGATCGGAATGGGAAGAGCCTGGCCATCTCGCAAAAATGTTAGCATGGTTTTTATTCAGGCATGAACAGGCCGTGCCGTGGAATTAAGCTTTTGAACGGGAATTTGCCTTTGCCGATCGAGATTCCCATGCGGCATCCTGAATGGTGCATGGCTGCCTTCATGCCAGTTTCCATCGGGGACCGCGAATATGCGCCTCCCAGAGGTCTTCTCACCATGAAACTGCACCACTCCGCGCTTCTCGCCGCCGCTCTGCTTGCCTTTTCCGCTTTTGAAGGAGCGGCCCAGACCCTCGACTGGCGCACCCCCGCTGAGATCGGCGGCTATCGCACCACTCCGGACTACGCCGAGACTGTTGCTTACCTCGACCGCATCGCCGCCGCAAATCCCGCCCAGGTCCGCATCGAGAGCTTCGGCAAAACCGGCGAGGGCCGCGACCTGAAGATCGTCATCGCATCCAAGGACGGCGTCTTCGATCCCGCCGCCATCCGCGCCTCAGGCCGCGCCATTCTGCTCGTCCAGAACTCCATCCACGCCGGCGAGATGGACGGCAAGGACGCCTGCCTTTCCTTGTTGCGCGACATCGCCATTACGAAAACCCAGGCCGCCCTTTTGGACCACGTGGTCTTCGTCTTCATCCCCGTTTACAATATCGACGGCCACGAGCAGCGCTCGCCCTACAACCGCATCAACCAGAACGGCCCGGAGCTGTCCGGCTGGCGCGGCAACGCGACCAACCTCAACCTGAACCGCGACTACATGAAGGCCGACGCGCCCGAAACCCGCGCCTTCCTCAAGATGTTCCACCGCTGGCTGCCCGACTTCTTCGTCGACGACCACGTGACCGACGGCATGGACTACCAGTACGACGTGACCTTCACCCTCGACGACACGCCCGACGTTGCCCCGGCTACCGCCCAATGGATTCGCTCCACCGTAACTCCCGAGTTGGAGCGCCAGCTCGATGCCGGCGGCCATCTGGCCTTCCCCAACTACGTCACTCTCAACGACGACACCGATCCCGCGCAGGGCCTGGCCTTCAACAACGATCCGCCCCGCTTCTCCACCGGCCTGATGATCCTCGAAGACCGCCCCGGCCTGCTGGTCGAGCTGCACATGCTCAAGGACTACAAGACCCGCGTCACAGGAAACTATGAGATTCTGCGCGCGTTGCTTGAGGTGATGAATCGCGACGCGGCCAAGCTGATCGCCCTCAACCGCGAGGCCGACGCCGACGCCGCCAGGCTGGGCGCGCACTCGTTGGGCAATGAGAAGTTCCCGCTCGCCGTCGACTGGAACGGCGAAACCACTCCGGTCGTCTTTCACGGCTACCAGTACACGCGCGCCCTGAGCGAGGTCTCCGGCGGAATGTGGGTCAGCTACCGGCACGAACCCTGGAACGCGACCCTGCCCCTGGCCACCGGCGTCAAGGTCACCGCCTCGACCACGCCCCCGACCGCCTACATCGTTCCCCCGCAGTGGACCCAGGTCATCGACGTGCTCGAAGCGCACGATGTGACGCTCCGCCGCACCACCGCACCCTGGACCGGCAAGGTCGAGCGCTACCGCTGCTCTGGAACGCAGTGGCAAGGCAAGCCCTTCGAGGGCCGCCATCCCATCTTCCCCGGCGAGGACCCGGGCGCGCAGCCCGGCCGCTACGGCCAATGCGCGCTTACCACGGAAACCCTTACCTACCCCGCCGGATCGGTCGTGGTCCCGCTTAACCAGAGGCTCTCCAAGGTTGCCATTCACTGGCTCGAGCCAGAGGCGCCCGACTCCGCCCTGCGCTGGGGCTTCTTCGATTCCATCTTTGAGCAAAAGGAGTACGGCGAGGCCTACGTGCTGGAGAAGCTGGCCCGCGAAAACATGGCCAAGGACCCCGCGCTCAAGGCGGAGTTCGAGCACCGCGTCCAATCCGACCCGACCTTTGCCTCAAGCCCCAGCGCCCGCCTGGAGTTCTTCTATGAGCGCTCGCCCTGGTTCCAGCAGAACCACATCGGCGAGTACCCGGTCGGCCGCCTGCTCTCGCTCGATGGAGTGCCACTGGAGTAGCGGGCTCAATTTCCCGCTTCGTGAACTCAGGCTTTCTGTGCATTGCTTAGAACTTTCTTTCGCGACAGCACTGTTTTTCATTGCGGATTCCGCCGTTTGGCTTTACCTTTGCTCCGTGTTTCCATTTCACTCCGGAGTGTCCTCTATGCAATCCGATCCCGAAATTGCCAGGCACATTGTCCTCGTCATGCTCACGATCATCCCCATCATCTATGCGCTGGTGGTTGCCATTGTGATGGTGCCTTGCTGGTTCATCCTGAAGAAGGCCGGCTTTACGCCCTGGCTCTCGCTGCTGTGCATCGTCCCGTCGCTCGGCACTCTGGTTCTGCTCTACTTGCTCGCCTTCGGGGAGTGGAAGGTTGTGCCGGCTCCCCAGCAAGCATGGGGACCACCGCCGCCCTACCCGCCTCCGCCGCCGTACACGCCACCGCCCACAGTTCCGCCGCAGGCCTGAGGGGGTCTGCGCCTCTCTTGTGCACGGGTGCCCCACCCTCGCCGCGCCTTTGTTGTTGCGGCTAGGGTGGGAGAGCCTCGCGATTGATAACATATATTCATAATGCCTGGCTCGACTTCCTCTTCAGACGTAACTCCCCGCGTCCGTTTTGCCCCCTCGCCCACCGGCTTCCTGCACGTGGGCAGCGCCCGCACCTTTATCTTCAATTGGCTCTATGCCCGCCACAACCACGGAACCATGGTCTTGCGCCTGGACGACACCGACGTCGAGCGCAACACCGAGGCCAGCGTCCAGTCCATCTTCGAGGGATTGCGCTGGCTGGGTCTCTCCTGGGACGAAGAGTACAGGCAATCCGAACGCCTTGCCCTGCACCGCCGGCAGGCCGAAGCCATCTTCGCCACGGGCCTTGCCTATCGCGACTTCACCCCTGCCCACGCGGCTGACGACGATCAGTCCTCCGCGCAGGGCGCATGGCTCTGCAACCCGGGCATGAGGGAATTGTCCAAAGACGTGTCCGACCGCCGCGCCGCCAGTGGCGAGCCCTTCGCCCTTCGCTATCGCGTTCCCCGCGGCCATGGCCGCACCCTCAGCTTCACCGACAGCGTCTACGGTGAGCAGTCCAAGCTCGCCGACGAGGTCGAAGATTTCGCGTTGCTGCGTTCGGACGGCATGCCAACCTACCATCTCGCGTCTTGCGCCGACGACGCCGACCTCGGCATCACCCACATCATTCGCGGCCAGGATCACCTCACCAACACCTTCAAGCACCTGCTCATCTTCGAGGCCCTCGGCGTCCAGCCGCCCCAGTTCGCCCATCTTCCCCTGCTCGTCGCCCCCGACGGCGCCAAACTCTCCAAGCGCCGCCACGGCCCCGTCGTCAGCGTCACCACCTACCGCGATGCCGGCTTCCTCCCCCAGGCTTTCGTCAACTTCCTCTGCCTGCTGGGCTGGTCGCCCAAGGACGACCGCGAGTTCCTCACTCTCGGCGAGCTCACCTCCGCTTTCACTCTTGAGGGCGTCAACCGCGCCAACGCCGTCGTCAATTTCACAGAGGACGACCCCTTCGACCCGAAAGCTGTCTGGCTCAACGCCGAGCATATCCGCGCCCTGCCCGTCGACGAGCTCAGCCTCTGCCTCCAGCCCTTCTTTGAGCAGGCCGGCCTTCAGGCTTCGCCTGAAAAGCTCCTCGCCGTCACCCCGCTCATCCGCGAGCGCATCAAGCTCCTGCGCGATGCCCCCTCCGCCGCCGACTTCTTCTTTCTCCCCCAGCTCGCCCCCTACGACCCCGCCGAGCTGATCCCTCAAAAAGGCGATGCTGCCATGGCCCGCCGCGTCCTCCAGTACGCGCTCGAAGTTCTGCCCGCCGTCAACTTCGATCACGATTCGCTCGACCTGGCCCTTCGAGCCGCGGCCTCGCACCTGGGTCTGAAAGCCGGGCAGGCCTTCCAGCCCATCCGCGTCGCCGTCTGCGGACGTAAGAACGCGCCCCCGCTCTTTGAAACCATGGCCGTCCTCGGCCGCGACACGTGCCTAGCCCGCATCCGCCAAGCCGTGGACAACTTGGTTAAACTTGCTTAGGCCGCTGTGCTCTCCCAGTTTCGAGAGTCCGGACCTGAGGCACCCAGATATTGGTGGTAGATTTAGATGTGGGCCATCAGCCATCTGGAGAGAATAATGACCAAGCCGTTGGTGCCGGAACAATTTGCTGAAATAGCAAGACTCAGCGATCAAACGCGGGCGGAGGATGATCTGTCCGTAACTGCCGAGAGTAATCCTAAGTTGACAGAACAAGTCCAAGCACAGTTTGACAAGGAGTGTTTGGGTGGCACTCCACGTCAGGCCCTATATGAGAACCTAAGTGCATTGAGCGATGAGTCATTCAAGGAACTTATGGGGTGGGTATTGTTTGGTAGAGATTACACGCCGAGGGAAGGAGACCCGTCCGTAGTTCTCGGACAGTACATCAGTGACGCCATAATCTACCCTCGTGACATTCAGGAGAGCTACCTTGAGGCGAAGCCGATAGGCGAATACTTGCGCGATGCGATGAAGCACCTTTTGACGACTACTTCTAAGGACATAGAGCGTGCCCAAAAAGATGAATGTGAGACGGGCGAGGAGGAGGGGGACGAATAACGGGCGGGTGGGCGAGTGGCCCAGGTATGACCATTTCAAGACGAATGGGTGCCTCAGGTCCGGACTATCCACAGATGATTGGGCAATCCATGCCTCGCTTTTCAAGAGAGAATCTAGAAGCTGTTTCATAACCTTCTGAGTACGATCATGAAGCAGGCGATGTGGAAGAAGGCCTCGTAGATTTGCAGTGAGCGGTCGTAGCGGACAACAAGGTGGCGGAAGTTGCCCAGCCAG
>JBEKDB010000095.1:0-12414 GCA_050014575.1 Occallatibacter sp. | reverse complement strand
CACTGACCAGCGCGCCGGAGGTATCGCCCAGGTTCTGGTCGTAGGCGCTTCCTTGCAGGTTCGCCAGACGCGTGTAAGCACTCGCCAGGTCGAGCTGTGTCTGGCGGTCGCCATGGGCGTCGGCGGCCATGCGATCCAGATGTTGAAGCACGCTGGTAACCAACAGCTTTTGCGCGCCGGTCGAGCCGGGTATCTGCTGGATGGCATCGTCCAGTTCCGTCAGCAGGCTGTTGCTCAACTGGCGCAGATCGGCCGAGCGGGCCTCGGCCTTGCGCCGCTCTTCGTCGGCCGCGCGCCGCTCGCGGTTGGCGATCGTGGCCTGCCAGGCAACGCCCGCAACGCCGGCCAGCAGTGTAACAAGCAGCACCGTGGCCGCCGCCAAGCTCCATCGATGGCGGCGAATGAACTTGCCGGCAAGGTAGCGCATCGAGCCCCGGCGCGCCGCAACCGGCTGCCCTTCGATATAGGCGCGAAGATCGTCGCCCAGCCGCTCGGCGGTGAGATAGCGCTCCCGCGGCTCCTTGCGCAGAGCCTTCAGCAGAATCGCTTCCAGATCGCCATCGAGCCGCTTGCCGGAGTTAGCCTCGTGAGACGGCTTGCGCGGAGCTTCCTCGCAAATCACCCGCAGCATTTCGCCCGTGGTAGCTTCCTTCAGCTCATAGGGCGGCTCTCCCGTCAGAAGAAGATACAAAAGCACGCCCAGCGAGTAAGTGTCCGTGGCCGTGGTTATAGGATTCCCCAGCACCTGCTCCGGGCTGGCGTACTGCGGAGTAAAGGATAGGCAACCCATGCGGGTAAACTGACTGTCCTGATTGTCCAGCGACGGAGAGAGCAGCTTAGCGGTTCCAAAGTCCAGCAGCCGCGGCGTGCCGTCTCCGGCCACCAGAATGTTATCCGGTTTCAGGTCGCGGTGAACAATGAAGTTCTGATGGGCAAACTGCACCGCCTCGCAGGCGCGCAGAAACAGCTCGATCCGCTCTGCCTGGATAAGATGCCGCTCCTCGCAGTAGCGATGGATGGGTACGCCGTCGACATACTCCATCGCCAGATATAACTCGCCCTCGGCGGTAACTCCTCCATCCAGCAGGCGGGCAATGTACGGATGCTGCAGGCCGGCCAGTATCTGCCGCTCCTGACGGAATCGCTCGCGAAACAGATCGGACGCCAGGGGCACGTCGATGAGTTTGATCGCTACCTTCTGCTCGAAGTGCCCGTCGGCGCGGTGCGCAAGATAGACGGCGCCCATTCCGCCGCGGCCCAGCAGGCGATCGATCTCGTACGGCCCAACCCGCTTGCGATCCGGCGGAACATCCCGGCCGCCGTCCGGCTGCCGGCGGCAGCTTGCCATCATCCGCTCTTCCGCTTCACAGGCCTCCAGCAGCGAGCGCGCCTCATCGGCCAGCGCGGAGTCCGTGCCGCATTGAGCCTCGATCAGTTCCGCTCGCTGTTCATGGGGAGCGGCCAGAGCCTCGGTGACGATCGCCTCAACCCGGTGAAACCGTTCGGTGGCTAAGTCCATAGTGAAGAATTACTCCGCCTGTGGAATGCATCCCAAATATCGATATTGCGAGAATCGGCACAAAAATGAATCACACTCTTACTCGATCTTTGCCGGGTGGATGCGCCTGAACAGCCAGCCTTTGATGAACTTCAATTCGCGATCGACAGTGGCCTTGGACATGTCCATCAGCGCCGCTGTCTCCTCGGCCGTGCAGCCCAGAAAGTAGCGCAGCTCGACTAACTTTACCCTTTCCGGATCGAGCAAGCCAAGCTCGTCCAGCGCCCGATTCAGGTCCAGCAGCTCCGGGTTGTCGATGCCGATCCATAGCAAGTCGTCGCTAAGCGGAACGCGATTGTAACTGGCGCCCCGCATCTTGACCTGGTTCTCGCGCGCGTGGTCGATCAGGATCATGCGCATCATCCGGGCGCAGAAGATGAAGAAGTGACGGCGGTCTTCCCAATCGGCCTTCTTCTGGTTCAAAAGCCGCAGGTAAAGCTCGTGCACCAGGATGGTCGGCTGCACCACATCGGGATTCGTCTCCCGATGCACATAGCCCCCGGCGATCTGGCGCAGTTGCGCATAAACCAGCGGCACCAGATCGTTGAAGGCAGACGGTTCGCCATCCCTCCACTTTTTGAGCAGCACCGTGATTTCGCCCATCCCCGGTTCCAAAGCCGTCTCCGTCATCGATCTTGGAGTCAGACCGCCGCTTTATCCCTGCATCATAATCCGTTCTCCGGACCATTGGCCGCCGGGGTTTCGCGCCCGCAAAGATATTCTCGAGAATCGTGAGGCATTTTTCCTCCGTTGCTCGCAATACCGGGTAAACACCAAAAAACGATGTTCGTCCTTGGCCTTAGGCGCTCTGGGTAGGGGTCATACCCGCCTCCCCCAGCGCCGCTCTTTTACCGTAAGACCGGGAAGGACTGCAAGCAAGTAACAGGCTTTCACAATTGCATCGCTTCTGAATTCATCGTGAATTCATCGTTCCTGGCCCACTTGCCCCCAGCTTTCAGGCCAACCGCGAACAAGCGCGAGACGCCGGCAGATTTTGTGAAGGAGAAGCGGTCCATGCTTCTTCGCGACCTCTTTCTTGCTCCCGATGCGCGGGATTTCGCCCCGGCAAAAGTCGCGGACTGCCGGGGTCTTCTGGGCCCCCGTGACAGAGAGTTCGTTCAAAGCATGCTCACAGTTCCTGCGGTGTGGGAAGCGCGAACGTTCGCATTCGCGCGGCATTCCACCAAACCCGAGAATGCGCCAGACCCTACTGGCTGCGCGGAAGCCGCTGAAATTCCGAGCTAACCAATAGCTGGAAGGGATGTCTCCGGATGAAGCCCACATCTTCGTTAAGTCTTCGCACTCTTTGCGTTGTCGTTTGCGCGATGCTGGTCTCGGCCTTTCTCAATGTAGCCCTGGCTCTGTGTCAGGCAGCCGCGACTCCGGATCAGGCGGCCGTCGCAAGCAGGATCACGCAACCGATCGACGAAAGCACCCGCGTCGTCCTCAACGGAACAGTCCATCCGCTGGCCAACGCAGCCAACGATCTCGGGGAGGCGCCCGAGAGCCTTCCGCTGGAGCGAATCCACTTGGTGCTGCGGCGCAGCGACAGCCAGGAACAGGCCCTGCATCAGCTTGTCCAGGATTTGCATACTCCGGGCAGTTCGAGTTACCACCAATGGCTCACGCCGGAGCAGTTTGGCCAGCAATTCGGGCCGTCGGACGAGGACATTGCCACCGTCGAGTCCTGGCTCCAGTCGCATGGCTTTGCCGTCAAACAAGTCAATCCCGGCAAGCAGACCCTCGAGTTCAGCGGCAACGCCGGTCAATTTCGCAAAGCTTTCCATGCCGCGATCCACAGTTATCAGGTCGGCGGCCAAACCCATTACGGTAACGCCGGCGATCCCGATATTCCAGCGGCGCTCGCGCCGGTCGTAGGCGGATTCGTCTCCCTCAACAACTTCCCGATCAAGAGTCGCATTCACGATCTCGGAAAGATGAACTATAATTAGCGGACGCACCAGGCGACGCCTGTCAGGACCGATGGCAGCGCGACGAACTTTCCGCTGGCCCCGGCCGACTTCGCCATACAATACGACCTGAACCCGCTCTACCAGTCCGGCATCAACGGGACCGACCAGGGCATTGCCATTGTCGGTTCATCCAATATCGATATTGAGGAGGTCAACCTTTTTCGGGCCCTCTTCGGCCTGCCTTCGAATCACCTGCGCATTATCATTGACGGCGACGACCCTGGGATCATAGCCCCTGATGCGTCCGGGGAAGCCTATCTCGACGTTGAGTGGGCCGGAGCAGTGGCGCCCAACGCAACCATCTATCTGGTCATCGCCGCCGATTCGTATGCCGAACCTGGGTTGTTTCTTGCCGCCGAACACGCCGTCTATAGCAACATCGCTCCGGTAATGAGCGTAAGTGTCACTGAATGCGAACGGGGTCTTGAATCCACGAACGCTTTCCTGAGCGACCTTTGGGAGCAAGCTGCCGCCCAGGGTATTACCGTCATGATTGCCTCCAGTGACGATGGCTCGGCTGGATGCGATAACTTCGATACTCAGGAATATGCAGTGGAGGGCGCCGGCGTCAACGGCTTTGCCTCTACGCCTTACGACGTCGCGGTCGGCGGCACGGATTTCTACTACAGCGACTATGCGAACCTGAATGCCCTCGGCAGCCAGTTGGCCACTTACTGGAACACAACCCCTACTGTGCTTCCTCAAGCTTCTCTGCTGAAGGTCGTCCCCGAGCAGCCTTGGAACGGCAGCCAATATGGCCTTAACATCTACGCGCCAACGAACGGAAGTTCCTCGATTTGGGCCGGCAGCGGCGGAGCCAGCAGTTGCATATCGGGAAGCGGTACGTACACGAATGGCGGCTGGGCCACCTGCACCGCCGGCTACACCAAGCCCGCCTGGCAGTCCGGCGCCGGTGTTCCCGCAGACGGGGTGCGCGATATCCCCGACGTTTCGTTGTTCGCCAGCGTTGGCTCGAACCTCAGCCACTATCCCGCCTGCATGTCCGACGGCGATTGCATGCCCGTAACCGGCAACACTTCCATTCAAATCGGCGGCTTTGGCGGAACCTCCATTTCGTCGCCCGCCTTTGCCGGCATCATGGCCCTGGTCAATCAGAAATTCGGCCGCCAGGGGCAGGCGAACTTCACGTTGTACCCAATGAAAGCGCAGTTTCCGGCCGCCTTCCATGACGTAACTCATGGCACCAATTCGGTTCCGTGCAACATCACCACGGTCGTTACTCAACAAGGGACGTTTCCCCCCTGGACTGCATTCCCGTCGCCAATCCCTTTACAGTAAACGACCCAACCTATGGCGCCGCGACGGAAGGCCAGATTGGCGCCGGTGCTACGGCCGAATACAACGCTGCCCCTGGGTATAACCTGGCTACGGGCTTGGGCACCATCGACGCCAACCAGCTCGTCACGAACTGGAACCGCATCAAGTTTGCTTCCACCACCACTACCCTCACGCCATCCTCGACCACTTTCACCCACGGATCCGTGATTACGGTTAGCGGCTCAGTTACAGCCGTAAGCGGCACGCCGATGGGCGAAGTGCCTTTGATGACCGACAGCCCGACACCCTTGCAGCAAGGATTGACAACGCTCAATTTGACCAATGGCGCCTTTTCTTCCAGTCTGGTCGATCTGCCGGGCGGCACCTATCATATCTGGGGACGGTACAGCGGGGACAGCAAGAATGCACCCAGCGTCTCCGCAAAGACGCAGATTACGGTGAGTCCTGAAGGAAGCATCCTTTCCTACTCCATGACCCCGTACCCATATCCCTATTCAGATTGGCCTATGAATGAGTTGCTCTACGGCGTACAGATGTTGGCCACCGCGCAGATCGCCGGGATCAGTTGCACGATGACGCTCCAGGGTTGTCCCAACCCCACCATCCCCACTGGCACCGTCGTGTTCTCCGACAACGGAGTTCCTGTCAGTACCGTCCCGGTGAACGCGGCGGGGGTTGCGCAGTATCTTGCCCCCTTTCCGGTGGGAAGCCATTCCGTTACCGCCAGCTACTCGGGCGACCCCAGTTACACGCCCTCCACCGCTTCCGCGGTCAACTTCACTACCGTTACGAATAATTTTTATTCGATCCTGGCGTCCATCGATGGACTCTCCGTACAAGAAGGTTCTAACAACTATCCACTGTGCGATTACGGGCAACCGACAGTCCTCATCATTCAGGTTGTCAACCAAATTAGTTACTCGAAAACCGCTGCCGCTCCAACTGGATGGGTCACCCTGTCCGGAGCTCCATTCAGCGTTCCTATCTCGGCCACACTGTCGCCTGCTGTCTTCACCGGTTCTCTAATG
Organism: Occallatibacter sp.; assembly: GCA_050014575.1. GTDB lineage: Bacteria > Acidobacteriota > Terriglobia > Terriglobales > Acidobacteriaceae > Telmatobacter. The sequence goes on along the minus strand of JBEKDB010000095.1, from coordinate 6,556 downwards.
GACCAGGAGGGCTACATGATGGATTATCAAGCTGCGGAGGGCGTCGCCACCGTCGTAATTCCGGCAAACACACCCGTCGGAACCTACTGGGTCTTAGTCGAGTTCGTCCCCACGGATTTCAACTACGGTTCCGAAAACATGGTGGCAAATTTCTTCATAGACGCCGCGGACCCGGGAAAGCCTTCGAGCCTTAAGGTAACCGCAAGCGCTCCATCTCCACCCCCCCTTCGCCGCAATCACTGTCTCCGGCATGGTGACCGGCAAGGCCGGCACCCCCCTCCTACGGGCAGTGTGAGTTTCTACTCCTCTGGAAATACTCTAGAAACGATTACCCTTTATCCTCCCAATAGCGGGAGCACAACCCCTTTCTCATTCCAGATGAACAGCCAGAGTATGCCGCAGGGGACGAACCTGATCACCGCCCACTACAGCGGCGACTCGAATTATCTTCCGTCCACTGCTACCCTCAACCTCTCCAATCCGCTCTCCGATTTCAGCATGATTCCCGTCACTATCAATATTTCCGTACCTTCCGGAGGCAGCGCGACGGATAATATCCTGCTCACATCCATAAATGGCTTTGCGGGAACCGTAACTTACACCTGCTTAACGGCCTCGGGGATAACGTGCACGCTGAATCTCGGCGCCTCGGATTCCCTTACCAGCGGCGGCAGCAACGTCTCCGTGTTGACAGTGAATGCCCCGGCTTCGTCAGGGAACGGAAGCTATTACGTGTTTCTTACCGGACGGGACGCGGAGGGTCAATTCATTCACTCGCTGGGTTTGGAGGCGATTGTCAGCGGAGCTTCAACGTCAAAATAGCGCTTTGCACTCACAACGACGGAAGCATCCTTGTCGCCGCCTCCTCCGGCAAGACTTCGACGCATACCCTCACGCCCTTCGGTGGATTCACCAGGCAGGTCAACTTCTCGTTGCTACGTCTGCGGCAGCCCGACGGAATCGATGCGCAGCACGCCGCAGACGAACATTCCCGGGCACCTCAACCTTGACCGTCAGCACCGCCGCGGCAATCCCGTTGGCAACACCTCGCCAGAACCGGCAGCACAGCTCGGGAAATCTGGAAGCAGATGGAGCAAGAGAAGGGGAACAAAGAGGACATCGCTTAAGGATGTTCCCGTACTGTTCCCGCGGCTAAAACCTTAACTCTTTGGTTGCCGCTAAGTGTTTTAGAATGTGGTGGCCAGAGACGGGATTGAACCGCCGACGCCGGCCTTTTCAGGGCCGCGCTCTACCACTGAGCTATCTGGCCTCAGGGCAAACCCTTGAATTGCAACTGCTCTGCGCGGAATCCGGCGCCGCCGGAAGAGGGCTGCGAGTCCGTACACCGTGCGCTGCAGCAACTCCATCAGTATAGCAACTCCGATTCTGCGCGCCAAACCCGGCCGCTCCGGCTCACGGTTTCGCTCCGGGGAACCTCTGCACAAGTCTGCAACTCGCGTCATATTTGAATAAACTATAGGTATGAAGCGAATGGCGCGTTTTCAGCAGACACTGGCATCGCCGGCGAGTTTTGAGAAGCATGGCCGCAAGAGCAAGCGGGAGCTGTTTCTGGACCAGATGAATCAGGTGGTTCCGTGGTCCGAGCTGCTTTCGCTGGTTGAGCCTCATTACCCCAAAGCGGGCAACGGCCGGCAGCCGGTTGGACTTGTGATCATGCTTCGGACTTATCCGCCGCGGCGGACAGCAGTGGTTTGGCTTGTCTGACCCTGGGATGGAGGAAGCCTTCTATGAGTCGCCCGTGCTGCGCCGCTTCGCCGGAGTGGATCTGGGCGTGGCTGCGGCGCCAGATGAGACCACGATCCTCCGCTTCCGCCACTTGCTCGAAGAGCACGATCTGTGCGGCGAGATGCTGGACGCGGTAAACCGCTACCGGGAGAGCAAGGGCATTCGCATCAGCACGGGCACCATCGTAGACGCGACGATTATTCATGCGCCCTCGTCCACGAAGAACTCCAGCGGCAAGCGCGACCCTGAGATGCATCAGACCAAGAAAGGCAACCAGTGGTACTTCGGGGCCAAGGCGCACATCGGCGTGGACAGCAAGGAGACGGTGGTTCATTCGGTGGCGACAACCGCGGCCAGCGTGGCGGATAAACATATGTTGCCCGACTTACTGCACCACGAAGCTCGACGGCAACCAGATTCCCCATTGTAGTACCGGTTTGATTTCGCACGAGAAAGACACCGGGACAGGTTCGTCCCGGTCCGCCGCGGCGGACGTGCAATGCAATGAATTGTCTTTGCCGACGCGCCGCGCAGGCTGGGAGAGAAGAATTCCGCCCAGGCCTTCTCTTGGGTGCGGAATGCGCCGAAGGCGCGATTGGCCGCACCGCAGGCGCCCCCACCGCAGGGGGTCGCAGGCGGTCAGGCGGCTGTGTCCCCGCGAATCTGCAAGGGCGCGCTCAACTGCTGGCGGAGGCTGCCGGCCAGATCGGCGACCATGCGCAGCCTTTCGGCGATGGGAGAGGAGGCCTCGCTGCCGGAGAGCGCCAACTGGGAGTGCAGCAGCAGGCCCGCGACCGTGGTCTTCAGCTCGCTCTCGATGGCGGCGGCCGCGGCCCGCCGGGCCAGCATCTGCTCCCGCTCGCGGCGGTGAAGGGCGGCGCGAATCTCCCGGATCAGCCGGGCCGCCCCGGAGAGAGCGAAGTTGATCTGCATGGGAATCGCAAGGCCGGCCCGATCCCATACCGTCTCGGCGGCGGAGGGATCGCACTCGGCCATGGTCTCATCCATCACCACGGCGGCAAACTCGCGGCGGCGCAATGCGGCCAGCGCGGCCTTGCGCCCCTCCGCCACTTCAACTTCCATGCCCAGTTGCGCGCCCACAACGGCGGCGCAGTTGCGGGCACCTTCGATTCCGGTCACCAACAGAATGCTCATTCCCGGCTCCTTGTTCCGTTCCTTGCAGTGCATAGCTCCTAGCTCTTAGCCCTCAACTTCTAGCCTTCTGCGCGAGGATCGACGTTCGAGGATGACCTCAGCCGCCGGCGACATCGGGAAGAAGCTAAGAGCTAAAAGCTGCTTCTTCTTACTCTTCCCGAAGCGGGTCGGCGATGCCGTATTCCTTTAACTTGCGGTAGAGAGTGGTCTTGCCGATTCCCAGCAGCTTGGCAGCCTGCAGCTTGTCGCCGTTGAGAGTGCGAATGGCTCCCAAGATGGCCTGGCGCTCGAGATCGGCGAGCGTCCTGACTTCGGGCGCGCCGCTCTCCCGAGCCGGCTCGCCGAAGGCGGCCGCCGCGCGCCTGGCCTCCAGACCCTGCTGCTGCAACTGCGTGGGCAGATCGCCCAGTTGCAGCAGCGGACCGGAAGAGAGCGCGCAGGCTCGCTCCACCGAGTGCTCCAGCTCGCGCACGTTGCCCGGCCAATCGTACCGCATCATGGTGCGCAGTGCCTCGTCGCTGAGGGTGAACTTGGCGCCGTGCTCGCGGCTGATGCGGTCCAAGAAGTGCGCCGCCAGGAGCGGTATGTCCTCGCGGCGGTCGCGCAGCGAAGGCAGCCGCAGATTCACCACATTGAGCCGGTAGAAGAGATCCTTGCGGAAGGAGCCCTTCTCCACCATCGCCGCCAGATCGCGGTTGGTGGCGGCCACGATGCGCGCCTTGATGGGAATGCGGTGGGTGGCTCCGACCGGCCGCACCTCCTTCTCTTGAAGGGCGCGCAGCAGCTTGGCTTGCAGGTCCAGCGAAAGCTCGCCTATCTCATCCAGAAAGACCGTGCCCCCCTCGGCGGAGACCAGCAGCCCGTCCTTGGTGCGGTTGGCCCCGGTGAAGGCGCCCTTGACGTAGCCGAAGAGCTCACTCTCGATCAGCGTGGGCACCAGCGAGCCGCAGTCCACCGGCAGGAAGGGCTTCTGCGAGTTGGGCCCGTAGGCATGGATGGTCCTCGCCACCAGCTCCTTGCCCGTGCCGCTCTCGCCAAGAACCAGCACCGGATGCGAGCTCTGGGCAACCTTGGAAAGGATGCGGTAGAGCTTCTCCATCTCCACGGAGCGACCGATCATGGCCCCCAGGCCCTGCGAGAGCCGCAGCCGTTCCCGCAACTGGCGGGTGGCGGTATCGGTCAGGTGGCTGGCGGCGGCGCGGTCCAGCACCGTCGAAAGCTCGTCCATGGCGAAGGGTTTCATAAGGTAGTCGGAGGCGCCGCAGCGCATCGCCTCGACGGCCGGGTTCACCGAGCCCGAGGAGGTCATGGCGATGACCGAGGTAGCGGGGTAAAGCGTCTTTACCTCGCTGACCAGCTCCAGCCCCTGGTTGCTTCCCAACGGCAGGTTGACGAGCAGAATGTCGGCCGCCCGGCCGCGCAGTTGGCTGCGCGCCTGGCCCAGCTCGCCGGTGCTCTCCACCGCATAGCCCAGGCTGGCGGCAATCTCCGCGCAGGCCGAGCGGATGGCCGCGTCCGGGTCCACCACCAGCAGGTGCAGCCGCGCCGCCGGTTCCGCGAGTTGGGGGATAAACTCCATGTTCCTCGAAGTCAGAACTGTTTCGAGCATTGTATTCGCCTCATGCGTGCTTGGGTAAGCTGGATTTTGGATCGCCGGTTTCGCCCCCTGCCGGTGACTCTCGCTTAGCGGCTCCGAACGGGCAATTCGATCTCGAAGCGCGCCCCAGGGGAGGTGCGGCTCGCGGCGTGAATGCGACCGCCCGCCGCCTCGACGATCGAACGGGTGATGGCCAGACCCAGCCCGCGATGCGTTCCCGCCCAGCCTCCATTCGCTGGAGCGCCGCGGGAGCGGGACGTGTAGCCGGACTCGAAGACCTTTTCCAGCGCCTTTGCGGGGATGCCCGGCCCGTTGTCTTCAATGGCCAGCACCAGCCAGGGCGCGGTTTCCGCTCCGGCATGAAACTCGTGCAGGCCCAACGCGATTCGCCCGCCCGTGGGCATCGCCTCGGCGGCGTTCTTCACCAGGTTGACCAGCACCCTGGTCAGATCCTCTCCCGTCAGCCGCACCGGCCTATCGCCCCCCTCGGTGTCCACAGTCAGGGTAATCGCGGGCCCGGCCAGGGCAGCCAGCAGATTGCGGTTGGCCAGCAGTTCCGCGGCCAGGCTGTCGATGGGCTCGGCCGGCATCAGATCCCAGCGCCGCGACTGCCCCGGCCGGCCGTGACTGGCCGCATCCGCCGTCATCGCGGGCAGCGTTCCCAGCTCGCGCCAGCCCCCTGGCGAGGCGCCCGCCCCCGGAGCCTCGCGCGTGTCCAGCACCACCAGTCTTTCCACCAGCCGGCGGCTGGCCGCAGCCACCAGCCGCAACTCGTTTCCGTAATGACTGTACGGAGTAGCCAGCACCCCCGGCTCCTCCAGAAGATCGCAGTAGAGCCCCAGCGCCGTGACCATGTTCCTGGCGTCGTGCGCCACCTCCGCCAGGTTCTCGCCCTCGCTGCGCAGGTTGGCCAGCGTCTCCACCACCGCTTCCACCCGCTTGCGCTCCGCTCCGCCCAATCCCGCCGCCTGTTCCGCTTGCCGCATAGCCTCTCCTTCTCCTGTCCGGTCCTTCCCGCTTTCCCCTTCTCCCTGTTCCCTAACCCCTAATCCCTAATCCCTAACCCCTCTTCCCGTTCCTGCCTTGCGCCCGGATTCTGTCCTCTTCTATTACACGTGGCGTGCCAAACTAGAACAGCTTGGCTAAGTTCCTGATAAGGGAAAGGCTTACTGTCCAATTCCCGGACAGTCGCGCGGAGCTGATTTGGGGCTGCGTCTCCCAAAATGGAACACAGGGCAAGAAGGCTGCCCGCATGAATCGAGTTAATCCATTCCGTTTCAACCGCTTAGGCCGCCATTCCTGTTTCGGGTCCTAATTGCGCCCATTTCCCGCTTTGAAACCGGCCCTCCTCAGCGCTGACCCGCAGGCCCGCTTCCCGTACAATCCCCCTATGCACACCCCCGGCGTCTTTTTCCGTCCCGGCGGCAGGACTCCCGCCCAGCTTCGTCCGCTCACTCTCACCCCCGGCTTTGTCCAGACCGCCGAAGGCTCGGTGCTGGTTGCGCTGGGCAACACACGGGTGCTGGCCAACGCCACCATCGAGCAGGGCGTGCCCGGCTGGCTGCGCAACTCCGGCCGCGGCTGGGTGACGGCCGAGTACGCCATGCTGCCCCGCTCCACCGTCACCCGCACCCCGCGCGAGAGCGAGAAGGGCAAGATCGGCGGCCGGACGCATGAGATTCAGCGGCTGATCGGCCGCAGCCTGCGCTCGGTTGTGGATATGCAGGCTTTGGGCGAGCGGACGGTGATTCTCGACTGCGACGTGATTCAGGCCGACGGCGGAACGCGCACCGCGGCCATCACCGGCGCGGCCCTAGCCCTGGCCCTGGGCCTGAACGCCCTGGTCGAGGCCGGAACGCTCAAGGCCTCGCCGCTCCGGCAACTGGTGGCCGCCACCTCGGTCGGCATCGTGGGCGGAACGGCCGTGCTCGACCTCTGTTACGAGGAGGATTCCCAGGCTGAGGTGGACATGAACGTGGTGATGAGGGCCGACGGCGGCTTGATCGAGACCCAGGCCACGGCCGAGAAGGGTAGCTTCTCGCGCCGCCAGTTGAATGA
>JBEKDB010000094.1:0-10878 GCA_050014575.1 Occallatibacter sp. | reverse complement strand
TCAACTGGCTCCGCTCCTCCGCACTCAACTTCAGAATCGGTAAGGGCCGTCCCATCGACATACTTCTACCCTACCGCAAACTCGTTACTTATGAAAGCTAGTTATGGGACACAATACTAGCAGCAAAAAGTTGCCGCGGCGACACGCCGCGAGGGTGGGGCACCCAAAGTTTCATCCCACCGTGGGTCGGCAAAGCCGGTGGACGGCTGACGGGAACCCAGTTCAGGCGCGGGCCATGCAGCGGCTGTCGCGCGCCCACGGCCAGAGTTGTCTCAACCATTGACGCCAGGATCGGCGGATGGGCTTGGAATCGACCTGATTCGCCGCCGCCTGATCTTCTTTGGCCCGGTTCGCGTTGAGCGGTTCCGAACGCAACTGAGCCAGCGTGTCTTTGACCAGCGCCCGCAGGGACTCAGCCTCAAAGGTGCAGGAGCGCAGGTAGGCTGAGACGGTCAGGCCGGCTTCGGCGGCGCGCTTGTGCAGCTGGGCGCATTCCGCCCTGTTCATCCGGATGGTGATGCTGGCGGACTTCAGATTCCGATCGAGCGCCGCCGGCACGCCAAGAGCGGTCCGCGGCTGAACGTCTTCCCGCGCCGAAGAGGCCGCATTCGGAGTTGCCGCCAGCCCGGCCGGAAGTGCGGCGGCTGGAACCACTTCGCGGTTTCGGAATAGCCCTGGATCGGCGGACACGGTCAGCGAGGAATCGCTTGCCGGTTCGTAGGGATCTGCGGAGCGGTGGCGCGCGTGGGCGCGCAAGGCGCGCTCATAGCTGAGGGTTGCGTAGTCGTCGGCGAGACCATCGTCGTTCCAGGCCGGGGTGCTCTGCTGGGAAGGCCGGGCAAGAGCAGCCAGCAACTCCGCGAAACTGTGAGACGGTGGGGCGGGCGTGGCTGCGGCTGGCTGCTGCATGGCTTGAAGCATATCGCGAAGCCGGACGGCTATCGTGAGTGGTTTTCCAGGCAACGGGCGGAACGGATTCCAGAAAAGGAAAGGCGTTTCGCGAGTTCCAGAATGAAACTGCCGGCTCTCGATCCGATCCCATCAGCTTGCGCAGGCCACCGGCTCGGGGAGCACGCGCCCAGGGAGCCGCAATAGCTGGGTGACAGCCTCGGCGCTCAAGGGGCGCGCAAAGAGGAAGCCCTGGCCGAAGCGGCAGCCCAATTGCCGCAGCAGACGATACTGTTCGCAGGTTTCGATGCCCTCGGCTACCACGTCCATCCCCAACACCCGCGCCAGTTCGATGATGGTGCGCACAATCTGCATCGGCTGGTCTCCCTCGGTCATGCGGCTGACAAACGTGCGGTCGATCTTGAGTACGTCGAAGGGAAAGGAGTGGAGGTAGTTGAGCGAGCTGTAGCCGGTGCCGAAGTCGTCCATGAGCAGGGAGACGCCGAGTCTGCGCAGCGCACCCAGCACCTCCATGGCCATGCCGGTGTTGGGAATCAGGCTGGACTCGGTCATTTCCAGACCGAGCTGGCGGCTTGAGACGCCGGATTCAAGCAACAAGGCCTCGACGTGGTCGGCCAGCCCCTGACGGGAGAACTGGCGGGCGGAGAGGTTGACGCCGATTCGCAGCGAAATGTGAAGGGGATCCTCGAGGCACCACTTCTGAATCTGTCGGCAGGCTTCGGCGAGTCCCCAGTCGCCGATGGGCAGGATCAAGCCGCTTTCCTCGGCCAGCGGAATGAAGTCCATGGGAGGGATAAGCCCGCGCTCGGGGTGAGCCCAGCGGATCAGCGCCTCCAGGCCAACGATCTTGCGGGTGGAGAGCTCGACCTCGGGCTGGTAGTAGAGCACAAACTGGCGCTCGTTCAGAGCGTGACTCAGGTCCGCCGGGCGCGGCCAAGCGGCGCAGACCTTGGCGGCGCGCGACCTCCGCGGCCTATTCCCGGCGAGCGACTTGCGCAGCCTGCGCAGTTCCAAATGGCTGGCGGCCATATCGGCAAGGCTCTCCAGCATGCGCAGCTCGTCCGGCGCCAGGCCGTGACGAGGCTCGCGGCAAAAGATGGTCAGCGCCCCCAGGATCTTGCCGTGGAATGAGCGCACCGGAACGGAGGCGAAAAAGGTTGCCTCGAGCAACTTGAGAATGAGCAGGGGCCCATCGACTTGCGGGCTTTGGGAGAAGCCGGAGACCACCACCGGGCCGTCTTCCGCCAGCACCAGGTCGAAGATGGAGTTCTTGCGCGGCAACTCGCGAACTTGCTGGCCCCAGGACGACTTCATCCAGATGCGACTCTCGTCGGCAAAACCGAGAACCGCCGAGTCGGCCTGGAAGTACTCGGCGGCCAGCCGGGTAATCGCGTCGTAGCCGGACTCCGGCGGGGTGTCGAGAATCCCCGTCGCCATAAGCGCAGCCAGCCTTGCAACTTCCTGCTGATGAACCAGTCCGCCGGTCTCCAAGTCTGCTTGTTGCATCTTCACTCCGGCTTAGCGCCCAGCGTTACTTGCGGCCGTGGAAAGCGCCGAAAGCGGCCATTCCGGTATTTCCAAACCCGATCAACACAGAGACGGCCAGTGAGGCCGCCTGTGCGAAAAGGCCGATCTGGTCTCGTATTTCCCTTATCGGAAGGGAATACCAACGGCATGAGGTTACGGCGGAGCGGTGTTCTTGAGTACCTGCCCAGCGTGAGCCGGCGAGTTACCTGCTAATGGCGGGCTGTGCGGTTTCAGTCCACAGGAAGGCAAGCTGGTCGGCATCGTCCTGGATCTGGCGGTCGATGCCCAGCCCGCCGCTGTGCCCACCCGCCACGGTATAGTGCAGCAGGATGGGCCGCCCGCTGGAGGAGGCCGACTGCAACAGCGCCGTCATCTTGCGCGCGTGGAGGGGGTCCACGCGCGTATCGCTGTCGCCGGTAAAGAACATGACCGCCGGATAGCTCGTGGCGGGCTTCACGTTCTGGTAGGGCGAGTATTTCAGAAGGTAGGGAAACTGCTTTTCGTTCTCCGCCGAGCCGTACTCCGTGGTCCAGTATGAACCGACCAGGAACCTCTGGAAGCGCAGCATGTCCAGCAGTGGATAGCCGCACCAGACGGCCGAAAAGAGATCCGGCCGCTGGGTGATGGCCGCGCCCATCAGCAGACCGCCATTGGAACGGCCGAAAATGGCTAAGCGTTGCGGCGAGGTGTATTTATTGGCGATAAGATACTCGGCCGCCGCAAAGAAGTCGTCGAAGACGGTCTGCTTCTTTTCAAACATGCCCTGTTCGTGCCAGCTCTCGCCATACTCGCCGCCGCCGCGGAGGTTGGGCAACGCGAACCAGCCGCCCTGCTCCAGCCACCACGCGTAGACCGGCCTCCACTCCGGGGTCATGCTGGAGTTGAAGCCGCCGTAGCCGGTCATCAAGAGCCTCTCGGTTCCGTCCTGTTTCAGGCCCTTCTTCCCGGCGATGAACATGGGAATGTTCGTCCCGTCCTTCGACTTGTAGAACACCTGCTTCAGCTCATATTGGCTCGAGTCGAAGGGAACCTTGGGCTGGAAAAAGACATCGCGCTTGCCGGTTGCGGTATCCAACCGGTAGATGGTGGGCGGCATGAGGAACGATTCATAGCTGAAAAAGCCATAGCGATCCGTCGTCCGGCCGACGACGGCCGAAGACGACCCGATTCCGTCGAGATCGATCTTTCCAGCCGGCTTTCCGTCCAGCGTGTAAACCGCCATCTCCGTCTTTGCGTCCTTCAACCGGTTGACGTAGACCTTTCCGCCCACAATCGACCAGTCGTCAATCGCATCCTTCCCCTCGGGCACGATGACCTTCCACACGTCGGGCATAATGCCCGGATCGGCCCTGAGAATGCGTCCGTTGGGCGCCTGGTAGTCGGTCTTCACATACCACGCCCCCTGGGCGCGGATGGCTTCAAAGCGCGAATCCAATCCCCATACCAGCACCTCGAAGAACGAACCCGGCTTGGTCAGGTCGCGGAAGACGATATCCACGCGCCGGGCAGGCACGCCGCGCCAGATGGTGACGACAAGAAAGCGGCCGTCATCGGTCACCACGCCGGAAAAGAGGTCGTCGCCGCCGAGCCGCTCCCCGCGAAACTCGCGGCCGAAGAGCAGTTTGTCGCCAGAGTTGCGCGTCCCCAGCGTGTGCAGGTAAAGCAGTGTTCCCTGCTGGTTATTGCGCGAGTAGTAAATGGCGGCCCCATCCGGCGAGAAGTTGACGTCAAAATAGCGCGCGGTTGGCAGTTCATCCTCGAGCGTCTTCCCGGTCTTCACGTTGAAGATATGGATAGAGGTCTCATCCGCTCCGCCCTGTTGCACGGAATAGGCGATCAGCTTCCCATCGCGGGAGACATCTTCGAGAGAGACTGACGTGTTCGGGTCGCGGCTCAACTGCGCAGGGTCGATCAGCCGCTCGTCCTTACCCGTCCCGCCATGGCGCACGTAAATGGAGAACTGCTGCTCGCCGGCTAACCGCTTGAGGAAGAAGTAGCTGTTTGCGCGCTGCAAGGGTGTTTTCGCGGCCGAGACGTTCTCCAGCTCTTCCAGATCATCCGCTGCCTGGGGCCGTATGCGCGCCTGCTTCAGATAGCGAGCCGTGTAGGCATTCTGCGCATCGATAAAGGCCCGCGTCTCAGCGCTCTTGCCGTCTTCGAGCCATCGATAGCTGTCGAGAATCTTCGTCCCGAAGTAGTCGTCGGCGACGGGAATGGCCTCCGCGGCGGGCGGAGGAGGCAGGGTGATGCTTTCACGGCCATGAATGGCCTGGGCCGCCGCGCCCGCGCCTGCCGTCAGCCAAAGCGCCAATCCCAATCCAAAGGTCCGCTGCATGCAATGCCTCATGCGGACAGGATACTTCGCCAAGCGGCCCCTCGTCCGCTCGCCAGCCCGGTAGAATCGAGTCCAGTGGCAGGATCGCTCCCAACTGAACCCCTCCTGGACCCGGAATTGGGGCGCGCGCGTTCGCGGTGGGCGCGGGGCCTGGGGATGCTGCGCCCGTCGCACGCGCATTCGGCTTTCTCCGCCACCGTCCTGTTGATGGCCCTTGGTTTTCTCTCGCGGATCATGGGGCTGGTTCGGACAAAATACATCGCGTGGCTCTTCGGCCATGACACCGATGCCTTCTATGCCGCATTCCAGCTTCCAGACATGGTCTCGTACTTTCTGGTTGGCGGCGCGCTTTCGGCCACTCTGGTCACCATCCTTACCCGCTACCGCGATAATGGGCGCGAGGCGGAGGGAGAGCGGTCGCTTTCGGTCATTCTTACCACCATGGCTCTGGTGCTGGGGAGCGCCATCGTGGCTGCCGAGTTCTTCGCGCCATTGTATGTCCGCCATATGTTTCATGGATTCGATGCGAACAAAGCCCAGCTTTGCGTCCGCCTGACACGCATCCTGCTGCCCGCTCAGTTGTGCTTCTTTGCCAGCGGAGTCTTTGGCGCGGTGCTGTTCGTGCGCAAGCAGTTCACGGTGCCAGGAATTGCCCCGCTCATCTACAACCTGGGCACCATCGCCGGCGGCCTTCTGCTCGTCAAGCACATGGGCATCTCTTCGCTGGCCGTGGGCACGGTAGCCGGGGCCTTTCTGGGCAATTTTCTCTTGAATGCCGTCTTCGTCTACCGGGCTGGCCTCCGCTTCAGGCCCATCTTCGATTGGCGCGACGAGGGTTTGCGAGAGTGGGTGCGCCTTTCGCTGCCGTTGATCGTTGGCGCTTCGCTGGTTTCGGTCGATCCATGGATCATCTCCTATTTTGCCTCCTCATCCGACGGCGCAATCACGCTGATGAACGTAGCCAAGCAGCTTTTTGCCGCCCCCATTGCCATTCTGGCGGGCGCGGCGGGAATGGCCTCGATGCCTTTCTTCGCCAATCTCTGGTCCAGCCAGCGCCACTACGAATTCGCGACTGGAGTCGCCGACTCCGTTGCCCGCGTAGCCGCTCTGGGACTGCTGGCGGCTTCGGCCATGGCTGCCCTGGCCGCGCCGCTGGTTGAGTTGATTTACCTTGGAGGGCGCTTCTCGGCAGCTGACTGCCGCGAGTGCGCCGCCTACTTTATCATCTTCTCCCTCTCGCTGTTCTTGTGGGCGGCGCAGGCTATCTACTCCCGTGCGTTTTACGCCGCCGGTAACACTTTGATTCCAATGGTCGCCGCAACTTCTGTCACTCTGGCCTCTATACCGATCTATGGGTTGTTCTATCGCTGGCAGGGAGCGATGGGGCTGGCCATCGCCTCCGACCTGGGAATCGCTCTGCAAACCGCGACCATCGCCATCCTGCTGCACCAGCGGCGCATGGTCTCGCTGGCCGGCCTGGACTACGCCGAACTGGGCCGCTGCCTGCTGGCCGCGCTGGCGAGCGGAGCGGGGGTCTGGGCAGTGGCCTGGGGTCTGAGAGGCCTGCTGGGCTATCTGGGCCAGTCGCACCTGCCCGCGCAAATCCGCTGGACCGATCTGGGCGAACTGCTGGCCGGAACTTTGGTTTGGGTGGTGGTGGCGGGATGGGTGCTGGAGAAGACCGGATCGGCGCTGCCCAGGGTGACGATGAAGCGGCTGGGGCTGGGATAAGCGAATTCGAGATCGTTTCCAGTTCATTTCTAGCTATATGTTTCATTTTGTTAAACCTACAACGGCAGTCTTGCATTTCATTTCGAGTTCATTTCCGGCTCATTTGCCTCCTTTCCGTCCGCCGGCGCACCGTCGCGATCCCCAGCGGCCGGGCATTCCCAGTTCCCCAAAAAGACACAAGCGCCCCCGCGGCTGCCGGGGCGCTTGCGTCTGGTGGGAAACCTGAGATTCAACTACGGCTGAGGCGGCTTGGGTGTCTCAGGGATTGCCGGGGCCGGAGCAGCGGCCGCAGGCCCCGCCTTGCCCTCGGGCTTGCGGATATCGATGCCGCCCTTGAAGAAAGCGCCATCCTCGATGCTGATGCGGGCTGCGGAGACGTCGCCGCTCAGCGAGCCTTCGGCGCGGATGTCCACGCGGTCGGTGGCGGAGACGTTGCCGCGCACCTTGCCCAGGACGACGATCTCGCGGGCGGTGATGCTGGCCGCCACCTGGCCGTTGCGGCCAATGGTGACGCGGTTGCCGGCAAGGTTGATGCTGCCCTCGACTTTGCCGTCGACAAACAGCGACTCGGAGCCGGTGATCTCACCCTTGATGAAGAGGCTCTTGCCGATGGTGGCCTGTTCGGCGCTGGCAACCGGGGCGCGGTTCACGACGGGCTCGACGACCGGAGGAGGAGGCGGTGCGGGCCGGACGGGGGGTTCAGGGGTGGGGGGAAGATTCGTAGGACCGGGCTGGTTGGGTTTCCACATTGCGCTCACGACGATTCCTTTTCTGTCCTGCTGGGACGGGGCTGCCAAGGCAGGGGCCACTGCCGCGGGCCCAAAAAAACTGAGGGTGCGGACCGCCGGCCAAAGTGTCATCGGCGGCCCAGTCGGCGGTTCCGCGCAGGATGCGATTCCCTCGCGGTCCGCCAAAAGAATGCGTTGCCGCTATTCTAAGCCGTTGCACGGCAGTTTAGCGAGAGGACGGCAAATAAGACCGATTAGTAGCCAATTGTGACAACATTGAGTGTAATTCTGCCATGGTACCGAACTTGTCACTTCGGGGGTTGAAATGAAGAGGGTGAAACAACCTGCAGTTGCAGTAATACCGTTTTTGGGCGTGAGCAAATTGGACCAGAGCAGCTTTCTCAATGTGGATCTCGAGGTATTCTCGAAATCGGATTTGCAACCACTAGTGGCCGCGATGGGTTCGAAAGTTCACGTCCATTACCTGGGAATGGAATTCCGACTATTCAAGGCCTACGTTGATCTGGCCCAGCAACCTAAAACACCGGAAATCGGAATCATTCGGTTCTGCAGGCTGATTCAAAAACTCCCTCCCTCCGCGCGGGAACTTTGGGACCAGGCCAAATCGCGAAGCTTCGATATCGGCATTGAAGCGCCGAAACGGGGGAGCCACTACTGGTCCGCAGTTGGCCCCGAGGCGATTCGAGCCGCTGGCGATGTCAAAACGCGAATCGCGATTACCGTATACGCGCCTGCGAGAACGGTTAAAAAACGAAAGAGCATCCGACGGGCAAAACCTTCCGAATGACCGACTATCGGGAGCGCACGGGAAGCAATTGCCCTACTCTTGATCTATGACCGATCGGGAACTGGTGGCGCGGATTGCCCGCTCCGCCGGCCAAAAAGCCGGATATAAGCAACTGGTGCGCGAGTTGAGCCTGGGCGGCGGGCGCGAGCGGCGTCTGCTGCTGGAGCAACTGGCCCGCCTGACCGCGCGCGGCGAGCTGGTCAAGCTGGATCGCGAGCACTGGAGCATTCCCCGGCCTGCCTTCGGCACGCGCGAAAACCTGGCCGCCGGGCGGTTGGACCTGCACCGCGACGGTTACGGATTCGTGTGCCCCAACCGAAGGTCCGGCGCGGCGGATGCGCGGCAGGCTTCGGGCGAGGAAGATGTTTTTATCCCTCCGAATGAGATCAACGGCGCCATGCAGGGCGACCAGGTGCTGGTTGAAGTGGAGCCGCCCAAGGCCGATGGACGCCGCCAGGGCCGCATTGTCCGCGTGCTGGAGCGGCGCAACCCCACCGTGGTGGGCACCTTTCACTACGTTCGCTCGGACCGCGCGCAGGGTCATACCGTTGTTCCATTCGACGAGCGCATGGCGCAGCCCATCCTCATTCCCCCCGGGCAGGAGTTGCCCTCGGCCGGCGAGTCCGCCACGCCGCACCGGATGCTGGGCGCGGAAGCCGCGGCCGCCGCACAATATGACGATCTGGAGGGCCTGATCGTCGATGTGGAGATCACCAGTTGGCCCACCCCGACCCGGCCCCCCATAGGCCGCGTGATCGAAGTGCTGGGCTTGCCCGACGACTTCGGCGTGGACGTGGAGATGATGATCCGCAAGCACCAGTTGCCGCGCGTCTTCCCGGAGAATGTGCTGGCCGAGGCGCGGCTGGTTGCCCATCTGGACCTCACCGAGGTTTTACTCCGTCGAGATTTTCGCGGGCTGCCCATCGTTACTATCGACGGCGAGACGGCTCGGGACTTCGACGATGCTGTGCTGGTGAGGGAGCGCGCCGGCAGCGGGTTTGAACTGCAGGTGCATATAGCCGACGTGGCCGAGTACGTGCTCGCGAGTACGGACCTGGACCTGGAGGCGCGGCTGCGCGGAACCAGCGTCTACTTCCCCGATCGCGCCATCCCCATGCTGCCGCAGGAGCTTTCCACCGGAATTTGCAGCCTGCGCCCCGGCGAGGACCGGCTCGTCCTGAGCTGCATCATGCAACTCGATTCCGATGGCCGCATCGAGAGCTATGAGATCGTCGAGGGGGTCATCCGCTCCGCGGCGCGCATGACCTATACCGAGGTCCATACCATTCTCGAAGGAGATGCCGAGGCCCGCGCGCGGCACGCGGCTCTGGTTCCGGAGTTCGAGCGGATGCGGCTGCTGGCCGGGCTGATGAACAAGCGGCGCGAGGAGCGGGGGAGCATCGACTTCGACCTGCCCGAGCCGGTGATCGAATTCGACGAGCAGGGCCAGATGCGCGGGGTAACCAAATCCGAGCGTACCTGGGCGAACCGCCTGATCGAGGAGTTCATGCTGGCCGCCAATGAATGTGTGGCCACCTGGTTGGAGGACCTGGGCGTGCCCTCGCTCTACCGGATTCACGAGAAGCCCGACCCGCGCCGCGTCGTTCAATTCGAGGAGCTGGCCGCCGCCTTCGGCTACTCGCTGGGTCTCGGCGCTTTGCCCGTCAAGCGCTTCCAGACCCGCGCCGAACGGCGCGACTCGCACGGGCGCGGCCGCAATCCCCGCATGCACGAGGCGCCCGAAGACATTCCCGTCACGCCGCGCATGTACCAGAAGCTGGCGGCGCGCATCGAGGGCAAGCCGGAGGAGCGGATTCTGAGTTACCTGATGCTGCGCTCGCTCAAGCAGGCGCGCTACTCCGAGATCAACGAGGGCCATTTTGCCCTGGCCGCGCCCACCTACACGCATTTCACGTCCCCAATCCGCCGCTATCCCGACCTGATCGTCCATCGCATCGCGAAGTCGCTGCTCCGGGCCGGGGT
The DNA here is from genome assembly GCA_050014575.1 of Occallatibacter sp. Taxonomy (GTDB): domain Bacteria; phylum Acidobacteriota; class Terriglobia; order Terriglobales; family Acidobacteriaceae; genus Telmatobacter. The sequence continues at coordinate 857 of JBEKDB010000094.1, read as the reverse complement.
GAGCGGTCAAGCCGAGATAGCGCGCGGACGCCAGAGTTCACCGTGGCATCATCCGAACGAGGGGCTGGCGCCGGGCAGTTTGGATTCCCACCCTTTCGCCAGGAAAAAGGCGAAAGGATCGGGCACGGACATTGGTGTGGCTTCCGGAGCGGCCTTCCCCGGCGAGCCGCCGATTCCCGAGGCCGAGCTGGCTCAGATCGCCGAGGAGGCCAGCCTGACCGAGCGCCGCGCCGCGGAGGCCGAGCGCGAACTGGTCGAATGGAAGAAGGTTCGATTCATGCAGGACCGGGTAGGCGAGGAGTTTGCCGCCCTGGTGCTGAACCCAGCCAAATTCGGCCTCTTTGTGGAGCTGACCGACCTCTTTGTTGAGGGGCTGGTGCCTATCGACAGTCTGCGCGACGATCGCTATGCCTGGCGCGAGAACACGCATGAGATCATTGGCGAGCGGCGGGGACGCCGCTTCCGGGCGGGCGACCGAGTTCGGGTAATCTTGGACCGCATCCTGGCCCAGGAACGCCGCTTGCAGTTCTCGATTGTGGAAGAGGGTTTGCTGCTGACTGGCAAGAAAACCGCCAAGGCCCCGCCCAAGGCGAAGAAAGCCAGGCGAAAGGACACCGCGCCCAGGTCGGCCCGGGCCAGGAAGCACAGCCGCAGAAAGAGCAAGCGCCGGTAAAGCGTTGCGGCTCGATCGGCGCTTGCGGCGCGGTTTCAATCTTCGTGGAGCCAGCCGGAGGCCTTAGAGCATCTCTCCGTCAGGTGTACACTGTAATTGCTCTGGCCTTCGCGGCAAATCGAAATGGCAAAGGCCTATTCAAATGATCTTCGATGCAAGTTGTTGACGGCCTATGATCGCGGGC
>JBEKDB010000093.1:0-11421 GCA_050014575.1 Occallatibacter sp. | reverse complement strand
CACTACAGACCCAATCCTGCCAAGCCGCCTAGACACACTCTTGAAGTGTCCACCAAAAAGAAGTGGACACTTCAAGAGATGGAATCTCTCTCAAGTCAAGAGGGGAACTCAGGACGCTTACGAATTTCACGTAAGGAAGAACGATTTTCCTGGCAGTGTGATGGGGCGATTGCGGATTTATCCGGCGCCTGAAACGAAAAGGGCGGCCGCCGCGGCCGCCCTCGCGATCTTTCATGCGCAGCGATTACGCGGTTGACGCCGCGCGCGATTCCAGTTCGGCCAACCGCTTGGCGAGCAGCGTCTCCAGCTTGACCAGCGCGGCCGAGAAGCCCTCAATGCCTTCCTTCAGCTTGTCCGTGGCCATGCGGTCGGTGGCGTGCATCGCATCGAACGTCGCCTTGTCCACGGCGATCTTTTCTAACGGCAGCGCCTGGGCGGACTCGGGCGAGAGCTTGCGCGGCAGGTCGCCCTCCGCGGCTTCCAGTTCGGCCAGCAGTTGCGGCGAGATGGTGAGCAGGTCGCAGCCGGCCAGCTCCTCGATCTCGCCGATGTTGCGGAAGCTGGCGCCCATCACCTGCGTCTTGTAGCCGAACTTCTTGTAGTAGTTATAGACCCCGGTCACCGAGATGACTCCCGGGTCTTCAGCGCCGTGGAAATCCTTGCCGGTGTCCTTCTTGTACCAGTCGAGGATGCGGCCGACGAAGGGCGAGACGAGGGTGACGCCGGCCTCGGCCGCGGCGATGGCCTGGTGTAGCCCGAAGAGCAGCGTCAGGTTGCAGTGGATGCCCTCGCGCTCCAGGACTTCGGCGGCGCGGATGCCCTCCCAGGTGGAGGCGATCTTGATGAGGATGCGGTTGCGGCCGATGCCGGCGTGGTCGTACTGGGCGATGATGGCGCGGGCCTGGGCGATGGTGGCCGTAGTGTCATAGGAGAGACGCGCGTCCACCTCGGTGGATACGCGGCCCGGAACGATGGCCAGAATCTTCTTGCCGAAGGCGATGGCCAGCCCCTTGAAGGCCAGGTTGGCCACGGCCTCGTCGGTTGCGCCGTCGCCCAGTTCCTTGCGCGCGTCCAGCAGTACTCCGTCCACGATGGGCTGGTAGTGCGGCAACTGCGCGGCGGCGGTAATCAGCGATGGGTTGGTGGTCGAGTCCTGGGGGCGAAACTTGCCGATGGCCTCGATGTCGCCGGTGTCGGCCACGACCACGGTGTACTGGCGCAACTGGTCAAGCAGGTTCTGGGGCATGATTCCTCCTGGGGAAAGGCGCTCCGGCTGTGGAGCGGGCTCGGAATCAGTTTACTGCTGTTCGATTCATGCGGACGGTCAAGGTTGCACAGGTGCGGCGAAGAGTGTGTTTCCGGGCCTTTCCGGCGCCGCGGACGAGGTTTTCTAGGCGAAAAACGGCAGGAAATGATTACCATTCAGCAAGATTATTCACTTGACAAAGGGTAACGGTTTTGATAATATGTTCTCATGTTGATCGTTATCCCTTTCCTTTCTGTGGTTTCGGTTCATCCTTCGGGAGTGGGATACGGCGCAAATCTCGCTTTATGCTGGCAACCAGCTTTCGGGTGGGTACACGCTGCAAAGGCGATTTGGATTTACGAGGTGTGACCATGACGCTCCCTGAAGTCAATACGCTGTTTTCGACCGATGAAAAGTGCCGTGAATTGCTTGAGCGGCTCCGCTGGCCGGAGGGCGTTACCTGCCCGCGCTGCAAGGACCGGCGCGTCTCTCGAATGAAGGACTATGCCCGCTTCGAGTGTGTTGGATGCGAGTACCAGTTTACCGTGATGAGCGGGACGATCTTTCACGATTCCCACCTGGCGCTGCCGATGTGGTTTCTGGCCGTTCTCCTTCTTTGCGAAGCCAAGAAAGGCATGAGTGCCCTGCAACTCAAGAGAACACTTTGGGGTGAGCACAAAGGCTCCTACAAGACGGCGTGGTATCTCTGCCATCGCATCCGTGCGGCAATGGCAACGGCGGAAAAGACGATGTTGGATGGAACGGTGGAAATGGACGAAACCTACGTCGGCGGCAGGATGCGGGGCAAGCATTGGAAAAAGCGCGAAAACAATACCAAAGAGGTCGTTATTGGTATCAAGCAGCGCAGTGGGGAGTTGAGGTTTTTCCATGCAGAGGATGCAAAGCAGGGAACACTGGCCCAGTACATCAGAGAGCACGTTAGTCAAGACGTTGAGGTGATTATGACTGATGATCTGCCAGCCTATCCCGGCGCTATCGATCTCGCTGGACAGGGGCGGCAGATACACAAGACCGTCAATCACACCGCCAAGGTCTACGTTGACGGAGACGTGACCACGAACGGCATTGAATCCGCGTTCTCGCTCTTGAAGCGCGGCATTCTTGGCTCGTGGCATAAAGTCTCTGCGAAGCATCTGGAAGCCTACCTTGAGGAAATGCAATTCCGGTTTAATCGCCGGGGCCGTTCCGATCTGTTCGTTGACACGCTGCGGCACATGGTCACTGCGGACCCCCTGACGTTTGAGAATCTAACGGCCTAGGGCCATACTTTACGTAGTGGAGAACCTGCTCAACCGCCATCATTCGCAGTTGAAGATTAACAGGCTCTCCAAACTGCAAATCTAGCAGCATGAATTCTCTTACGCGATGAAGGAGATTGCACACATCCTGACCAACCTTAAATGGCCCCATCAATGCAGCTTGGAATAGTTCTCCTTCGGCAACTGCCGCGCTTTTAGCTTCTTCTTCGGTTGGACCTTCCCCGCTTTGCGTTTGCTGTGCGAATGTTTTTTGCAGGCGATCTTTAAGAGATTCCAAGTTGGACACAATTCGATCTGGGTCTTGGGTATAGTCGAAATTCTGCCGCAGACTTGCTGATAAATCCTGCTGTATTCTCTTGTGGGATTGAGTCTGAGATGGTGTTGGATTGATGATAATTTGAGTACCAGTTGGAACAAGCGGGAACATTTCGATAACCTTGTCGAGTCCCTCTTCTACGGCCTGTCCAACCCATTCCTCAACATATTCCTTCCGAAGTTGGATAAGAGTTTTGACGAATTCCTCGACGCGTCTGGCGAATTCCCCATGTTGGAGTCCAGTGTCGGGGCAGGTCAAGAAGAGGCCATCAAACTGAGCGCCGAATAGCTTAACGCGCTCCAACAGACTATTGATTTTTGCTGGTTTTTCGGAAAATATGCCGCCATTCTTGACAACGACGACCGCAACTGGAGCTTTCACGTAATTGGAGGTTTGCTCCGCTAACCACATCACGTACAGGCCCAGGAAAATGCCTTGCGCTATTGTTATGCCTTTTGAAGCCCGAAGAAAGCCGTCAGCAGCAAACTTGTAACGCTCGTCCTCGAATCCAATAAGGTCGTACTTGTCAATCTCAATCAATCGGGAGGAGCGTGTAGTCCAGACGTTGCATGTGGAGGTTGAAATGGATGTCGCTCCGATGATGTAGCGCATTTGGCGCTCTCGCTTGGGATAGGTGGACGCCTCGTTTTTCTGGAAATCCAACAGTTCAACGTGTATCAGTTCTTTCAGCGCATCTAAAGTCTCAATCTGATTCCCGCTGAGTGCGCTTTTGAGGCGCTCTTCAAACGCATCAATAAGCTCACCATTATTCCCCGATCCGGCCATCGCTATTTCAAAATTCCCTGCCTTCCACGGGGCCAGTTTTAGCCTGGAGACGCGAAAACTCCCTACCGTTTCCTGCGAATCCGCGCAAATCACGTAACCGTCTTGGCATTTGCTCCCGGCGATCAAGGTCACAGTTTTCCTTTTCCTCCAGATCGGCTTAGGCATCATTCGACACCTCCGCCGAACCCTTTGTCAAGTAGATAATCTTGCCATTCAGTTACCGGGGTGAATTCCTAAACTGTTCTTGCATATATGGTTATAGGCGAATCAGGGTTGAAAGAGGGGCTCCCAGAGGGGGAGGGGGGTGGGGGTACCCTTGGGGTACGGACCGGGCACATACCTGACAGATTGGGCCGAGGCTTCGCACGCTCTTCATCTGTCTTCCATTGTGCGCCGGCGGAGGGATATATTCGGCAGCCGCCCGCCGTCAGAAAAAAGCGCTTGACATATTCCTATATGAGAATGTAATGTTCCGCCATGGCAAGAGCAAGCACCACTTCGGATGCTTTCAACGCGGTTGCCGAGCCCCGCCGGCGGGAAATTCTGCGCTATCTTGCCGGAGCCGAGCGGTCCGTCGGAAAGATTGTGACGGCCCTCGGCCTGGAGCAGCCTTCGGTCTCGAAGCACCTACGCGTGCTGCGCGACGTGGGGCTTGTCCGGATGCGCTGCCAGGGCCGCCAAAGGCTGTACCGGACCAACGCCGAAGCGATTCGCCCACTGCACGAGTGGGCGGGAACCTTCGAGCGTTACTGGCAGCACCAGTTGAATCGAACCAAGGAACGCGCGGAAGCGATGGTCCGCCAAGACTCACCGGAGTTGAATTCCCCAAACCCGAATCCCAAGGAGAAATGACGATGCCCACCGGCCAGACCCTCGAAAACCTGACGTTTACGCTTAACAAGGATATCCACGTCAAGGCGCCCCTGGATGTAACCTTTGCCGCGCTGCTCGAGCAACTGGGGCCCGGCAACGAGACAATGGAAGGCAAATCCCTCAACTTGAAGATCGAAGCGTGGCCCGGCGGCCGGTGGTACCGCGACCTGGGCGACGGCAACGGGCATTTTTGGGCCGTTGTGCAGGCCATCAAACGGCCCACGCTGCTGGAGTTCGCCGGCCCGATCTTCGCCTCCTTCCCGCTCGTCAACAACGTGCAATACCGGCTGAAGGAGGTCGAGGGTGGAACCTTGATCGTCTTCCGGCACACCGCGCTCGGCCTGCTTACGGACGAACACAAGGCAGAGATGCCCAAAGGCTGGGCGTCGATGCACGAACGCGTGAAAAGGCACGCCGAGGCCGGCTAACAGCAGCTCGCACCGCAATCAACGAGCGGCAAGCGAGGAGAGGCCCATGTGCCCCATGGGCCTAACCTGCTCAGTGCCGATTACCGGCAGCACCCTCTCTACGGGCGGGCTCCCGTTCGGCAGCGGATTGGAAGTGTGCGATTCCTCCCAGATACAAGGTCCGAAAGTCCTGACCTGAGGCACCCTCATTTGTTACTTATGGAACCTTGATGGAGGGTCACGCGCCGTGAAGGTCACCGAGAGCGCGTTCGTGTCGGCGGGCTGGGCGCCTGGGCCGATTCCCTCCTCGATGCACCATCCGCTTTAACAGCACAACAGATTGGGTCTCAAAGTCGCTGAGGTCCAACCGGCTGGGTCTTGGGGAGGAATCGGCTTCTCGACCGTTCCGAATCCGAAAGCTGAAAGCCGATGAATTTCGTGCAACTCCCTGAAAACCCTTGATTGGACGGGTGAAACCGCGTTAAATACAAGACTACCGGCAGACAACCGGAATTCGCCCGGAGGCATCTCCGCTTCCTGGAGGCAACAATGCGCAACACCGCCGTCCGCTCCAACCTGCTGGTCCCCGAGGTGCGCGAGGTCATGGACATTCGCCAGGCCTCGGAGTACCTGGCCATCTCGCCCGACACGCTCTACAAATATGCCTCCGAGGGCTTTGTGCCCGCCTTCAAGCTGGGCAACCGCTGGCGCTTCAAGCGCTCCCGCCTGGACGAGTGGATGGACCGCCAGTCCGACCTCCACGCCGCCGAGGCCGAAATCGACCCGCAGCAGAAGAAGCCGGTGCGCCCGGCGATGTAGGGGCAAGAATCGGGATTCAGCGGCCAGTGCGGCCCATCGGCATTCATGATGAGCCGGGTGGGATAGAAGCAAGCCTTGCCAAACGGTTCTTGCGGCGCAAATCCAAAGCGCTTCAGGTGCTTGCCGCCAGCCCATCGAACCGAATTCTCCCGGAGTGACGGCTCCGTCGATTTCCGCCCATTCCCCGCCCTGCTCTGCGATACTGGTTTGTTATGCCCATCGCCGATCTGCAACAAGCTGCCCAGACGATAGCCGGTTTCCTCAACACCCTCAACAAGCTGGGTGGAATGCGCCTCAAGTACCGCATCGCCGCCAGCGAGCTCGCCCAGGATTCCGAGGGTTCTCCAGCCCAGCAGCTCTCGGTGGAGCTGGCCGGCCCCGACGTGCCGCTCGTCGTCCAGCGCAACGGCGAGTTGCTGTTCGCGCTGGAGACCATCGTCGCGCAGATGCTCCGCCTGGACCCGCGCGAGCAGAGCCTGATCAGCTTCGACGCCGGCGGCTTCAAGGCCCTACAGGCCGAGCAGTTGCGGCTGACCGCCGAGACCGCCGCCGAAAAGGTGCGCCGCTCCGGCATCCCCTACGCCTTCCCGCCCATGAACAGCCGCGAACGCCGCCAGATGCACATGGCCTTCCGGGGAATCGAAGGCGTCGAGACGGCCAGCTCCGGCGAAGGCCAGGACCGCTTCCTCGCCGTCTATCCCGCGGGCAAGACAAACCTGCCGGTCGCGCCGCCGGTCAAGCCGCGCGGCTTCGGGCGCAGATAGGCGCTGCGGCGGCGCGGGACTATCTGGGATTGCCCTCCGGGTCAGGCGAGCCTGTACTCTCCGCCGATCAGAATGAGAATGTGGCCTGCACGAAGATGCGCCGCGCCGCCGAGCCGGTGCTGAATATGCCCCCGGCAAGGCTTGTGGACTTGTCGAATGACGGGCTGGTAAGCGTTCCCATCGGCGTTCCGTAGTCGATGTCGTTGAAGAGGTTCAAGGCCTGAGCGCTGAAGGTGAGCGAGTACCTGCGGCCTGTGCCGGCTCCCCCGCCCATGCCTCCGCGACCGCCTCCGCCGCCCATTCCGAAACCGCCTGGACCAAATCCGCCGCCACCACCGCCGCGGCCGCCGCCGCCACCGCGACCACCACCGCCGCCAGGTCCACCGCCGTCCGGAGGAGGACCCCCCGGCGGCGGACCGCCGGCGGCGTCCTGGCCGTTGGCGGAAGCGAGTTTGGGACCGACGCCAAATGCGCGGCTGACGCGCAGGTTGACGGCTACCGCAGCGGGCCCGCTGCCCAGGTTTGCGGGGATGACAGTTTCGCCGGGGAGCGCGGCACTGTCGAGAATGCCGTAGGGTGTTGACACCTGATCTGCTGCCGGCGTTGCGGGAGTCGCGAAGGTCGGCCGCTGATTGAAGAAGTTGTTCAACGGGTCAGTGGGCAGCGTGACGTTGAATGGCCGGCCCGCCTGCGCAATCAGGAAGGGATTGAATCGGATGCCCCACGGGGCGGTGTAACTGCCCATCATGAAGAGCGAGTTGCGCGTAACAAAGCCTGCGCGCGCGTAGTCCTGGTCAAGATTGTATGCGTTGGATGCGGGGCCGTTGCTGTTTCCGTTAGCGAAGGACAGAGTGTAGAAGCCCACGACGTTCAGGTTCTTGGTTATCTTGGCGTTCACGCTGGCGATGAGCTGATTCTGCTTGAAGACCGCCTCGGGGTAGTACTCGTACAGGAAGCCGCCGGAGGTGTTCTGCGGAGTTCCGCCGGTAGCCTGGTTGGCGTTGCGGGTGACCAACTGATGCACCCCGAAGGAGTGCAGATAGGTGAGCGTCGCGCTTGTGCCGGGGGTCAGTTGCCGCTCCAGGCTGGCGCCAAGCTGTTCCGTCGTCGGAGCGTGGAAGCGGGGGGCAACCTCGTACTTGACGGGAGTTGACGCGCCGCTGACGGCGCCGCTGGCGCTTGTGCAGGTGGTCATGTCGATCGCATTCAGCGAGGCTGCCGTGGAAGCGCACATTGGAGCGATCAGCACCACCTGATGCTGGATGTTGGCGCGGTTGATGGTGAGCAGGTTGCCGGTGCCGAGGCGGTCGAAGAAGAACCCGTAACCGCCGCGGACTACCGTCTTGGCCTTCTTGCCGTTCTTGCCGTCCAGGGCGTAGGCGAAGGCGGCGCGCGGCCCCCAGTCGTCGTGATCGGAGATGTGGTTCTGCGCCTCCCAGCGCATGCCGCCGGAAAGAGTCAGCCGCGTATTGAACTTCCAGTCGTCCTGGGCGAACAAGGCAATATCGAACATGTTGGCGAGCGACGATTCGTTTCCAGTGGTGAAGTTTGCGGAAATTGGGCCATAGCCCTGTTTCACCAAATCGGCGAAGGTGTCCGTCATGAGCCCGTTAGCCATCGCCAGATACTTCTGATAGGTGTCGAAGGTGAATGAGCCATTGAAACCCGAGGAGGTCAGGTTCGCATCGCGCGTATCCCTCATGCGAGTTCCCAGCTTAATGGCGTGCGCTCCGTGGCTCACCGTGGTCAGATTCTGGAACTCAAGCCGCGTGGTATGATCCTGGCTTTCCTGCCCGGAAAAGCCTCCGCCGTTGAAGTCGCCCTGGACGTTGATGGTGCGCGCTGTCGAGTCTGGATAGTGATTCTCATTCTGCCGCTCGTACTGGAAGCGGTTCTCGGTCACCGCATGATCGTTGATGACATAGGCGTCGCTCATCTGGACGGTATAATCGGTATTCGATTCATGCCAGGAGCCGCTGGACAGCCAGTTCTGATTCAGATCCCCGTGCTCGGACTCGGACCAAAAGCCAAAGCGCGCGGTGAAGGTGTTCTTCGCGCCCAGTTGCCAATCGATGCGCGCCGAGGCATTGTCGCGAATGCGGCGGTTCAAGAGGTCCACGCCGTAGTTGGGGTTATCCACGTACGCGCCGGAGCTGTCCTGGAACACGGCGTCGTAGATCTCCCAGGCATTCACGTTCTCCGTGTTGCGCTGTTCGGCGCTGACAAAGAAGGAAGCGGTCTTTGAGATTGCGCCGCTCACCGTTCCGTTGAACTGGTAGCTGTAGTACGGGGGAATTTCCGGCGCGAAAGGATTGCCGGTATTGAGGGCCTTGTCGTTACCCTGGATGAAGGCTTGCCCGTGCAGCTTGTCGGTTCCCGGCTTGGTGAGAATCTCGATGCGCCCATAGCCCAGCCGGTCGAATTCAGCCGAAAAGGGATTCTGGTTGATGCGAATCTCGCGAATCGCCGACTTGGGCGGAAGCTGGCCGCCGCTGAAGCCGTCGATGTAGATTTGGCCGCCGTTCGGTCCGGCCGAAGGTCCAGCCAGCGCCGTCAGTTCGTTCGACAGTTCATCCGGATCGTCGGAGAGCGCGTCCAGATCCGCACCCTTCAGGACGATGGCGCTAGCGTTGCCGCCGGCTTCCACATTGACGGTTGGCGACTCGTCGGTGACCTCCACGCTTTGCTGCGCGACCTCGATGGCCATTGCAATGTCCACGCGCTTCACCTGGCCGGCCGCGAGCGAAATCGCGGGAGATTGGAAGGGAGCGAAGCCCGCGAAGCTGGCCTGCACAATGTAGCTGCCCGGCGCCAGGCCGGCCACAGAATAGGCTCCAGCGGAGTCCGCGGTGGTGCTGGCAACAGCCTTCCCCGCCGGGGTGGCGATGGTGACCGTTGCGCCGGGGATCAGCGCGCCCGTGGGGTCGGCAATGTGGCCGCGCAGAGTGGCTGTGGTCACTGGCGCGGGAGCCGCTGCCGGCGAGGGCGTCTGCAATGCCGGCGCAGCCGTTTGCGCGGGCGGCGCAGGCGTCTGCCCCTGCGCGGTGAGCGCTCCGGCAAGGCTGAGCGCCAAGGCGAAAAGAAGACGATGAAAGTTATACAGTCTTGAATACACGAGTTCCTCGCTTGTTTTTCTTGAAATGTAGGGTGCGATCACTGTGCTTCCGCTTCCGCCGCGCCGGCGCCGGAGTTCATGCTCCAGTTGTTGAGCAGCATTTGGCTGGCCGCGGGAGCCTCGAGCAGCGGCTCAACGCCCGCCAGCAGCGTGATAGCGGTAACGTCCGTCGCGCCGTCGGTTGAAACCAGCATCACGGCATCGCCCTTTTTGAGATCGGCAAACTGAATTGCCGGGGCGCGGCTGAGCATCTGCATCGGGTCGCCGCCTGGGCGCCCCGCCTGACCGCTGCCTTGTCCGGCCCATTGTCCCGAGCCGCCGCGCTGCCCCGTTCCCGCACCGCCGGCCGCCGCGCCCGCGCCGCCGTTCGCCGGTTGAGCGTTTCCGCCCCGTCCGCTGCCGGAGCCATTCGTGTCTCCCTTGAGCCGTGCCGCCAGCACCCGCGCTATCATGTCCGGCAGCCGGCGCATCTGCGCGTCCGGAGTGATGTGGATGGTCACCTGCTTCTTGGTCGCCAGATCCTTTAGAACTAAGGTGGAACTGGCGGGATCCAGAGAGCCGATGATGCCGGAGATATTGCGGAAAGTGCCGGAGATTACCTCTTCCGCGGCCATCTCCGTGCCGTCCGCATTTTTCGTTCCGCGCGCCTGCAACTGGTCCCCCGCGTGAATGGCGTCGATCGGCGCCGATTGCGCCGCATCGTAGCTCACCGATGCGGGCGCGTAACGCTTGAGGACAGTTGCCTTGGTGGTGTGAACGGTGATCGTCTTGGCCGTGGCGCCCACGCCCGAGGTGAGCACAATCGCGCCGCCAGCGCTGTCAACGCTCTTTACCAATCCGCCCACGCCCCGCCGCTGCCAGTCCTCGCGGTCCTTCTGCTGTTTCAGCGCCACGTCCTCCTGCTTGATGGCGATGATCTGCAGCGCCTGCGAAACGCCCGCGGGCGCGTTCGGATCCAGCTTCACCAGCGCGCGGTCCCCAACCGCCAAATCGCTGAACTGGATGGCCGCCGCGGTGCTCAGATCCTTTTGGCCGGGGGCGATGCGCTTGATGGCCGCAGCGGCGGGGACCTCAAACTGGCGAACGCCGTCCGCGTCGGACTTTACCGTGAGCGTGTCGCCGGCAATGGCCGTGATGGTGCCCAGAAAACGGGAAGGCGGCACCGCCGCGGCTCCCTGCGCGCGGGCCATGGGCAGGGCAGCCAGCAGAGCGATCGTCAGCCCCGCCAGCACCATCCAGGCAGGAACCGGACTCTTCATCTTGTTCTTCATAAGCCATTTCTCCACGGATCAAATCTCGCCGGCAGCCAGGACGGGGAAAGTCATTGCCATTTTTGTAGACGAACCAGTGCGCAAAAAGGTTGAGCGGACCGTCCCATAGCGGAACAGTCTAGGAAAGATGCCTTGAAGAGTTGTTGTAAAAGTATTTGTTTCCTGAATTTGCAGTCAATTTGACGATTAAGCCGGCCCCAAGGCCGGGGCTCGCTCAATCCGCCAGTTCCGCCGTCTCCAGAAGCGTGTAACTGCCGGACGGCGATGGGGCCACGCGCATCAGCCGCCGGTTGTGCACCACAACCGCATCCATGTACCAGAGGTTTACGGCCGGAAGATCGCGGGCCAGAATCTGTTGCGCCTCGACGCATTCCGCGCGCCGGCCGGTCATATCCTCGCTTTGGGCCGCGTCGTCCAGCGCTTTAGAGCATCTCTCCGTCAGGTGTACACTGTAATTGCTCTGGCCTTCGCGGCAAATCGAAATGGCAAAGGCCTATTCAAATGATCTTCGATGCAAGTTGTTGACGGCCTATGATCGCGGGCA
>JBEKDB010000092.1:0-11548 GCA_050014575.1 Occallatibacter sp. | reverse complement strand
GCCCGCGATCATAGGCCGTCAACAACTTGCATCGAAGATCATTTGAATAGGCCTTTGCCATTTCGATTTGCCGCGAAGGCCAGAGCAATTACAGTGTACACCTGACGGAGAGATGCTCTAAGCATTTCAACGACTTACAAGACCCCGGTGGCTACCTAAGTTCTTGTAAGTACGTAAAACCCCGAGATCCGGCGTATGGCAAAACGTATCGCGCTTCCAGTTCGTCGCCCGCACGACTGGAGACATCCGAGTTGCCGATGGGCTCTTGGCCGTCCCTAAGATGGTGTTGGCGGTGTTCGCTCGGAACCCTTAGATACTCCGGACGAATTCTTGATGGCGAGGCACAACTGACAAAACGACCCCAACTTCGGTAATCAGGCTCATATTGCCCCCGAGGGATCTTCGCGGAGCACAGGTCATCCCGCATCGGCAATGCACGCCGCTCACGGGTTTTCTCTTGGAGCTTGTGCTTTGCCCTTGGCTTGGCCCGCGCCGGCGGGCGTGCGTTCCCCACGGAACGGTCTCTGTTTGGCATACAGCGCCTGGCGGGCGCGGAGATCCGCCATCAACTGGTGGTTGGCCTTCGCCTTCGCCAGTTCGAGAGCGCGCCCCACCGTGGCAGACGCGCGCGCGAACTGCCCCTCTTCGGCGTAGGCCGCCGCCAACGTATCCAGCACTTCCGGATTGTCCGGCTCCGCATCCCTGGCGCTCTCGGCCAGCCGCGCCGCTTCCGCGCCGTTCCGTATGGGCGCATCCCGCGCGGTAGCCAGCAGCCATGCGGCGCCGATGATGGCGCTGACGCGTTCGGAATCGATGGCCAGCGCTTTTCGCCAGTGGGCAAGCGCCTCCGAGTTCCTGCCCAGAGCTTCATAGGCGCCCGCCAGGGCCTCCTCGCAGGATTCGAAGTGGGGCCTGATGGCAATGGCTGCCTGGAGATCCGGCAACGCCTCCTCGGCGTGTCCCTGATCCAGCGTGAACCTGCCCAGGACGAAGCGGTCCTGAACGGACATGGGGTTGATGCGAACTGCCTCGCGAAGGTGATCGAACGCCTCCGGGATCTCGCCATGAACGTAAAGCGATATCCCCAGGCCGTTCTGGACCTTCTCATTCCCCGGATCTAGCTCCACGGCTTTCTTCCAGATCAGGAGGGCCTGGTCATTCTCTCCCTTTTCCTCCAGTTGCATGGCCTCGTCGATCAGCTTGTAGAGATCGACGGCGGGAACCTGAATATCTTCGATTCCATCCCCAGCCGTGTTGACGAATTCGGGCAGGTTGACGGCGCGATTGGCCGCGGTGGCGTTGTCGATGAGAATGGCGGGGCTGGAGTTGCCGTCCTTGTCGATGTGAGTCAGATACATCTGCGTATAGGGCGACCTGGCCTTCGATGAAAACACCAGCCAGCGGCCGTTGGGCGAGAAGCTGTGCCATGAATTCATCAGGGGCGTGTTGGCGCGCAGACGCCGCGCCTCGCCGCCGTCGAATGGCACGATCCATAACTGACTATCGGGACGCATCAGTTGGCCGTTGCGGCATTGCACAAAGACGATCCACCGCCCATCTGGAGAAACCTTGGGGAAGTTGTTGCTCATCCCGTTCTGCGAGGCGCCCGCAATGGCTTCGGGCACGCCACCCCTTCCCTCGTTGAACGGAATCCGGTACAGGTCGTACTGGATCTGGGTCTCGTTAGGATCGTTGGCGCGCACCGCCTTCTTTTGGCCTTCCGGGTATGGATCCTTCGCTTCGGCCCTGGCAAAGACGATGTACTTGCCGTCGGGACTCCAGACGCCATCCGTTTGAACATAGCCTGGATCGTCGGCGCCGGGCAGTGGCAGGCGTTTGCCCGCGGCCCGGTCGTACCACTCCAGAATGCCCCGCGTCGGATAAAAGACCTGGAGAAAGCGATAATCCTTGAAGTTGGTGACGTAATAGGTGTTGGAAACATCGAGGGCAGAGCCGGCAAAGGTGCTCACGACGTAGCGCCCATCCGGGGAAACCTGGGACATGAATCCCACGCGAACCTTTCCCGCCTGGCCGTCGGTATTCCACTGCACAATATCTTTGCTCTGAATGGAGATATGGCGTTCGACCGGGACAACCGCATACAGGCCCTTATCGTTCGCCGGCCCATCGACGTCGATGCCCATCGTCTTGCCGTCGCCGGAAAAGGAATGGCAGTTGGCGCAGGTGGGCATATCCTTCAAGAGCGTGCGGCTCTCCGGCTGGCGAATGTCCCGCAGCCGCCAGCGAATCAGGTGAATTGCCGCGGGAGACAAAGGCTGCACCGTCCCGTTTGCGCCTTGACTCGGCATCAGCGGCACATCCCGGTAGAAGATCGGCGCACCCACCGGATCGTCCGAGGTGGATAGCGAAATGTGCGCCTGCGAGGTAGCGGCACGCGCGCTGTTATAGCCGGTAATCGTCACCGTGGCCGGCTGGCTTACGGAGTGCGCCTGAATCGCCGCCCAGGCGGCTGCGTCGGGAGTCCACGTCCACGAAGCCGCTTGCCGGGGCGTTAACTCTGGCGGTTCGTTGGTATCGCTCACGCACTCGGGATCGATGGCTCCAACGCGCATCGGTTCACCCGCGGATTGAACGTGGATGGGAGCGGAGCCATCTACGAACTCGACCTCGATTTGCCAGGAGTTGGCGGCCGCATCGCGCCAGATAAAAGTGGGCGGCGTAATGCCGGGCGGGAAGATGGAGCCATCCTGGGGATAGTCGATGGAGATGGTCCACAGCACCGCCTTGGAGTCGCTGGACGACGCGGCCTGCGTGCATCCGAAGACTCTGCTGTGAAGGGGCGGGAAAACGGAGCAGACGAGCAGGGCGGCCAGGATTGTCCCGCTTGCCACAAGAAAGCGCATGTGCGGAGAGGACGGCTGGGGCAGCGACTCGAGCATTGGTCGAACCTCCGGGTCCACGCTCGAACTGTGACCCATGAAACCATCATAGAATCGCGGAGGCTGGCGTGCATCTGCGCGAATGAAGCGCCGTGGACGATTCGTTTCGAGAGCAAAAAAAACAGGCCCGGACAGCTTGAACGCCGCCCGGGCCCGTGGGTTGGTGGTTAGAAGGTCAGTTTAAGAGCAGCCTGGCCTATACGCGTGGTGTTGTTGGGGCTGCCAAAGCCGCCGTTGTAACAGTTGATTTCGCCGGCGCATCCGTCGCCGCCGCCCGTAGGACCGCTGCCTCCCGGCGGGCTGGCATCCGGATTGCCCATGATGGGGTGGTTGAGAGCGTTGAAGAGCTCGAAGCGGAACTGAAGCTGGTACTTTTCAAGGACCGTCCAGTTCTTCATCAGCGAGGAGTCGACGTTGAAGCCCGGAGGGCCCTGCATGATGTTGCGGCCGCTGTCGCCGTAGGTTCCGTCGTGACGGGTCGTAAACGCAGCCGTGTTGAAGTACTGCTTCGTCCAGTTGGCGCGCCCGCCCTGGCGTACCTTGAGAGGCACTCCCGGAACGCGGTCGGCACGATCGCTGCTGCAGCCGTTGAAGCAGCCATCGCCCTTCCCAAGCTCGCCATAGGCAACATTGCTGTTGCCGGCACCGACGCTGAACGGCTGGCCCGATTGCCAGGTAATGATGGGACTGAGCTCCCAGCCTGCCAGTACCTCGCGCATCACAATGTTTTGCCCCTTCAGAGCCGGACTGTGGTAAATGAAGTTGCTGGTCCAGGTGTAGGGGATATTTGCACTGGAGAGTCCCCGGCTCCAGCTCAGGTTCTTGGGGTTGGTCATACCGCTTGTTTCGCCGGCAATGTCGGCGAAACTTGCCACGTCGATCGTCTTCTGCCAGGTAAAGCTGGTCTGCGCCTGGATACCGTGGGACAGGTGCCGCTGGACGTTAGCCTGCAAAGAGTGATAGCTGGCTGTGGCCCCGCTGTCATATTCCAGGATCTGGGTGAAGGCGGGGAACGGATAGGAAGCTAGCTTGAGGGTGCCATTAGTGAGGTTTGCTTGCGTTGGCAGCGCGCAGCTCGGGTTGTTGTAGTAGGTGCAGTAGCTGTAGGTTTGGGCGTTTCTATCCATCACGTAGCTCTGGTGATAAGACTGGCTGCCTACATAAGCCAAGCGAACCGCCGTTACCCCGTTGATCTGTTGCTCCACTGAGGCGTTCCAGGCCTGGGTCATGGCCGCCTTGAAGCTCCGGGCGAAGGAATCCTGCTCATAGATCGGGCCGGGAATCGCAGAGTTCTCCGGTGGCTTGTAGTTCGGGTTGGCCCATGGGATCTGGCCGGGGCCGGTGCCGAATGGGTTGCCGTTGGGAGTATCGAACGACGGGGTTGCCCATGGATTGTGGAAGTTCATGTATCCGGTCAGCGCCTGGCCGGTGTTCGGTGTGCAGTTGCCAACTACGCCGCCCGTGGAGCAAATCGGCGTATTCGACGGTGCACTCGGGGAGAATGCCGGAGCAAAGGGCGCCATATCGACGACGTGATTGTAGTCGGAGTAAGGCACCGGAGCACTGAACATGCCGAACGCGGCGTGGAAGGAGGTGCGAGGCATGTTCTTGGGCTGATAGGCAACGCCGATGCGGGGCTCAAAGAACATCATGTCTCTGGGGCGAAGGCCGGCAGTCATGTTGGTGTCGCCGGGGTAAATGAGTCCCGTTGGCGCACCGGGGAACATGTAGCTCTGCTGGCCGGCCACGAAAGCCGTCCCACGGCCGCCGATAGAAGCCGGCGGAATGTCCGGATCCCAGCGCATGCCAAGGGTAAGGGTCAAACCGGGCTTCAAGCGGAACTCGTCGTTGACGTACGGGTCGATCAGCCATCCCTGGATGTCGGCCAGTTCGCCTGCTCCCTGCTCGTAGCAGCACATGTAACCCATGAGCCAGTCTGCCACCCCATTGCCGGTGTAGCCGCCGCCGAAGTCGATGATGGCGTCAGCCGGATAGTCTGAGGCGTTTTCGACCCCCCGCTGATGCACCAGATCGATGCCCGCCGACACGGTGTGACGGTGCACGGTTTTGATCAGTGTGTCGGAGAAGCCGATGGTGCCGCGGACTTCATTCGAAGGCTCCGTCCAGCCGCCGTTGGAGCCGCCGAAATATGCGCCCTCCATGTAGCAGCCCGGCTCAGTGATGTTGATGTAGCGCGACCAGCACATGTTCTTGCCGTTATGGTCGAGAACCGGGGTCCCGTTATGCGCGCTCTGCTGGGTCCAGAAACCCGTGAACGTGTTCACCGTGGTGGGGTTCACCGTCCAGGTATGCTGCGCGATTTCGTTGAAGTACCACATCTGTTCGCCGAAGGTCTGGCTCCAGTTGACCATGTTGATCACCGAGAGGACATTGCCCGGTGTGTCGCCGGCAGGCTGCACGAACTTGTCAATGAACGAGCGCAACGTGAAGCGCTGGTTCTTGGTCAGATCGTAGTCAACTTTGGCTGTGTACTCGTCGAAGTGTGAATTCGCCAGGTTGGCCGATGCGTATAACATCCCGCCGGCCAGATTCTGGGCCGTGGAGGTCGGAGGGGCAGTCCCTGAAGCCGGAGCCGTGTGGCCCGGCAGCCCATCGTTGGTAAACTGAATGGCCACCGGATCAAGCCCGCTGACGCCGCCGATGACCTGGTTGGGCACCCCATTGACGGTATGGAACGGGCCGTTCAGCCAGCCGCAATTGGTTGTCTGTTCCGATGCGGGCACGTTGAAACCCGAGCCGCAGTTGGAACTGTTGGCCTGAGCGTAAGTGATGAGCCCGCTGAAGTCTCCGTTCATCATCTGCTGGGTGGGAGTGGTGGTGGAATTGCTCGTAGTTCCCGGGCCGCCAACAACGACGGTTCCCTGGTAGTTGAAGAAGAAGAAGAGCTTGTTCTTGAGGGCCGGTCCGCCGACATAGCCGCCGAACTGGTTGCGCCGATAAGTGTCCTGGAGGTGGTTATTCCAATTCCCTGCGTCGAAATCCCCGTTGCGCATGAAATCCCAGAGGCCGCCATGCCACTCGTTGGTGCCGCTCCGGGTGGCCATGGAAACCACGCCGCCCGTCGAGAAGCCGTAAACGGCGCTGAAGTTGTTGGAGATCAGGCGAAACTCCTGGGTGGCGTCGGAGTTTGGCGTGGGCGAGTTGGAGCCCAGGTAGGTGTCCATATTGGAGACACCGTCGAGCATGTAGAATGTGCTGCCGATGCGGCCGCCATTGGAGGAGGTCACAGACTCATTTGGGAATGAGAAGCCGTTCTGCTGCCAGGCAACGCCGGCCTTGTTGCCGTCGAGCATGCCCGGAGCCAGCAGCGCCAGAGCGGAGGGGTCGCGGCCGTTCAACGGCAACTCGCTCACCGACTCCTCGTTGATCGTCATGCCCAGTTCGGCCGAGGTGGTGTCGATCAGTTGGGCGTCGGCTGTCACGGTTACCGTCTCGCCTTTGGCGTTGCCCACTTTCAGCTGAACGTTTTGCGTGGCATAGAGGTTGGCGTTGATCACAATGCCCTTTTGCTGGTACTGGGCAAAGGAAGCGGCGACTATCGTGAGCGAATAGTTGCCGGGGGGCACTAGCTTGAACAGGTAGACTCCCGTGTTGTCGGTGACTGCCCCTTGCGCATAGTTGGTGTCGACATTCGTGAGGGTGACGGCCGCCCTTGGTATGACCGCACCATTGGCATCGGTAACCTGACCGGTCAGGCTGCCGTTTGTGCCTTGTCCGTGGACAAGGGCACACGAGCCAGCCAGGCCTACGAAGACCGCGAGCAGCAAGGCTCGCAGTTTCTTTGCGTTGGTCAATTGCATGACCACCTCCTGAAATGAGTTGTATGGAGCCCCCCGGAGTGATTTCGTGCGAATTTGAAATCCTTGCCTCGTTGCCCCAGAGTAATCGTTTTCATATGACGCCAGAGACCCGCAAATGCACACAGACCCCTTTCCCCCTTCAAACTGGCCAATTCCAGGGAATCGGGAAGGACATTTTTCGAGATGTGACAAACTCTACTCCGGCCGCCTAGCGGAGTCAAGTCCTAAACCAGGGGCTTTCCGGGGTTGCGAGCCATCCCGCGCCGGCTGTAGACTACGCATGGTGCGGGCGGGGTTCGCTGCTTATTCTCTGGACTTGAGCACCCGGTCGGCTCCCTTTCTGGCGCCAAAGGTCGATGTAATGCTATGTAGTGGAGCGAGTTCCAAGGCCCCGGAAATGGACGCGGCCGTCGCGCGCAGGCGACTATGCCTGCGCCGATTGCAGGTGAGAACAGGTCAGGGAATTCTCTTCTCGTTCTTGGCGTGGCAGTTCGCCTACGCGTCTTGCACCCCCCCGCCGTCGATGAAGGCGCGCATCCAGACCAGACCCACCGCCGATGCCTACGCCAGCCTGGGCGCGTGGTATGGCGATCAAAAGCAGTTCGTTTGCGCGGCCGAGGCTTACGCAAACGCCTTCAAGCGCCAGCCCAACTCGTCGGCGTTCGCCTATCTGTGGGGACTGAGCCTTTCTTCCGGGGGGCAACTCCAGAAGGCGGTTGACCCGCTGCAACAGGCCGCGCGCCTGAACCCGAGCGATATTCGCCCTCACCTGGTTCTTGCCGCGACTCTGGACCGAATGAAGAAGACAGCGGAAGGCGAGGCCGAATGGCACGCGGCGCTGGCCATCGATCCGGAGTCCTCGGTCGCTCTGGATTCCCTTTCACAGGATTTTGTCGATCAAAAGGACTACTCCTCCGTGATAGCCCTACTCGACAGGCCCGGCAAGGAGCGGGTAAGAACACCGGTGCAAAGCCTGAATCTGGGGATCGCCTACACTGGCAGGGTGGAGCTCGACAAGGCGGTCAACGTGCTCCGCGAGGGACTGAACAACAACCCGGACTCGCTGCCCATCGCCAATGAATTAGCAGTTGTGCTCATGCTGCTCGGCCGCGACGAAGAAGCGTATGCTGTCTTCGATCTTGCGCTTGCCAGACATCCTGACGACCAACCCACACAGATTCTCTACCTCCACACACTTGTCTCGAGCAACTCCGAAAAGGCGCCCGATTTCGGCCGGAAGCTGCTCGCGGCTTACCCCGATCAGTGGGAAGTACTGTATCTCGCCGGAGTCCTGGAATCGCGCGAAGCAGACTTTGAGCACGCGCGCGCGCATCTGGAACGCTCCATCGCCTTGAATCCCGGCTACTATCAGTCCCACGATGAGCTGGGCAGCATTCTCGCCAAACTCGGCGACCTGCCCGGCGCCAGGGAGCATTTAGAGAAGGCGATCGCGCTGGGGGACAGCCAGCCGGAGGTCCAATACGATTTGGCCAAGGTTCTTCAGCGGCTTGGCGATACCGGACAAGCGCAGGAGAAGCTGCGCATCTATCAGCAATTGAAGAAGGCGCGATCCGATACAACGCAAGCAGCCGGAAAGGCGGAAGTCGGCGACCAGGCCATGGCCGCGGGCGATCCCGCGAAGGCCGCATCACTCTATAAGGAAGCGCTTGAAACCGATCCCGATGAGCCGCTCCTCTTTTACAAGCTATCCAAAGCGCTGGACAAGATAAAGGATCTCGCCGGCGAAAAGGCGGCTCTCCGGCGGGCTATTCAGTTGAACCCCAATCTTGCCGAAGCGCAGAACCAATTGGGCTACCTTGCCGATCGGGACGGCGACCTGGCGCAGGCAGAGAGCTACTTCCGCACCGCGGTCCAGGCTTCTCCTTCCTATGTCGCCGCATGGATCAATCTGGCGGCCACTCTAGCCAGTGAGGAGAAGTGGCAGGATGCGCGGCAGGCCTTGGGGCGCGCGATCGAGATCGATCCGGACAACGCTCAGGCGCGGGCGCTTGGGCAGGCTCTCGCTGCGGCTCATGCCGGGCCATAACGGCCTCGCAGCTCCTGCCTGCCGCTTTCGGAATACACTCTATAGGTAATCGATCAATCGCGCCGCGGACCAAAGCCGCCCGCTAGGCCCGCAAAATGGAGGATCCCCGGCCCAATGCATGAGTCGCCCAGATACTTCGGTGGGTGGTCGCGCCGGCGCCTCTTGCAGTCCGTCCCTGGAGTCCTCGCGTCTGCCCTGTGGAGGACCAAAGCCGGCGCACTCGAACCTACGCCCGCCGACTTAGCCCCCTTTTCGCACTTTGTCGATGTGGCCGAGGCTGCCGGGCTGACGAAGGTCATGGTCTACGGAGAGGGAACAAAGGCGACCTACCTGACTGAAATCATGGGCGGCGGCTGCGCCTTCGTCGATTACGACAATGACGGATGGATGGATATCTTCATCCTCGGCGGGCGGAAGCTGGAAGGTCCTGTGCCGGGCGCCAGCAATCGGCTCTATCGTAACAATCGCGACGGCACATTCACCGATGTTACTGAAAAGGCGGGATTGCTCGATGACGGTTGGGCGGTCGGAGTTTGTGTCGGCGACTATAACAACGACGGCTTCGAAGATCTCTTTGTCACTTACTTCGGACAGAACCGGCTTTATCGCAACAACGGCAACGGAACCTTTACCGACGTAACCGCTCAGGCCGGGCTGAGCTCGCCC
This sequence comes from Occallatibacter sp., assembly GCA_050014575.1. Taxonomy (GTDB): domain Bacteria; phylum Acidobacteriota; class Terriglobia; order Terriglobales; family Acidobacteriaceae; genus Telmatobacter. The sequence continues at coordinate 2,114 of JBEKDB010000092.1, read as the reverse complement.
ACTACCCGCTTCGGCTCCGGATGCACCTTCATCGACTACAACCGTGACGGCTGGCTCGATCTCTTCGTCTCCAACTATGCCGACGTAGATTTGGCCAAGATGCCCAAGCCTTCGCTGGAAAGGCCCAACTGCAACTTCGAAGGGGTCCCAGTAAACTGCGGCCCCAGCGGCCTTCCGCTGCCCAGCCATCTGCTCTACCGCAATAACGGGAACGGCACATTCACTGACGTGTCGAAGGAGTCCGGCGTGGGCGCCCTGCGCGGCTCCTACGGCCTCACCGCTGCCTCCTTTGACGTGGATGAGGATGGATGGCCGGATATCTTCGTGGCCTGCGATACCACGCCCAGCCTTCTGCTGATGAACAACCACGACGGTACATTTCGCGATGAAGCCCTGCTGCGTGGAGTGGCCCTCAGCGACGATGGCAAGGAGATGGCCGGCATGGGCGTGGGCATCGGCGACTATGCATGCGAAGGACGCCTAGACATTCTGCGAACTCACTACATGAATCAGCCCTCCGGCCTCTATCACAATCTGGGCAAGGGCGAGTTCGAGGACGTCACCGCGCAGGCCGGCCTGATTCACGAAAGGCGATTTGTGAGCTGGGGGGCGGGGCTGGTCGATCTCGACAACGATGGCTATCCCGACATCTTTCTTGTAACCGGCCAGGTCTATCCTGAACTCGAGCCCATCCTGCCCAAGTATCCCCGCCGAGGGCCGCGAATCCTCTTTCGGAATCGGGGAAATGGAACCTTCCTCCAAATCCCCGAAGATAGCCAGCCAGCCCTCGCCGCGCGGCACGTCAGCCGGGGATGCGCCTTCGGCGACTTCGACAACGACGGCGATCTGGACATCGTGATCATGAATCAGAATGAGCCTCCGTCGCTCCTGCGCAATGATGCTCCGCCGGCAAACCATTGGATCAAGGTCCGGCTCCAGGGAACCAAGAGTAATCGCAGCGCCATTGGAGCCAGGGTAGTTGTCCGCTGCGGAGGCAAGGCGCAGGTGCAGGAAGTCATGAGCCAGTCGAGCTATGTGTCGGCCAATGACCCCAGGCTGCATTTTGGACTTGGAGCCGCGGAGATGGTCGATATCGAGGTGCGCTGGCCGCTCGGACTTACCGAGGTTCACAAGGAAGTAGCGGCCAATCAGCTGATCACTCTCCGCGAAGGTTCTGGACAGCTCAAAGCGGAGAAAATGGTTGCCGCGCCCTCACATCCCAACGGCGCGAGCCGATCCGTTCCATGACATGATTTCGTGGAAGACGTATGATCGACCGCGACCTGGGTCCGGTGGAGGAAGTCACCATGCTGCCGGCCTGGGCGGGTTTGACCGGCTTGCGGATTCAGACGGCTATGATTCAATGGCGCGCTGTCAGCGAGGCGCTGCGTTCCAGTTTCATCGGATTGGTGGCTGTTCACGGAGACTGGGTGCGCCGTCCCGATTATCCCCAGGCGTTGGAGCTGGGCTTTGAAGGCGGCCTGCAGTTCTTCATCGCAGCGGCACATCTCTTGGAAGGCAAAGCAGCCGGCCTTGCAAATAGCCTGCTCGTCGTCTTCGACCGCGCCCAGATGGAGCGTTTGGGACTGGCGTAGAGGCGGGGAACGTGAGAACCGCCGCTCATGACCAGTCGCTGCCGGCGAGATGAGCGAGACAATGAAACGGCTGTGCACGTCGGCTAGTTTGCCGAAGTGGCAACAGCGCTACCGAGTGTGTGCAATTCTAGGGGACGTAGCCTCCTGCTTCTCTATATGTCCACACAGGTTCATCTGGGAGAATGCGGCGGACCATCCCATTCAATAGACCACAGAACGCCGCAGAGCGGAAGGGCGCGTTCGCCAAAAGTTTGCCCCCTCCGGTCGAGTCTGACCTCTTCCATGCCACGGCGTAGCATTGTGTGTTACGGAGATAAAAATCGCAGGAGGCCGCGAGGGGATATCTGGTAACCGTATTTATGGCAGGTACTTGGCTCGTGTCTGGTAGTCACGGGAAAATGTGTCAAGGGCGGAGTAAAAGTAGACCACTGGGGCGGAGTAAAAGGGAGCCAGTAGAGGATCGGGAAGGGGTATTTCGGGGGAGGAGAGGCGCTGGAGCGTAGCGGAAGCGCCTCTCCT
>JBEKDB010000091.1:0-11715 GCA_050014575.1 Occallatibacter sp. | reverse complement strand
GGAGCAGAATCTCGGCGTTCTTGAGCCGTTTGTCGTCGTCGGACACCGAGAGGTGGATCTTGTGCGCCAGCAACTGGATCTGCTTGAGCAAGTCGGTGGATTTTGCCACGTCGCCGGCTGCGTATTCCCTCAAGCTGAACTCGGTCATCTCATGGACCAGCTCCGCGTAAAGGAAGCACTGTTCGCGCGGCTGCGCCTGACTGACCCTGGCCTGGAGAGCATCGATGCTCTGTTGATTGAAAGGCTTGTCGTCGAAGCCGGAGGCGCAGACCGGGGCCGCGGGGACCGCGAGGAGGAGGAGGACTACCAACGGAATCCTGAACTGCATGAGGAACCTCCGCTGAAGCGCCGAACAACGGGTTCCCAACTCGTGGGGCCTTGCCAATTGGAAATCCGCATTACCCCAGGCCGTGACTATAGGACGATTCGATGAGAAATTGCAAGCGGAAAGATTCTCGGGCTCAGCAAATTGCACGCCACCGCATCGCGAATCGGAACCGCCGCGCTCAGGTTTACAGGATCGCCGAATTCACGGTTTGTTTTCGAGCAATTTTATACGCTGGCGAGCCTGCCATTCCTGATCGGGGAACTTGCCTGCGGAGGAATCCAGAAAGTGATGGTAATAGGTTGCCGCCGCCGACTTTTGGTGGAGCGTGTCGTATGCGGTTGCCCAGAGGAAGTAGGTTGCGGGAACTTCGGGAAGATACTTTGACCGCATCGTAAGCGCGTGCAGCGTGATGGAAGGCTGATTGGTTCGCGAAGCGGCAAAGGCCAGGCCGCTCCAGCCGTCGCCATTGGCAGGGTCGAGCTGGGTAGCCTTGTCGAAGGCGGCGAAGGCTTGATCGTACTTGAGCTGGCGAATCAGGTTCTGGCCGTGAGAGACGAGGAGGGCGGAGTCGTTGGGGCTGGTCTTGAGCAGCCCGATATACAACAGGTCAGATCCGGCCGCGTCGCCGGCCTCGGACAGAACCTCGGCCAGCATGCGCGTGATGGCGTCGTCGGCGGGGTGGGCGTCGTGGAGCTTTTGCAGAAGGGGCAGGGCCTCGGCCTTGTCTTGAGCGACAAGGACGGCGGCCAGCTGCGCAGTGAGGGTGGGGTCGTCGGGGATTTGGTCGAGGGCCGCGCGAAGCAGGGTTTCGGCCTCGGGATACTGTTTGCGCGCGATCAGTATGTGGGCCAGGCCGGCGTTGGCGGGGGCGGATTTGGCATCCTTGGCCAGGACGCGGCGGTAGGCAGTCTCGGCGGCGGCGGACTCGCCGGCCTGGTCGGCCAGGTTGGCGGCGAGTAGCGTGTCGTCCACGGTTTCCGGCGTGAGCTTGAGGGCCTCCAGCAGGTCGTTGGAGGCTTCGGTCGGGTCGGAATTGCGGTCGATCCGGGCCAGGGCGCGCCAGGCGCGAGCCTTCATGGCGGGCCCCGCATCGCCGGGGTCGAGGCTGGTCGCTGCGGCCAGTTCCGGGCGGGCATCGTCAGGCTTGTTTTGGCGGGCCAAGAGCAGGCCGAGCGAGAGATGGGCCAAGAACGATTGCGGATCTGCCTCGACGGCGCGGCGGTAGAGGCTGACGGCATCGTCCAGGCGGTTCTCGGCGTCGGTCGCGTAGCCCAGGTCGAAGAGAGCGCGCGCGTCGGCGGGGTGGGCGGCGAGCCAGGGCTCAAGCTTGGCCTGGGCAGCCTTCCAATCGGCTTTTACCAGGTCGGCTTCGGCATTCGCGACTGGCTCGCTAACCGTCGGCGGTGCGGCGGCAGAAGCGGGCAGGGCCGTCTGGGCCGGCTTCCCCTGGTTCGGGGCAGAGTTCTGGGCGAAAGCGGCGGCCGAGGCGAGGAGCAAGGCGAAAAAGGCGAATCGAAGCACCGAATACCTCACTGACCAGTTTAGCGGGGCAAAGCCCGGCCACAGCGGATTGAACCGCTGAGGCTTCGACGCACCTGGGCCGGGAAGGGAATCGGGCAGAGTCCAGGCAGTTCTCCACGGGCGGGCCGGGCTGTTGGCCGGCCGGCTGCGCTCGCGGAAGAAAGTGCCCGATGCGAACGAAGGAATTGTCAGATCGGTGCGGCGCGACGCGGGGTGTATGGAGTATTCTCTCACCCAGGCAGTTGGAATCATCCCCAAAGAAAGGTACAACTGAACAATGCGTAGTCTCAAGTCCCTCACCGTGGCAGCCTTCGCGCTGCTGACGTTCCTGATCCTGGCGCCCGCAACCCAGGCGCACGCCCAATTCCCCGCATATCTTCACGCACTCTCCGACCTGCGCTCGGCCCGTGCATTCTTGGAATACGATACCCGGCCCGCGTGGGCCGGCCACAGGGAACGTGCCATCGAGCAGATCAACAAGGCCATCGACGACATCAAGGTCGCCGCGCGGGACGACGGGAAGAACCCGTGGCATACGCCGCCGCCGCAGAGCGGAGGCAGTGAGGGTTGGCCGATTCATTCAGCGGTGAAACTGCTGAGAGAGGCGCGCGGCGATGTGGATCACGGACATGATTTGCCCGAGAACCGTGGGCTGCGGGAACGCTCAATCGACCACATCGACCATGCGTTGCGCGAACTGGAGCCCGCGCTCTAAGAAGCGGCGGGACATTCGCTAATTTGGATCGATCCGAGGCGGCGGCGGGCCGGCTGGTTCGCTGCCGCCTCGAACTCCGGAGCAGGGCGTGTACCTGTGCTTTGTACCGGGCTTGAAGTCTGCAGAGTTGTTCTAGAGATATTGAAGATGATCCCCGTTGCGGCCGCCGCCCGCTGGGTCTCCGCCGCGCTGCGGCGCAACCCGCTCACCCCGTTAAGTCCCCCGGCGTTTCCGGTGAATTCGGGCAACTTTGCGCTCCCCCCAACAATCTCTCCTAACCGCGCCCGGAAAACTCGTGTCTAATGCAATGCATGGGCAAGAACGACCACGAGACGATCAAGGCGGTTCTCGCGGGAGACAAGGAAGCCTATGGGGCGCTGGTGATGCGCCACAGCCATAGCCTCTTCCGGGTCGCATTCCGTATTACCGGCAATGAATTCGACGCGGAGGACGTGGTGCAGGAGGCATTCTTGCGCGGGTATCAAAAGCTGGAGAGCTTTGAGTCCCGCTCCAAGTTCGGCACCTGGATCTACCGGATTGCGGTGCGCTGCGCGCTGGATAGGATTGGCGGGAATAAAGCAGACGATTCAAGCCGCGTGGCCGAAGAGCCCGATCCGGAGCAGGAAGAGGTGCGGGTGGCGGATGAGGCCGCCGGTCCCGACCGTTTGCTTCTAAGCGGCGAGATTGGGGCTTTGCGGGATTTGGCCCTGCGCAGCCTGACGGCCACCGAGCGAGCGGCTTTCGTGCTGCGGCACATGGAAGACTGCACCGGCGAGGAAATTGGGGCCGCGCTGGGCATTCCACCGAACGCGGCCAAGCAAGCGGTTTTTCGCGCGGTCAAGAAGTTGCGCAGCCGGTTGGCGCCATTGAGGGCGATGAGATGAAGCACCTGAGTGAAGAAGAACTGATCGAGCAGTATTACAGCAGGGGAGCTGCGGGCTTCAAGCGGCACATCGAGGCTTGCCCGGAGTGCGCTGAGGCCTACGCCGCGCTCCAGACCGATTTGGACGAGATGAAGTTTGCGGCGCCGCCGGTCCGCGACCCTGCCTATGGCGAAAGGGTCTGGCAGTCGATAGCGCCTTCGCTGCCCGTGTATGAAGCGCGCAAGTGGAGCTGGATGGGCATCGGCCAGTGGAGAGGCTTGAGTTATGCCGCCTTCGCCCTCCTAATTTTGGGGGCCTTCTTCGCGGGCCGCCTATGGGAGCATAGACAGCCATGGACAACCGCGAAGAGCAGTCCGCCGCAGGCTCAGGAACACGTGGCGCCGCCCCAGCAGCGGATTGTCGTGGTGGTTTTGAGCGATCACCTGGACCGTTCGGAGCGGCTGCTGGTGGAGTTGAAGCACGCCGACGCCGGCAGCGAGGAGATGGTTTCTCCCCTGCGCGACGAGGCGAGGAGTCTTCTGGTTGCGAATCGCATCTGCCAGCAGAACGCCGCCAAGATCGACGATCCGGCGCTGGCTACGGCGCTCGATCGCCTGGATCATTTATTGGATGGGCTGGCAAACCAGCCGGGGGGCGTGAACAGCGCCACCATCACCCGGCTGCAAGAGGAAATGAACGCGGACGGACTGCTCTTTCAGGTGCGCGTCCTGCGTTCCAGAATTCCAGAGGACCAGGCGGCCAAAGCCGTCCGGTCGAAAGAAGGCGAAATATGAAGACCGGAAGCATCTCTCGCGCCGCTCTCCTGGGTGTATTGCTCTTCGCGCCCATGGCCGGCGTTGGCCAGTTTTCACCGGAGCAAGGCTTTGTGGGAAGCGCCGCGCCGGTTGGCATCGACGGCGTCCCGGCTGCATCCAGCGCTCCGGACAGCAGTCTCTATGCCGACGGAACCCGAGCCATCAACGAGGGGCGCTGGTCCGACGCGGAAGCCATCTTCACCAAGGTCGCCGGTCAGCATGGCGAGCACTCCGACGGGGCACTCTACTGGAAGGCGTATGCCGAGAACAAGCAGGGCCACGCAACATCTGCGCTCGACACTTGCGCCCAGTTGCGCCACGACTTTTCCGCCAGCAGTTGGGTTCATGAATGCGGCGCGTTGGAGATTGAGATTCACGCCCGGAGCGGAAAGCCCTTGGAGCCCAACGCAGGCCAGGACGACGACCTGAAACTGCTGGCGCTGAACTCGCTCCTTCGCCGCGACGAACCGCGCGCCCTGGCGCAGATTCAAGAGATTCTGAATGGCGATTCCAGCGAGAAACTCAAGAAGGAAGCGCTCTTCATCCTCGGCAACCACTATTCCGATGCGACCTACGCGCAGATTGTTCGCCTCAGCTATGTGGAGGGAGATGTGCGCATCGCCCGCGGCGAGCAGAACGAGAAGGTTACCGGCGCAACCTGGGAGAAGGCCGTTTCCGATCTCCCTCTGGAAACAGGCTTCAGCTTGGCGACAGGCGCCGGGCGGGCGGAGATCGAGCTGGAAGACGCCTCGACGCTCTATCTCGGAGAGAACTCGGTTCTCACCTTCAACGACCTGCACACCACGGGTGGCGTGCCCTACAGCCAGGTCGCGCTGCTTACCGGCACGGCGACCCTTCATGTTCGCCCGTACATGGCCGGCGAGCAATTCGTCCTGAAGACCCCCGCCAATTCCCTCACCGTGATTTATCCGCGCAAGTCCTACGTTCGCATCAACAGCTATGTCGACGCCACGGCCATCACCTCGCTCGATGGCGAAGGCCTTCACTTTCCAGAAGAGCCACAAAAGACGCTCCCCAAAGGAAAGACGATGATCCTGCGCGGTGGGTTTGGAGACGGCGGCCTCGAAACCGAGGGCTCTAGCGATTCAGCCGCATTCGCCGAATGGGACCAGTGGGTTGCGGACCGCATTGCCCAGCGAAGGGCGGCGATGGCCGAAGTGATGGAAGCCTCAGGACTGACTGAGCCTATTCCCGGCTTGGCGGAGATGAATGGACAGGGGAGATTCTTTGAGTGCGCGCCCTACGGAACCTGTTGGGAGCCGACAGCGATGGATGACCGGCAGCAAGCGGGCGGCAAACAGCCCGAATCCGGGTCAACTACCGCTGAAACTTCTGCGCCGCCGGCTCCGACGAAACAGCCTGGCGCGCGCGCACACACTCCAATTGCAAACAGAGACCTGGAAGCCTTCTTTCCTTGCTTTCCGGCAGTCATTCGTTACCAGACCGAAGTCGATCCGGTTACCGGCAAGCGGAAGGTGATCTACTCGCCATTTGACGCCGGCGCGCTGCCCTACTCCTGGGCGGTGTGTCACGCGGGAAGCTGGATTCACCACCGGAATCGTTATGTCTGGGTTGTAGGTCACCACAGGCACCATATCGAGCCGGTGCGCTGGGTCAAGAGCGGCCGTACCGTGGCCTTTGCTCCCTTGCATCCCTACGACGTGAAGGGCCGGCCTCCGATCAACCGCAAGGAGGAAATCTTGGCGGTGAGCAACAGGAACGGCCTGTCGGTCGAAAGGGTCAAGTTCGATGCGAACCGCCCGATCGAATTTCTTCAGTCGCCTCCGAGAGAGTATCGCAATGCGTATCAGCCCCCGCTCTCCAGGGCGGACGATCCGCATCTTGAAGCTCACTCGATCAAGGGTGTGCTTGGGAGTAAAGCAGGCCTCGTCAAGCCGGCGGGCATGCCGCTCAGCTTCGACCACAGGTCGCAGAGCTTCATGATGGCCAGGCAGGTCATGCACGGAGACAAGAGCGTGACCGTCGCTACGCCGATCACCAACCGCGGCGGCAATCTTCAGTCGCGTTCCGGCAGCTTCAGTGGGGGAGGCAGTTATCGCGGTGGCGGCGGCTCCAGCGGGGGCGGCTCCGGCGGCGGTTCCCGTGGTGGTGGCGGCTCCAGCGGTGGCGGAGGTTCGCACGGCGGTGGTAGCGGCGGCTCCAGCGGTGGCGCCTCCAGCGCCGCGAGTTCCAGTGCCGGTAGCACAAGCTCAACCGCTGTCAGCGGCGGCGGCCATCACTAGATCTCAGACCGCTTGATGTTGAATCAATTTTGGGCGTCCCAGATCACGATTCTGCGATCTGGGATAGGCCGCACTCAATTGCGATGCACGAAATCGCGCAGGCATCGCCAGAACGAATCCGGGATGATGACAGGCCCGGCTGCGGGCAGTTTGAAAAGGGTCGCCTGGGAAGAGCTGTGGCAGGCGTCTCCACTGCCGGGGGCAGAACGTCTCCGGCGCGTCGTCCACGCCTTGCCCCGAATCTGGAATGCGCGGGGCGCATGGTAGCCGCAAAAAGGTAAGAGACGGCGATGCAACTCATCGCCGGGAAAGACTTGGCCATGACACGAATGTATGGTTTCATCCCCTCTGGAGTGGACGCAAATCAATCGATTCGCATTGCAAACCGCCGGCGGACGCGGCGCGCGCCGGCACCGTTGTGTGCTGTCCTGGCTGCGATGGCGATGGCCGCGGGGACTGCCGCGCCGGCACAGCTTGCCGGTGCAGCCGGTTCCGGCCAAGCCGCGCCGCGCATCCTGATCTCTCAGCCGGTGGATGAGCAGCAGCGCACGGTCTTGAAGGGCAACACGCATCCCCTGGCGCGCGTCGAGTTTGACCGGGGCGCGGCGCCCGCCAGCCTGCCCATGCAGCGCATGATCCTGGTGCTTCAACGCAGCGCCGAACAGGAATCCGCGCTGCGCGCGCTGCTCGAAGGCCAGCAAACCAAGGGCTCTCCAAACTATCGCCAGTGGTTGAGTCCGGATCAATTCGGAAGACAGTTCGGACTCGCGGACAGCGATCTGGCAACCGTCGTGGCATGGCTCAAATCGCACGGCTTCCAGGTTGCCTCCATCTCCAAAGGCCGCACCGCGATCGAGTTCTCCGGCACCGCCGGCCAGGTGGAGGAAGCCTTTCATACCGCGATCCACAAATACGAGGTGAACGGCGAGCAGCACTGGGCCAACAGCAGCGATCCGTCCATCCCGGCTGCGCTGGCGCCGGCGTTGAAGGGCGTGCTCACTTTGCACAACTTTCCCAGGCACCCTCACTCCACGGTGCAGGGGATGCCGGTGCGGGCGACACAAGGCCCTCCAGCTCCCTTGCCGATGTTCACCTTCACGTCGAACAAGGAAACTTATTACGGGCTGGGGCCGACGGATTTCGCGACCATTTACAATGTGCTTCCACTGTGGAGTGCCGGCATCGACGGCACCGGGCAAACCATCGCCATCGTCGGTGAAACGAATATCCACCTCTCGGATATCGAAGCCTTTCGCAGGCTCTTCGGCCTGCCGGCCAAGGATCCGGTCGTAGTCTTGAACGGCCCCGACCCCGGCGTGGTGGGCGACGAACCCGAGGCTGTGCTGGACGTCTCCTGGTCGGGCGCGGTGGCCAAGAACGCCACCATCGACCTGGTGGTATCGGCCAGCACGGAGACCTCGCTGGGCGTGGATCTCTCCGCGCTCTACATTGTGGACAACGATCTGGCTCCGGTGATGAGCGAAAGCTACGGGGAGTGCGAAGCCGTCCTGGGCAATACGGGCAACGGCTTCTATAACGCTCTCTGGCAGCAGGCGGCGGCCGAGGGCATCACGGTGGTGATTTCCGCCGGCGACGGCGGTTCGGCCGGATGCGACAACTTCGACAGCCAAGCGGTTGCCTACGATGGATTGGCGGTGAGCGGATTCGCTTCCACTCCATACAACGTTGCGGTGGGCGGCACCGATTTCGACCAAACCGCGGCGACGGCCCCAAACTATTGGAGCGCGACCAACAACACCACTACCGAGGCCTCGGCTCTGGGGTATATCCCGGAGACCACCTGGAACCAGTCCTGCGCGGGACAGGGAGCCGGTCAGTGTTTGTACTCCTCCAGCTACCTGGACATCGTGGGCGGAAGCGGCGGCCCCAGCAGTTGCTCGACCCAGGACAGCAGCGGCAATTGCCTCTCCGGCTACGGCAAGCCGGCGTGGCAGGCCGGAACCGGAGTGCCGGAGGACGGGGTGCGCGATCTGCCCGATGTCTCGCTTTTTGCCAGCGCGGGCTTCAACGGGAGCTTTTACATCATCTGCGAGGCGGATGCGGGGCTGTTTGGGTTTACGGAGCCGTGCAGCCTGTATCCTCCTTCATTTCTTGGGATCGGCGGGACATCGGCATCCGCGCCCGCCTTTGCCGGCATCATGGCGCTGGTGAACCAGAAGGCGGCGGCGCAGGGGCAGAGCGCGCGGCAGGGGAATGCCAACTACGTTCTTTACAATCTGGCGGCGCAGAGCGGCGCAAGCTGCAACTCCTCCACGGCGGCGGCGACCGGTAACACCTGCATCTTTTACGACATTACCAAGGGCAACAACTCGGTGCCCTGCTCGGCGGGCACTCCGAACTGCGGAACGGCTGCGGCGAACGGCTATGGCGTCCTGGTGGATCCCAACAACCCCACCAACCCCGCCTGGGAAACTACCCCCGGCTACGACCTCGCATCCGGATTGGGATCGGTGAACGCCAACAACCTTGTGAACGCCTGGAGCGCAGCCACCTTTGCGCCGACCACGACGACGCTTACGAATCTTTCTCCGGTGAGCCTGGTGCATGGCCAGCCGGTGAACGTGAGCGCCACCGTAGCCGCCAATAGCGGATCGGGCACGCCAACCGGATCCGTGGCGCTGATCGCCGCGCCGGCGGGCAAGAGTCAGGGCGTCGACAACTTTCCGCTGACCGGCGGCGTGGCCAGCGGCACAACCAACCTGCTGCCCGGCGGAACCTACAACGTGACCGCTCACTACTCCGGCGATTCGGCCTTTGGCGCCAGCGACTCGGCGCCGGTCCAGGTGACCGTGGGAAAGGAAGACAGCCAGACGAGCGCCACCTTGCTGGCGTATCCCGCCACCACATCCGGCGTGTATCGGACCAGCACCATCTCTTACGGCACGCTATTCTTCCTGCGCAGCGACGTGACCAACGCGGCGGGCACTCCCTGCGCGCCCAGTCCGCAGCAGACGGAAGTTCCCTGTCCCACGGGGAGCGTGAGTTTCACGAACAACGGCAAGACTCTGGACGCGGGAAGCTACGCGCTCAACACGCTGGGTTACGTCGAGGATCAGACGCTGGCATCCGAGTTTACCGCTTTGGGAAGCTATGCAATTCAGTCGCAGTACAGCGGGGATTCCAGCTACAACCCCAGCACAAACACGCTGAACGCGACAGTGACCCAGGCGCCGACCATTCTGTCGATGTATATCCCCGACCTTCCCGGACAGTTCACTCCGGGCAATGTCTCACAGACCGCCGATTCGGGAGAGTTGTTTCACGTCGAAGTGCCGGTCTCCTCGCAGAGCATTCTCCAGGCGCCCACGGGAGTCATTACGATTCTCGAGAATGGCAATCCACCCAACGGTGCGGTTTCCTACACCTGGAGCAGCGGACACTTCATCGGAAACTACTCCTTTGGCTCGCTTTCCTGGGCGTATCTCGTCGGTTCTCTGCCTATTTCTATCGATACCCCGGGGACTTACACCTTCACCGCGTCCTATGGTGGGGACGCGTACTACCTGCCATCGCAGGACCCGTATTCGTTGGCCGTCACGGTCGTGGACACCACCTTCAACATGACCACGCCGATCCCCAGCATGACCATCGCTGCACCGGGGCAAACCGGCACGACAACGGTCACCCTGACCGGCGTGGATAACTTCGTCGGACAGGTCACCGTCACCTGCACTTTGCCGGCTGCGATGGCTGAGGCAACCTGCCCAACCGTCACCACGAACCTCGACACATCGTCCACTAACGCGCTACTACTAATTACCACCACAGCTCCACGCACATATACAGTGGGGCGGGCGGACGGAAAGGGGCTTTATGGCTTTGGGGTGCTGGCATGCGTCTTGCTGTTCTGGATGCCCGGAGGCAGGCGCAGGCGAATTCCGCTGGCGCTGCTCCTGCTGGTCTGCCTTACCGGGCTGGGAGCCTGCGGGGGCGGCGGCACTACCCAGATCACAGATCAGGGAACGCCCGCAGGCACATATACCGTCAATGTGACCGCGACATCAACCGGGATCACGCGGACAGGAACCTTCACCGTGACGGTGCAGTAGCCAAAGCATCCTTGCTTTCAGTGCCGGTTCCCGGAGAACCGCCTTGGCCCTTTCTTCTTGAAGGCTGAGGCCGGAGTTACTTGGCGGCCACCAGCGGCTGGGTGGCCAGGGTTCCGTTGGCGTAGCCCTTGGCAATCTCGGCGATGGAGATGGGCGCATAGTCGCCGGCGTGGCCGGCCTGGCCAAACTGTGTCATGCGCGTGGCAACTACCTTCTGCATGGCCTCGCGGGCCGGCTTCATGTAGTCGCGGGGATCGAACTTCTCCGGCTGTGTCCACAGTACCTTGCGGATGGCCCCGGTCATGGCCAGGCGATTGTCGGTATCCACGTTGATCTTGCGCACACCGTTGCGGATGCCGAGCTGAATCTCTTCGACCGGCACGCCCCAGGTCTCCTTGAGCTTGCCGCCGTACTCGTTCACCACGTCCTGCAGATCCTTGGGCACCGAAGAGCTGCCGTGCATGACCAGATGGGTGTTGGGCAGGCGCTTGTGAATGGCGATCAGCACGTCCATCTTGAGCACCGAGCCATCGGGCTTCTTGGTGAACTTGTACGCGCCGTGGCTGGTCCCGATGGCGATGGCCAGCGCGTCGACGCCGGTTAGCTCGGCAAACTCGACCGCCTGGTCGGGATCGGTAACGTGCTCCAGGCCGCTGCCGCCGGCGCCGTGGCCGTCTTCAACGCCACCCAGCACGCCGATCTCGCCTTCGACCGTTACGCCGCGATCATGCGCGAAATCGACCACTCTCTTGGTTACCGCAACGTTCTCCTCAAAGCTCGACGGGGTCTTGCCGTCTTCCTTGAGCGAGCCGTCCATCATGACGCTGGTATAACCCAGCTCGATGGCGCTCTTGCATGTCTCGAAGCTGTTGCCGTGATCCTGGTGCATGGCGATGGGAATCTCGGGATAGAGCTCGCTGGCGGCCAGAATAAGGTGAAAGAGAAAGCGGTCCTGCGCGAAGGCGCGGGCGCCGCGGCTGGCCTGGATGATGACCGGCGAATTGGTTTCCTTCGCCGCGGCCATGATGGCCTGAATCTGTTCCATATCGTTGACGTTGAATGCGCCGACGCCGTAACCGCCCTTGGCGGCCTCGTCGAGGAGTTGCCGCATGGAGACTAGAGGCATAGAGGATTCTCCT
>JBEKDB010000090.1:0-11963 GCA_050014575.1 Occallatibacter sp. | reverse complement strand
CCAAGGAACAGTTCGATGCAGTGGCCTCCAAACTGAAGACCGGCGACGATGTGGTCTTCGAAGTGGTTGACCCCCGCCGCCCCGGCGACGGTATCAACTACCTTGGCGGCACATTGCAGTAAGTAGAACCCAGGACGCCGGCGAGCAGATCACCGCTTCCGGCGTCCTTTTGATGCGCGGCTTGGAGTTTTTCCGCTTGCGGGTGGATTTTTCCCTTGCTGCATTGTGAACGTTTCAATAGAATTCCACGAAAGATTGGATCCAACTTAGTTCTCTAGAGGTGAAATCAGCGTGCTTTCTTATCGAGCAAGCCTGACATTTGTTTTGTCCGCGGTTCTGGCCGCATCCCCGGCCTTCGCCTCCCGCGTTCATCGCGCTCCCGCCGGCGGCCATACAACGACTGCGCACCACTCCCACAAGGTCACGTCCAAAGGCACTTCCAAGGGCACAGCCAGAAGCTCATCCCGAGCCTCGTCCAAAACCACGGCGGCCGCGGCCAAGTCGCACAAGCTCCACGGACAGCAGGCCATCGACCCCAGCCGCGTGACGGAGATTCAGCAGGCGTTGATCCGCGAACATTATCTGGATGGAGAGGCCACCGGAAGGTGGGATGCAACCACCGAAGGCGCGATGCAGAAGTACCAGGCCGATCAGGGCTGGCAGACCAAGCTGATGCCTGACTCCCGCGCCCTCAAGAAGCTGGGCCTCGGTCCCGACTACTCCAACGCCATCAACGCCAAGGACTCCTCCTTCGGCGAACCGCCCCCCGCCAGCAGCATTCCCCCCGTGCAGGCAGCCGGCTTTGCCGATGCCGCAAAGGTAACCCACTGATCGGTGGGTTCGGGATGCGCCGCTCAGAATTGAAAGGCCGGCATCCCCTTCATCAGGAATTCGTACCGCGGGCGCAGCGCATCCGGGCCTGAGGTGATGGTGCTGTCCAGGTGGATCAGTTCATCGGCATTGCCGTACTTCGGCCATGGAGGCAACCCCTTTCCGTTGGGGTCGCCACTGCGGGCGAAGTTGGTCCAGTAGCTCATCATCTGCTCGCTCAGCTTGCGGTCCTCGGGGCGGATGGTCTCGCCGGGCCGCGTGTCGAGGGTGCCGAAGATGTACTCGATATCGTCGGAGTGGAAGGCAGCGGCATCGGGGTGGTACTTGCTGGGCAGGGCAGCTAGTTCAAAGTGATAGCGGTAGACCGGCGACTCGCCTGAATTCCGGTGCGCCTCGATCCACTTCCAGGTTCCGAAGGCGATGAACGAGTCGCCGCTGTAATCGGCTGCCGAACGCGACGCCTGCACATCGGTCTCGCCCGGATACAGCTTCAGAAACGCCTCGGCGCGTTCGGCGAAGTGCTCAGCCGCATAGGCTTTCCACTTCTCCACCGTCATTCCCTTGCCCAGCGCACTCCACTCATCGCGATTCCATCCGGCCAGCAGCGGCACATGAGCCTGCCTTCCGGCGGCATAAGCGGCTTCCACCGGCTCGGTGAGCAGCTTGCCGTCGACGTAGGGCGGAAAGCCGTTTATGAGCTGACCCTTTGTGGCTTCCAGAATCTTCTCGGCGGGCCATGCGCGCAACTCCTGAATCGACTTGACGCCTAGCGAGGCCACCCAGAGGCCGTCTTTCGTCTCCTCCGCTTCCAGGGAGCCGGTTGGCGGCGTGCCGGCAAAGGCCGAGCCGCTTTCGCCGATGGCTTTGTGAAACAGCCCCCTGGCCGCGGGCGAAGCCATCAGCGTGCTCACCGCAAAGGAGCCGGCGCTCTCGCCGAAGATGGTCACATTGCCAGGATCGCCGCCGAAGTTCCCGATGTTGGCCTTGACCCACTCAAGCGCGGCCACCATATCCAGCAGGCCGTAGTTGCCGGCCGCTCCGTTGGCCTCCTTGGCCAGGTCTGCCGTCGCCAGAAATCCGAAGACGCCCAGCCGGTAGTTGATGGTGACCAGCACCACTCCCTTGGTGGGCAGGAAGTCGCCGTTGTGGCGCGGCTCAGAACTGGCGCCGACCGCATAACCGCCGCCGTGAATCCAGAACATGACGGGCAGCTTGCTCTTGCTGCTGGCATCGGCGGGTGCATAGACATTCAGAAAGAGGCAGTCCTCGCTCGGCCCGGCGTCCTGAAAGGCGATGTCGTCGAAGAGATGAATCTGGGCACAGTGCGCGCCGAACTTCGTCGCATCGCGCTCGCCCTTCCATTTGGCCGGCGGCTGGGGCGCTTTCCAGCGCCGATCGCCCACCGGAGCCGCCGCATAAGGCAGCCCCAGAAACGCCTTGACCTTGCCGCCATTGATGGTCTTGCCGTGGACCTTGCCTTGCGCAGTCTCCACAGTCAGCGACTCGGCAGAAGCCTTGGAGAAGGGTCCCAGCGCCAGTCCAGCCACCATCAGAGCACAGGTCAACTTCATCCCCCATTGCATCGCCATATCCCCCAAATTGAAACCTTATCAGGGCGGCGTGGACAATGCGCGAGTTTCAAAGACTAAGATGCAAGCTCCCGTTGCTTGTCAGAGGATCTCCGGCGCAAGCAGGTCGTCCATGGTCTCGCGGCGGCGAATAAGCCGCGCCCGAGCGCCCTCGACCAGCACCTCGGCCGGACGCAGCCGCGTATTGTAGTTCGAGCTTTGCGCCATGCCGTAGGCTCCGGCGTCGAGCAGAGCGATCAGGTCTCCCGGCTCAACCGGAGCCAGCTTTCGGTCGTGAGCGAAGAAGTCGCCCGACTCGCAGACTGGTCCCACCACGTCCACGGCGCGCGGCTTCCCTTCGCGAGGCCGCAGCGGCACAATCTCGTGGTGGGCCTGGTAGAGCGCGGGGCGAATCAGGTCGTTCATGGCCGCGTCCGTGACCACGAAGGTCTTCCTGCCGTTGCGCTTCACATAAAGCACCCGCGCCACCAGCGCCCCGGCCTGGGCCGCGATGAACCGCCCCGGCTCCACGAGCAGCCGCCCCTCGAAGCCGGCCAGAGCCTGGTTGATGGCCTCGGCGTACTCCCGTACCTTGGCCGCCGCGTCGAAGACGCCGCCGTGGTAGTCGATACCGAGGCCCCCGCCGGCATCGACGGCCTGGAGCGCAATGCCCTCGCGCCGCAGTTGCCCGAGCAGCTTGGCGACCCGCTCCATGGCCGCGCCAAATGGGTCCGCCGAGCGAATCTGCGACCCGATGTGGACGCTCACGCCGTGCGCTTCAAGCCAGTGATTGCCGGCCGCGCTCCGGTAAATCCTCTTCGCCTGGCGGATATCGATGCCGAACTTGTGCTCGCGCAACCCGGTGGAAATGTAGGGATGGGTTTCGGCGGAGACATCGGGGTTTACGCGCAGGGCAAAGCGCGCCTTCTTCTTCAGTTTGGCTGCGCGCGCAGCCAGCAACTC
Source organism: Occallatibacter sp. (assembly GCA_050014575.1). Taxonomy (GTDB): domain Bacteria; phylum Acidobacteriota; class Terriglobia; order Terriglobales; family Acidobacteriaceae; genus Telmatobacter. The sequence continues at coordinate 8,601 of JBEKDB010000090.1, read as the reverse complement.
GAGCTCCGCCTCGCTCTCCACGTTGATTTCGAGGATTCCGGCGTTGAGCGCCAGATCGATCTCGGCAACGGTCTTGCCCACGCCGGAGAAGACCACCCGATCCATAGCCTCGGGCGCGGCGGCCCGCACCCGCTCCAGTTCGCCGCCGGTGACGATATCGAATCCCGCACCGTGCGCCGCGAGCAGCTTGAGAATCGCCAGCGCCGAGTTGACTTTGACCGAGTAGCAGACCAGGCGATCCCGGCCCGCGAACGCCTGCTGAAAAAGCGTGAGCCGCTCGACGATCTGGTCCGCCGAGTAGACGTAAAGCGGCGTGCCATATCGCCTGGCGAGGGATTCGAGCGAGACCTTGCCGCAGTGCAGGGCGCTGCCTGGCTGCGGATGATAGAAAGGGCGCGACGATGAAAGCGAAGATTGAGTCAAGATGAGCTTCCTGAGAAAGGATTCTCTCTTGAGCCTACAGCATCTCACTCCGCGATTCGAGCGATTGGCTCCTCATCAGCCAGCCGCGCATACGCGACCATGCCGTCGTGGTCGCCCACAAAGACAGGACGATTACGCAGAAATCCAGCCATCCCCAAAAAACAGAATGCGCACGCATTTCTTCACTTCCCCATATCCAATGGGAATGCTGATAGACCCAGACAGGAAACATTGCCAGATATAGGGCAACGTAGCCAAGCGAAACAGCTACAAGAACAACCAGCATTTCTTTGCGTAGTTTGCCGTTCAAAACAGATGCTGTGGCGATAACCAGGGCCGCGGCGATGCACGCAACCAAAACCGCCGGCAGCCACCAGAGATAAATGACCGCGGTGACTAAACCGGCAAACCCAAGAGCAAGTTGAGCTGACCGCTCCTGAAGGCCGTAGCGGATCGCTGCGTAGAGAGAAACAGCCCACAGTATGCTGCCAACAAACCAGAGAATATTGAAGACAGGCATCCAAAATTCAGGCGGCCGATGCTGCGCATTCATTCCAATGATCGCCATCTCAAACCGGCCGAACATCCACGCCGCGGCAAAAAACGCCACAACAAAGGCTATAGGCCTTCGCCAAAAGAGCGAGAGCGCGACACCGGCGACGGAGAGCCAGAACCAGAGTTTTCCCTTCTGCCTCTCGATTTCGACCAGGTCGCCCACCATGGCAGCGGCCCGCTCTTTACTCGTTAACCGGCACAGAATCCATTCAGCAGTTGAAGCTGTACGCATGGGCTCCTCCAAGCAGATCCAGCCCGTCGAGCAGGCTTTGGTATGCACGTTGTGCGCTGACCACGGCCGCAAGACCAGCCTTGGTCAACGCGAAATACCTCTTGGCCCGGCCGCCTCGTTGCGGCGTGGCCTCTCCCAGCCAGGAACGCACGATCCCCTTTTCCTCCATGCGGTCCAGCGTCGTATAGAGCGCCCCCGGAGCAGGCTCGCGGCCCGTGCATCTGGCAATCTCGGATCGAATTGTCACGCCATAAGCGTCCATGTCCAGACGCAGAATCGCCAGCAAAACGACCTGTTCAAACTCACCGAGAGAGGCTGGCGGCTTCATATCAACTACAATGTAGTTTATTTCGCCAAGAGTGTCAAGTGCCTAAATAAGAAATTGGAAGACTCCGATCTTCCGTGGAAAGGCGACCGGGGAGGCGCGGCGCTGGTGGACCACGAACTCTACCTTTCGCAGGAGTGGGCTGCGGATGGCCTATGTGCTGGCCGTGGCTTCCGACCAGCGCTTGTGGCAATCGGATTTTATTCAGCATTGGGTAGACGCGATTGCGCGGAGTTTGCCGGCAGCCGCATGGAAGCGCCTTTCCGCCGGTTTCGGCGGCAAGGGCGAACGGCTCTATGACTGGGCGCTGATGGAGTTATCGAAGCAGGATGGTTGGACGCTGCTCTTCTGGTGCAGCGCAGCATCGAAGAGAAGCCGGAGTGCGCTTACTATCTGTGCTACGCTCCCACCGGAAAAGATGCGCTTGAAACGCTGGTCCGAGTGGCAGGCGAACGCTGGAAGATCGAGCATTGCTTTGAGACGGCTATAGCGAATGCGGATTGGATCACTACGAGGTGCGCCACTGGCAGGTTGGTATCGGCATATCACGCTCCACCCCAGCGACGAAGACCTGTCGCTGGGGACCCCGGTCTGTCCATGCTGGCCCATGCAGTCTTATCCGTGCTGCGAGCGCGTGGAGAAAAAAACTCCCGGCGCGCAAGTGCGGCTCGGCGTACCCGAACTGCGCCACCTGCTCGCCGCATTGCTACGGCGCGGGTGGCATCGAGCGTTGCGCGAAACTCCACGCGTCTGCGCTCGCGTTCTTCCTCAAGAGCAAGGGCTTCCTCGACCGCATCCTTCTCGCTGCGCAGGAGTCCCGCCTCCACGGCCCGGCGGGCGAATGCTCTTTGATCGGATGTGAGTTGCACTTCTATCGCGAGAACTCCTACGTTCAGGGTGTGCCAAAACGGTACCCGAAATCCAATTGCCTCCCGCCCGCACCATCACGGCTGAGCGTTGGGGGGGATCAGAAGGGTCAGCGCCTGGGGCACGATTTCGATGCGGACGGGCAGAGAGCCCAGGACTTCACCATCCGCCTCCACGAAGAGGCGAGCCGTCGAGCCCTTGCGGGCGCGGCACTCCACCGATGCGACTTCCAGCAGTTCAATCTCGCCGGAAAATGTGTGACGCCTGAAGAGGACCGCCAGCAGAAACCGCAGGAAACGGAAGCGGCTTCGGGTCTTGAACGCCAGCAGTTGCAGGCTGCCGGTGCGCAGGGTGGCGCCGGGAGCCAGTTCGCGCAGAACCCCTCCAAACGAGCGCACCCGCACCGCCAGCAACTGGGAGGCCTCCACCATGCGCGGCGCGCCGCTTCCGTTGCTGGTGAAGGTGGCCTCGAAGAACGGAAAGGGATGGGTTGCCCAGACGCGAAAGGCTTCCACCAAATAGAGGGCGTAGCCAAAGCGCCGCTTCAGCCGCGCATCCATCCGGTACATGAGTTGAGCATCCGCGCCGACGCCGGCAGCGACGAGGAAGTACCGCGAGGCGGGGTTTCCGGCGCTGTCCTGGAAGTGGATGCGGCCAACCGGGATCAGCACCGGCGTCGCTTGCAGCAGCGCTCGCGCTACCTTCGCCGGAGATCCAACCAGGCCCAGGTCGGCGGCCAGGGCGTTGGCCGTGCCCAGGGGAATCACGCCCAGCGCGACCTGCGTCCCCACCAGAGTCTGCAGGATCGCATGAACGGTGCCGTCGCCGCCGCATGCAAGAACGGCGTCGCAACCCTGGCGGACAGCCTCTTCCGCGTGACCCGTAGCGCTTCCCGGCGTGGCGCTCTCAAAAACCTCGGCTGAGACTCCCGCCGCGCGCAGCACAGTCAGCGCATCCTGAACGGCTGCCGCGCGCCGCGCCGAGTACTGTCCAGAAGCCGGGTTATAGATCAGTGCTACACGCCGCATTGCGAGGCTCACCTGGGCCATGCTGCCCAGAGCCGACGATGCCTTCCGGGCGTTCGCTTCTATCATCGCAGGTTTGGGAGCGGGTCGAGGACGGCAAAGGCCCCGCGCGCCTCGCGGCCCTGCCCCCTGTAGAATGGCTCCATGGGGTTTGCAAGCGTGAAGAAGATCGCCGAAGCGGATTTTCCCACCCGCTGGGGCGCCTTCCGCGTCCTGGGCTTCGAGGGCATCGCGCCGGCTCCGCGCCAGGACTCCAAGGCCGCCGGCGACAGCCCGGGCAGCGGCGAAGTCGAGGGCCTGGTCGCGCTGGTGATGGGCGACATTCACGCCGCGCCGCCGCTGGTTCGCATCCATTCCCAGTGCCTCACCGGCGACGTCTTCGGCTCGCTCAGGTGCGACTGCCGTCTGCAGCTTGAGCTGGCCATGGGCATGATCGCCGAGGCCGGCGCCGGCATTCTGCTCTACGAGCAGCAGGAGGGCCGCGGCATCGGCCTGATGGCCAAGCTCAAGGCATATGAGTTGCAGGATCGGGGGATGGACACGGTGGAGGCCAACGTCGAACTGGGCTTTGCCGCCGACTGCCGCGCCTACGAACTGCCCGCCGAAGTCCTCAAGCTGCTCGGCGTTGCCCAGGTTCGCCTCATCACCAACAACCCGGCCAAGGTGGCGGCTCTTGAAGCGGCCGGCATCGCCGTCGTCGAGCGCGTCTCCGCCGAGGTCGAGCCGCAGGAATCTTTCGAGCGCTACCTGCGCACCAAGCACGAGAAGATGGGGCACATTCTTGAGTCGTCGTTGTAGCTAGGTCTCTGACCCCTTGTTCCTGAACCAATGACGGGGTGCCCCAGGTTCCGATTCTGGGACCTGGAAAACCACGAACCCAGTGCACGAAATCACGCGGTCAGTGACCCTGCTGCAAAGACAGCTTAAGAAGACTAAAGTGTAACTGGCGGGATCGCTCAACCCTGGGTTCAGGAACCGCAAGGCGGCCGCCGCTCCTCAATCGCTCGACAACGCCTGGACCTCTCAGCAAAACGAAGCTCGCAAGGTGAGGTAGAGAAGTGCCCGAGTACATCCAGTTTCCGCTCAAGACGCAGACCCCGCGGCCTCGCCGCCGCGCCCTCCTTTTCGTTGTTGCCGCGGTCGCCCTCATCTTCCTTGGAGGCCGGACCGCGCTTTCCTACTGGGTTGACCTGCTATGGTTCAGATCGCTCGGCTACGGAGAGGTCTTCTGTAAGACGCTGGGCCTGGAATGGGGGGTCTTCATCGGCTTCGCCGGCGCCACATTCCTGATTCTCTACGGGGCATTTGCGGCTTTCAAGCGGGCTCATGCGGCCGATTTGCCCACCGATCACACGATTTACATCGCAGGAAACGAGATAAAGCTCCCCGTCGCTTCCGCCCTGCGCCTGATCGCTGCTGGTCTCTCGCTGGTCATTGCGCTGGCTACCGGGGCGGCGATGGAGGCGCAGTGGCCGACCCTGGCGCTCTTCTGGTATGCCCCGCGCGCCGCGGGCAGCGTTGCCGACCCCATCTTTGGCCGGCCATTGAACTTCTACCTCTTCACGCTGCCCGCATGGCATCTGCTCGTCGGCTGGCTGCTTACGCTCTCCGTGATGGGTTGCATCCTGGCCGTCGTGTTCATCCTGATTACGGGCGGAAGCCGCGTTCTCGGCGGGCGTTTCGGCAGCGCCATCCAACTGCCCTGGCGCGGCCTCTCCATCGCGGTGAGCATCCTTCTGTTCCTTATGGCGCTGCATGTGTACGTTGGCCGGTTCGACCTTCTGTTCGAGCATCATACGATCTTCGACGGGGTCACCTACACCGACGCGCACGTTACGCTCACCGGCCTACTGATTGTGTGCGCGGCGCTGCTGCTGGGGGCGGCCATCGCGCTTGCCGGCGCCGCGTTCAAGCCGCGCGGCCGCTGGCTGATAGCGGCCTTCGTTCCAGCCGCGATTTGCTACGTCGCGGTCGGCGTCGTCGGCTGGTACGTCACCAGCTTTTTGGTCAAGCCGAACGAGCTGGTTCGCGAGCAGCCTTACATCGCCAACAACATTGCGATGACCCGCCAGGCATACGGGCTGGACCGGTTCGCGCAACGCGAGTTTCCCGCCGAGACCACCCCAGGCGCGGCCGATGCTGCCAACAATCAGCCCACGCTCCAGAACATCCGCCTGTGGGACGTGCAGGCACTGAAGGATACGCTGCGCCAGATACAGGAGATTCGTACCTACTACGACTTTCCCGGCATCGACATCGACCGCTACCAGATCGACGGCGCGTTGCGCGAGGTGATGCTCGCCACCCGCGAACTGAACGTGGAAAAACTGCCCGAGAGCAGCCGCAACTGGATCAACGAGAAGCTCATCTACACCCACGGCTACGGGATCACCATGAATCCGGTGAACGGCTTCACGGCGGAAGGGTTGCCCATGCTGCTGCTGAGCAACATGCCCGTCCAGAGCGCCGCGCATGGCCTGAGCGTCACGCGCCCCGAGATTTACTTCGGCGAAATGACCAACACCGACGTCTATGTGAAGACCCGCCAGCCGGAGTTCAACTACCCCGAGGGCCAGAGCAACAACCTCGCCTCGTACGAGGGCAGCGGCGGCATCGTGGTGGGCGGCTTGCCGCGCCGCATCCTGCTGGCATTCGACCGCGGCGATATCGCCAAGCTGCCCTTCAGCGACGATGTGAATGCGCAGAGCCGCTTGCTCATGCGCCGCAACGTGCGCGATCGCGTTGCCGCCCTGGCGCCGTTCCTCACCTTCGATCAGGACCCTTACATTGTGGTGAGCGACGATGGCCGCCTCTCCTGGATCATGGATGCCTACACCTCATCGGACACCTATCCCTACTCGACGCATAACACCCTCGGCAATCAGCCCGTCAACTACATGCGCAACAGCGTCAAGGCGGTCGTCGACGCTTACGATGGAACCACGACTTTCTATGTCTTCGACAGCGAAGACCCGATCCTGGCCGCCTATCGCGGCATCTTCCCGGCCCTGTTCAAGGATGGCGCGGCGATGCCCGCCTGGCTGCGCAAGCACGTCCGCTACCCGGAACTGCTGCTCAGCGTGCAGGCGGAAGTGTACGGCCTGTATCACATGACGAATCCGGAGGTCTTCTATAACCGCGAAGATTTGTGGACCGTGGCCACCGAGACCGGGATGGCCGAGGGCGGAGGGCAAACCACGCAAGCCATGCAGCCCAACCTTGTACTCATGAATTTGCCCGGAGAGGCGGGCCTGGAGTTCGTCGAGATTCTGCCCTTTACGCCCGCCAACCGCAACAATCTGATCGGCTGGATTGCCGGACGCAGCGACGGCGAGCACTACGGCACTTCGGTGGTCTACGACTTTCCCAAGTCCAAGCTGGTTGACGGGCCGCAGCAGATCGAGTCGCGCATCGACCAGAACGCGCAGCTTTCAGGGCAATTGACCCTTTGGAATCAGCAGGGTTCGCACGTTCGCCGCGGCAGCCTGCTGGTCATTCCCTGCGGGCGCGCGCTGCTGTACGCGGAACCGATCTACCTGCAGGCCGAACGCAGTCCGATGCCGGAGCTGCGCCTGGTCGTGCTCGCGCTGCAAGACCGGCTGGCTTACGCGCCCACCTTCGAGGCTGCGCTGGCCTCGCTCTTTGGCTCCGAGACCTCAACCTTGAGTTCCACTGAAGCACCCCGAACCGCGCCGGAAACCGGCGGAGCACCCAAACCCGCGGAGGATCTAAACGCGCTCATCGCTCAGGCCGGGAAGGACTTCTCGGAGTACCAGCGCCTCACCTCGGAGGGCAAGCTGGGCGACGCCGGGCAGAAGCTGGACGATCTGAAGCGAGTGCTCGACGAACTGAACGCCCATCCAAAGTAGTCTGTCGCGGCCGTCCGGGAAGATTTGCCGCGGCAGCCTCAGCCGGCTCAACCGGCCGCCGGTCAAGCCACCGGGAGACCTCCAGCGAGGGGATGCAGCGAGGATGCCTCCGCAGCCGATTGAGCTTCAATTCGCCTCGTTATTCAATCTCATAATGTGGGACATCACAAGCCCGCAGTAAGAAATACACGCGGAAGTGTCCAACTTCTACCCATTTTGTGCGCAGAAGATTGCACGTCCGAATCCCGGAATGCTCATAATCTCAAGAATTAGCGCGGAATTCGTTCGGCAATCGGATTGCTATAGTGCTTAAGTAACAAACAGCCGGCGCTGCGATGGTAATCATGGGCGGCGCTCTCCGGTAATGGTGGCGACGGCTGCCAGAACCTCGCGGATGTGGCAAGTTTCCAACAGATCGCCTTTCACAGCTGGCGATGGCATTTGGAGATGGAGCGTATGCGTCAGAACTTGGCCAGGGCGAAGGACCGGCGGGTAAGGCAGCGTTTCAGCCTCAATGCGCCCCTGCTCGTGATCGCCGGGGACCGCGAGATTCCCGCCTATACCAGGGACCTGAGCAACCTGGGAGTCTATTTTTATCTGGGCTCGGACGACATTGGTCTGGTTGATCGCGACTTTGATTTCACGCTCGAGTTGCCTCCGGAGATCACCCTTTCAACCTGTTGCCTGATCCAGTGCCGGGGCCGGACGGTCCGCATGGAGACCGGTTTGAGGGATTTGACGGGGTTGCCGCGGAGATTCTCAATTATTCGATTGTCAGGGAGCCGGCGGCTGGCGCTTAGAGCTTACGCATTCCAAGGATGCGATGGTCGACCAGCCAGCTCTTGAGCACGTAGACGAGCTTGTTGTTGCTGCCGGGGTCGGTCGGCAGCAGGAAGAATCCGGGATCGATCAGGTAGCGAATGGAGTTGTATACGATTCCCTCCATGACTTCGCCATCGAGGAACTGGAGACGCATCCAGATGCCATGGACGATGGGTGCCCTGGTGTGGAAGTTGAGATGGTTGTGTTCCGAGTCTCCATCGAAGCTGTTGACGTAGAAGACGGCCTTGACATCGTTGAATGAAACCTCCTCGACGGCATTTGAATCGAGACGGCGGAAGCGGAAGGTTTCAGGCGAGCCTTGGGGAGCGTTGCCCAGCAGTTCTTCGATCGTGTCCGCGGCGGGTGTCAAGGGCGGAGTAAAAGTAGACCACTGGGGCGGAGTAAAAGGGAGCCAGTAGAGGATCGGGAAGGGGTATTTCGGGGGAGGAGAGGCGCTGGAGCGTAGCGGAAGCGCCTCTCCTC
>JBEKDB010000089.1:0-12134 GCA_050014575.1 Occallatibacter sp. | reverse complement strand
GCCGCTGTGTGGTTCCTGCGGGGACGTCTGCTCATCCGTTCTCCTCTTCACAGCCATCGTAAGGCTGCGAGCGAGCAGAACTTCCACTTAAACCCTTGTCCGAATTTGCGCTACCGGCTCTCACAATGGAAACAGGTCGAGGTAGGCACAGTGGTCGAACATCGGTTCGAGCGTCGAAACAAGCCGAACGGCAACGGGAGAACTTTGGCTCTCCGTCCGGTCTGTTCCGTTGCGTTGTCAGGTTTCTGCCCGGTCCGTACCACCCCCCACCCCCTCCCCCTCCAAAACCCCGCCTCCGACGCTCCAGATTTCAGATAACCGCATTGAAATGAATGTCATACAAATCTGCACGGTTTACTTATTGGGAAACAAAACTCCCCGATTCTCCCTTGTTTTGGAGCCCAAGTGTTCCCCTTTTCCGCCCGCAAACCGCCCATTTCGACCCCGAATGCAAGCTTTTCCCTGCCAATTCCGCTTCGTCGCGCCACCTTTCTTACCTGTTCGAAAGCAAATTGCCGCCCGTGCGCCGGTCGCGACTCAAGCAAGTTAAGATGAACGAGGTCCATTCATCATGAAGATCGTCGTCGCCATCAAACAAGTCCCGGAACGCGATGCGCAGGTTCGCATCGACGCCGCCGGCAAGTGGCCCAACACCTGGATTGTCGAAGCCGATCTCCAGTTCGCGCTGAACGAACCCGATGCCTACGCTCTTGAAGAGGCGCTGCAGCTCAAGGAGAAGTCTGTCGCGGCGGACGGCGAAGTGATTGTAGTCAGCGCCGGACCGGAGCGCGTGGGAGCGGCGATCCGCGAGGCTCTGGCCAAGGGCGCCGACCGCGGCATTCATGTTGTCTGCGACGATCTGGGCGCGCGCGATGCCTTGGGAGTCGCCCGCCTGCTGGCCGCTGCCATCCAGCCGGAAAGCCCCGACCTCATCCTCGCTGGCTTGCAGTCGGAAGACCTGGGCCTGGGCCAGACCGGCGTGATCGTGGCCGAACTGCTCGGCCTGCCCCACGCCACGCTCATTCTCCACGCGGAGAAGACCGAAACCGGCGTGACCGTCAAGCGGGAACTCGAAGAGGGCTGGTTCCAGACCATCGAAATGCCCACGCCCGCCGTGCTGACCATCCAATCCGGCGGCAACAAGCTGCGCTACGCCACTCTGATGGGCATCAAGCGCGCCAAGACCAGGGAGGTGCGCCGGCTGACCGCCGCGGAACTTGACGCGGACTCCGCGCCTGTCGTCGTATTGGAGCGGGTCACGCTGCCGCAAAAACAGAAATCCACGCAGATTCTCTCCGGTACGGCCAAGGAAGCCGCGGCGGCGCTGGTGGAGAAATTGAAGTTCGAGGCGGGCGTGTTATGAGCGGCATTCTGGTAGTAGTGGAAGAGCGCGCGGGCCGTATCGCCCGCATCAGTTGGGAGGCCGTCGCAGCCGGCCAGCGGCTGGGGGCGCACCTGGGGTTGCCTGTGATCGCGGCCATCGTTGGCGCGCAGACGGAAGCCCTGGCCGCCGAATTCGCCGCCCGGCGGCTGGCCAATGGGATGCGCCTCGTCCAGGTGGTCCACCCGCTGCTGGCCCAGTACACCGCCGACGGCTTCACTCTGGCCCTGCGGCAACTCATCGAACAGGAACGCCCCGCGCAAGTGGTCTTTCCGCACACCTACCAGGTCCGCGACTATGCCCCGGCGTTGGCTGCCCGCTTCGGCCAGGTTCTCATCGGCGACGTGATAGCGATCGGCGACGGACCGGTCTTCACGCGCCAACTGCTCCAAGGCCGCTTGAATGGAAATTATCGGCACTTTGGCGGCGGACCCTGCTTCGTCTCTGTGCAAGCCGGAGCCTTCCGCCCAGAGGCGCCTGGCAACGACGCAGACGCGGACCCAGTGCAAACGGAGATCTTTGCACCCACCCTCGATCCAGCCCAGATTCGCACCCGACCCAGCGAGCCCTGGCGCGGCGGGGCGCTGACGGTTGACCTGGCTTCGGCTCAACGGATTGTCAGCGTAGGCCGGGGGATCAAGGAGGCTGAGAACATTCCGATCGTTCAGGAGCTGGCCACGGCGTTGGGCGCGGAACTGGCCGCCTCGCGCCCCATCTGCGACAACGGCTGGCTGCCGTTGGAGCGCCAGGTTGGGAGCTCGGGTCAAACCGTCTCGCCCAAGCTTTATCTGGCAGTTGGCATCTCAGGAGCGATTCAGCACTTGGTGGGCATGAAAGGCTCGCAGTGCGTAGCGGCCATCAACAAGGACCCCGATGCACCCATCTTCGAAGTCGCCGACTACGGCATAGTCGGCGACCTCTTCGAGGTGGTTCCAGCGCTCACCGAGGCGGTGAAAGCGGCCCAGCAGTAACTGTGCTCGCCCGCGCGGCTTACCGCCAGTAGTAAAACCCGCCAACCATGTAATAAGGCCGGTAGTAGACCGGCGGATAGCCGTACCCATAGCCGCCGGCTACATACGGGGAGCCGTAGTATGGGGAACCGTAGGGGTAATAGCCGCGCCGGTAAAGGCTGGGCCCGCCGTTATAAAGCCCCTGCGCCAGCCGGGCTGCTTCCTGCGCGTTAACCGGCGTAACCGTCAGTGGCGCGTTCAAGTGGAAGACCACCAACGCCTCGGCGGGAATCCAGACCCCCGGTCCGGGCGTAGCTGCTGTCGCTGCTGTGCCCGCGGCCAAGCCAGCGCCGGCGCCGATGGCGCAGCCCGCGCCGCGGCCCACGGCGCAGCCGATGATGGTTCCCACAATTCCGGCGCCAAGGGCGTTGCCGACCGTCTCACCGGCCTTATTCGGTCCCTTCACCTTGAACTGGTCGGTATCGAGCGGATAGCTCTGCCCGCCAAGGTCCAGCGAAGTGAGTTTGAGCGCCAACTCCGGGCTGCCACCCAACTCGCCGGCCTTCTTGACCTCGGTAACCACACCATGCACGGTCGCGCCGCGCGGAATCGCCAGCACGCCGCCGAAGGCCACGTCGCGGATCACAGTGAACTGAACCGGCTCGCCGTCTTTGGCTCTCTTGCTGTTCAAGGACTCAGCGGTCCGCACCTGGATCAGCGTTCCCTGGGGGATGGTCACCGGACCCTTGGGCGCCTCATAGGCCGGCGGAGGCTGCAAGCGGGTAATGCGCGGATTGGCCGGAACGTACTGCGGGCGCTGCGGCGGATAGGGCGCCTGACCTTGATCCTGGCCCTGGTCCGCACTCTGCCCGGGAGGCGGCAGCGGTCCATCCGTGACAGCGGGTGGAGGAGGAGGAACGGGCGCCATGGACTCGTCCGCCTGGCTGTCCGCCATCTGCTGCGAGCCGGGGGCTGCCGGCTGCGCAGCCTGCGGGTTGCCGACCTTCAGGTTGTTGTGGACCATAGTCACGCCAGCGACACGGCCGGCGATTGACTCCGCCAGTTCGCTGGAGGCCTCGCTCGACACCGTTCCCGACAGCGTCACCTCGCCCTGGATGGTAGCGGCGGTGATCAGGTCACTCTTCAGCGCCTTGGAAGCATCGAGGGCATGCACCACGTCCATCTCGATCTGTCCGTCGGTGCGCTGGCCGATCGGCTCGGCGGTGACCGGGGCGGAGTTCCGGTCCGGAGCCTGGGCAACCGCAATCACGGCGCTCAGGGCAACCAACCCGGTCCAGACCAGAACCTGGGGAACGACTCTCTTCAGCAAGGTGCGATTTATCTTCATCTCTCTCCTCCGCCTGAAGCGTGGTTCCAACGGCCGATCGAGGCTGCGCCGATTGAAAGAACGCTCGAAGGTTTTGCTTCCGGCTCAAACATTTAGACGAGGTTTGGCGAAAGCTGTCATCGGTGAGAACCCGGCCGGCAGGAAAAAGTTCCGCGCCGCGCAACCAAAGCCGCAACGAAAAAGCAGCCCGTGCTGCAGGGGACAATCTCGCATGATCGTATGGTGCAAAAGCGTTCGGCCAAAGAAAGATGCGGGTCAAGTTCCCAGAAAACTCTCCAGCCCCGGCTGCAGTTGGCCGCCGGCGTCACGCGAGCGCCTGTTCGAATGCCGCGGCCAGCGTCTTCAACCCGGCCGCCACATCCGCTCCCAGGTGAACTCGCAAGGCACGCCGCCCACGCGACTCAAGGACGGCCAGGTCTCCGGCGGCCTGGGCGTCGATGACCACGCCGAAGCTGTAAGTCTGCCCCGGAACATCGACATCCGCCTCGACATCATGCTCGGCGGTGACTTGCAGAAAGACGCCGGAATTGGGACCGCCCTTGTAGTCCTGCCCGGTGGAGTGCAGGAAGCGCGGGCCAAAGCCCAGGCAGGTGGCCACGCGCTTGGCGTCGCGCACCTTGTGGCGGAGGCCCTGGATCGCCGCCTCGTGCTCGGGGAACATGGGCAGAAAGGCCAGCACGGCAAAGTAGTCGCCGGCATGAATCTGGTTGAGATGCGCGCGCAGATATCCGGCCAGAGTGGCGGCAGGCGCTGCAAACTTCAACGTGCCGGCGTAGGCCTCGGTCGCGTAGATGCCTATTCCACCGTCCACCAGAACTGGCTCCCGTTCCGGCAGCGTGCCCGTCTTTTCGTAGGCTTCGGTCAGGGCGCGGGTCTCGATCTTGGCCGACTCCACGTCCGGCTGGTTGAAGGGATTGATGCCCATCACCGAGCCGGCGACCGCCGTGGCCACTTCCCAGGTGAAGAATTGCCCAAAGATCTCGTAGAGGTCCGAAATCTCGATGTGGATGACAGGATGGCCCGCGGCCTCGATGGCGGCAACCTTGGCATCCAGGCTCGAATCGGCCGTGCCGGCCAGCTTCACGTAAACGAAGATGCGGTCGTTACCGTAGATCTGTGGCGCGCCGATCGCCTCGCGGTCCACGGGCGTGATTCCCTTGCCCAGTTTGCCGGTCGATTCGGCAATCAGTTGCTCCAGCCACGCGCCCAGGTCGTAGATCTCCGGCGAGGTGAAGATGGTGAGCTTGTCGCGGCCAGCGTTTACCGCGGTACCCAGAATCAGGCCCAATTCCACCGCCGGATTGTCTCCTGGGGCCTGCTTGGCCGCGGCCACAGCCTTGGCTGCCTCGTCCAGCAGCCTGCCGGTATGCAGACCGGCCGCAGTGGCCGGCACGAGGCCAAAGTTCGACAGCGCCGAGTAGCGGCCGCCGATCCGCGGATCGCCATAGAAGATGTACCGAAAGCCGTCGGCTTTGGCCACCTGCTCCATCTTCGAGCCGGGGTCGGTAATGGCCACAAAATGGCTGCCGGCCTGACCCGCGCCAACAGCATCCTGCATCTGCTCAAAGAAGTACTGCTTGAGAATGTTCGGTTCCAGCGTGGAGCCGGATTTGCTGGCCACGATGACCAGTGTCTCCTCGAGATTCAGGCTGTCGCGAACCGCCTTCACCTGCGCCGGATCGGTGGAGTCCAGGATGCGCAGCGCGGGAAACTCCGGCTGCTGACCGAAGGTCTCAGCCAGCACCTCGGGGCAGAGGCTGGAGCCGCCCATACCAAGCAGCAGAACCGTCTTGAAGCCGCCGGTCTCAACGTCCGCGCCCAGTTCGGAAAGGTTCGCCAGATCCTGACGCTGGCGCTCGACAATGTCGATCCAGCCCAGCCAATTCTCCTCGCCGTCCGCAGTCCACAGGCTGGAGTTCTTCTGCCAGAAGCGGTCAACCTTGCTGTTGGCTTGCCAGTCGGCGACGGCCAGGTCAACGACGCCGCGAAGTTCTTGGGGCAGTACGAATCGGAAGCCCATATCGCCTTTCATTCTACTCGGAAATCCGGATTCAGATCGCACGCGGCGCACGGAATTCGGCCGGACAACGACGCGGACCGTTAATGCCGATGGCGGAGATGGACGTTGTAGGAGGCGCCGATGGTTACGCCCTGTGGCTTGAGCACGATCCCAGTAGGATAGGAGACCGCGTGGTTCTGAAAGAGTCTTTGCCAGAGTTGCTGCTCATAGCCGGCGCGAACCCACACATAGCGCGAAACCTGGTAATCGACCCCGAGGCCGCCGGCATACAGATCCCTGGTGTCGTGGCCGTAGTTGGGAATACCGAAATCGAAGTCGATGTTGGCGTGCTCCCATTGAAACTTGGCGTAAGGAGCGAACTTGTGGAAGTGGCGCCAACTGTAGATCGCGCCGCCTCCGCCAGTCTGCTCGGCGAGATTCGAGGGCTGGTTCGCAGGCCGGCCGAAGCAGATATCGCGACCCTCCGCTTCGATGCCGAGTCCGTGCAGAAACGCCGGACCGCGATTCAGGTATAGGTCGAACCAAATAGTGGCGCCTTCCATGAGGTAGTTCCCATAGAAGTCGGCATTGTAACCGGAAACGCCGGCCCCAACGAAGAGTCGCGAAGCACCCTCGCCGCCAGCCGGCGCGGTTTGGGGAGATCCTTGAACTACCGCGGCAAGAAAGAGCGCCACTAGAACGAATCTCGATCTCATCGCGCCTCCATCAGAGCTGCAGGACGCCTCAGGAGGCGAGCCCTTCCGAGGCCAGTGTAAATCCCCGGTTCAGGATTGCAAAGCCAACTTCCCGCAAACAGTTGCGCCTCCGGCTCCGCATCTCGACCCGAATCTTCCTCGCCATCCGCGCTTAGAACAGCGACTCTCCCCCCTCCTCTTCGATGGCGGCAATCAGCGACGTGAGCAGTTGAACCCGCCCCGCGGCCAGGAGTTGCGCACTCCTCAAACGAAGCTTTTCAGGCAAATGCTCCGCCGCTTCGCGCAGCACCGGAAGCACATCGGAAAATGTGGCGTACCTCGTATCCCGTCCAACCTTGACCAGCGCGCGCAAGGCTCCGATAGCGCCCAACTGCTCCAATATATCGGCATCCCGCAGCAAAACTGCTTCCTGTTGGTGCGGCTGGTTCTGGGGCTGGTGGGTGCGAATGGCCTCCGCAACGGCTTCCAGCTTCTCGGCCGGAAACCCCCAGCCTGCCAGCAGCTCCCGCGTCCGCGCAATCGTGTAGGGAATATGATCCCAGCTTTCCAGTTGCGCCGGGTCCTGCGGCCTGTGCCCCAAAAAGACGCCCAGATCGTGCATCCATGCGGCGGCAAAGAGAATGTCGTCGTCGTACTGCATCCCCTGCCCCAACCGGACCGCCAGCGCATAAAGCCGCGGCTGATGGCCAAACTTGTCCACCGGCAGCGCCTCGGCCCGGATGTAGGCCACCACCGAATCCCGCCACGCCGCCGCTGTCATTTCGTTTCTCCCGCTGGAGACCTCAATTCCGGCCAGTTGGGTGTGATGCGGATCAGGTCCAGCCCGCCCTGGTTCTCGATCGTGATCTCAGGCGAAGCGGCGGGAACGGCCACTATCCCGCGCGCCGGCAAATCGACCGGCTCGAAGCTCTCGCAGGGGCTGCAAATCCTCCCCGACCCGGCGGCTGCAAACAGAAACGCCAACCCGCGAAGCGGCTCACCATCGTCCGCCACGCTGGTGCCCGTCCGGCTCCCGTCCACGGGGATTCGCTCCACGCGAAAATAATCCTCATCCACCAGAATCGTGCGATCTGCTAGCGCCCGAGCCGGCACCTTGCCAGCGCCGGTGGTGAGCCGCGTGGCCTCAAGAGCCTTCTCGATGTGCAACTCGCGCCCGCGCCCGTAGTCGTACATCCTGTAGGTCAGGTCGCAGTTCTGCTGAGTTTCCAGCAGAATCGATCCTGGCCAGATGGCGTGAACCGTCCCGGCATCGACAAATACGACCTCTCCCGCCGCCACCCGCAGCAGGTTGAGGCTTTCTTCCAGCGTGCCCGCCTGAATCCCTTCCTTGACCTGGTCCAGCGTGACTCCGGGCTTGAGTCCGGCGGCCACCTGCGCACCCGGCTCGGCCGCCAGCACGTACCAGCATTCTGTCTTGCCGCGAGGCTGGCCATACTTCTGTGCCAGTTTGTCGTCCGGATGCACCTGTACGCTCAGCTTCTCCCTGGCAAAGATGACCTTGATCAGCAAGGGCGAGCCACCGCTTGGGACGGCCTTGCCCAGTATGCTTTCCGGCTCCGCGGCGAAGAGGCCGCCCAGCGTCTTTCCCGCATGGGGACCGGTCGCCACGAGGCACTCATCGCCGGTAAGCCAGACTTCTCCGATCGGCTCTCCACCTTCGGCAACCCGGTCATACCAGGGCCGAAGATCCCGGTAACCCCACACGCGACCCACAAACCTGGGCGCAATGCGAAAAGGAGCGATTTCAGAAAGCGGGAATTGCCCAGAAGAAGACATGAGAGTTGTCCCTATCCACCACAGAAATAATTGGCACCCGGCCTGTCGGCAGGCCATCGCTCAGCTGCAACGGCGGGGTCTCTTCGACCGCAATCTCACTCTACCAGACCGCCAATCCAGCCTCGGCAAACCGGCCCAGTTCGAAGCGGGACCATCCCAATCATCCCGCAACCGCATCAATCCATGAAGAGATTCACGAGGAACGTTTGCCCGACCCCGTGCCCAGCGGATAGCCTAGAAGAAGTTGACCTTGGACCGATGGGTTGCGCGGTTTCGTTTCCTCGTCCCATCTGGATCGAATGCATTCCGGCCGGTCCTCGATTCGATCCTTATTTGCCTCGAGCCTTGCTGAAGAGCCTCACCGGCCGGAGTTCTCCCGGCCGCCAACTGCGACGGAAAGCAGCGAAGGAGTAAGCCCAAGCTTATGCAAGATCCAGTTTCCATATGTGTGATCGGGTCCGGATACGTGGGACTCGTGGCAGCCGCTTGTTTTGCCGAAATGGGCCATCGCGTGCTCTGCGTCGACAATGACGAAGCCCGAGTCAAGACCCTGCGTGACGGTGGCGTGCCCATCTTCGAAGACCACCTGCCGGAGTTGCTGGCCAAGCACCGGGGCAGCGCCGTGGAGTTCACAACAGATTTGGGCGGAGCCGTGGAAAGAAGCGAGGCTATCTTCATTGCCGTCGGTACTCCCCAGGGCGATACCGGCGCAGCCGACCTTTCGTTCGTCGAGGCCGTAGTCTCTGAGATTGCCCGCCACATCAAGGACTACAAAGTGATCGTGGAAAAGAGCACGGTTCCGGTTTACACCAACGAGTGGATTAGGCGCGTGCTGCGCCGTCATGGCGTCGATCCCGAGAACTTCGACGTGGTCTCGAATCCAGAATTCCTGCGCGAGGGCACGGCGGTCATCGACTTCCTGCATCCCGACCGCATCGTGGTGGGCGCCAGCACCGAGCGCTCCGCCAATCTGCTGCGGCGCATCTATGAGCCGCTTGCCGGGGGCAGCTACTACTCCCAACCCGGCGCTCTCCCAGGCGCCTTGAGCGCCGCGAATCCGGCGAAGCTGCTCATCACCTCGGCGCAGAGCTCCGAGCTTATCAAGCACGCCTCCAATGCCTTCCTGGCCTTGAAGATATCCTTCATCAATGCGGTGGCCAACCTGGCCGAAGCCGTAGACGCCGACATCGAGGACATTGCCGCCGGCCTGGGCCTGGACAGGCGCATCGGTCCGGGGTTTCTGCGCGCCGGCCTGGGCTACGGCGGCTCCTGTTTCCCGAAGGACGTGGCCGCGTTCCACTGGGTGGCCCAGCAGCGCGGCGTGAACTTCGAACTGCTCCAGGAAGTCCGCAAGATCAACGAAGCGCAAAAGGATATCTTCTTCAACAAGGTGCTCTCGGCGTTGTGGACCCTGCCCGGCAAGCGGCTGGCGGCGCTGGGTTTGGCCTTCAAGGGCGATACCGACGACATTCGCGAGTCTCCGGCCATCGAGATTGTCAGGAGACTGCTGGAAGCGGGCGCCACGGTCGCGGCTTACGATCCGGCGGCCATGGAGCGCGCCAAGGCTGTGCTGCCGCCCTCGGCGAAGCTGCGCTATGCCGCCGGCCTTTACGAAGCTGCCAAGGACGCCGATGCGGTGCTGATTTTGACCGACTGGAAGGAGTTTGCGCAGATCGACCTAGCGCGGCTCAACGATGCTGTGCGCTTTCCCATCGTGATCGACGGTCGCAACCTGTACAAGCCCCAGGATATGCTGGACCATGGATTCACCTATGTCAGCGTGGGCAGGCCGGCAAGTTATCAGGCGCAGCAGGGAAAACCGCGGAGCGTGGCGTTGTAACTGCTGCGTGGCGCGGTAGAGTAACGGTCAGTTCCCCCTGTGCCGCTCACTGGGCCGATGAGAAGTATTGTCAGCCGGGCCCCATCCCTGAGTTGCGGAGTTAGAAAGTCGACCATGCGCATATTGGTAACCGGCGCCGCCGGATTTCTGGGTTCTCATCTCACCGACCGGCTGTTGGCGGAGGGCCATACCGTTGCCGGTGTGGACAACCTCTCCACCGGCGATCGCGAAAACATTGCTCACCTGGCCGCCGAGCCGCGCTTTCAGTTTGAAGAGCGCGACATCTGCGTGCCCTTCGATTTGGGCCCGGTGGACTACGTCTTCAACTTTGCTTCTCCGGCCAGCCCGCCGGAGTATCTCCGCCTGGCCATCGAGACTCTGCGCGTGGGTTCAGTCGGCGTCGAGAACACTCTCGAAATAGCAGCCAGATACGGCGCCGGCTTTCTCCACGCTTCTACCTCGGAGTGCTACGGCGACCCGCTCGAACATCCGCAGGCAGAGGAGTACTGGGGCCATGTGAACCCGGTCGGCCCGCGCTCGGTCTACGACGAAGCCAAGCGCTACGCCGAGGCGCTGGTGATGGCCTACCACCGCTATCGCGGCGTGAACACCCACCTGGTTCGCATCTTCAACACCTATGGACCGCGCCTGCATCCCAGCGACGGCCGGGTCGTCTCCAACTTCATGATGCAGGCCCTGCGCGGCGAGCCGATCACGATTTACGGCGACGGCAGCCAGACGCGCAGCTTCTGCTATGTGGACGACTTGATCGAAGGCATCCTGCGCCTGTCGCGCTCCAGCGAACATCTGCCGGTGAACATCGGCAACCCGGACGAGTTCACCATCCTCGAAGTGGCGCAAGCAATCCTGGAAGTTACCGGTTCCCAGAGCAAGATGTGCCTCGAAGCCTTGCCTGAGGACGACCCCACGCGCCGTTGCCCCGACATTGCGAAAGCCCGCGCCCAGCTGGGCTGGGAGCCGCGCATCTCGCTCAAGGAAGGGCTGGCATTGTCGCTCGACTTCTTCAAGAGCAAGGTTGCGGCCGGCGCCTGAGGCTGCTTCGGAAATGCTGTTGAGCTGAGACCGCGAGCTATCGCGGCTGCCATCTTTGTTTCGATTGCCGTTCCATGCTCCCTGTTTTACCCTCGTTCCATGCCTCACTCGCTGATCTTCGACAACATGTTTCACCTGCCGCTTCCCATCCTGGAGAAGCTGGCGCGTCCGGTGATCGTCTACCTGGTGCTGGTGGTGCTGCTGCGCCTCTTCGGCAAGCGCGAGCTGGCCCAGCTCAACCCCTTCGACCTGGTGGTTCTGCTCTCGCTCTCCAACACCGTGCAGAACGCCATCATCGGCGACGACAACTCGGTCACCGGCGGCGTGATCGGCGCCTTCGGACTGCTGGCCATCAACTGGCTGGTGGTGCGCGTGCTCTTCCGCTCGCAGCGCCTCACACGCGCGCTCGAAGGCCGCTCCGCCGTCCTGGTTGTGGATGGCCAGCTCGACCGGCGCGCCATGCAGCGCGAGTCGCTGACCCAAGAGGAACTGCTGTCCGTCATTCACCGCCAGGGGTTTGAAGACTTCCACCAGGTGCGCAGGTGCCAGCTTGAGCCCAACGGCACCTTTTATGTGGAGGCCTTCGACCCCTCCGCCGCCGACAAGCGCCACGCCGAACTGCTCGCCCGCATCGACGCGCTCTCACGGGAGATTGCCGCCATGCACATTCAGCCCGCTCTGAATCCTGAGGGGAAATGACCGAAGATGAGTATCAATTCTGGCTCCGGCAAGCGGAATTGAGGCCCGAATTCACCGGAAAAGAGGGATAAATTCGCCGGTTTTGTTTACCGATCGGTTAACGGGTTGAATTCCTATCCTGCTGATTCGTAGAGACTTACAAGCAAACGCGGGTCGAAAAGGGGCCTTCCGGAGGGGGAGGGGGGTGGGGTCAACGGGGGGTACGGACCGAGGACATGCCTGACAGACTGAACCGGGGCTGCACATGTTCTTCTCCTTCGAAAATGATTCTTCAGGCTGCGATGGCCGGAGTAACGGTCACGTTGAGCCCGAGTCGTTGTAGTCGTTTCACGAAGTACCGCTGGAGCTGGTCTTTGTTGATCTGCTCCAGAT
>JBEKDB010000088.1:0-25049 GCA_050014575.1 Occallatibacter sp. | reverse complement strand
GGCCACGGCGGCTTCCGGCGGGTTAAACGACCTGCCGGACATACGAAAATGCGCCGATTTCATGCCCTTGCAGAAAAATACCGGCGACGGACTCTTCTAACTCGGCGCTTTTCAGAGGTCCCTTAGAGCCTATCCGCAAATTGTAGCGCCGGTCTCCAGACCGGCTGTACTGGCGGCTTCCAAGCCGCCAGGGGTGGTGGGTGCAGGTCTGGAGACCTGCATGACAGCCATTCTGAAGAGCGGCGCTACAAAACTCGCAGTTCACGGATAAGCTCTTAGGCTGACCATGGCGCGCCTACTAGATCCCGGCGTGCTGGCCCGCTCAGGGCGGAGCCATTTATTCTCAGCCCATGCACAAGGACGCTTCCCCGACGCCCCCTGCCGCCAACCTCCTCGAAGATGCAGCCTCCTCCTACCTGCGCTCGGCCCGCCATCAGCCCGTCCACTGGAACCCCTGGGGCGAGGCGGCCTTTGCCCGCGCCCAGGCTGAAGACAAGCCCATCCTGCTGGATATTGGCGCGGTGTGGTGCCATTGGTGCCACGTCATGGACCGCGAGTCCTACGAGAATCCGCAGATCGCCGCGCTCATCAACGAGCATTTTGTGGCCGTGAAGGTGGATCGCGACGAGCGGCCCGACGTGGACGCGCGCTACCAGGCGGCGGTTTCGGCCATCACCGGGCAGGGCGGCTGGCCGCTGACGGCCTTTCTCACCCCCGACGGCCGGCCCTACTTCGGCGGCACCTATCTTCCCCCCGACGACCGCTACGGTCGGCCGGGCTTCGGGCGGGTGCTCGAGGCGCTGGCGCTGGTTTGGCGGGAGCGGCGCGGCGAGGCGCTGGAGACGGCCGCGAGCGTGATGGCCGCCATCGAGTACAACGAAAGCTTCTCCGGCGGCGGCGGGGAACTGACGCTGGCCCTGGTGGACAAGATCGCCGCCTCGGCTCTCAAGCTCTTCGATCCCCGCCATGGCGGCTTCGGTTCGCAGCCCAAGTTTCCCCACCCCTCGGTCCTCGACCTGCTGCTGGAGGTGGCCGTGAGCCGCGGCAACGGCCCTGCCCGCGATGCCTTCACTACCACGCTCGAAAAGATGGCGCGCGGCGGCGTCTACGACCAGTTGGCGGGCGGCTTCCATCGCTACAGCGTGGACGAGCGCTGGGTGGTTCCGCACTTCGAGAAGATGCTCTACGACAATACCGAACTGCTGCGCAACTACGTGCATGGTTTTCAGAGCTTTGTCCGCCAGGACTTTCTGGAGACCGCGGTGGAGATCGTCGCCTGGCTGGATGCGACCATGACGGATCGCGAACGCGGCGGCTTCTATGCCTCGCAGGACGCCGATATCGACCTCGACGACGATGGCGATTACTTTACCTGGACCCTCGACGAAGCCCGCGCCGCGCTCGACCCTTCCGAGTTGGAGTTTGCCGCCGGCTACTGGGATATCGGCGAGCTGGGCGATATGCACCACAATCCGGCGAAGAACGTCTTGCACGTCAAACAAACTCTAGGCGAGTTGGCGGCCCAGTCCACCCGGAGCGTGGACGAACTTCGCGCGCTGCGGGATTCAGCCCGGCGCAAGCTGCTTGCGGCCCGTGCTCTGCGGCCCACTCCGTTCATCGACCGCACGCTCTATACCGGCTGGAACGCGATGGCCGTGACGGCCTATCTGGAGGCGGTGCGGGTGCTGCGCATGGATTCGGCCCGGGAGTTTGCGCTGCGCTCGCTCAACCGGCTCCTCGCCGAGGCCTGGGACGGCGACCAAGCGCTCAGCCACGTGATCGCCTACGGTTTGCCGCGGGAGGGAGAAGCGGCCCCGCCGGATCGAGTGCCCGGCACGCTCGACGATTACGCCTTCACCGTTCACGCCTGCATCGACGCATGGTTCGCCGGTGGAGAGATGAGCTATTACCGTGCGGCCGTGAAGCTGGCCGACGCCATGATCGCCCGATTTCGCGACCGCACGGCGGGAGCCTTCTACGATGCCGCCGCGCCCCAGGACGGGGCAGCGCCACTGGGCGCTCTGGGGGCGCGCCGCAAGCCGCTCCAGGACTCGCCCACCCCGGCCGGCAACCCCACCGCCGCCTCGGCCCTGCTGCGCCTTGAGACCCTGAGCGGACGCCGCGAGTATCGAGACATAGCCGAAGATACGCTCGGCTCCTTTGCCGGAATCGTGGAGCACTTCGGCCTTTACGCCGGCAGCTACGGGCTGGCGCTGGAGCGGTTTCTGCTCGATCCCGTGCAAGTGGTTGTGGTGGGCTCGGGCCCGGAGGCCGCGCGCATGGAGGCGACGGCGGTAGCGCGCTTTGCCGTGAACAAGACGGTGGTGCGGATCGATCCGCGCCGGCTTGTGCCGGGGGGCATTCCCGAGGCCCTGGAGGAGACGCTGCTCCAGGTTCCCGCGCCGGATGGTGCTGCGGCTTGGGCAATCGTCTGCCGCGGACGCGCCTGCCTGCCGCCTGTCGCCAGCGCGGAGGCGCTGCTGGAGGAGCTGGAGCTGCCGGTCTAGCGTGAGAATCCCGCTCAGCCCGGAATGCCCCGCGGAACGTTTGCCGGATCGAAACCGGCGACAAAAAGTCTAGTTTCCGGCCCGATTTGCCGATGAACGCAGTGCGGTGTGTATTTCCCGCGCACGGGTCTGGCTTTGAAACAGTGGGCTGCAATCCTTCCGGGTGCGGTGCGCTGGCTGGCGCTTTCAACCGGCCTTCAGGCGCAGCGGTCTGCCCTGCTCGCTCACCGGCAAGCTCAAGGATTCAGGAGTCTTGCGGCGAATGTGCCGACTGCGGGACCAAGCGGGTTTTCCCGGCTGGCAGCGCATGGCAGCATGGTTCTGCTCCTCGAGTTTTGCCTCCTGAGCCTCTTGATTCTGCTGCTGGTTGTCACCCTGCTACGCACCCGGCAACTGCGCGAGAAAGGCCGGAAACTGGAACGCCTGGTCAATGAGCGCACCCGCGAACTCGAACTCAGCCGCGAGCAGTTGCGCATCCAGTTGGCTCACGACGTCCTCACTGGAATGCTGAATCGCGCCGGAATCCTGGCCGAACTGAACGCGGAAATGGATCGCACCCAACGCGAGGAAGGCACGCTCCTGGTGGCGCTCGTGGACCTGGACCAGTTCAAACGCATCAACGATGCACACGGGTACCAGGCGGGCGACGAGGCGCTGCGTTGGTTCGCCGCCGCCGTCGGCGCAGCCATCCGCGTCTATGACCACGCCGGCCGCTATGGCGGAGAGGAGTTCCTTCTGGTGCTGACCGAGATTCCAATCGGAGACGCGCCAGAGAGATTGGCCAGACTCCATGCCTCGATCTCCAACCTCCGGATTCACACCCCGGAAGCCGAGTTTGCGATTACGTGCAGCATGGGCGCGACCGTCTTCGATCCATCCGCCGGACGCGAAAGCACCGGAGCCCTGCTCGCGGCAGCCGATCAGGCTCTCTATGCCGCCAAAGCCGCGGGCTGCAATCGAGCCGTTCTCCACCGTGGCGAGGCCCCCCGCCGCAGGCCATAGAAGCCTGCTCGCCCCATGTTCCGGAATCGTCGCAAGCGCCAGGACGCTATTCGCTCGCGAAGGGATTGCCGTCCTGCGGTTTGAGCAGAGTTGGATCCTTCTCCAGCGCAGCCTCCGGGGCAGGCCGGCTGGTCTTCTGCGCGCCCTTGTCGATAAAAGTCTGGAAGACCCGGTTGGGGTCGCCGGGGAGCAGGTGATGCTCCTCCAGCGCCAACCGCACCCGGCGGCGGAACTCCCGCACCGGACCATACTGCCTGGTTGCCAGGGTCTTGAAGACCACGGGAAAGATGATCTCGGAGCCTTTCACGGCATCCACGCCCAGAATCTGCGGATCAGCGACAAAGAGATCGCGGAACTCCTCACTCGCGCGGACCTCCATGGCGATGCCCTTCAGCAGGCCGAGCACCACGTCGGGATTTGCCGAGAAGTCCACGCTCACGTTGACTGTGGCTACCGAGTAGCCCACGCTCAGGTTAGCCACCGTGGTGATCTGCGAGTTGGGAATCACGTAGAGGGTGCCGTCCGCGTCGCGAACGGTGGTCCTGCGCAGCGTCATCGCTTCCACGGTTCCGGCCAGCCCGGCCAGGCGCACCGAGTCGCCCACGTTGAACTGGTCTTCGATCAGGATGAGAATGCCGTTCAGCACGTCCTTCACGATGTTCTGCGCGGCCAGGCCGATGGCGATTCCCGCCACCCCGGCCGATGCCAGCAGGGGAACCAGATTCACTCCCAGCGCGTCCAGGAACTGCATGCCGGCGATCAGCCCTATAATGGCCAGCCCCGTGGTGCGGATAACCCCGGCCACCGTCTTCACCTGCGAGATGCGGTCCGAACTGGCCGCGTGCCGCTCGGCCGCGCGGATCATGTGATAGGTGATGAGTCGCAGCAACCGGCTGAGTACAAAGGCGATAGTCGCAATCACCAGCAGGTGCGGCAGCTTGATGCGAATGAACTCCTGGGCATCGACGACCCACTCGTCCAGCACACGACCCAGAAACCGGCCCTCGGCAAACCAGCCCGTCCTTGCCGCCAGCAATAAAAGATACATTCCAACACTCCTCTTTCTAGACTAGACTGTCCGCAGGAAGGGTCGAAAGACTGCTTTTCCCCGCTACTTCGGAAAGCCCAGAGGAAGACTTGAGTCGCAGCAGCACCCAGGAGGTTTCCCAATGCAGTTCCCGAAGAATCAAGTTCGCTCATTTGATCAAGCCGGCGCCAAGCCATCCGGGCAGTTCAGGATGCGTCATTGGGGCCGGATTCTCGCCTGCTTTGCCGCTTTGACGGCTATCGCCGGCGTCGCCGGGCCGGGCCAGAATAGGGTTCCAGGAATGCCCGTCGGCGATGTGATACCTAATCCTGAGCCCATCCGGTTCCCCGACGCCGTTCAGCAGATGCAGATGAATGAACAGCAGGCCAAAAAACAGAGCTTTGAGGCGGCCAATGCGGAGCGCAAAAAGCAGATCGCCGACGACAGCGCAAAGCTGCTCAAACTGGCGACAGAGCTGAAGACCGAGGTGGACAAGACCACCAAGGACACACTCTCGCTAGGCGTGATTCGCAAGGCCGACGAGATCGAGAAGCTGGCCCACGGCGTGAAAGAGAAGATGAAGCTTTCGATCGGGGGAAGCTGAGAGAAGGGCCGGCCTCGAGGGAATCGAGCCGGTTTCGAGGATAGAAGACCATGCGCAGGCTGGAATCCGCATCTTCAAACTGTGCGGCCAGGCGGCTGGTTCCTCAAGCTGCGCGCCTGGCGCTGTGCCTCGCGCTGGTGCCGGCGTTGCCGGGCGGTTCGCAGATTGCGCCTCCGCAGCCGCATGGCGGGTTTGGCCAGCAAATGGGCCAGAACCCGAACGATCCGCTTGCACAGGTGGACGTTCCACAATACTCGGTTGAGGAGGCGAAGCGGCTGCGCGCGCTCAACGCCCTGCGGCAAAAGTCGCTTGTCGAGGACACCAACAAGCTGCTCCGGCTGGCCGCCGAACTGAATGCCGAAGTGAGCAGCGCGCATCCTGACGCGCTCACTACGGAACAGCTTCACAAGCTCGCGGAGATTGAAAAGCTGGCGCATAGCGTGAAGGACAAGATGAGCGTCCCCATGTGGGGAACTCCGGTGTACCCGCAGCCTTTCTCTCCGAGTCTTCATTGACCCCCTGGATGAGGCCGCTTGACCAAAACCAAGCCGAACGAAATTCTCTCCGGGTTATCCATCGAAGGGGTTCCGCTCCACCTCGCGCAGGCCTGCTGGCAACCATCCAGGAGCTATCCGGACGCCGGTCGGATCCTGCCGTGTGCATGCTCCGCGGAGCTTGCGAATGGAAGGTCCGCGGCCAGGGGACAGTCCGCGCAGCGCGCAGTCCGGCCGCAGTGCGCCTTGCCCACGGCCACCGTGAGGGCGTGAAACTCATTGAAGAGGCGCGCGCGGCTGGCTTCGGGGTCTGAGGCGAAGGCCTGGCGAGTCAGATCGGCCAGAAGGTCATAGCCTTTGCCGCCGGGCGGGACCGTGAGCAGCCCGTGCCGCTCAGCGATGCGGCGGAGATATTCGTCTGCTACGGGAACGGGATGGTCGAGGGCATAGAGCAGAATGGCGTCGGCGGTCTCCGGCCCCACGCCGGGCAGAGCCAGCAGACGGCGGCGGAGCGAGGCCGTGGGGGTAGCCGCGAGTGCATCGAGCGAACCGGCGAACTCCTCGTCCAGCATGGCCGCAAAGGCTTTGAGAGCCGGCGCTTTTCGGGCGTGAAAGCCGGAGGGACGAATGAGGCGCTCCAACTCGGTGAGGCTTAGCGAACGCAGGCCGTCGAGGGTGAGCGCTTTCGCCGCGCGCAGGTTGGCGAGGGAGCGTTCGACGGCCTTCCAGGCGGTGTTCTGGGTGAGATAGGCGCCCAGGATGACTTCAAAGCGAGTCTCGGCCGGCCACCAATGCTGCGGGCCGTATTCCTGGGCAAGCCGGTCGTGCATCCGGCGCAAACGCTGGGCAGGGCTGGGCCGGCGCGGCGTCTTCACAGCAGCGACTCCTCGTCCGGCGGTATGAGGATTAGTTGCGGTCACGGCTGTCTCTAGGATAATGGCAGGAGCGGTTCGATGGATTCGGCGCATGCCGGGAGGCGCGATGAAGAGTCATACGGAGTATCTGGTTTTCCAGACGCGGAAGCGGCGCGAGATGGTGCACATCACCGATCAGGTGGAAGAGATTGTGCGCCGCAGCGGCGTGAAGGATGGGCTGTGCTTTGTCTCGCCCATGCACATCACCGCGGCGGTCTACGTGAACGACCTGGAAAGCGGGTTGATCGAGGACATTGAAAAGTGGCTTGAGGAGTTGGCGCCGGCACGGCCGGAGTACAAGCACCACCGCACCGGCGAAGACAATGGGGATGCGCATTTGAAGTCGCTGCTGCTGCACCACGAGACCACGCTGCCGGTGACCGGTGGCCGGCTGGACCTGGGCACCTGGCAGCGGGTCTTCTATGCCGAATTCGACGGCCAGCGCCGCAAGCGCGTGATCGTGAAGGTGCTGGGGGGCAGTTAGCGGAGTTGGCGGAAGGAAAGAATGAATCCGCGAAGCGCGCTAACCACGCTCAGCCGGTGAGAGCAATGCCATTCCCATGACGATATTCATGGAAATGGCATTGCGCGGTTGCCGATATGCGTTATTGCACCGTGAGTTCGAGAGTTGCAGTGTTTTGCAATTGACTCGCTCCCGTTCCCGATGTGGCAGTTACGGTAATTGTCGATGTCACAGGTGTCGTTGACGATGATGATCCACCGCCGCAACCGGTAAATACGCCCAGGCCAAGGACGCTCACTGCCAGCAGAAGCATGATTTGCAAGCCGCGCCGCTTCTTCCAGCCAAGCAGGCAGAACGCGGCCGCCAGCGTCGATACCGGCAACAGCGGGTTGGAGTTGCGATGCAATGCCGCTGTCGCCGCGGTGGTGGTTATTGTGAGAATTGTGGTTGAAGCGGCGATGCCGGAGGGCGTTACTGTCGGTGGAGAGAAGCTGCACGTTGCCCCCGTGGGCAGCCCGGAGCAGGCGAACGTCACTGCGGAGGCAAATGAGTTCTGCGGCGTAACCGATACCGTGGCCGTGCCGCTCTGCCCGCCAGTGACGGTGAGCGCCGTGGGCACAACCGCGACGGTGAAGTTCGGCGAGATGGTGTAAGCCGCCGAGCCTACAGAGCTCGCCAAATAGCCGCTAGCTGTGGCGATGGCCTCCAGCGTCTCAGAAGCAGAGACCGTGATTGCGCCCGAATAAACGGTCGAGCTGGTCGTCGGCGCAGTTCCGTTGGTGGTGTAGTAGATCGTCGCGCCGGATGTCGCGTCGCTGATGGTCACCGTCTGCGCTGAGGTATATGTACCGGCAACTGGGCTGAAGGTCGGCGTGGCCGCCTCCGGTAAGTTGATGGTGTAAGTCGCCGAGGCAACCGCGCTGGCGGTGTCGCCGCTGGCTACGGCGATGGCCTTGATGGTTTCAGTCGCCGATACCGCGATCGCGCCGCTGTACAGGGTCGAGCTGGGGGTTGGCGTTGTTCCGTTGGTTGTGTAATAGATCGCTGCGCCGCTTGTCGTGTCGCTGATGGTCACCGACTGCGCCGAAGTATAAGTACCGGCAACTAAGCTGAAAGTCGGCGTGGCGGTGGGAGTTGCATTGGCGTTGATGGTGTATGCCGCCGACGCTACCGCGCTGATGGCGGTGTTAGGCCACACAGAAATAGCCTCGATGGTCTCGGTCGACGACACCGTGATGGGGCCGCTGTACAGGGTCGAGCTGGGGGTTGGCGTCGAGCCGTTAGTGGTGTAGTAAATCGACGCTAAGGGATCAATATTGGGGTTAGTGCTGATAGTGACTGTCTGCGCCGTGGCATAAGTACCGGCCGCCGGCGAGATGGAAGGCGGTGGGAGTTGGGGCAGGTTGAGTGTGTAGACTGCCGAGGCTACCGCGCTGCTGGTGTAACCAGTGGCGACGGCGATGGCCTGGAGGGTCTCGGAGGAGGATACCGTAATCGCGCCCGTGTACGGCGTCGAGCTGGGGGTTGGCGTCGAGCCGTTGGTAGTGTAGTAGATCGCCGCACCGGGGGTCGAATCGGAGATGGTCACCGATAGCCAAACGGTATAGGTTCCGGTTGGCAATGAAAGGACAGGCGTGGCGGTTTGCGATGGAGCCGCTGTCTCCGCTCCCGTGACCCCGACTAGCTGTTGGCTTCCCGCAACATTGAACTCGTTGTTCTTCAGCGTAATGTTCTCGCTCAGCGCGAGAGATGTCTTGCCGTCCAGCGAGGTGGTCGGCTTAAAGTCGATGGTCAGCGTGCAACTTCCATTCGCGTTCACCGAGGTGGTTGATTTACAGTCGGTCTCAACAGAGCCGCCCTCGGGAAAATCGGTCGGATAGCTCAGCGCCGAAAACGTCAGCGCCGCATTGCCGATGTTTTCCACCGTAACCGTTTGCGGGCTGTCGCTGCTGCTCCCCGAATCGTTTTCCGTGGTTGCAAAACTCACGGTGGGAGGATCGAAGGTATCTATCTCCAGGATTTCATCGGGGCTAACATTGCCAATATAGAGGTTGCCGTTTTCCGCAAGCGCGACTGCAAAAACATAGGACAAGCCGCCGACCGAAACCGTGCTCTGTGTGTAACTGCCAGCGGAAAGCGTCTCTTTTACAATCCGGCTGTTCCCATTATCGACGACATAGAGGTTGCCGTTGCCGTCCACCGCAAGACCCATGGGATAACTCAGCCCGCCGGAGGCTGCGCTGGCCACTACGCTCTGCGTGTAACTGCTGCCCGACGGCGTCTCCTTCAACACCCTGTTGTTGCTGGTATCGGAAACATAGACATTGCCGCTTCCATCCACCGCGATCCCGCTTGCCCCGCCCCCGCTGCCTTCATTCACTCCGCCGGTTGCGATCACTACGCTTTCGACATAGCTGCCCGCCGATAGCGTCTCTTTCAGCACTTGATTGGCGCCGCCATCGAGAATATAAGCATTGCCGCTCCCATCCACTGTGACCCCGGCGGGATTCATCAGCAGGTTCGATCCCACCCCCCAGTAATAGGCGCTCTGAGCCACTACACTTTGCACGTAGCCGCCCGCCGCCGGCGTCTCCTTGAAGACAGCACCGGCGTAGGGGTCTGCAATATATACACTGCCACTCCCATCGACCGCGACAGAAGATGCATCAGCCAGACCGTTCGAATTGTTGGCCACTATACTCCCGGTATAGCCGCCCGCCGATGGCGTCTCCTTCAACACCTGATCGGTAGTAGTCCCGATAATCTGATTGACGGTATAAATATTTCCGCTGCCATCCACCGCAAGAGAGTATGGCCCATACAGCGTATTAGTCGTTTTCAACGTGCTCCCGGTTCCGGGCAGGAAGTTCACCTGCGGACCCGTTCCCGTGCCTTGCGCATAGCCGGTTGCAATCGGCTCCGTCTCCGAATAGAGAGTTACCGCGCCATAGCGGGGTCCGGAATACTGCGGCGTAAAGCTCATAACCACGGTGCAGGTGGCGTTCGCAGCGTAGCTGTAACTGGTTCCGTTGGTGGTGCAGGTTCCGGTGCCGGCATCGGCAAAGTCCAGGCCGGTCGCGCCCATGGTTGTTACAACCGGGGCGGCAATCGTTCCTCCGGTGCTAAAAGTAAAGGTGTATGTAATTGTAGTCGCGCTTTTGCTCCCGATTGCTTCGGACCCGAAGTTTCCGTTTCCGGTGACGCTGGAGAGATGCGAGGCCGCCTGGGCCGAAGCCGGGGCGCAAAAAAGAGCGCAAAGCGCGACCAGCACGATTGCCGCGAAGCTGTTGAAGCAGGCGGACTTGGCCGGGCCGTCGGGCGCATTCGCTGCGGTTGGGCAGGAGCATGTGCTTAGCGACGGACTTGCGGGTGCTTCGAGGTACAAACCGGAATTATGGCGTTGGAAACCCGCTGGAACACTCCTTTTCGTTCTTGAAAACACCGCACGAATTCAAGCACACGGCGGCATCTGCCGCGTAGCATGGGGAAGTTGTGGAGGGACACACAGAATTGTAACTACCGGTATGTGAACAATGTGTGAATTGAAATGAAGATACGGTTACGATCGGTCTTGATAGGTTGGCACTGTGGTAACTTCCGCAGGCTTGCATTCTTGCAACCTCTTCACTTCGATTCCCGATCGGCACAAAACCATGCTGACCGTGTATCCGATGGCGATGGCAAAAAAACTTCAATCGCACAAATGCTCTGTTTGATTCTTCCGCTATGGGAGAGCGCCCTGGGCCGCACGCAGGCCGCGGCTGAGCTCACGGCAAACGAGGAGGATCGCTTTTCCCCTTTCGTCCGATATTGCGATTGGGAGAGGAAAAGTGCCTCACAACTCCAAAGTACGATTCAAGCAAGCAGCTTCAATCCGCAAGTTTGAGAACCGCATTATGGCGTGGACGGAGCCGGGGTCATGTAGCCTTGAGCGCTCAATCGCCGTCCGTGATTTTGCGCCAGGCGCCGGTTGGCTGGGGAGGGCCGGGCGCCGAGAAATCGATTTTGGTGCGCGGCAGCACCACCAGATCGACGCGGCGGTTTTCGGAGCGGCCCTCCGCGGTGTCGTTGCTGGCCACGGGGTGAAACTCGGAGTAGCCGGCGGCCGAGATTCGCTCCGGAGGCATGGCTTTCATGTCGAGGAAAATCCGGGCAATGTGCGTGGCACGGGCCGCCGAGAGCTCCCAGTTGGAATCGAATTCGGCGGTGTGGATGGGAATGTTATCGGTGTGCCCCTCGATGCGCAGGTCGTAGGGAGTATGGCCCAGCGAGGTTGCGATCTGGCGGAGGGTGCCGAGCGAGTCGAGCTTGGGCGTCGCCGAGCCGGAGTTGAAGAAGCCCGCCTCGCGAAGGCTGATGACCAGCCCGTCCCGTCCCATCTGGATGGAGACGGTATGCTGCGCGACCTGGTTTGAAAGCGTCTGTTCGAGCTCCTGGCGGACTTTTTCCAGATCTTGCTTGACCTTGGCGGGCGCCAGCACATCTTCTCCCATCACGATGTTCATGGGCATGGCCGGCGCTTCGGTTCCCTGGCCGGCGCTGCTGTTGGCGCTGGGGTGGCGCGTTGTGTCGGCAAACAGGCCCAGGGCGCGGAAGGCGGTCTCGATGGACTCCGAGACCATCGCCTGCTTCTTCTTGTCGGCTTGCGACGAGGCGTAGAGAACAACGAAAAAGGCGAACAGAAGGGTAATGAAGTCGGCATAGGAGACCAGCCAGCGGTCCCGGCTGAGGTTGCTCTTGCGCCGCTCATGCGTCATGCCGCCCGCTCCTTCTTGTTGCGGCCGGCGTCGTCGTTGAATCCGGCCAGCTTCACTTCGAGCATGCGGGGGTTCATGCCTTCGAGGATGGAGATCACGCCTTCCAGCATCATCTCGCGGCGTTGCTGCCCCTCGTGGATGCGGATGCGCATCTTGCCGGCAAAAGGCAGAAAGAAAAGATTGGCGAGGCCCACCCCGTAGATGGTGGCCACAAAAGCCACGGCGATGCCCCGGCCCACCGCCTGCATGTTGTCCAGGTGTTGCATCACCTGAATCAATCCCAGCACCGCGCCCAGAATGCCGATGGTGGGCGAGAAACCTCCGGCCGACTCGAAGACCATGGGCAGGCGCTCTTCACGCTCCATGGTGGAGTCCAGGCTGACGCGCATGATCTTGCGCAGGTCGCTGGGCTCGGTGCCGTCCACGGCCAGCATCAATGACCGCTTGAGAAACGGATCCTGAATGGCCTGCAAGTCCGCGTCCAGGCTGACCACGCCCTGGCGGCGAGCCTTGTTGGCGAACGACAGCAGCAGGCCGATCAGCTCGTCGTTCTGCCTCCGCGGCGCGGCAAAAACGTGCCCCAGGCTGCGGAATGCGGCGACGACCGTGGTGAGCGGAAACTGGAGCAGCACCGCGCCCAGCGTGCCGCCAAAGACGATCAGGGCCGCGGTCGGCTGCAGGATCTGGCCCAGGTTGCCACCCTCCAGCAGCAACCCGGCCACGATGCCGGCAATGGCCAGCAGGACTCCGGCAATGCTCGCCTTATCCACGGTTCGCCTTCCTCATGCAAAGCTCCTTGAGTAGCTGGATGCGAAGCCCCCGGTCTTCCACCCCATCGATAAGAACCCCGCCGTGGCAGGTTGGGGACCCCGGTTTCCCGCATTCAACGGCCGGGTTCCCAATCGCTCTCCTGAGCCTCCGCCGCGCTTGACTGGCCGGCAACATCGAGGCTGGCGATGGAGACGACATTCTGCAAGCCGACCCCGGCGGCCAGGCGCCGGGCGACCGCTGCCAGCAAGCGGGCCCGGTATTCAAGCACCCGCTCCGTCACTTCGGCGCAGGGCTCGCGCACAATCAGTTTTTCTCCGTTGATCAGCGTGAGCATGGTATCGGGCGAGGCTTCGGCGGTCTTGATCAAATCGCTGTTGAGCACGATGGGCTTGCCGTTCAGCCGGGTAAGTTCGATCATCGCCTGGAAACTCCTTCGCTGGTGTTATCGGCAGGCGCCGGAAAAGGTTAAAGAATTAGAACGAAAAGAAGAAAGTGTCTCCGGGGGGACACAAACGGCGGGGCGGTTACCGCTCCGGAAGCAGCAACCCAGGGTTGAACAAAAATGGGGGCACTCACGGGGACGGGCCGCAAATCCACGCATCTACAAGGAGAACCCCATGTCCCTGGGTGTCTTGAATAACATCTCAGCGGTGTACGCAGAGAACAACCTGAATAACACCAACAACAGCCTGTCCACCGTCCTGCAGCAGTTGTCTTCCGGCTCGAAGATCAACTCCGGCGCGGATGACGCGGCAGGCCTTTCGCTGGTCAACGGCCTGCAGGCCAACCAGCAAGCCCTAACCCAATCCCAAACCAACTCGGCAGAAGGCGTCGGCCTGCTGCAGGTTGCCGATGGCGCGCTCTCGCAAGTGACAAGCCTGCTCAACCGGGCCGTTACGCTGGCTACCGAAGCCTCGAACGGCACCCTCAACTCGACCCAGGACCTGGCCGCAAACCAGGAGTACCAGTCGATCCTCTCGGAAGTCTCGAACATCGGCTCCACAACGACTTATAACCAGGAGCAGGTCTTCAACTCCAACACCAACATCTATACCGGCGATTCCTCGTCCCAGGGTTCGTCGATCGACGCTCTGAACATCCGCACGCTGTCTTCGTCCAACCTGGGCGACACCGGCGGCGCAATGGCGTACAGCAATGGCGCCAATAACGTGTTCCTCGACCTGTCCGAGGCCGGCCACAATGCGGCAGTCACCGACAGCCTGGGCACAGCCGCCCAAACCACAACGCTCGCCGTCAATTACATGTCCAAGGGAGCGAACGGCTCGGCAGTTGAGGCAACCGCGAATGTCAGCGCGGGCGCGGGCACCACGTACGCGAACACCGTTCAGGGATTGATCAGCGCCATCAACGGGGCGGGTCTGGGCGTCACCGCCAGCTTCGGCACGGCCACAAACGCTGGAAGCACGGCCGTCGCGGCAACACTGGCAGCCAATACTGCCGGCAGCGGCGGTACCGACACCGGCATCATCATCTCCGGTGCAGGCGTCGGCGCCGGGACCGCAGCCACCACCGGCGCGGACGGCGCGGGCGAAGTGGGCACTCTGACGGTCACAAATGCCACCGCGTTTGGTTTCGCGGATACGTCGGTATTGACAGGCACACTGGCCATCGTGGGCTCCAACGGCGCGACGCACAACATTACTCTGGGCACGGCGAACTCGACCGACAACCTGGCCGACCTGGCCTCGACGATCAATGCCGCCAACTACGGCGTCACTGCTGTGTACAGCGCCGATGCTTCGGCAACCTCCGGAAACATCGTGTTTAACTCGGCAGACTCAGCTGTGACCGTGACCCAAACCTCTGCCGCCCTCACGGGATCAACGACCACAGGCGCCAACACCGTAGCCCTGACCGGTACGCCCACGGCCGCAGGCACCGAGCAATCCACCGCTATTGCCTCATTCACTGGCGCGCCTACCGTTGCCGGAGTCTTCACCATCGGCACGGCCGGCACGCTTGCCGTGGGTATCGGCGAAACGTACGGCACACTGGCTGGGCTGATCAACGCCGGCAAATACGGGGTTACCGCCTCGCTGAACGCCGCTGGCACGGTCATGACGATATCCTCGGCCAACTCCGCGCTGACGCCCGTCACCGACACCGCGACCAGCGCCGTCAAAACAGCGATTGGCACAACCTCTTCCGCGTATTACAGCGTCGGGATTTCCAACGCCGCTGCCATTGCGGACACCAGCACCTCCGGCGGTACGGCGAACGTTGGCCTTGTTGGAAACTTCGATGGCACGGGTGGAGTCGCAACCATCAGCTACGCCGATTCGGCCGGTCAGTCGCTCAGCCAGACTGACCTAATCAACCAAACTGACGCCCAAGCTGCCCTGACCGACCTCAATACGGCCATCAGCGACGTGGCGGCACAGGACGGCTACGTCGGCGCCATGATCAACACGCTGAGTTCAGTCAGCCAGGTGCTCAGCACCCAGCAGGAAAACGTGCAATCGGCGCAGAACGCGGTGCAGGCCACCGACTATGCCTCGGCAACCTCCAACATGTCCAAGTACGAGATTCTGAGCCAGACGGGCATCGCCGCCCTGGCCCAGGCCAACAGCATCCAGCAGGAAGTGACCAAGCTGCTGCAGTAATCCGGAGTCCTCGGCGACGGGTCTTTGTCGCTGGGGTGGAGTAATCCGGCGTAAAGCCGCTAACCGGGAAGGGCGTCC
This sequence comes from Occallatibacter sp., assembly GCA_050014575.1. Classification (GTDB taxonomy): domain Bacteria; phylum Acidobacteriota; class Terriglobia; order Terriglobales; family Acidobacteriaceae; genus Telmatobacter. The sequence continues at coordinate 9,808 of JBEKDB010000088.1, read as the reverse complement.
GCAAGGACGCCCTTCCTTGCGCCGGCGAACAAATCGAAAGCCGGGAGAGAATCTCCGGTTTTGAAAAAGCACGGCTAAACAGGCTGCGGAAAAACTAGATTCGGAGGGAGGCGGGGGTTTCAACCCCCGCACAAAGCCAACAGAATCAACGTGGGCTTTAGCCCCGGAGGTGTGCCTTTCGTATATATCGGCCAAATGCGGGCCCTTTTTCGCAGCCGCTAATGCCATGCCCCTGCAAGGCCGATAAGTTGATTGCGCGGGAGAGTTTCTGTGCGGCTTCTTGAAGGTCAATGAGGCTTCTCTAATTCGGCTCGGCGGCGGTTGGTTCGCGGGCTGCAAGAGTTCTTGAGGGAGAGTTCGATGGGCGGAGTAGTGGGACTGAATTTCGGCTCGCCGACCAGCGGGGCTGGATTCAACGTGAGTTCGACCGTGGCCCAGATCGTGGGCAATCTGCAGAATGTGGAGACGCCCTGGAAGACGCAGTTGACGGCGCTTGAAGGCCAGGACACGGCCATCTCCAGCATAGGTACGCTGCTTTCAAACCTCTCCAACGACATGAGTTCATTGACCGAGGCGACCGGGGTGCTGTCGCAGAAGACCGGCTCCAGTTCCGACACCAACGTGCTGGAGTTGACCTCGGCCTCGAACTCGGCGGTTGCCGGAACGCATGCGGTGACGGTGACCAATCTCGCCCAGACCTCCAGCGGCTATCTCAACAAGGTCACCAACGCATCCGACATTCTCTCCGGGTCCATCACGCTCCAGGTGGGCTCCGCAGGCACGCCCCAGATCATCACGCTCACATCGTCCGACAACACTCTCGCGGGGCTGGCCAAGGCCATCAACGCCTCCGGCGTGGGCATCACGGCCAGCGTGCTGACCGATTCCACGGGCTCCCAGCTGAGCCTGGTTTCGGGCACCTCGGGCGCCGCCGGAGGCATCGTATACAGCGCCAATTCGATCACCGACGTCACCAACTCCAACACCCCGCTGGCCTATAACGTCGGCGTCCTCCCCAAGGACGCCAACCTGACAGTTGACGGCGTCACTCTCACCAGCGCCTCGAACACGGTCACCAATCTCATTCCCGGCGTGACCTTCCAATTGCTGGCGCCCAGCGCCACGGAATCGGATTTGAGCCTCGAGCAGGTGCAGGTAGTGATCGGCAACTACAACGCCGGGGTCGAGAGCACCGTCAACACCATGGTGAACGACTACAACTCGCTGATCAGCGCCATGAACGCGCAGGAAGGCCTGAACGCCTCGGGACAGGTCGAGCCGCTCTTCGGCTCTCCAACGCTCTCGCTGTTGCAGCAGGATCTTCTGGGCGGCATCAACATGCAGAATCCCAACGGCTATCTAAATGCCATCTCCACCGACAATGACACCACGCTTTCCGGCTCGATGACCATCCAGGTGGGCAAGGGGACGGCGCAGACCATAGTGCTTGGAGCAGCGCCGGGCTCGCCGGCGGCCAACACCTTTTACGCCGGCGCCGGGGTCAACACGCTCTCCGGGCTGGCCGCGGCAATCGACGCCGCCAATATAGGGGTTACGGCTGCCGTGGTGACCGCGAACGGCCAATCCACCCTGACGCTGGACTCGGGCACCGCGGGTTTTACGGGCGCCCTGATCGTGAACTCTTCCATCGTCGCCAACAGCGATACGCCGCAGTATTACACCGACACCGTCGGCTATACCGGCACCACGGGAGACACCGGCTCCCTGGGCGCGCTGCCCAGCAGCACCGACCTGCTCAAGGGTTCGATCACCATTCAGGTGGGCGCAGGCACGCCGCAGACCATCACCGTCGATCCGTCGAACAACAATCTTGCCGGCCTGGCCAGCCAGATCAACTTATCCGGCCTTGGAGTCACGGCAACCCCCGTGACGAACGACGGCGTATCGAGCCTCTCTTTGGTTTCAGGCACCGTGGGAGCGGCCGGGGCATTGTCGGTTTCTTCCAGCCTGCTCGACACCACCAGCAAGACCAACTCGACACTGGCTTACACCAACTCATCCGACGTCGCCGGGCTGACCGGCCTGGGCATCACCGTCAACAGCGACGGGTCGCTCACCCTGGATGCCACCTCGCTCGACTCGCTTCTGAACTCCGACTACAGCGGCACGCAGGGTCTCTTCCAGAACGCGAACAGTTGGGGAATGACGTTTGCCACCATGCTGAACAACGCCGGCACAGGTTCTTCAACGGGCATCCTCTCGCTCGCCCAAGGCTCGAACAGCACCGTCGAATCCACGCTGAACGCGGATATCTCCAGAGAGGGCAGCGTGATCTCCGCGGAGCAGGCGAGCCTGACGACGGAGTTGAATACCGCCAACCAGATCATGGAGCAACTGCCCACCCAGTTGGAGGGCGTCAACGAACTCTACTCGGCCATCACCGGCTATGACCAGAACACAAACGGCTAAGGAGCTTTACCCAGATGGGAAGTTATCGGGAACATGCATTGGACGGCGCTTCGGCCGTCGATTTGGTGGTGGCGCTCTATGACGGGATTCTCCGCTTTCTTTACGGCGCCATCAGAGCCGTGGAACGCGGCGACGCCGTTGCCCGCCGCAATGCCGTGAAGCGTGCGCTGGATATCATCATTCATCTCCAGGCTCGGCTGCGCATGGATGTGGGCGGCCGGCCGGCGCAGGCGCTCAGCGAGTTCTATGCGTCGATCTTCTCGGAGATCCTGCAAGCCTCCCAGTCGTCGTCGCGGCAGAGGTTCGAGCATGCCATCGATTGCGTGCGCAACGTGCGCGATGCATGGCGGCAGGTGGCGAGGGACCCAGCGGTAAATCCCGCCCCGCCCCAGTTGCCTTCATTGGCCTCCGGGCGCAGGCAGAGTGGCTTCGATGGCGACGAGTACGGCGCGGACTCGTCAGCCGGCTCCAGTTGGAATGCCTGAGCGGCTTGACTCCCCGCAGCGAGCAACGACCAGAAACGAACAGGCCTGTAGCCTGTAAATTGCCCCGTGCCCCGTCCTTTCGCCTTTTTTCTGGCGAAAGGGTGGTAAACGTCCAACCTCAATCCATCCCGTTTATCGGGAGCGTCGATTCCGGCCAGAGCCGCACCGATTCGAATCCCGCTTGGACGACCAAGACACGAAGCGCATTTGTTTTAATAACCTACAGTCGAACCTTTTGGCTGCCTTTGAACTTGTCGCTTGTTGACTTCTGGTGCAACTTCCGCATTGGCGACAATCCAGGCGGAACCTCCGCATTCTGGAATTTCGAGAGGGCACGCTGCTTAACTTGAACGGGGCACGCGCCAGCAGTCGTCATTCTCCATCCGCATCGAAGCGTCTTCCAAACGAAAAGACCGATCCACCGGAGAAAAGTCAGCGTCACAATCAACGCAGGCAGCCTTGCAAAGTCGTCAACGACGGGAACCCGGCCGTACGAGCTTTGCACCTTTCGAACCTGCCAAGTGCGCAGCCGTCCGGATTACTTACGGCCGGATCGGAATTCGACAAATCGTCCAAGAATTGTTTTCACTTTCACCCTTAGCTGGGGTCTCCGGGATGGACCAGCGGTGGCTTTACGTCCAGCATCTCGCGCATGACGATCCTCAAAACCGCGACCCTTTATTTCGCCTGCACCAGACCCGCAACAACGGCCGCGATTTTATCGAGTATCTGATTCCAGCCCTCCAATTGACCGCTATCTTTTGCGCTCTCCATGGTTTCATTTCCAATCAAGGTGAGCTTCGTCTGACCGTCTCCAAAATCCTCAAAGAGAATCACATCGTGCGCATCGTCCATGGCCTCATGTTCTATCCCATATTGAGCAGCCTCTACCTTGTTTCCCTCCGCGTCGGCAAAGTACATCGAGTAAACAATCTTCTCATGCACAACAATCTCGAAGTACTTGCCGCCAGTCCACAACTCCTGCCCATCCGGCGCTCTCATGCAAAAAAGAAATCTTCCCCCCACGCGAAAATTCATCTTGCAAACAGGCGCGGTAAAACCCTTCGGTCCCCACCACTGTGCCACATATTTCGGGTCAGTCCACGCCTTCCAAACCAACTCGCGTGGGGCATCGAAAACTCTTGTCACAACCAACCGTTGTGTCTCATTTACCGTGTCTTTTGTCATCTCTGACCTCCGTTTTTTTCATTTCATTCACAACCATATCCAGCTTGTCGAAACGCTCTTCCCAGAATCGGCGATAATGGTGCGCCCAGTCGCTCACTGTCTTTATTGCTTCCGGCCTCAGCGTACACACACTCTCCCGTCCATGCTTCATCTTAATCACAATTCGCGCACGCACCAGGATGGCAATATGCTTTGAAATCATCTGCTGCGACAGTGCAAAAGGTTCCGTCAGTCCATGCACCGGCGCAGGCCCGTGGGAGAGTCGCTCGATCATCGTCCGCCGCGTCGGATCAGATAAAGCCGCAAATGTTGTACCTAATCTATCCACAACCAAATGGTAGTGGATTTTCTGCAATTGTCAAGTGTGAATTCTGCAATCCGCAGCCCACGAAGGAGCGCGAGCCAGCAGGGTTGTGGCGCTGGCATCAGGGCCGGGGGAATTTGGATTGCCTCTGGAACGTGTTCTGGATGTGTCACCGGCAAACCGGAGATTACCGCTCCACCATGTCAGGCCCGAGCGGCGTGTCCGGTAGAAAAGCGTCGGGGCAGAACAGAAAAGTTCCAAAATCGTCTTCCAGCACCGACGTTTATCCGGCCACGGTCAGCTCCTCTTCCAGTTGCTGCTTCTGGAAGAGCCCGGCGTAGTAGCCATCGAGGGCCAGCAACTCCTCGTGCCTGCCCAGCTCCACAATCCTGCCGTGGTCGAGGACCGCGATCCGGTCCGCGCTGCGCACCGTCGAGACGCGGTGGGAGATCAGGATGGTGGTCGAGGACGAGGTATAGCCGCGCAGCCCGCCCAGGATGCGCTCTTCGGTGTAGGTGTCCACGCTGGCCAGTGCGTCGTCGAGGATGAGAATGGCGGGCCGGCGCAGCAGCGCGCGGGCGATGGCCGAGCGCTGTTTCTGACCGCCGGAGAGCGTGACGCCGCGCTCGCCGACCATGGTCTCAAAGCCCTGCGGAAACTCCTCGAACTCCAGGCGGATGTGGGCGGCCTCGGTTGCCTTCAGCATCTCCTCCGCTCCGGCATGGGGCGCTCCGAAGGTCAGATTCTCGCGGATGGTCTCGCTGAACAGGAATGTCTCCTGGGGAACCATGCCGATGTTGCGCCGCAGCACCTCGAGGGGATAATCGCGCACCGGTCGGCCGTCGATCAGCAGCGCCCCCTCGGGCGCTTCAAAGAGCCGCGGGAGCAGGTTGACGAGCGTGGACTTGCCCGAGCCGGTGGGGCCGACGATGGCCAAGCTGGAGCCGGCCGGAATGTGCAGCGAGATGTCGCGCAGCACATCCGTCTCGCCGTAGCTGAAGTTCAGGTGGCGGAACTCGATCTCGCCCCGCAGCACGGAGTCGGGTGGAATCGCAGCATCGGCGGCGCGGTCGTCGATGGCCGGCTCAGCTTTCAGCAATTCGTCGATGCGCTGCACGGAGGCCGTGCCCCGCTGGAAGAGATTCACCACCCAGCCCACGGCGATGATGGGCCAGATGAGCATGATCATGTAAGTGTTGAAGGCCACGAAGTCGCCCACCGTGATTCGGTTAGAGAGCACGAGGTGGCCGCCGGCCAGCAGCGTGATCACCATCGAGACGCCGAGAATGAACTCCAGCGTGGGCCACAGCATGCCCATCAGTTGCACCAGCCGCAGGGCGCGGCCGATGTATTGGCGGTTGAGCCGCTCGAAGAGGCCGATCTCCGACTCCTCACGGGCAAACGCGCGGATCAGGCGCGCGCCGGAGTAGTTCTCCTGGGCCTGCGACGAAATCTCGGAGAAGCTGGCCTGGATGCGCTCGAAGCGGTCGTGGATCTTGCGCCCCAGGTACTGCACCAGGATGCTGGCCAGCGGCATGGGCGCCAGCGCGACGAGCGTCAAATAGGGGCTGATGCGCAGCACGTAGTAGAGCGCGCCCACCGTGAAGAAGACCGTGTTGGCGCTGTACATGAGCGCTGGGCCGAGCAGCATGCGCACGGCGTTCAGGTCGTTGGTCATCCGGGCCATGATGTCGCCGGTGCGGTAGCGCTGATAGAAGCCCGAATCCTGGCGCTCCAGGTGGGCGAAGAGGTCGTTGCGCAGATCGAACTCGATCTCCCGCGAGATGCCGATCAGAATCCAGCGCTGCGAGTAGAGAAAGACGCCCTTGACCAGCGAGATAGCGATCAGCAGCCCGGAAAAGATGAGAATCCCTTGTCTGGTGACCCCATGCTTCATCTCGTCGATGGCCACCTGCAAAACCCTGGGAAACTGCACCGCGACGGCATTGGTGGCAATGCACGAGAGCGTGCCCCACAGGTATCCCCAGCGGTAGCGGCGCATGTATTTGTAGAGCGGGGCCAGATCGCGAAGCATGGTCCTATTGTACGGGGAGGGGAGACAAATGCAGTTCAAAGAAGGCTTCGCAGTCTTGAACCATGGCCTTGGTCACCTCATGCTTCGCTCCCGGATACAGCTTCATTTGCACATTTGGAAGATATTGCCCGTAAATCTTTACGGTGAAGGGCCATCTTGCCATGAGTGTGCTTCCAAACAGATCGAAGATCAGATCCTTGCTCTGTTTGTCAAAAGAATCGCTGTAGGGCACGGCGTCGTTTTCGTCGGCTGTTCCCATGAAGAGAAATTGGGGCACTTTTGCAGCGGCGTGAAGGCGAAAGCTCTTGCCGGTGACCGCCTTAAAATCGGCTACCCCAACCGGATAAGGGAGCGGCGAGCCCTTCCATGAGGAAACAGGCGCGATTGCCCAGCCGCCGGGAGACCCGAAGGCCGCAGCCTGAACCCGATCGGGGTGAAGAAATACGAAACGGTTCGTAAACATCCCGCTGGCTGAGAACCCGAACATCAGAACGCGTTTGCTGAAGCGCAGTCCATGATGCCGCTGCTCCGCCCGCGCGTCGTCGATCATGTGAATAAGCTGGAGGTCGACGCGCCGAATCTCCGGAATGGTTGTCAAAAGCGCAGTGCGTGAAAGCGAGTGCGTATAGATATTGTCCTCTTTGGCTAGGTGGTCGTGGTCTATTGGGCGGGGGAAGGCTGGGACCAGCAGCCCAACATTCAACTTGGTCGCCAACCGCCGCCAGTCATTTGCCTTTCGCAGCGCCGCCGTTTCATGCACGGCAGGATCGTCAGAAACCTTCCCGGTGTTGTTTGGCATGACCAGCAGACTCAGGTGAGCACGGCCATGACTGTTCTGAAGCGGAGCGGGGATGAAAAGGAAGTAGGGGGACAGGAATCCCTTTTCAGGTTTGGCCGGCACGCGGCTTACGTCGGGATAGGTTATAACCTGCTTGGGTTGCTCTTGGGGGAGTCTATGGGACGGACTGGGCTTCTGGCTTGGGGCGGTGAGCGATCCCGCGACGAAGCACATGGCCAGAGCGAAGGCGAAGCGCGACGGGTGATTTTGCCGGAAATCAATCATGCCTTGTTCCGTCGATCGCCAGCGTAGTGCTCGGAAGATTCTCCGAATCCGCTAGGAAATGCCTGCTCCGCCCTACTCCAGCTTGGTCAGGAACTCCTTCATCCGGCGTACCCCCTCTAGGATGTTCAGTTCGGTCACCGGATAAGAAAGGCGCAGGTGCTCGGGAGTGCCGAACGCCTCGCCGGGAACCGTCACCACATGCGCCTCGTGGAGCAGCCGCGTTGCCATCTCGGTCGCCGTCTTGATGCCGCCCTTGCCCAGATAAGCCGAGATGTTCGGGTAGACGTAGAACGCCCCCTGGGGCTTGGTGCAGGTGATGCCGGGAACCTCCTTCAGCCGGGCCAGCATGTAGTCGCGCAGTTCGATAAACTCGGCGCGAAACGCGGTTACACAATCCTGCGGGCCGTCCAGAGCGGCAATGGCGGCCTTCTGCACAATGCTGGTGGCGTTTGACGTGGACTGCGACTGCAGCTTGCTCAGGTTGGCGATAATGGGTTTCGAAGCCAGGGCGAAGCCCGCCCGCCAGCCGGTCATGGCATACGTCTTCGACAGCGAGCCGAGCACCACTACATGCTCCTTGGCCCAGGTGAACTTGCCGCCCGAGACCGGCTTGCCGGCGTAGTTGAGATACACGTAGCACTCGTCCAGCAGCAGGTAAATCCCGCGGTCTTGGGCTAAATGGACGATCAGCTCCAAATCCTGGGCCGACACCACCGAGCCCGCCGGGTTCGACGGCGAGTTGAGGATGATGGCCTTGGTCTTGGGCGTAATGGCCTTCTCGATGGCTTCCGCCGTGATCCGGAAGCCCTCCGCCTCGCTGGTTTCGAGATAAACCACCTTGCCGCCGGCGTACTGGATGATGTCCTTGAAGCTGACCCAGTAGGGGACGGGCAGGATCACCTCGTCGCCGTGGTCCACCAATATCTGGATGGTATTGAAGAGCGCCAGCTTGCCGCCGGTGGTGAAGATGGCCTCGTCCAGGCCGTAGTCCGACCCAAAGTCGGTTGCATGACGGTCGACGATGGCCTGCCGCACGTCGGGAATGCCCGGAACCACCGTATAGCGGGTGAAGTTGGCGGTAATGGCGTCAATGGCCGCGTCCTTGATGTGGCGCGGGGTGTTGAAGTGGGGCTCTCCGGCGCCGAAATCCACCAGGTTGACGCCCTGCGCGCGCAGCTTGGCGGCCTCCGCGGCCACAGCCATGGTTGCGGAAACCTCGATCCGGCCAATCCGGCCGGCAAAGACTTGCGAAGATGTCGAGACTGTCATAGCACTACTATCTTGACAGATTTCGGGGGCAATGACCAAGCCCGTCTTCAACAGACGCTCATCCGGCAACGGCCGCGGGAAGCCTCGTTCCTGCTACTTCAGCTCCCTCACCCAGATGTTCCTGAAGCTGATCGGCTCGCTCTTGTCGCCGTGCGCCTGTAGCTTGATCGGAGCTGTTTCATAAGCTTTGTAGAACGGTTTGCCGCGGTAAAGCGTCTGGCCCTTCAGTTCGAAGTGATTCTGCACCAGCACTCCATTGAAGAACACCGTTACATAGGCCGGCGATTTCAGCGAGCCGTCCCCGTTGAACTCCGGTGCCGTCCACACCACGTCGTAACTCTGCCACTCCCCGGGCTTGCGCCCCGGATTCACCAGCGGAATGCTCTGCTTGTAGATGCTGCCGCCCATGCCGTTCACATAGGTCTTGTTCTGGTAGGAATCCAGAACCTGCAACTCGTATCCGTCGTCGCCGGGCCCCGTCGAGGCTAGAAACACACCGCTGTTGCCCCGCGCCTGGCCGCTGCCGGTAATGGACTCGGGAATCTTCCACTCGATGTGCAGCTGATAGTCCTTGAACGTCTGCCTGGTTTCAATGTTGCCCCCGGCCTTGTTCACGGTAACCACGCCATCTGCGACGATCCAGTTGGCCGGCGACTTGTCGCGGGTCAAGACCCACTCGTTGAGGTTCTTGCCATCGAACAGCACAATCGCATCGGAGGGAGGCGCCGCCCAGGTTGCCCCAGGGGTCACCACAGGGGGAATTGGCTCCCACACTTCGGTCTCCTCAGGCGCCGGCGCAGAGGTCGTGGGAGCTTGCGCGGCCATAACGGCGCCGGCGGCTTGCGCGCCCCGAGGCGAGCCCGGCGATTGTGCAAGAAGGGAAACAGCCGCGGCCATCATAGCCACGGAAGCTAGAGAGCCGGTAGCGCAAATTCGGACAAGGGTTTAAGTGGAAGTTCTGCTCGCTCGCAGCCTTACGATGGCTGTGAAGAGGAGAACGGATGAGCAGACGTCCCCGCAGGAACCACACAGCG
>JBEKDB010000087.1:0-13758 GCA_050014575.1 Occallatibacter sp. | reverse complement strand
ACCGCCGCAAGCCTATTGCCAGATGGAGTTGGAGTTTGCGCCTACCCAGCGGGGAGCGGCTTCGGGAACGCTGACCATGACCGATGGGGCTGGTACTCAGACGGTTGCACTGAGCGGCTTTGGCTGGGCCGCGCCCACTGACAGCCTTCCCGCCACATCGGTTAACTTTGGCGGCGTCGTGGTGGGGCAGCTATCGCCGGCCCAGACGGTCCCGCTTACCAACACCGGAGACCTGCCGCTGACGGGGATTGCCATCGCCGTGAGCGGCCCATTCACGGAATCGGATAACTGCGGAACACAACTAACCGGGGGAGCGAGCTGCGCGATCAATGTGGTCTACGCCCCCATCCAGCTGGGCCCCCAGACGGGCACGCTGACCGTCTCCGATGCGCTGCGCACGCAGACCGTGGCTCTGAGCGGCACAGGCGTGCAACCGCCGGCCATCGGCGTCAGCCCGTCCAGCTTGAACTTCACGGCGCAGCAAGTGGGCGTGGCCAGCCCGGCCCTGACGCTGACGGTGACCAACACCGGCGGAGCGCCGATGGCCAATGTGGGCTTCCAGATTACAGGCCAGGCCGCCGGTAGCTTTTCAACTGGCGCCGCCACCTGCGGGGCCACGCTCGCCAACGGGAGTAGTTGCACGGTGCAGGTGATCTTTACCCCGGCCGCGGCGGGCGGCAGCGCAGCCACGCTGACGGTCACCTCATCGTCTCTAGGCGTGGCGCCGGCGACCGTTCCGCTGAACGGCGCGGGGCAGGTCTGGGCTGGGTTGAATGTGAGCCCGCCGCAGCTGACTTTTGCTGTGACCGCCGTCGGGCAGTCCAGCGCGGCGCAGACGGTGACGGTCAGCAACACGAGCGGCGCTTCCATCGCCGCGCCGGCGTTTGCCGCCCCAGCTCAATTTGGCGTGACGCAGAACAACTGCACCGCCAGCGTGGCCGCCGGGGCAAGCTGCACGGTGGGGGTGATCTTTCAGCCCACCGCGGTCGGGGCGGCGACGGGAGTCCTGACCGTCAGCTCGGCTTCGGTGGCGACTCCGGCCACTGTGTTGCTGAGCGGGACCGGGGGAGTTGGAGCGGCGATCCAAGTGGCGCCCACGGCGATCGTCTTTGCAACCACCGCTCCCAACGCGATCAGCAGCCCAACCACGGTGACCGTGACCAACACGGGAATATCCGCCAGCCTGAGCAACCTCGCGCTGGCGGTTACGGCGGGCTTCCAGATCGTGAACAATACCTGCCCCACGGCCTTGGCGCCGGGGCTGAGCTGCACGGCGGGCGTGGAGTTCGCGCCCACCAGCGCGGGGGCGCAGGCCGGGACCCTCACGGTGACCAGCAGCGCGGTCGCGGCGGGCGCATCCATCCCGCTTTCCGGGATGAGTCTGGATTTCACTTTTTGCTTCGGAAACGGTGGCCCGCCTTGCGTCGCTACGTCCAGCCAGACCATCGCCGCCGGCCAAACCGCCGACTTCACATTGGCGGTCACTCCGCTGAACGGTTCAGGCGGGACGTTTACCTTCGCGTGCGGAACGCTGCCTTCCAACGCCCTTTGCCTCTTCAACCCGGCGACTGAAACGCTCAACGGGGTAACTGGAAACGTGACGGTGGAGATCTCGACCACGGCGGCGACCGGCCTCTTGATAGAACCCGCGGTTTGGCGCATTCTCCCGCTGGCCTGCGGGCTGGTCTTGCTGCCGTTCGGATGGAGGCGGCGCCGCAAGACCCTGCTGCTGGTGGCGCTGCTTTCGATCCTTGCGGGCGGCGTCTCCAGTTGCACCAGCTCCGGTGGCGGCTCGGGAGGCTCGGGCGGGCAAGGCGGCTCCGGCGGAACCCCGGCGGGGACGTATTCGATTCCCGTGACCGCGGCCTCGGCCGGAGTCCAGCACAGCGTGACTTTGACTCTTACGGTGGACTGATGCGGTGCGCGGGCTTCAAAGTGGGAGGGAAACCGCGGCGGGCTATACTCTATCTTCGGGCCATTGCCGGGAGCGCACGGAATGAAATTGCGGCAGGGCCGGAGACCGAGGAACGGGGAAGAGCAGGGAATGACTGCCAAAGTAACCGTGGAAGACGTGGAGCGTGTGGCCGAACTGGCGCATCTGGAGCTTACGCCGGACGAGACCCCGCGCATGTTGCATGACCTGAACGCCATTCTCGACCACGTGGCCGAGTTGAACGAATTGGACACATCGGGGGTGGCGCCGCTGGCCCAAGTAAGCGAGTTGCATAGCGAGCTGGGGGACGCGGCGGCGGGCGAGCTGCGCACCGATCTGACGCTGCCTTCGCTGGATCGGGCCGTCGTGCTGGCGCAAGCGCCGGAGACCGACGGGGTCTTCTTCAAGGTGCCCAAGGTGATTGAGCGGTAAGGAGGGTACTCTGGTGTGGAAAGAGTACAGGCGGATCAAGCAGAGACTTATCATTCTGGTCTTAGGATGGTTTCCGTTCGGAGCTTTAATACTTGGACTATCCTCTTTGGCCCACTGGTTGTACAAGTTCGGTCTGATCAAGTTTAGCTCTGTGTTGGGGATATTCAATTTGGTTTTGTTTATCTCTTACATGGCGTTTTGGATGGTTACTGAATTTCAATATCAGGGGTATAGATGCCCAAACTGCGATGTCTCATTCAGAGGCCGGCAGCGCTATCGCCGAACATGCCCCGAATGCGGTATTCCAATCAACCCTTCAACAGGCAAAGCGTAGCGTCGAGGCACGGGAAGGAAGATTCGATTGTCCAGCGAAGCCAAGACACCGGAAGCATATGTACAGAAGCCCCGAACGCTGGCCGGGCTGCGCGCGGACCTGGCCGCCGGCCGCGCCAAGGCCGTCGATCTGGCCGGCAGCTACTATGAGCGCATCGCGCAGGTCAATCCCCGGCTGAATGTTTATTTGAGCCTGACCAAAGAGCGGGCGATGGAGCAGGCGGAGCGCGTGGACGCGCTGGCCGCCAAGGGCGATCCGCTGCCTGCGCTGGCAGGCGTGCCGGTGAGTATCAAGGACGTGCTGGTGATGCGCGGAGCGCCGGCCACGGCGGGGTCGAAGATTCTCGAGGGCTACCGGCCTCCGTACGATGCCACGGCGGTCGAGCGGCTGGAGGCGGCGGGCGCGGTGCTCCTGGGCAAGCTGAACTGCGACGAGTTTGCCATGGGGTCCTCAACCGAGAACTCGGCCTACGGGCCGGTGCGCAACCCGGTGGATACGGAGCGGGTTCCGGGGGGTTCGAGCGGCGGCTCGGCGGCAGCGGTGGCGGCCAACCTCGCCGTGGCCGCGCTGGGATCGGATACCGGCGGCTCCATTCGCCAGCCGGCCAGCTTTTGCGGAGTGGTGGGTGTGCTGCCGACCTATGGGCGCGTCTCGCGCTACGGGCTGATCGCCTTCGCTTCGTCGCTGGACCGCGTGGGTCCGCTGGCCGCCAACGTGCGCGACGCGGCCACGCTGCTGGGGGTTATCGCGGGCCACGATCCCAAGGATGCCACCAGTTCGCCGGCTCCGGTGCCCGACTTTGCTGCCGAGAGCGACAAGGGCGCGGAGCGCCTGCGCATCGGCGTGCCCGAAGAGTACTTTGCCGAGGGCCTCGACGCGGAGGTGCGTGCGGCCATTGAATCCGGCATCGCAGCGCTCGCGGCGGCCGGCTGCGAGGTGAAGCAGGTCTCTCTGCCGCACACGCGCTACGCAGTCCCAACGTACTACCTGGTTGCCACGGCCGAGGCCAGCGCCAATCTGGCGCGCTTCGACGGCGTGCGCTACGGGCACAGAACGGAAGCGCCGGAGAATCTGGCCGACATGTACCGGCACTCGCGCGACGAAGGCTTTGGCGCCGAGGTCAAGCGCCGCATTCTGCTGGGAACCTACGCGCTCAGCGCGGGCTACTACGACGCCTACTACCTGAAAGCGCAGCAGGTTCGGCGCATCCTGGCCGAGGAGTTTCTGCGCGCCTTCGATTCGGTGGACGCGATCGTGACTCCGACCTCGCCTATGCCGGCTTTCAAGCTGGGCGAAAAGACGGGCGATCCGCTGGCCATGTATCTTGCCGACATCTATACGGTGACGGCCAGTCTTGCGGGCATCTGCGGCGTGACGGTGCCTTGCGGAGCGACCAAGGTCGGCTTGCCGGTAGGGATGCAGGTGCTCGCCCGGCATTTCAACGAGGGCACGGCGTTTCGCGTGGCGCGGGCCGTAGAAGAGGCAGGGACTAGGGACTGGTTAAGTGAAAGCCCGCCCTCGGGGGCTACGGCCCCATCGATTTTGAAGTATTTGCGTACGGGTTAGAAGCCGTACTTTTTCCTTCCGACAGATTTGCGCCAACATCTCAGGAGCGAACGGCATGAGATTAGGCGGACGGATTGCAGTTTTGGCGATGGCGGCGTTGCTTGCCGCGGCGCCGGCGGCTTCGGCACCGGCGCGCAAGACGCATTTGGTGGTTCTGGGGGCGGCGCGGCGTGTGCCTTACTCCAAGGCTGGCGACCCGGCGGGCGCGCTTGCTGCCGATAGCGAGTTGAAAATTCGCGCGCTCCTGGTCGATGGCGTGCTGAAGGAGTGGACGACGGGCGACGCCCACGACGTGACCGACCGCAGCTTCACGGTGCGGCGGGCGATCAAACTGAACGATGCCTTGCCTGGCGATAAGGCATTGCCGGCCGACAAGTCTGAGTCCAGCGACAAATCCACTGAGAAGCCCGCCTCGGCGGCCAGCCGCTGGGTATGGCAGCGCGGCCCGTGGCTGCTGGTGGACCGCGTTACAGGCCATTTCGTTGCCCTCAAGCTGCCCGACTACGACCCCGGCGTGAGCCAGGTGAGCTGGTTTCGCGACTATGCCGCTTATTGCGGGGTGACGGCCAGCGGCAAGAGTCTGTATGCCGTGGTGGCGCAGGTGGCGGCGCGCAAGCCGGTGCTGGCCAAGAGGCTGGCCGCGTTCGACCCGGAGAACCATCCTGAGCCGGTCTGCGGCCCCGCAGAGTGGCAGCGCGAGCCGCTGCGGATTACCTTCCATCCGGCGGGTAGGGATGCCGTCAGCTTCGACGTCATTCCCGGCTCGGCAGTGCTGGTGGAGGATGCGGGGGACGAGGCGGAGACGCCGGCGGCTGACACCAAGCCGAAGTAGCGGGCAGGCGGGGTTGCAACGAACAGCCGGTTAGCGTCTTTGGTCTCCCACCCGCAATCAGCCTTTGTGCAGGATGGACGGCCTGGACGGCATCGTTCTGAGGTCAGCCCGCTGCGAGCTGGCAAGGGACTTCCGCCGGCGGGCAGCTAGCCAGGATGCGATCTGGCGATCCTGCGTCAAGAGATTCCAGAGCACCCAGAGTAGGAAAGCCACGGCCAGTGCTGTGGGAAAGAGCAAAAGTGTTCCAGCTTCGATTTCGCTCATGGGTCGACTCCTGTCCCCGCGTTCCGTTGTGTAAGGCGGGTCTCTTCTGGGCGAGCCTGGAGCGGAAGGCGAAACAATTCAAGCAAAAACCACCGGCGGTAAAGATGGCATAGACGATCCGTAAGAGTTTTGTAAGGGCCGGGCCAACCGGGGGGAATCCCGGCGACGAAGCGGGAAACGACCGTTTGCGGTTCTGCTCCTTGACATGCAATAGCCCGCGCGTTTCTTATAATCAAAGGCATTCTCTTGGAATCCGCTCGGAGGAAGCATGGGGTGAATTGTGCGGCCTCTGGTGCCGGACCTCCGGATCGGGGTTCCGGGGGAAGGCCTCGTCGAGCAGGAAGCAGACCGCAGTTGGATTCCGGGGATGGATGCGGGCGCGGGATTATGATTCTTTCTTAAAGGCCTGCGGCAGCCGGGCGATCCAGCGTGGAGTCTGGCCAGAGCCTGGGCCGGCCGCAATCGGCGGCCCGGATCAGGCGAAGTCCGTTTCCGGAGACAGGTTTTTCTGGTCGGCCGCCGGCATAGAGCCGGGGGCGAGTAAAGGATGAGTGTGGCGACAAGTTCGGCATTTTTTGCGGCTGCGCCCGCCGGAGCGGGTGGTGGAGCATTCGGGTTTCTGCCCATATTTCTGTTGATCCCGGTGCTGTACTTCGCGATGATCCGCCCGCAGCAGAAGCGGCAGAAGCAGTGGCAGGAGATGCTGGGCTCCATCAAGACGGGCGACCGGGTGACAACAGCGGGGGGCATTCGCGGCATCATCGTTTCTATCAAGGACGATGCGATCGTGATCCGCGTGCCCCCGGACGGCCTCAAAATGGAAGTGGCCAAGAACGCGATCGCTTCGGTAACGACGCAGGACGGGCCTTCGGGCTCTTGATTTTTTTGGACAGGATTTTAGTCTTTCGGACTAAAGAAACGGGACGATGAAGAAGAATCTCACGAACAAAGTTGCCCTGATTGCTGTGGTCCTGGTGTTTTGCGTTTACGGCATCGTCGGATGGCCCTCGGGAGTGAGCGGCAAGGCTCTTACCGAAGCCATCGGCAACCGGATTCACCTTGGATTGGACCTGAAGGGCGGCGCTCACCTGATTCTGCGGGTGGTGGTCAAAGAGGCGGTTGGCTCCGAAACGGACAATACCGTGACGCGCGTCCAGCAGGATATGAAGGCGGCCAACCTGAGCTTTACCCAGGTTTTCAAGCCCGATCCGGACAAGCCCGAGGCCATCCGCATTGAAGGAACCGCGGCGGCCAGTTCTAATGACGTCCGGGCGCTTCTGGAAGGTACAAAGTATTCCAACGAATACGACCTGACCAGCGGGGAGGACAATACCTGGACGCTGACCATGAAGCCTCTGATCGAGAAGGCTCTTGAAGAAAAGACCGATCAGCAGGCCATCGAGGCCATCCGCGACCGCGTGGACGCGCTGGGCGTGAGCGAGCCGCAGATTTCAGAGTACGGCTTGGGCGACAACCAGATTCTGGTGGACTTGCCCGGAGTGGAAAATGAAAGCCAGATCGAGTCCATTATCCAGGGCACGAACCGGCTTGAGATTCACGCCGTGACCGGCGGTCCCTACAAGGACGAGCAGGATGCGACGGCCAGCCAGGGAGGTAGCATTCCGCCGGACCAGGAACTGAAGACCTTTTCTGGGGTGGAAGGCGGTTCCAGCGCCGAGCAAGCGCAGAGCGTATATGTGCTGCAGCGGGAATCGGTAGTGGAGGGAAACGACTTCCGCTCCGCCGATCCGGGTACAGACTCCAACACCGGGCAGCGGAATGTCCGCTTTACGCTGACCAATGAGGCCGGCGACCGCTTCTACGATTACACCAGCAAGAACGTGGGCCAGAGAATGGCGGTGGTCATGAACGACCAGGTCCGCGAGGTGGCCACCATCGAGAGCGCGATCCGCGACTCGGGCGAAATCAGGGGCAGCTTTTCTCCAAATGAGGTTGCCGCGCTGTCGAAGCTGCTGCGCACCGGCGCGCTTCCGGCCTCGCTGAAACAGATCGAGAAGCGTTTTGTGGGCGCGTCGCTGGGCGCCGACTCCATTCGACAGGGCGTGACGGCGGCCATCGTGGGCATGCTGGTGGTGATGGCCTTCATGCTGATCTATTACCGGGGCTCGGGCATCAACGCCGACCTGGCGCTGATCTTGAACCTGGTGATTCTGCTCGGCTTCATGGGCGTCTCCAGCTCCACGCTGACCCTGCCCGGCATTGCCGGAGTGATTCTGACCATCGGTATGGGAGTGGACTCGAACGTGCTGATCTTCGAGCGCATCCGCGAAGAGGTGCGGGCCGGCAAGTCGGCGGCCGCGGCTGTCGACCAGGGTTTCCATAATGCATGGAGGACCATCGTCGATACTCACGTGACCACCATCGTTTCGGCGGCCATCCTGTTCGTCTTCGGCACCGGGCCGGTGAGGGGATTTGCGACCACCCTTACCGTCGGTCTGGCGGCCAACCTCTTCACGGCGGTCTTCGTTTCGCGCGTGATCTTCGATGCCCATTTGAACAAGTTGAAGCCGGGGGAAGCGGTATCGATTTAGGGACTAGGGATTAGGGATTAGAGGTTAGGGGTTAGTTGGTCGCGGGCGGAGCGCTCACGGCGGAAGAACACAAGAACGCTGGCAGCCGTGGCGGTTTCAGCGTTTCCAGGAAGCGGAGAGAACCAGTGGAATTGTTTCGCGGCGTAAATGTGGACTGGCTGAGGCTGAAGTGGTACTTCCTCGCCTTTTCCTTGCTCTTCAGCGTGGCCGGCATCGTTTCAATGGGCATGAACATGCGCAGCATTCACAGTCCGGTGCTATTGGGCGTGGACTTCAAGGGCGGCACGCAGGTGCGGGCGCGTTTTGACCAGACGCCCGACGTGGACAAGATTCGCCAGGCAACCTCGGCGGCGGGCATCAAGGATGCAACCATCCAGCTGCTCATCAAGGGCGTCGATGAGCCCAACAGCAACGAAGTGCTCATCGGCCTGCCGGAGCAGCAGGATGAGGCCTCGCTGGACGCCGGCCGCCAGCAAATCGTGGACGCGCTTCAAGCTCATTACAACAACCACGCTACCGTGATCAAAGCGGACGTGGTTGGTCCCACGGTTGGCAAGCAATTGGAAAGGCAGGCTTTGCTGGCCACGCTGTACTCCATGCTGGGCATGCTGGTCTACCTCTGGTTTCGCTTCCAACTGATCTACGGCGTGGCCGCGGTGGTGGCCTGCTTCCACGACACCCTGATCACCGTCGGCGCCTTCGCGCTCACCAACCAGGAGATCAGCCTGACGGTGGTTGCGGCGATTCTGACCCTGGTGGGCTACTCGATGAACGACACCATCGTCGTCTTCGACCGCATCCGCGAGAACCTGCGCCTCAGCCGCCGCGAGTCGCTGCCGGACGTGGTGAATCGCAGCATCAACCAGACGCTGAGCCGGACCGTGCTCACCTCGGGCCTGACCTTCCTCACGGTACTTTCGCTTTACATCTTTGGCGGGCAGGTTTTGCGCGGCTTTTCATTTGCGCTTGTAGTCGGTATCCTTATTGGCACATACTCTTCCATAGCCATTGCCGCGCCGATGCTGGTGGCCTGGCAAGAGTGGCGGGCAAGGAGAGGCAAGGCCGCGGCCCTTCCGGCAGCCAAGCGCGCCAGAGTATAGTGGATTTTGGGCCACGGGTTTCACCTGTTTTGCAGTATCCTTTGCAAGTGTGGCATCGCTCTGATATAAAGTGGAAAACGTTTCTGCTTTGAAATTTTTTTGACTGGGAACATTTCAGGTTGTCTTGGTGTCTAATTTAGAGGTTACCAACATCAGATTCGAGGCTGGCCATGTTTGAAGATTCAACGTTTGAGTCCGGAGGCAGGATCAAGAGCAAGAGTGGACGCTGGATGCTAGTGACAGGCGCCATCAACCTCTCGATTCTCGTGGTGATGATCCTCATTCCGCTGATCTATCCTGAGGCGCTGCCCAGGGCTATGATGCTGACGCAGTTGACCGTGCCGCCGCCCCCGCCGCCGCCCCCCCCGCCGCCGCCGCCCCCGGAGGCAGTGCACCCGGTCCGCGTGCAGTCGGAGATGATGAACAATCAGTTGACGGCTCCCACCCGGATCCCGCACGACATCAAGATGATTGCGGAGAAGGAAGCGCCGCCCTCTCAAGGTTTTGGCGTAGCCGGCATGGAAGGCCTGGGCGGCAGCTCGAGCGGCGTAACCGACAGCTTGTTCGGGCAGAGCGGTCCCAAGGTGCAAGCCGCGGCCCCCAAGAAGGTGAACATCTCGGCAGGCGTGGCGGTCGGCATGTTGATCCAGAAGACCCAGCCCAATTATCCGCCCATCGCCAAGGCGGCCCGCGTCTCTGGTACGGTGGTGCTGCAAGCCACCATTTCCAAGACCGGATCGATTGAGAATTTGCACGTTATCAGCGGGCCGGCGATGTTGCAGCAGGCCGCTTTGGAGGCCGTCAAGACTTGGCGCTACCGGCCCTACCTTCTGAACAACGAACCGGTGGAAGTGGAGACCACCGTGAACGTGATCTTCACCCTCGGCGGATGACTTGCCCCTCGGTTCCTTCCCGGGTTTTTGGGCAGGGGCCTCGCTTTTTGACCTGAATGCGAATCGGCAATGATTTCGCATTCTCAGCAACCGTCCGCCGCGGCGGACCATCGCAGTTCACAAGAAACTCCTTAGGAGGAA
Organism: Occallatibacter sp.; assembly: GCA_050014575.1. Taxonomy (GTDB): domain Bacteria; phylum Acidobacteriota; class Terriglobia; order Terriglobales; family Acidobacteriaceae; genus Telmatobacter. The sequence goes on along the minus strand of JBEKDB010000087.1, from coordinate 3,711 downwards.
TGATTCAGTGATTCTCGCTCAGCTCGCACATTTCGCATCGCACACGGTCAGCAGCCTCGCCCTCTTTCAGGAAGACCAGGCGGTCGGCTTCAGCCTCCCACAGCTATGGGACCACATGGGATGGTTTGTTCGCGGCATCGCCCTGGTCCTTTTCGTCGAGTCGATCTGGTCGCTGGCCGTTATGATCGACCGCTACCTGTACTTCTCCGCAGCCCGCAAGCAGTCGCGCGAATTCGCGCCCAAGGTTGCCGGCGCGCTGAAGGACAGCAAATTGGAAGAAGCCATCAAGATCGCCGACCGCAACAAGAAGTCTCACCTGGCCGAGGTTGTTACCGCCGGCCTTCAGGAGTTCCGTTCCTCTGCCGGCTTGCCGACCGAGGAGACCATCGAGAGCTCGGGCCGCGCACTGGAGCGGGCTGAGGCCATCGTTCACGCCAAGCTGAAGAGGGGCCTTGCGGTGCTGGCCACCATCGGCGCCACGGCGCCGTTCGTTGGGCTGCTCGGTACCGTCATCGGCATTCTCCACGCCTTCCAGCAGATCGCCACCCAGAAGACCTCGGGCATCGGCGCGGTCGCCGGCGGCATCTCGGAGGCGCTGGTCACCACGGCCTTCGGGTTGTTTGTGGCCATCCCGGCCGTCATGGCCTTCAACTATTTCACCGGGCGTGTCGAGGCTTTCGACGTGGAGATGGACAACTCCTCGAGCGAGCTGGTCGACTACTTCATCAAGCAAAACCACAGGCGCTAAGCAAGCGGCTGTTGGCGGAGCGGGAATCCTTTTGGTGGGCGGAGGAGCCAAGTTCTCTTCTGCCCGCCTCTTTGAACCCCGCGCCGGTCAGGCGATTGGCCACAGCGCCGGAAGCCATCCAAAACAAAAATTCTTAGGCACGGAGCCTCAAAATGGGAATTACGGTTCGCAACGAAGGCAGCAAGGTCAACTCGAATATCAACGTTACCCCCATGGTAGACGTCATGCTGGTGCTGCTCATCATCTTTATGGTGATCACCCCCATGCTCCAGAACAAGGTGCAGATCGATATGGCGAGGGTCGACAACACGACCAACATGCCGGACGCGGACAAGGAAGACGCCATTGTCGTCGCCATTACGCGCAGCGGGGACGTCTTTCTCGGGCAGAACCATGTCTCCGTCGCTGAGCTTGGCGGCCTGGTTCGCGACAAGCTGTCCGTCACTCCCAGCAAGACGATCTATGTGCGCGCGGATGCGCGAGCGCAGTACAGGGCGGTTGAAGACGCCATTGACGCCGTGCGCTTGGCCGGCGTGGACGACGTGGGCTTGTTGACCCAGAAGCGCGAAGCCGGCAGTCCAGGCGAGTGATTATGCCCTTGCGCCGTCTATTCAACCATTTCCAGGAAACGAGGAGTTTTAAGCCATGTCAATGACAGTGGGAAGCGGGGGAGGTTACTCGTCCGACATCAACGTTACGCCGATGATCGATATTCTGCTGGTGCTGCTGATCATCTTCATGGTCATCGTGCCTACGGTGCCCAAGGGCCTGGATGCGCTGGTGCCCCAGCCGCCCAAGCAGAATACGCCGGCGCCACCGGACACGCGCACCATCGTGGTGCAGATTCTTTACCGCCCCGGCGGAGCTCCAACCTACAAGATCAACGAATCCGAAGTGGACAAGAGGGAGTTGCTGCCCAAGCTGACCGACATCTATGCCAACCGCGCGGAGCGCGTCATGTTCGTCAGAGGCGACGACAACGTGGACTTCCGCTTTGTGGCCGAGGTCATCGATATTGGCAAGTCGGCCAACGTGGATCACATCGGATTGATGACCCCGAAGATTATGGCTGGCCAGTAGCCGGCTGCTCAGGGGCAGTTGCTTCCTGAGCGGGAAGGCCTGCGGAGGCCATCGGCATCGGCAACGCCTCAGGTTTGTCCCAGCAGCGGCAGTTCTGTCCGGAGGCGGTTCATGCGGGCGGAAAACTGGAGTAGAATTTTTTCATCCTGGTTTCGGAGCCTCCCTCCCGTGGCCAGCTTTATGAGTTTCCAGGCATGCGATCGATAGGCGCCGCCTGAAGGAGAAGGATACGAACATGAATGGACCCGCACGTATTACGGCACTTGCGGTTGCCTTGGCCGGCATGGTGATTTCCATGAGCGGGTGCGACAAACTTAGAGCCCGCGACCAGTTGAACAAGGGAGTGGATGCTTACAAGGTCCAGCGGTACGAAGAGGCGATTGGACACTTCCAGAAAGCCACTCAGCTCGATCCGAAGCTGCCAATGGCAAAGAGCTATCTGGCCACGGCGTTGGCTCAGAACGTGGTTCCCGGGCTGAATACTCCTGACAACCTGCAGACCGCGCAGCAGGCAATCGGCATCTTCCAGGAGGTTCTGCAAGAGGATCCGGGCGATGTGAACAGCCTGAAGCAGATTGCCGGTATCTATCTCAGCATCAAGAAGTACGACGATGCCAAGGCATGGCAGAAAAAGGTACTCGCTGTGGACCCCAAGGACCCCGAGGCCGCCTACACCATTGGCGTGATCGACTTCACCCAGGCCCACGAGCATACGCTGGCGGCGCTGGCTCCGGCCGGCATCACTGACGACGGCGAGGGCAATGCCAAGGCTCCCAAGCAGGTGATGGAGCCTCTCAAGGCGCAGAATGGTCCGCTGGTGGAAGAGGGCTTGCAGTATCTGAACCAGGCGGTAGCGAACCGGCCCAATTATGACGATGCCATGGCCTACTTGAACCTGATGTACCGGCGCAAGGCGGATGTCGACTACGGCGATACTGCCGCGGTTAAAGCCGATGTGGCAGCGGCGGAGGACTGGCGCCAAAAGGCGATGGGTACGCGCAAGGCCAACGAGGAGAAGAAGAACCAGGGCCCGGGCGGCATCACCATGGATTCAAGCGGCAACCTGAAGTAGATTCAAGCGATCGCTCGCGAATCGGCATTGGGGGGAGAGTTGACTCTCTCCCCAATGCCGTGCATGCCGGTCCGCATCCGGCGGTTCGCTCCAATTGAACTATTCACTGCCAGACAACCTGCGAAATCCAAGTTGGATCGGGCGTCTCGCCGTGCACACGCAAAAAAGCCATGCCTCCGCGGCATGGCTCTCTTGCTAGATATTATTGCCGGCGATCACCTAATCTCCCACACAGTCACCCGTGCAGTACCATCGCCGGCGATCACCTAATCTCCCACACAGTCGCCCGTGCAGTACCATCGGCCCAGCGAGGCTTAACTTCCGTGTTCGGGATGGGAACGGGTGATCCCTCGCAGTATGGTCACCGGCAAACTTGATGGCGCTTGGCGGGTGGTTGCCCGCAGCCGGCCGCGGCGTCTACTTTGTTCCGGATGGTTTCTCCCGGAGGCCCGTAGGAACGCGGCTGCAATCTGGCGCCAAAAACTTGTGCTCGTCTTGAGCTGTTGCAACGAAATTGATTGGTGCTACAAGGCTTGAAAGAAGAACGTCCGCTTACTGCGCGGAGTTAATTCTATGGACAAGCCGAACGGGCGATTAGTACTGGTAAGCTTCACGCATTACTGCGCTTTCACACCCAGCCTATTAACCAGATGGTCTTTCTGGGCCCTTCAGGGAGATCTCATCTTGGAGCGTGCTTCCCGCTTATATGCATTCAGCGGTTATCACAACCGAACTTCGCTACCCAGCCATGCCCTTGGCAGGACAACTGGAACACAAGAGGTTCGTCCATCCCGGTCCTCTCGTACTAAGG
>JBEKDB010000086.1:0-13811 GCA_050014575.1 Occallatibacter sp. | reverse complement strand
GCTCCGGCGGCGGGCTTCGGCGCGTGCTTTGCGGGCGGCTCATATCCCCAGTATTGAGGATCAGCGTCGATCCAGGATTTCTCGACGTAGCTCCATTCAGGATTCACCATCCAGAGGTTGTCCTCGACGCTGGCCACGTTCTCCTCGGAAAGCTTGTTGAGCTGGCGCCTCCCGTCGTCGCCCAGCGCGGCGCCGAAATCCTTCTTATGCGCCAGACCGACGTCCTCATCCTTGAGGGACGTCATCGGGACCAGGATAAGGTAACTATCCGTCACGCCCATCATTCCCTCGTAAGTCGACCAGGGTACGTTCTGGCCGCTTTTGAGGTAGGCGTCGCGATGAAGCCTCGTCAATTCCTCGAACTGCCCGGTGTGACCGGGGCGCATGTGGATGACGATCACCTCCCAGTAATATGTCCGCTGCGGCGACGTTGTTGCTGAGGTCGGGGAGGTAATGCCAGATGGTGTGGTGGACTTCGGAAATGTAAGGAGCCTCGCGCGCATCCAGCGCGTCAAACTTGGCGTCGGTCGCCGCGTCGCCGGGAAGCCACTCTTCGTTTTTTTGCAGCGCCTCGAATGAATCGAATCCGGAGAGGAAAATCGCTCGCGGCGCGCCCGTCAGGGCCTCCATCGCCAGGACGTGCGTCGGGTCCTTGAGTTCCTTCGACAAGCCGGGGTATTCCGAAGCGACCTTGTCGAAGGGCCCATCCGTGTAGGGTTTTATGTTGACGGTTTCGATGTTGAGGATGTTGGGCGGCGGAACCGCCGGAGCTTGTGCGAGTGCGGCCAGAGAGCCTGTCAGCGCCAGGGACAATCCGGCGACGGAACAAAACCATTTCTTCATGTCTGCCCACCTCCAGGGGGCCAGAAGGGAGAATGCGAAAGAGGAATGAATCGAAACCTGCGAATACCGCAGTCGGCCGGTAGACGCAGATCCAGGCGCGTCTCCGCGGTGAGAGCCAGCTCCGAGCGCCAACACTCGGCTTTGGACCGGCTTCTCGCCGAACGAAGAGGCAGCAGGGCTAGAAGCGAACCACTACAACAGGTTGACCTCTGTGGTATCTGTGGTGTCTCCGGTGGTGGTAGGCGAACGCAGGCGTCGCCGTCGATAGCGCGAACACGGCGAGTAACAGCAAAGCCAAAGTCTTTTTCATTTCCGCTCCAGTAATTTCTCTCCGATGGACTTGAGTCGGGATTTCCATTTTGGATTCCCCACGCAACCGTTTAATGCATTGCCGGCAGCCGGGTCTGTTCACAATTGCTCGTTTTGGCAGAGATACGCATTGCCGCTTCTGAGCCCGAGGCTGCGCGGAGGGCTCATGGGCGCATTGCCGAATAACGAGCAGTCGCTTCGCAAGCGCTCGGTTCTCACCGGATAGACCCGCTTGATGCGTGGGTATCTAAAACCAGCGCCGCCTCTGCCGCGAGAATACCCAGATCGCTATCACGGCCAGCAACACCCCGATCAGCAACCAGCCAAAGTCGCGGCCGCTGAAATCCTGTAAGAACCGAGAATCATGCCAACGCATCAGCGCCAGCGCATTGCTCATTGCGATCCGCATCTCTTCCCTCCGCGCACCGGTTTCATTGCCCGCCTCACACACCTGGACGGTGGTTTCCGGCCCGCGGCCAATCTCCCGGCAACGAGCCGAACTTGGGGCAAACCGCTCTATCAGAAAACTCCAAGCAGATAGCACACCAGAAGAATCACCAGCACTGTGCCAAGCCCGATGCCTGTTCCTCCGCGGGGGCCCCAGCGGTTATAGCCGTAGTATCCTCCGCCTCCGGCGAATACGAGCACCAGAAGAACAATGAGTATGATGAGCATCTCAAATCTCCTTTTCTTCGGGATTGGAACTCCCGTGTTATGTCACCGATTCGGTCGCGCCGCGTTCTTCAACCCGGCGAGTTCATCGAAGAGCGTGCGGATTGCCGCGGACCCATTTGAAGTCTCCATCACCAAATGCGCAGGCTCCTGCACCGAGAGTCTTCCATCTCGAATGCCACGGTCCTGCAGCGGGGGTCTTCTATCTCAGCCACCGCGCTCCTGCGCAGGCTCTTACAGCGGAGGTCTTCCATCTCAAGCACAACGCCATTGCGCAGGCTCTTGCAGCGAGGGTCTTCCATATTCATCGCCGCGATCGTGCACCGAGGATCTTCCATCTCTATCACCACGCTATCGAGCAAGCTCTTGCACTTGATCGCTTCTTCAGCGAACTGAGGTCAGGTTGGCGCGGTCTGCGGGACGCTGGCTGCTCAATAGTGCACACTTCGCCCTCATTCTCATGCAAATCCCCTGCCTGGGCAATATTGACCGACCTTTCTGTCTCTGCCGGCTTCAAATCCCAGAGCGAGCAATTCTGGCCAGCTTTCACGCGCCTCACCGCTCATGATGGATTGCGTAAGACATCTCGACCCGGAAATCCCACCATCAACCTCTGCCGTCGCGCACAGTCCCGCATAGGAGAACGCAATGAATTACCAGTTCATGGGTTACTACTTCACCGAGACCCAGCTCATCGTTGCCTCGGTTGTACTCGTCGTCGTCGTTCTCGTCGCCGTCGGCGTGTTCGTTGAGCGCCGCAGAGCCCGCACCCTGGCCTTCCGCAATCGATTCGGTTCCGAATACGATCGCGCGGTTCTCAAGCACGGCTCCTCGCAAAAGGCCGAGGCAAAACTGGCCGACCGGGAAACCCGCGTGGAAGCTCTGAAAATCCGCGAGCTGGGCGTCACCGAGCGGGAGCGCTTTGTCGCCGAGTGGCGTACCGTCCAATCCCGATTCGTCGATCATCCCAAAGCCGCTGTTACGGAAGCCGACGACCTCATCAATTCGCTCCTTGAGGCCCGCGGCTATCCCAGGGCCAGCTTTGAGCAGCGCGCAGCCGATGTCTCCGTACACTATCCCCGCGTCATGGAAAACTACCGCCTCGCGCACTCGATCGCGGTCCGCCTCGACGAGGCCAAAGCCACCACCGAAGAGCTGCGCACCGCAATGATCCAATATCGCGCCATCTTCGACGACCTTCTCCAAACCCAAACACCCAGCGAAATCAGAGCCGCCGCATAACGGGAAGCCCGCGGCGCCAAAGAAGTCAGTCTTGCCGGGGCCTGTTGACGCTTCCTGGGCGAAATCGCCCAAGAAGCGGGAACAGGCCCTCATGAGGCCGTCCTCAAGGAGCACAAAATGGGACCACTCACGAGCGTAATTCGATGTGTCCGCAAGCCAGGATTCCTCAGCCTGCTGCTGGCGGGCGCATTCACCCTGGGAGCCGCCCCGGGATTCGCCAGCGACCCAGCTTCCGAGACCATTCAGGCCACCTATGCTCAAGCAGGCAGCACGATCGGCGTAACCCTGGTCATCTACAACTACTCCACTCCATCGGACCTGCAGATTCTTTCACAGGCATTTGGCGAGGGCATGGATCGAGGATTGGCCACCGCGCTTTCCAAGACCAAAGCGGTCGGGCAATGCTCGATTGCAGGGGCTCTCAGCTATGACGTCGCCTTCATCCAGTTGGTGCTGACGCCAACCGGCCGCAGGATCACCTTTATCACCAGCCGCCCGCATCTGTTCGATGAGGCAGACCCGCCTGCGTCGTCCCCGCCCTTTGACCTGGCCGTCGGTCAATTCGACCTCAATGACACCGACCCGACCAAGAGCACAGGATTCCTGTATCCGGCAAGCAAGCTCGTCGTCGATAAGCAGGGAAAGTTTCACTACGACTTGGCCGGCAGTCCATGGGCGCTGGTCAATGTTCTCGATTCGCCGGGGATAACGGCCTGAACCGGCCGCCGGGTTGCCGACGCAATTGGCCCAGTTTTCGTGACCGCTTGCCGTCCGACCGTCACTGAGCAAAATTGCACAGCGCGCATGGCGTCTCAGCCGCACTATTTCTAAAGGTGCCCACACCAAAGCGGCGGCCGCGATGCCAGATGGAACGGCTATATCCCCTTGAAGGCAGCACCCCTTCTACGCTGCCGCCGCATCGAAAGAGCCGGTCAGGATCCGGTCCTTCCAAACCTGCTCAATACGTGCAGAATTGCACATCCATCCCAATTTGGCCGGAGTAGAGTCAGGCGATGATGAATTCCTTCCCCGGCCGCATTCTGAAACTCGGACCGCTTTCGCGGGATCTATTCGTGTCCGCTGCCGGGAGCTTTGCGTTTACGCGCTGTTTTCGCTTGATCGCAAGAGGAGACGAAGGATCGGACACGGGGTCATCCAATTACTTTGCCGGCAGATTCCGCAAGCCGTTGGCGGGTATCGGCGCCGCGCTCTTTCTTCTGGCCTTCGCCACCAGTGAAGCGCTGGCGGTGATTCGGGCGCTTGGCCGCTGATACCGATTTGTAGAATTACCTCCGCGCCCACCGGCGCACACGTGCTTATAGTCAGGAGCCTGCCATGTCTGCACCGAACATCTCCCTCAACTGGCACCCGCACACCCTCATTCGGCACGAATCGCGGCCTCGGTCATTCGGTCATGAGTCAGCGCCCTCCTTGCAGCCGATGCCGCGACGGCCGCTTCCACTCCGGATAGCGGTGGTTGGGAACCACCTTCCGCGACAGTGCGGGATTGCAACCTTCACGACCGATTTGTGCGATGCGATCGCCGCCGAGTATGGCCCCGCCGGACTGTCGGTAACAGCCGTCAACGATTTCCAATCGTCCTACGCATATCCTGCGCGGGTGCGCTTCGAGATCGCCGAGCGCGAGATATCGTCCTATCGAGCAACCGCCAATTCTCTTAATTCCAGCAATGTCGATTTAGTGTGCCTGCAGCACGAGTATGGGATTTTTGGGGGGAATGCCGGGAGTCATGTCCTTCAGTTGTTGCAGCAGCTCACCATGCCGGTGGTAACAACGCTCCATACTGTGCTTCGCCGGCCGGACCTCGACCAGCGAATTGTCATGCAACAGATCGCCGCGCGCTCCGATCGCCTAATTGTGATGAGCGATTACTCTTCCCGCGTTCTCCAGGATGTTTTTGGGGTTCCAGGCGAAAAGATCGACCGGATTCCTCATGGCATCCCCGACTTGCCCTTTGCGGAGCCGGATGTTTACAAAGAATCGCTCGCAATCAAAGGAAAAACTGTATTGCTCACCTTTGGCCTGCTGTCAACCAACAAGGGATTCGAGAGCGTGATTCAAGCCCTGCCGCGCATCCTCTCCCGGCACAAGGATGTGGTCTACGTGATCGCAGGCGCCACTCACCCGCATGTCTGGGCTCGCGAGGGTGATCGATATCGGGACCAGTTGCAGGCCTTGGCCAGGGAACGGGGTGTTGAGAAAGAAGTGATCTTCCACAACCGCTTCGTCAGTCCCCAGGAAATGGCCTCGCTGGTGGGCGCGGCCGACATCTACATCACGCCGTACCGCTATGAGGCACAGGCTGTATCTGGAACCCTCGCGTACGCTGTGGGCGCCGGGAAGGCAATCATTTCGACCCCGTACTGGCACGCGGCCGAGCTATTGGACGATGGACGCGGAGCGCTGGTTCCCTTTGAGGATCCGGAAGCAATTGCAGCCGCGGCAATTGAACTGCTGGAAGACGATGCGGCGCGCCAGACAATGCGCCAGCGCGCTTACTCTCATGGGCGCCAGATGGTCTGGAGCCAGGTAGCGCAGTCCTATATGCGTTCCTTCGCGCGAGCTCGCGCCAGTCATCTGCAACCCGCTCATCTGAGGTTTCACGCTCAGGCGATCGAGGAGAACACTGCGAGCCAGCTCCTGAGTGCTTGAGCGCTCGCCTCGCGCCAAACCTTCCGAGCCGATAAAGGCGGGCGGCGGTCACGCCGCGGTCAATATTGGCCAGCAATCGCATCGCACATGCGCGACACTGGCTATTGAATGACACGCCACGGACCCCAGGCTGCCGGATTACCCGGCGTGCGATCTCTAGTGATCCCGACAACATAAAGAGGTTGCATCATAACCGCCGTGGAAGTGAGTCGGAGAGAAAAGCGGAGACAAATGAAACTGCTCAAAGGATTGGGAATAGGGCTGTGCCTTACCGTGCTCGGTTTAGTCGCCGCGCCGAAAGCGAAGGCGGACGAATGGAACCACAAAACTGTTGTCACCTTCAGCGAGCCTGTCGAAGTTCCAGGCGTAGGCCAACATCTGCTGCCGGCGGGAACTTATGTGTTCAAGCTTCTGGATTCACCTTCCGACCGCCACATCGTCCAGATCTTCAACCAGGATGAAACCCACGTGTTCACCACCATTCTCGCCATCCCCAACTACCGCTTGAAGGCTACCGACAAAACGGTCATCACCTTTCGCGAACGGCCCGCTGGAGAGCCTGAGGCATTGAAGGCATGGTTCTATCCAGGGCACACTTGGGGCGAACATTTCGTCTATGAAAGGCCCAGAGCCATCCAACTGGCCAAGGAAACCAATGAGATCGTGCTCTCGACCCCCGCCGTGCTGGCGGATGCGCCCGTGGACGTTTTGACGGCCGCGCCGATTGAGGCAGTCAACCCCAACGGAGAAACCGTTGAAACATCCGCTGTTGTTGAAGCTCCCCCAGCCGAGGTGGCTACCGCTGCTCCAGCTCAGGTTGTAACGCCGGCGCCCGTGCTTGTCGCGTCTCTGCCACAAACAGCCAGTTATCTACCCCTGATCGGGCTGGCTGGGCTGCTTATGCTGGCCTGCGGCTTCGCTCTCACGGGTTTGTTGAAGCACACGGCCTAAGGCAATCGAGGGCGGGTCAACCGCTCCCTCAAGTTAGCCGGTAACGATAAGCCAAAGGAGGCGGTACGCAAGTATCGCCTTCGTTGCTCGTTCGGCCGCATAAGCGGGCTGCCGGGGCGTCCGCGCTGGGTCGCTTTGAAAGACTGGATGTATGGCCGAGATAATCGCAAGCGCGAGACCAGTGCAGAGAAAGGCGAGCAGGGAGGCCTCACAGCTCTGCACCGCTCGAATGCGCATGTCGAAGAACAACGCCGTTGTGTACCGATGTCTGACTGCTCTAGTTGGCCTGATCCTCGCACCATTTGTTTCCGGGGCACAGGCATCCCAACCGCCGCAGAGCGGCTCTGGCGGCGGGTATACGCTCGAGTTGAATGCCAATATGGTTATCCTTAGCGCAACCGTCCTGGATCGCCGCAATGCCCTCGTTTCCGGGCTCGGCAAAGACGATTTCCAGATCTTCGAGGACGGGGTGCTTCAACAGACCAGGCACTTCAGTCACGAAGATATCCCTGTTACAGCCGGCATTCTCGTCGATAACAGCGGGAGCATGGCGCCGAAGCGCGACAATGTGATTGCGGCGGCGCTCGCATTTGCCCGCTCCAGCAATCCACAGGATCAAATGTTTGTGGTCAATTTCAATGACCGCGTGTCCTTTGGCCTTCCCGCGGACACGCCGTTTACCGATCGGCCGGAAGAACTGCAACGGGCCCTCTCCGGAATAAGGGCGATCGGTCAGACCTCTCTTTACGATGGGATTGCCGCCGCCCTCGATCGTCTCAAGCAGGGAAACCGCGACAAGAAAGTGCTGATCCTGATCAGCGACGGCGGCGACAACGCCAGCAAGCACACTTTGGCGCAGGTTATTGATATGGCCAAGCAGTCTACGGCAATCATTTACGCGATCGGCATCTTCGATGAACAAGACGGCGATCAAAACCCCGTGGTGCTGAGGCGGTTCGCGAAGGAGACAGGCGGCGAGGCCTTCTTTCCCGAATCGTCCAGAGACGTCACCTCAATTTGCGAGGGGATCGCTCGCGATATCCGAAATCAGTACACTTTGACCTATGTTCCCACGATTGCATCGCAGGATGGCAGATATCGTGCCATCGAAGTGAGGGCAAGCGCGCCCGGCCGTGGACGCTTGTCGGTGCGCACCCGGGCCGGATACTCCGTGCCTCTAACATTGCCGGCAGCGGCAGCAAAGGCAATCGGCCATGATACCCGCAACTGAGCAGTCGGGGGGCGCAATGCGAGGCCGCCTTTTCCTTCGCTGGACGCGGTGGTTCCTTTTCATTGCAGGCGCGCTTGCGGTCTCCTATGTTGCACTGACCCTGCTCCACGCAAAACTCTACCAAAAAGCCGCAGGCAACGCTCTGAAGAAGCAGATAGATGCGCAAGAACAGCGCCAGGCGAGCCTGCCCAGGGCGGTGGCTAAAGAGGGCGATCTTTTGGGCCGAATCGAGATCCCAAGGCTGGGGATGACGGTGGCGATTCTGGAAGGAACCAAATCGCCGACACTGCGGCTCGGTGTTGGACATATCGGCGGTACTGCCCTTCCAGGAGAGCCGGGAAACATCGGAATCGCCGGACATCGCGATACATACTTCCGGGATCTGAAGGATATTCGCGCCAGCGACGAGATTCAGATTCAGACGGCAACAGGTCTTTCACGCTACGAGGTCGACTGGGTACGGATCGTCACCCCAGACGACATTGGAGTTTTGGCTCCCTCGGCCGAATCCGCCATTACGCTCGTAACCTGCTATCCGTTCCACTATATTGGCGCAGCTCCGAAGCGATTCGTAGTGCATGCGCACAGGGAGTAATCGCCGGGCAAGCGCCCCGCGGCAGCCGGCTGGATTTGGCCTTCTGCATGGTCAGAATCAAAGAGACCTCAGGGCCGAGTTGGTTGATGAACTGGAGCGATCGGCTCGTCAAGGCGATACGCGGCTTTGCAGCAGGCAGGGAGCGCAGCCGGGGCCGGCTCGCGGGCAGGATTCGGCCATGTGCCTGGAGTTGGTGAAGCCGCGCATAGAGCGCAAGCCCGTGACTTTGCGCCGGCCAATGACCGGGGCAAATCAGTGCCGCCTGGCATGCGGCGGTGAGGGCGATTCAGTGATGGTCAATAGAGGGCAGCATGGTTCCTTACCTTTCCAATAGCATTCGATCCAATTGGAGTGTGAAATGAACCTCTTTCCGAGATTTGGACGATTGCCGCTGCTTGTCCTGGCGACAATGCTCTGCACCGTAGGATGCCACGCGAATCCAGACCAGGTAGCGGCCGCGCAGGACCAGGCATCTGACCCGGCGTCGGCCAACATGGCTCCTGCATCCGCGGACTCGGGCGCTCAGGCGCCCGCACCAGCGGGTTACAACGATCAGCAGAGCTCTCCGCCGCCGGATGCGGGAGGCAGCTACAACCAGGCATCGAATCAGCCGGTGGAAGATTCCGGCTACGGCGAGCAGCCGGAGTATACCGCCGACCAGCCGCCGCCGCCGCTGCCCGATTACGACCAGCCGCAGGCTCCCGGCGACGGCTATCTCTGGACGCCCGGCTACTGGGCCTGGGCTCAGGGAGACTACTACTGGGTGCCCGGCGCGTGGGTTCAGGCTCCCTACGAGGGTGCCTTGTGGACGCCCGGCTACTGGGGCTACTGGCATAACCACTACCGCTTCTACCGCGGCTACTGGGGTCAGTATGTAGGCTTCTATGGCGGCGTCGATTACGGTTTTGGCTACGTCGGCTACGGCTACCAGGGCGGCTACTGGGGCGGCGGGCACTTCAACTACAACCGCTCGGTCAACAACGTGAACGTCAGCGTGGTACACAACGTCTACGACCGCTCCGTCAGCGGCGGCGCCGGGGGCGGCGCCCGCGTGAGCTTCAACGGGGGATCGGGCGGAGTCCAGGTGCGGGCCAGACCCGCGGAACTGGCGGCGCTCCGGACGCCTCGCGCCGCTCCCATGGCGGCGCAGGTGCAGAATGAGCGCGCCGCCGGCGCCAACCGAGCTCAGTTTGCAAGTGTCAATCATGGCCGTCCGGCCAGCGTGGCGGTCAACCAGCCGCTCGCGGCGGACCGAAACGTAAGGGCTCCGGCGGCTTTGCAAGTACGCAATCAGGCTGTGGCGCAACAGCAGCAGAGGCAGGAAGCGCCGCAACAGCGTGAGGCGGTTCAGCAGCAACAGCAGCGCCAAGCGGCTCCGCAACAGCAGCAACAGAGGCAGGATGCGCCGCAACAGCGTCAGGCAGTCCAGCAAGAGCAGCAGCACCAGGCTGTGCAGCAACAACGCCAAGCGGCTCCTGTGCAGCAGCAGCGACAGGCAGCGCCGCAACAAGAGCGTCAGGCGGCACCGCAGCAGCAGCGCCAGGCGCCTCCGCAACAGCAACAACGCCAAGCAGTTCAGCAACAGCAGCAGCGCCAAGCGCCTCCACAACAGCAGCAACGTCAGGCGGCGCCGCAACAACAGCACCAGGCTGCTCCGCAACAGCACCAGGCTGCTCCGCAAAAGGAAGAGGATAAGAAGAAGTAGCGTCCTCTCGCACTTGTGCACTCAGGCTGTCGAAGCCACAACGCATGCCGGTCACACCAGCGGTGATCCATGTTCTCGTTTTGGTGCGGAGCTCGATCAGGTACGCAAACTCTTCAGGACCGATCTCAACAGTTCCGCATCGGCGCCGCGCTCGGCGCTGATCCCATCACTCGATTCTCCAATTGAGATAGCGGCGGCTGACTCGCAAACCGCCAGCCGGGAATTGCTCACGCGATAGCGGCAATCGCCGGCCTCTCAGAGTTGTGCTCGGGCAATTGATCGAGCAATACCACATTGAGCAGCGATTTGTGCACCTGGATGCGGCCGTTGTAATCGATAAGTCCCAGCTTGCGAAAGCGGTTCATAAAGAAGCTGACACGGGACCGGGTGGTGCCGATCATCTCCGCCAGGGTTTCCTGCGTAATCGGAGGGATGAGGGTTTCCGGTTCACCCGGCTTGCCAAATTCCGCCATCAACAGGAGGATTCGCGCCAGGCGCTTCTCGCTGGAATTGAAGAGCTGATCGACAAGATCGGCCTGGGTTCTCATGCTGCGCGCCAGCAAGAACTTGAAAAAGATGTCAGCGAATGCAGGTTCGTCGTGCATGACGCGAACCATCTCAGCCCTCCCAATCTTGAGCGCCACGCAGGGGTTTATGGCCGTGGCCGTTGCCAGGCGCTGTCCAGGCACCGCTGCGAGGGACTCTTCCCCAACGAAGTCGCCGCCTGTGAGAAGCGTGATTGTGGCCTCTTTGCCGCTCTGCGAAACCACGGTTACCTTTGCCCGGCCGCTCCGGAGATAGAAGACGGAGTCTGCCGGATCTCCCTGGGTAAAGAAAGTCTGGCCCGGCTTCACGTCGATGGTTCTTCGACCGAGTCCGGCGTGCGCAAGAAGGGCGGATGGGTCGAACGTCGATCTGCTCTCTTCGGTCATGAACATAGAACCTCCTTCGAGGCGGTCCGGATGGGGAATGTGGACTGTGACTGGCCGATCAAAGACCACGCAGGGGCGCTTCAGAGAGACAAAAGCGGAGCATCCTTCTTGACCTGGCGCCAACAGCGCGTGGAGAAGCTACACTTTTGCAGCCTGCACATAGTGTCCGGCAAGTGGAATAATCGGAATATCGGGGAAGCTGCCAATAATGAGGGGCTTTGTCCGGGGAATCCCTGACAGAGGCGCACTTGCCTTACACATCGAGGCAGAAAGACGGCCGGAGACGGAGTTTCTACCGGGCCGAACCGCCCGGCTCGTTCTCCAGCGTTTCTGGGGTCAATAGACCCATCTGCACGGCAAAGCGAATCACATCGCTACGCGTCCGAAGTCCGAGCTTCTCGGCAAGACGCGAACGATATGTCTCGATCGTCTTCACGCCCACAAAGATCTGCTTCGCTATCTCCGCACTGGTGTAACCCCGCGCCACGAGTGTGAGCACCTGCAACTCGCGGTGGCTGAGGATGTTTGCCGGCTCTGCTGAACCAGCCTTTCGACTTTTCTTAGCCAGCACGTCCTGGACAAGAACATTGGCCAAACGCGGATCCACGAAGACCCCTCCGCGATGCACCGCTCGTATGGCGGCAATCAACTCCGCGTCCACAGCCCTTTTCAACAGATAGCCGGACGCCCCGGCAGCCAGTGCCGACCTCAAGTACGCAGGGTCATCGTGCATGGTGAGGACCAGCACCCGGACTTCGCTGCACTCTCGCGCCATCTGCTGCAGAGCCTTCATTCCCCCAACCCGAGGCATCGTGAGGTCCAGCAAGGCCACATCCGGCTTCGTTTCCCGAGCCGTCTGAATCGCCTTCTCTCCATCGGAAGCCTCCGAGACGACTTCCATATCGGCCTGGGCATTGACCAGCATTCTCAGCCCGGCGCGGAGAATTGCATGATCGTCCGCGATCATGACTCTGATCTTGTGTGTTCGCGCCGGCATCTCAAGTGCTCCTCGGTCCCTGCAAGGGCTGCAAGCTCTGGTTGGGAAGTGGGACTTGCACCAGAATTTTTGTTCCCTTGCGCAGGCGAGTGAAACCGATCGTTCCTCCCAGCATTTCCGCTCTCTCCCGCATGCTCTGAATCCCCAGGCGGTGCGAGGAGACAGCCACGGCCTTGGGGTCAAAGCCGCATCCGTCATCGACTACTGCCACCTCCACAGTTGTGGCCAGGCGGGTGAATCGAATGCTGACCGTCTTGGCTCCCGAATGTCTGGCTACGTTGGTCAGGGCCTCCTGGAGAATGCGATACAGCGCGATCTGAATCCCTGATGGCAGGCTGGATGAGTCAATCTCATTGAGTGTGAGATCCACGGATATGTTGTGGGTCTTTGTGTACTCGGCGGCGTATCGGCTCAGTGCAACGCCCAGGCCATGATCGTCCAGCACAGTTGGATGAAGCCCGCGGGCGAGCCGGCCGACCTCGTCGATGGCCTGGGCGGTGATCTCCCGCAGCCGCTGTCCCTGTAATTTGACATCCGCGAGTTTCCGGGCGTCTTCCAGGGTTCGCAGGCCAACCAAGAGTGCAGTCAGCAATTGGCCGGCTTCGTCATGCAATTCGCGCGCAATCCGGCGCCGCTCCTCCTCCTGCGCCGAAAGCGTACGTTCCAGGAGGAGCCGGTGCAGCTCTTGGGCTTGCGTGATCTCCTCGGCCTGCTTGCGCTTTTGCTCGCTCAGATCGGTTATCACCATTCCCAGAGCCTGGCCCTTGAATCCACGAAGCCGGTTGAGCGACAGATAGACTGGAATCAGACTTCCATCTGCGCAACGCAGGTTGAATTCGCCTTTTACAATCGCCTTCCGAGCATCCGTAAGCAGAGTTTGGAATCTGTCTCGCTCCGTTTCCGCAAGCAGCGACTGCACCGCAATTCCGATCGTCTTACCCGGCGGCCTGCGGATCATTTCCGCAAATCTGCGATTGCCGTAAAGCACAGTGCCATCGCGCGCCAGAGTCGCCGCGCCTTCGCTCATGGCCTCCACCAGCATGCGATAGTTGGGTTCGCCGCCTTTGAGAGGAACCGCGCGCTCCCCGTGGCGGCCGGAAACCATCAAAGCATCCACTTCGCCGGACAGTATGGCGCGAAGAGTTTCCTCCGCGGTATCCGGTTGGGCGCGAAGATTTGTTTGCCGATCTGGAGGTGTGGACGGCGCCAGTTTGCGAAGAGCAGCTCCGGGGATTCGGCGAGTTCCTTGCGTCGCACCGGTTTTGGCGGTCAACCGTCTTTGAATTACCCTGCCATCGGAATGCGCTCGCTTGTTGGCCATCTGATATTTGCGCCTTTACTTCAGCGTACCGGTTGAAGATCCAACCCCACAATGACACTCTCGGTCTTTGAAAGGTTCCCAATGATCTTTTTAACCGGCGGCGGAAGCCTCCTCACCAGGGTGGGAATAGCGACGATCTGATCGCCCTTGGCCAGTTGCGGCCTCTCAAGCAAGTCAACGACCTCGATGCGGTACTTGCCCTTCAGCTTATCCTCACAAATGTACGCGCCGGAGCAAAAATAGACCACGTGACGCCGCGTTAGCGGCGTGACGTGGCGGAGTAAAAGTGGACCACCCGCCAGATTGAAGTTTCACAGACAAGCAGGTTTTCTTTGGGGTG
>JBEKDB010000085.1:0-13449 GCA_050014575.1 Occallatibacter sp. | reverse complement strand
GTGAAGTTTGCCCGCCAGGGCTACTCGCTGGTGCTGATCGGCCACCGCGACCACGACGAGATCGAGGGCACGCTGGGCGAGGCGCCGGAGGCGACCCAGGTGGTTTCAAACGTGGCCGAGGTGGCGGCGCTCGAGGTGCCCGACCCGGACCGGGTGGCTTATCTGACCCAGACCACTCTGAGCCTGGACGAGGCGCGGGATATCATCCACGCGCTCAAGCTCAAGTTTCCGAATATCGCCGGGCCTCACTCGCAGGACATCTGCTACGCGACCGAGAACCGCCAGGTGGCGGTGCGCAACGTGGCTCACGACGCCGGGCTGGTGCTGGTGGTAGGATCGACGAACAGCTCGAACTCCAATCGATTGGTCGAGGTATCGCGGAACTTGGGGACGATCGGCTATCTTATCGACAACTCCCAGGCGATCGACGCCAAGTGGCTGGACGGCGTGACCACGGTGGCGGTGACGGCCGGCGCATCGGCGCCCGAGGTGCTGGTGGAGGACGTGGTCAGCTATCTGCGACAAAACGGATTCGATCGCGTCGAAGAGGTGGAAGTGATGCCGGAGAATGTTCGCTTCGGACTTCCCCCGGAGATTGTGCAAGCCATCGGCAGCGCGGGCGGGGCACAGGCTTTGCCGGTGCGATGACCGCACAAGGACCAGGGACTGGCGAACAGCAAACAGATAGCGCATCCTGAGGCGTTTTGAACCGCATGAGCATTCAGCAGGGAAAGACGCAATCCGCTACGCGCAACATTGCAGCGCCCAGGTTCGGGCGGCTGGACGCGGACTTGGGCGAGGTGGAATCGGCCATCGCGCGCTCGCGTGAGTTTCTTCTTTCCGAGCAGCATCCTGAAGGGTACTGGTGTGGGGAGCTCGAGGCCGACTCGATGCTCGAGGCCGACTACATCTTCCTGCACACGCTTTTGGAAAGCGGCGATCCGGACAGGCTCAAGCGCGCCTGCGCCGAGATGATGCGCTACCAGAACGACGACGGCAGTTGGAGCATCTATCCGGGCGGGCCGGGCAATATCTCGCTTTCCGTGAAATGTTATTCCTCCGCCAAGCTAATGGGCATCGGCGCGGACGATCCACGGCTGGCCAAGTGCCGGGAATGGGTTCTGCGCCACGGCGGCGCAGTGGAATGCAATACCTTTACCAAGATGTATCTCTGCGCGCTGGGCGAGTACGACTACGATGCGGTGCCGGCCATTCCACCGGAGATCGTTCTGGCTCCCAAATGGTTTTACTTCAATATCTATGAGATTTCGTCCTGGTCGCGGTCTATTCTGGTTCCCCTGGCCATCATGTACGCCAAGAAACCGTTCAAGCGGATCCCGCCCGAGCAGGGGATCGACGAGCTGTTTGTGGGCGGCCGCGCCAATGCTATTCTCCGCCTGCGCATGAACCGCAAGGCGCTCATCTCCTGGCGCAATTTCTTCCTTGTTCTCGACAGGATTCTGCATTTTGCCGAGGCGGTTCACATCCGTCCGCTGCGCAAGCTGGCGCTGGCCCGGGCGGAGAAGTGGATGTTGGCGAGGCTGGAGATGACCGACGGGCTGGGCGCTATCTATCCGGCCATGGCCAACGCCATCGTTGCGCTGCGCTGCCTGGGCTACTCTGAGGACGATCCGCAGGTGATTCGCGCCCGCGACGAGTTTGAGAAACTGGGCATCGAGGAGCCGGCCAGCGAAGCCATGCCGGAGCCGACCTTCCGCATGACGCCCTGCGCTTCGCCGGTCTGGGATACGGCGCAGGCGGTATTCGCGCTGGGCGAGGCAGGCGTGCCGCGCGACGATCCGCGCATGATCAAGGCCGCGGACTGGATGCTCTCAAAGGAGGTCCGCCACAAGGGCGACTGGGCCGTGAAGGTCAAGAAGACCGAGCCGGGCGGCTGGTACTTCGAGTACAACAACGAGTTTTATCCCGACACCGATGACACCGCGCAGGTGCTGCTGGCGCTGAACAAGGTGGACAATCCCCGCGAAGGCTATCAGCACAAGGTGGCGCAGCGCGCCATCGAGTGGGAGTTTGCCATGCAGTGCAGGAACGGCGGCTGGGGCAGCTTCGACAAAGACAATACCAAGATGATCTTCCAGTACATTCCCTTCGCGGATCACAACGCCATGCTGGACCCGCCCACGGTGGATATTACCGGGCGGATGCTGGAGATGCTGGCAACTTACGGCTACACCCGCGCCGACAAGCGCGTTGAAAAAGCCATCCAGTTCATCTTCAGCCAGCAGGAGCCGGACGGAAGCTGGTTTGGCCGCTGGGGCGTGAATTACATCTACGGGACGTTCTTGGTGTTGCGCGGGCTTGAAGCCATCGGCATCGACAACCACGAGCCGCAGATCCAGCAGGCCGCGGAGTGGATTCGCATGGTGCAGAACCCCGACGGCGGCTGGGGCGAAACCTGCGGCAGCTACGACGATCCGGACACGCGCGGCGTGGGCGTGAGCACGCCCTCGCAGACGGCCTGGGCGCTGCTTGGGCTGCTGGCCGCGGGCGACGACCGCTCCGATTCCCTCGCCAAGGGCGTTCGCTGGCTGCTCACCCGCCAGTTGCCGGACGGCGATTGGGATGAGTCCTTGGGTGAGGGAAAGTTCCGCCAGAGTATCATTACAGGTACAGGCTTCCCTAGAGTCTTTTACCTGGCCTATACGATGTATCGCCAATACTTTCCGCTGATGGCTCTCACCGGTTATCGGCGGGCCATGGAGCGCGCTGTGGCCGGCGGCTAGAACCTGTACGCCGCGCCCGGCGGCTAGAGCTTTTACGTCGCGGCCGGGCGGCTAGATTTGTAGCCCCGCGGCCGTCGGCTAAGACTCGTACGGCGCACGATCGGCCTCCCGTAGGGAGGCAAGGAGAATAGCCCAGGACAAGTTCGCGCAAGCGAACGCAGTCCTGGGTGCGCGGTAGACATAGGATCGCAGCCCCGTAGGGGCGGCGCGAATTGGAAACGGGGCTTCAGCCCCTGAGGGAAAAGATGGCTGTTCCTATCTCCCAGATGTGGACGGTTTCAACCTATGTGCTGAGGAAGAAGCTGGCCGGCGTCAAGCGCTATCCCCTGGTGCTGATGCTGGAGCCGCTCTTTCGCTGCAACCTGGCCTGCGCCGGTTGCGGCAAGGTGCAGTATCCGCCGCACATCTTGAAGAAGCAACTCACGCCCGAGGAATGCTTTGCGGCGGTGGAAGAGTGCGGCGCGCCGATGGTCTCCATCCCCGGCGGCGAACCGCTGCTGCATCCGCAAATTGTCGAGATCGTCAACGGGCTGGTCGCGCGCCGGAAGTACGTCTACCTGTGCACCAACGCGCTGGAACTCAAGCGCCGCCTGCCGGAGTTCACGCCCTCGAAGTATCTGACCTTCTCCGTGCATCTCGACGGTCAGCGCGAGCATCACGACTTCTCCGTCTGCCGCGAGGGCGGCTACGACATCGCCGTCGAGGGCATCAAGGAGGCCGTGAAGCGCGGCTTCCGCGTCACCACCAACGCCACCTTCTTCGACGGCGCCGACCCCAACAGCGTGCGCGCCTTCTTTGACGAAGTGATGGGCATGGGCGTCGAAGGAATCGTGCTATCGCCCGGCTACAGCTACGACAAAGCGCCGGACCAGCATCGATTCCTGGGCCGCGCCCGCGTGCGCCGCCTCTTCCGCGCCATTCTTTCCAACCGCAAGCCCACTTGGAAGTTCAATATGTCGCCGCTGTTTCTCGAATTCCTGATGGGCGACCGCGATTACGAGTGCACGCCGTGGGGCATGCCGGCCTATAACATCTTCGGCTGGCAGAAGCCATGCTATCTGCTCCAGGAGGGCTACGCCGAGAGTTACAGGGAGCTGCTCGAAACCACCGCCTGGGATAACTATGGCGTGGCCAGCGGCAATCCCAAGTGCGCCAACTGCATGGTCAGTTGCGGCTATGAAACCACGGCGGTCATCGACGGCTTTGGTTCGGTGAAGGGCTTTCTGGCCATGGCCCGCGGAAACTTCCGCCTGTATCCCGACCGCCATGCGCTCAAGCTGCTCGATCAGCCCGCGCCGCATGGGCCATCGAGGCTGGTAAAGATCGCGGAGCCCGCCGCCAGTCTTGAGGAGACCCGCGTATGACCGCCGAAGTGGCGAAGTACACGCGCGAGCAGGTGGAGGCGCTGGAGCTGGCTCCCGGCGCCGAGCAGGAGAATCTGGAAGGCTGGGTTCCGGCGCTGGCCAATGACGAAGACTTGCGCCAGGCCATGGAAAAGGCCCGCGACTATCGCGGCGATGTAACATTGACTCTCAAGTCCGGCGAGCGCGTCGAGGCCTTCATCTTCAACTGCCAAACCGGCCCCACCCTTGAGGATTCCTTCTTGCAGTGCTTCACGGCGCGCGCGACCGAGAAGCGCAAGGTGAGCTATGCGGATATTGCCAGCGTCGAGTTCAGCGGCAAGGATCGCGCCGCGGGCAAGCACTGGGAGGATTGGGTGAAGGCCTACAACGCAAAGAAGGCCGCCGGCGAGAGGAATATCGCACTGGTCCCGGACGCTTTGGAGTAGCTGCCATGGTCGGTACGGTGCAGGAATTAGGTACGCTACTGCGACCTGGAGTTTGTCGTGAGCCGCTCAGAGGTTCCCTAAGGAAACGCTGAAGGAGGAGGAGCAATGACCGATGAAACTGCCGTAAGACAGACGCTCAGTGAATACTATCGCGCCTTCAGCACTTTGAGTGTTCAAGCCATTTGGCCCTACCTCAACCAGCCAGCTTTACTTGTCGGACCGCTCGGAGTGATCCCGTTGCCGACGCCTTCGGCAATCGAACCAATCTTCGGCCCCGTTATGGAGAGTCTTCGATCGCGCGGGTACGCTAGGAGTGAACTGGGCTCGCAGGAAATTCGGATTCTGGGTGGACAGTCCGCGTTCGCAACGGGGATTGCCATCCGGTACAGATCGGATGGAGAGGAATTGGAACGTGCGGGTATTACCTATTTACTGCGCAACACAGACGGTGCTTGGAAATTTGTTGTAATGGTGTTGCACGGTGCGCCTACGGCATGAGAGGTTGTTTTGCGCCGCCAGAGGAATTCCAGGCAAAGATAGGTTTTTATCCAGGCGCGACCTTTCAAATCGAGGTCGCGCCGGAGGCATTGGAGTAGCGGAACAGGGATCAGGGGTCAGTTCCTGTCCGGCCATGTTTGAGGATGTTGGGGACCGCCCCGTATAATCCGGTTGTGTAACAGGGCACGACTTCAGTTGGGCCGTAAGAATCGTAAAATAAACCGGGCTAGCCGAGGCGACGCTGGCTCAACGGAGCAACTTGGCTTTCATCCCCCGGCTCAGCAATCGCCGCAACTGCCTTCTTGTCGAAGGACACAAAAACTTCCCCGCCCAGCCAGCGCCCCTCGTAAGCAATCACGCCATCGGCAAAATCCGCGCCCGCTTCCATTGCCGCCAACCCTGCGTTGACCGCGGCCCGATCCAGCACGACCTTCTCGATCCCGCAAAGCCGCTGCACCGCCGCAGCAATCTCCGGCTTGGAGAAGCCGTAGCTCTGCCCGAGGCCCCAGATCATTTCGCAGATCGCGTGACGGCTGACGATCACTGCTTCGGCTTCCGCCACCGCCGCCGCGGCCACTCGCCTTTGGTGCGGATCATCGTCCACAGCCAACCGCACCAGCAGGTTTGTATCGGCGATGATCTTCATCTCTTGAGACCTGCCATGCCTGCTTCCGCCGCGGCTGCGCCAATTGCCTCATTCATCTCCTCGATCGTCAGCCGAACCTTTGTCTTCCCTGCAAGGCAGCCGATGAAATCGTCGAAAGTGCCCTTGGGCTGGACGGCTTTCAGTTCTCCCCGTCCACCGGGAAGTAGCTCAAGTTCCATCTTCTCCCCCGGCTTGACGCCCAGATGCTGCAAGTATTCCTTCCGCAGCGTCACCTGTCCCCGCGAGGTTACCGTGAGCATTGCCATTGCACCCTCCTGCCTTGATTGTAATGCAATTATGCATTATCGTCCAAACCCTCAACATTCGGCGGGTCAATCGTCACCCCCTGCTGAACATTTAAGATTGTCTCTACCAAGAAGGTTTGAATGAAAGTTTTCCTCACTGGCGCGACGGGATTCATCGGCAGCCACGTGGCCCGGGCGCTGGCCATCGAGGGCGCTCAGTTGCGCATGCTGGTACGCAAGACCAGCAATCTGGCCAACCTCGACGGCATTGACGGCGAGACGCATGTGGGCGACCTGAGCGAGCCGGATTCGCTCCAGCCCGCGCTGGCCGGCTGCGACGCCGTGGTTCATGTGGCCGCCGACTACCGCCTCTGGATTCCCGATCCCAAGGCCATGTACCGCGCCAATGTGGATGGCACGCGCGAGCTGTTGCGGCTGGCCCGCGAGGCTGGCGTGAAGCGCTTCGTCTACACCTCCAGCGTGGCGACGATGCGCTTCCGCACCGACGGCCTGGTCGTCAATGAAGACACGCCGGTCGCGCTCAGCGACATGGTGGGCCACTACAAGCGGTCGAAGTTTCTGGCCGAGCAGGAGGCCGTCGCCGCGGCCGAGGCCGGCCAGCAGGTCGTGATTCTCAACCCCACCACCCCCATCGGCCCCAACGACTCCAAGCCCACGCCCACCGGCCGCATCTTTGTGGACTTTCTCAACGGCAGATTTCCCGCTTACATGGATACCGGCCTGAATCTGGTCGACGTGGCCGAGGTGGCCCGCGCGCACGCGGCTGCGTTGATCCTGGGCCAGCCCGGCAAGCGGTACATTCTGGGTGGCGAAAACCTGACCCTCAAGCAGATTCTCGACAAGATGTCGGCCATCACCGGCATTCCTTCGCCCACCGCGAAGGTTCCCTTCGCCGTCGCCGCTACTTATGCGTTCTTCGAGGAGTGGATTACGGGCCGCATTCGCGGGCGCGAGCCGAGGGCCACGCTCGAAGAGGTGCGCATGGGCCGCAAGAAGATGTACGCCAGTAGCGCCCACGCGCAGCAGGAGCTGGGCTTCCGCATCGTGCCGGTCAACCCGGCAATGAAAGCGGCGATCGAGTGGTTTCGGGCGCATGGGTACGCGCCGTGAGTGAGTGAAAGGAGTCAAGTTGAACAACTTCCTTCGAAGATTGGCGCGTCCGGTGGGACGCGGGCGATTAGCATGGGCGGTGCTTTTTTCTGTTCAATCATTTGCAGCAGTGGCATGGTACAAGGCGCCGGACCCGTATGCGGTCTATGTATTCTATTTGGTCATAGCAGTCCTTTGGGCGCCTCTTTGGTTAATCGCGGTCGTAGGGAGGCTCAGGGACATTGGCTGGAACCGATGGCTGGCGTTGGCGTACATCTTGCCGTGGATTGCATTCTTCTGGGCCACTTCGCGGATGAGTGTGCGAGCATGTCTTGTCGCGCTGGGAGTCTCTGTCGCGGTTCAATTGCCGCTCATGCTCATTCCCGGTCAATCGTCGGCCATAAATGGCGAACAAGCTGGGCATAGAAAAGCATGACCCGCGTCGCCATCATCGCCGCCATGCCCGCCGAGCTGAAGCCGCTTGTACGCGGCTGGCCGCACAGTAGCCGGAACGACGTGCACTTCTGGGCCCGGCGCGACTCCGAAGAAGAATGGGTCGCCGCGTGTGCTGGAGCCGGCCAGCAAGCTGCGGCTCGCGCCTTTGCCGCTATCGAGGAAGGAGGCCCCGTCGACCTGGTCTTCTCCGTTGGCTGGGCGGGCGCACTGACCCCCGAACTCGCCCCCGGCACTGCCCATAACGTCGCCGGAGTTATCGATATCCGCACCGGCGAGCGCTTCCGTTGCGACGCCGGCGCCGGAGAGCGCTGGCTCGTCACCAGCCCCAAGGTTGCCGGCGCGGCGGAGAAGCAGCGTCTGGCCGCCGCCTACGGAGCCGGCCTGGTGGATATGGAAGCCGCCGGAGTCGCCCGCCTGGCGCAGATGCGCGGCATTCCTTTTTATTGCGTGAAAGGAATCAGCGACGGGTACGCGGACCAACTGCCTGATTTCAATAGATTTATTTCTGCAAATGGGAAAATCAGGCTTATCCAGTTCATTCTTTTTGCACTTGTCAGGCCTTGGTACTGGCTTCCACTGGCGCGGATGGGCGAGAATAGCAGGGTGGCCGCGGAGAGCATCGAGGAATCCATCCTCGACTTTCTCGACGAAAGGGCCTAAAGCAGAAAGCGCAATGGCTACCCAGACTTCAAACGCTGAAAGCCAGGCCGAAACGAAGATTCCCAGCTCCATGCGGGCCGTGGTCTATCGGGGCGTCGACGATCTGCGCCTGGAGACGGTTCCCGTGCCGGTGATCGGGCCGGGGGAACTGCTGGTGAAGGTAGCCACCTGCGGCGTCTGCGGAACGGATCTCAAGAAGATTCACACTGGCTCGCACTCCGCGCCGCGCATCTTCGGCCATGAGATGGCCGGAACCGTCGTGCGGGTGGGCCAGGGCGTGGCGCGCTTTGCGGTGGGCGAGCGGGTGGTGGTCCACCACCACGTTCCCTGCGGCGAGTGCTATTACTGCCGCAAGCAGACCTTCGCGCAGTGCCCGGTCTACAAGAAGGTGGGCGCGACCGCCGGCTTCGAGCCCTCGGGCGGCGGCTTTGCGGAGTATATTCGCGTGATGGACTGGATCGTGGCTAACCGCGGCGTGGTGCGGATTCCCTCCGGCGTGCCCTTCGAGCAGGCGGCATTCCTTGAGCCGGTGAATACGGTTCTAAAGGCCGTCAAGCTGCTGAACCTGGCCGCGGACGAGACGGTGCAGGTCATCGGCCAGGGACCGATCGGCGTGATGCTGGCAGCTCTGGCGCGCCGCTCCGGGGCGTGTGTGCTGACCTCCGATCTTTATCCCGAGCGCCACGCGATTGCGGCTAAGTTCGGTCTCGACCACCCCATCGATGCCGGCACGGAGAATGCGGTTGAAAGAGCGTTTGCGGCCACCGGTGGGCGCGGAGCGGACGCCGTGATTCTGGCTGTGGGCGGCACCGCGCTGATTCAGACGGCGATGGACGCCGTTCGGCCCGGCGGCAAGGTGATGCTGTTTGCGCAGACTCAGCACGAAAAGGCCAACTTCGACCCCGGCGCGGTGTGCATGGATGAGAAGACCCTGGTCGGCTCCTACTCAGCCTCGGCCGCTATCCTCGATGAAGTTACCGATCTGGTCTTCGGCGGCTACCGCAACGGATTCGATTTGACGCAACTGATCTCGCACCGCTTCCCGCTGGAGCGGGCAGTGGAAGCGATTCAGATCGCTTCTTACCCCACAGCCGTCTCAATGAAGATTATGATTGAGCCTGTTCCGGGGGCCGGTCGAGAGTAGGAGGGAGCCTGCATCCATGGCGAACACGGTGAAGGACGCGATCCTCCGCGGCCGCAAGACGGTCGAGACAGTCGTCGAGGGAGGCCTGGACACCGTCGAGACAGTCGTTGAAGCAGGCCTGAACACAGTCGACGCGGTGGTCGTCAAGGGCCGCAGAACGGTCGAATCCGCCGTCAGCCTGGGCCGCAGAACCGTCGAGAGCGCGCTTCTCGGGCGCAGCACCATGCAGGCCGCCGTCCTGCACGGCCGCGAAGATATCCGCATCGAGGAGGTTCCCATCCCCAAGGCCGCCGTGGGCGAGCTGATCGTTCGCGTGGGCGCGGCGCTTACCTGCGGAACGGACCTCAAGGTTTTTCGCCGCGGATACCATGCCCGGATGATCGTTCCCCCGGCGCTCTTCGGGCACGAATTGGCAGGGACCGTGGTCGAAGCGGGCGATGGCGTCACGGCTTTTGCCGCCGGCAACCGCGTGGTGGCGCTGAACTCGGCCCCCTGCGGGCAGTGCTTCTTTTGCGAGCGCGGCCAGGAAAACCTCTGCGACGACCTGCTCTTCAACAATGGGGCCTATGCGGAGTTCATCCGCATTCCCGCGCGGATCGTGGCTAAGAATACGATGCTGGTGCCGGACCATGTGCCACTGGAGCACGCGGCGTTGACCGAGCCGCTGGCTTGCGCGGTGCACGGATTCGAGGATTCGCACGCGCATGCGGGAGATACGGTGGCGGTCATCGGCGGAGGTCCGCTGGGGCTGATGATTCTGCATGTGGCCGCGCTGGCGGGCTGCCGCGCGATCGCCATTGTGAAGCACGACGGACAGGTGGAGGCGGCGCGGCAGTTGGGCGCGGCACACGTGGTGCAGACGGCTAGCATTCGCAAGGCGATCGCCGAGACGCGCGCGCTGACGGAGAAGAACCGGGGCGTGGACATTGCCATCGAGGCGGTCGGCCTGCCGGATGCGTGGCAGGAAGCCGTGGAACTGGTGCGCAAGGGCGGCACCGTAAACTTCTTTGGCGGATGCGCCCTGGGAACTCACGTGAATCTTGACACCAATCGCATCCATTACAGCGACATCACTCTGCGCGCCACCTTCCATCACACTCCGGCTATCTGCCGAAGGGCGTTGGATATGATTGCTGGAGGGCGCTTCCAGGCGCAGGCCTTCATCACCGGCCACGCCCACCTCTATGAACTTAACCGCGTCTTTGAGAAGCTGATGAAGCGGAGCAGCGAAATCAAGACCGCCATTGTGCCCTGAGGCGACTCGATGACCAAGAAGGCAAGCAAGCAACCGGACCCGGAAAAAGAAGCCAAGACGGAGCCCAAGACGGAGGTCAAGACTGAGGTCAAGACGGAGGCCAAGATCGAGACGCCGTCCGTGGAAGCGCCGTCGGAAGAAGTGTTGCTAGCCCGAGGCTGGGCGGCGCTGCCGGAGAGCTATCGCATTCCCGAGGTCGCGCCCACGCTGGATGAGGCGCAGGCCTATTGCAGGCAACTGGCTGAGTCGCACTACGAGAACTTCCATGTGGCCACGTGGTTCCTGCCCAAAGCGCTGCGCCCGCATTTTCATGCCATCTACGCCTACTGCCGCATCTCCGACGATCTGGGCGATGAGGTGCGCGACCCGGCGGCGGCGCTGGCCCTGCTGAACCTTTGGGGCCGGGAACTGGACGCCTGCTACCAGGGCAAGGCGCGCCATCCCGTCTTTGTGGCGCTGGCCGAGACCATCCACGATTGCTCCATTCCCAAGGAACCGTTTGCCGACCTGCTGAAGGCTTTTCGCCAGGACCAGACGGTTAAGCGCTATCAAACCATCGAAGATGTGCTGGCCTACTGCCGCTATTCGGCCAACCCGGTCGGCAGGCTGGTGCTTCATGCCTGCGGCGAGGCGGACGAGGAGAAGTTCAAGCTGTCGGACGCCACCTGTTCGGCGCTGCAACTGGCGAACTTCTGGCAGGATGTGCGCCGGGACTACGCCCTCGGGCGCATCTATCTGCCCCAGGCCGACATGGACTTCTTTCGCGTCAAAGAGGTCACGCTTGCCGAGGGGATTGCGACGCCGGAGTTTTGCGGGCTGATGCGCTGCGAGGTCGATTACACCCGCCAACTCTTTGAAGAGGGATTCCCGCTGATCGGGATGGTGAGCCGCGAACTGGCGGTGGACCTGGACCTGTTCAGCCGCGGGGGCCTGGAGATTCTGCGCGCCATCGAACGGCAATCCTACGATGTGCTGAGCGCCCGGCCGGCCATATCGAAGAGCACCAAAGCCAAGCTCGGGCTATGGGCCGCGGCGGCCAAGCTGCTGCCGTTTCTGCGCCTCCGCGGGCGCGCGCCGCGCACTGAGAAGACGGATTGACTCGCGAAGATCCATTGGGCGGAGGCGCGGCGAATGGACGCGCGCCGCGTGGGCCTGCGGTGGCCGCGGCCTATGCGCATTGCCGTGCGATTGCCCGGCGCGAGGCCAAGAACTTCTACTATGCCTTTGTGGCGCTGCCCGCGGCCCGGCGCAATGCCATCTGCGCCATCTATGCGTTCATGCGCCAGGCCGACGATCTGGCCGACGACGAGAGTTTCTCCCGCCAGGAGCGGCGCACCCGGCTGGACGCCTGGCTGGCGGACTGGCGCAACGCCTGCCAGGCCGGCGATTCTTCCCACCCGGTCTTCCTGGCGGTGCGCGATGCGGTCCAGCGGTTTGCCATTCCGCTCAGCCTGCTGGACGAACTGGTAGCCGGCGTCACCATGGACCTAAAGCCCGCCTCGCTCGATTCGGCCGGAAACGATGAGACTGGACACCCTGTCATTCTGAGCGAAGGTTGCCGCGGCGAGTTGCGTCCAGAGATGAACAGGGCGGCAGCCTCACAGAAGCCCCGTGCCCCATCCTTTCGCCTTTCTTCTGGCGAAAGGGTGGGAAACCAACCTCCGGATACCTACGCCACCTTCGCCGATCTCTACCGCTACTGCTACCTCGTGGCCTCGGTCGTGGGCCTGGTCTGCATCCGCATCTTCGGCTACAAGGATAGCCGCGCCGAGAAGCTGGCCGAGGAGACGGGCATCGCCTTCCAACTGACGAATATCCTGCGCGATGTGGCCGAGGATGCGGCCCGCAACCGCGTCTATCTCCCGCTGGAAGATCTCTCGGCCCACGGCGTTTCCCTGGAATCCTTGCTGCATCGGCCCGCGGACGCCCCGCCCACGGCCAGCGAGCGGGCGCTACTGGCGGAGATCGCAGCGCGCGCGGAAAAGTTCTATGAGTCCGCGCAGGCGCTGATGCCGCTGATCGACCGCGAGAGCCGGGCGGCGCTGTGGGTGCTCGTCGCGATCTATCATGGCTTGCTCAGCCGGATCGAGTGCGCGGACTACGACGTGTTCTCACGTCGGGCGACTGTGCCGATGCCACAGAAGCTGGGGATTCTGGCCGTGGGTTTGGCGCGCATGGCCTGGGCGCGGCTGATAGGGTAATGCTGCTGATAGCGTCATGCGGCTGATAGCGTAATATCGATTCGTCCTCAGATCAGCACAATGCTGTCATTCTGAGCGACCCTGAGCGCATTGAAGGGGAGTCGAAGAACCTGCGGTTGCTTTTGCATTTGTTTTTGTCCGCAGCCAGAACTCGCACAGAAAGGATTCGGAAGACCATGAAAGTTCCTTCTCTCGATCTGGAGTTGAAAGTACTTCTTACTGTCGTAGGAATCTGTGTCTTTGGCTTCCTGCGAATGGCACATGTTATTCGTCTGTCGGAAACGGATAATATATCGCTGCTTTTTGTGCTTGGATTGATTCTGTCGGACTTAGTCCTTCGTTCCGCTCGCTCTCGCTATAAATCGGCTGGTCTTGCTTTGTTTTGCCTCTGCTTCGGTCTACTGATCTGGGCGAAATGGGGGCTCAGTAAATCGGTGCCCGAGGCTTGCCTCAAATGGGGAATTACCGTCTTTGCTGGCGTGGGTTTCTTTGCATTTACTTCTTTGGCGTTCCGGGATTACCGTAAGGCGAAGAAGAAAGAGACGCCTGAATTGCAGGTCAAGGAATGAAGGCTACGGACTTTAGGGAACCTCTGAAAAACTCTTTGATCCTTATGGTTTCTGAGTGAAGCTGTATTTGGAAGGGGATCACAGATGCAGCAGTTGACCTTGGCTCGGCAGGCGGAGTTTCAGCGGTACACG
>JBEKDB010000084.1:0-14271 GCA_050014575.1 Occallatibacter sp. | reverse complement strand
GGCCACGGCGGCTTCCGGCGGGTTAAACGACCTGCCGGACATACGAAAATGCGCCGATTTCATGCCCTTGCAGAAAAATACCGGCGACGGACTCTTCTAACTCGGCGCTTTTCAGAGGTCCCCTAAGCCAAATCCCAACACATTCACCGCTGCGCCAATCCAGAACCATACTGCCCAGTACGTTGTTGGAAGATAAAACCGGTAGAGCACAGGAACGAGCAGCCCGCGGCTCATCAGTATCACGATCGCCAAACCAAAAGTAGCTTCTTTTACGATCCGCGACACAAGCGGCTCAACCCGTTCGTTGCTCTTGGCGCCTCGCGCCGCAATTTGCCAATAGAAAAAAAAGCCACCCACAGCGCGGGAAAGAACCACTCGTAAAAAAATCTCATGACGCCTCTATACGGCCGCTACTCAAGCGGTATACGTATACCACGCATCCCCTGTTCCCAATCGCGCGGAGGCCCCGTCGTGTTAGGCTGGCTTTTCACCTTCAAGGAGCCTGATTCTCTATGCATTCCAGCCAGCCCATCCGCTTCAATCTTGTCGCCGCGGCCCACGCCGCCATGATCGAGCACGGTTTCCAGCCCGATTTTCCCGCCGCTACCGGCGCGGAACTGGCCGCCATTCAGGCCCATCCCGCTCCGCCCGCCGTCGCCGGCATCAAGGATTTGACCGGCCTGTTCTGGTCCTCCATCGACAACGACACGTCCAAGGATCTCGACCAGATCGAGTGGGCCGAGCAACTGCCCGACGGCCGCATCCGCGTGCTAGTGGGCGTGGCCGACGTGGATGCGCGCGTCCACCTGGGCACGGCGATCGACTCTCACGCCCGCAGCGAGACCACCTCGGTCTATACCGGCGTCAAGGTCTTCCCCATGCTCCCCGCCGAGCTTTCCGAGGGCATTACGTCGCTCAACGAGAACGAAGACCGCGTCGCCCACGTCATCGAGTTCTCCGTGGACGCGGCCGGCACTGCTTCCGACGGCAAGGTCTACGCCGCTCTGGTCCGCAACCGGGCGCAGTTGGCCTACAACGGCGTGGGCGCGTGGCTGGAGGGATCCGGCCCCGCGCCGGCCAAGGTTGCCGCCAGCGCCGGGCCGAGTCCTGTCACCGACTTGGCCGCCCAGCTCAAGCTCCAGGACTCCGCCGCCCAGCGCATGGTGGGCGGCCGCTTCCAGCACGGCGCGCTCGATCTGGAGACCATCGAGACCCGTCCCCTGATGCAGGCCGAGGAGGCGGTCGAGATCGTTCGCCTGCAGAAGAACCGCGCCACCTCGCTGATCGAGGAGTTCATGGTGGCGGCCAACGGCGTCGTCGCCCGCACCTTCGAGGACGCCGGCGTAGCCTCCATCCGCCGCATCGTCCGCACCCCCAAGCGCTGGGATCGCATTGTCGAGGTGGCCGAAGGCCTGGGCACGACGCTGCCTGCTGAGCCCGACTCGAAAGCTCTAAACGACTTCCTGCTGGCCCAGAAGCAGAAGGATCCCGACCACTTTCCCGACCTCTCGCTGACGGTCATCAAGCTGATGGGCCCAGGCGAGTACGTGCTGGTCAAGCCCAACGAGCCCTCGCCCGGCCACTTCGGCTTGGCCGTTCAGGACTACACCCACTCCACCGCCCCCAACCGCCGCTTCCCCGATATGGTGACGCAGCGGCTCATGAAGGCCTGGCTCGCCAAAGCGCCGCAGCCTTATTCTGAAGGCGATCTCAACGACATTGCCGTCCATTGCACGCTGATGGAGGACAACGCCCGCAAGGTGGAGCGCGAGATGCAGAAGCGCATCGCCGCCGTGGTGCTGCGCCCGCGCATCGGCCAGAGCTTCCCGGCCATCGTCACCGGCGTCAACAAGTACGGCACCTTCGTACGCACCCTCGACCCGCACGTCGATGGAATGGTGGTCAGCGGCGGCAAGGGCCTGGACGTGGGCGACAAGGTAACTGCGAAGCTGGTCTCCACCGATCCGCAGCGAGGGTTTATCGACTTTGCGGTGTGAAGAACCCCGCCTTTTCGATTCAGACTGAAGCAGAGCTTCCCGCTAACCGCTGCGCGGCAAATGTGTCTGCGACGATGTACGATTCGCCGAAGTGGAGGACTCTTGGTAGGGTGGATTTCGCCCTGGACCTGCCCCGCCGGGTCATCCGCACTCGCACTCCAATTGCTTCCAGCGCCTTGGCATAAGTGCGTACCAGAAAATCTGGGCCTTTACACACGAAGCTGTCGCCGGAAACTGGCGAGAAATCAGGGCAGTCGGAAGCACCGTTCCAGGGCGTGTTTGTGGTCAGGTAACGATCAAATGGAATCCAATCGTCCACAGCCTCCACGTGCGCACGGTAGAGCGCTGCCAGTACCTGCGTCTCGTCACAAGTGCGAGCCCAAAATAACTCAGCCCGTGGTGCTATATACTGCAGCGCGGCCGGGTGAGAGTGGGTGTAAACAGCCAGGCCTCCGCCATTGAGATCCGAGATATTCGCCTCACGAACCCCTCGGCAGATGAAGTTCCAACCGTCAAGCCTCTTCCCCCATTTGCCCTTGTGAATGCTGAAGCAAACTTCGAGGCCGCCGGGAATCCTGCGAAGGTGCTCCACGCGCGTCCAGCCATCGGATATCGAGTTAATCGATTTGACCGCGTTTTGGATAAGCATAGCTATTGGGCCTTCCTGCCAGCCGCAAAAGACCGATCAGGTGGACGGGGCTTCAACCGGCCTTCTTCAACAGCTCGACGATGCGAGAATTTCCGCGGTCCAACGCCAGGGTCAGAGCGGTGTGACCGTGCTTTGTCTTGAGGTTAACATCAGCTCCGTGCGCCAAGAGTATTTCGACCACTCTGTCATGACCATTCATGGCAGCCCGGCTGAGCGCGGTATATCCATCGTGTTCGCTGCGATTGATCGAGGCGCCGCGAGCCAACAGCAGCTCGACCATTCTTTCGTTTCCATCTTTAGCCGCGTCGCCGAGTACCGTCGATCCCCAGGAAGTCGAAGCATTCACGTCCGCCCCACTGTCAAGAAGCAGCCTCGCTATCTCGATGTGCGTGTCGCGGCCAAAGGTCTGTATCAGCGGAGTATATTTCCCCGCATCGCGAGCATTGACATTGGCCTTCGCCGCTATGAGCAGCTTGACAATCTCCAGACTTCCTCTCCATGCAGCGCGCATCAGCGGCGTGTTCATGTCTTTATCGCGGGCGTCGACCTCGGCATTCTTCGACAGGAGCAACTTTACAACCTCAGGCCGGCCTCTCCTCACCGCACACATCAGCGGCGATTGTCCGGTATCGTCGCGTACTTCGATAGGCACTCCTGAATCCAGCATCTGCGCAATTTCTTCTTCCGTGTCGCCGCTGTCCAAAGCATCCAGCAAGCTCCTTTGTGCAAAGGTGAAGAGCGCCTTGGCCTTTTCTTTGTATGTGATCGATACTCTGGCATCTCGAGCCAGGGTGACATGAAACAGATGAGGTTTCCTCCCGATTCCGAATATCCCCTTGAACCCGGGCTTCGACAGTTGAACCGACTCCCGGCGGTCGTAGCCAGGAGCCTTTTGAGCCGCGAGGCGTGTGGCGGAATCCTCGTCGAAGGCCAGGCTTTCGACGGTAGTTCGATCGGGTTGCCCGCGCTGCTCGCGAGTGATAATCGTTGACCCTGGAGGAATCTCCTTCTCCAGTCTTGCGAAGGCATCTTCTACGGTGGTGCCCTGGCCTCCAACAGACTTTGGGGTGCCGGAGGCAACAATCTTCTCCGAAGAAACCTTCCATCCTTTGGGAAGCCGCGACTTAGCAATCGCTCTGGCCTCTTCAAGAGTATCGGCTTCGACCATTTCCTCGCGGTCCACGCAGGCGTTCACGAGAATCTCCTTTCACTTTGCATTCAGAGTCAGTACGCTCTTCTGCGCGTCCGGCAGCGGGTTCACCTGCGCGTTGAGGTAGTTGGTTAGGTCGTCCACGTCCTGTTTGGTACCAACCATTGGCGGCATGAAGCGGCGGTAAGGCGAGTCGGGCTTGTACTCGTGGAGCATGGCGATGAAGCTGCCGATGTTGGCGCGGTCGCGGCCGGCAAGCAACTCCTTGAGCGGGCGATAGCCGGAGAGCGTGTGGCAGGAGCCGCACTCGCCGCGAAAGATGGCCTCGCCGCGGGAGTAACTGTTTGCGGGATCGGCCGAGTAGAAGCTGAACCATGGCGGCAAGGGCGGGTCGTCCGTCTTCTGGCTGGTCCAGACCCACATCGAGCGGGCCAGATAACCCTCCCGGTCGATGCGGTCAACGTAGGGAACGCGGACGCCGTTCGAGTACATCCAGCGGCCGATGACGTAGGGCTTGCGCAGCATTTCGCGCGAGTATTCGCCCGCGCCGGTGGCTATGAGCGCCAGCAGCAGTACGGCAACCGCGTGGGAGAGATTGAACTCCACCGGATTGCGATAGGCCAGATAGTAGGCGACGCCGACGATGGTGGCCGAGGTGACGACGATGATGAGGGCGATGCGCGTAACGGTCGAGAACGTGCCGGCGCCAATGGTATCGATGCCCAGCGTGAGCAGCGCGCGCTGCGATGCGGGAACCATGTAGAGATACCAGGCCATGAGAAAGGGCATGGCCACAAAGGAGGGCACCAGCCACTTGACGCTCCACTTAACGAGCGACGCCTTGAGGGCGGGCTGCCGGTCGCCGTCGATGCGGCTCGCGGTGATGAGCGCCCAGACGCCTGCCAGCGAGATGCAAACGCCGCAGCGCAGAAACAGGCTGGGCCAGTAAGTGGGATTGAAGAAGGCGTTCCAGAACTTGCTGGCCTCGTGTCCGGTTCCGGCGACGGCGAGCCAGGCGTCTCCGGGCGTGAGCATGAAGGAGAGAATGCCGTTGATGATGATGAGCGTGGCGGCCGAGGCTCCTGCATAAACCCAGCCCACGGTCAGGTGCAGCTTGTCGTCGATCTTGTTCCAGGTGTAGTAATAGACGGCGGCGGTGGATAGCTCGACCAGGAAGAAGACCCACTCCATGGCCCAGCCGAAGACGAAGTTATGAATCAGCGTGCTGGTGGCCTCGGGATGGGTGAGGCCGATGGCGAACCAGATGCCGACGCCGGAAATGGTGCCGAAGACACCAGTGAGGATAAGAAAGAACCTGGAGTGGCTGACGAGCTGGGCGAGCCATGCCGAACGCATGGCGGGGTCGGTCATGCGCTGGGCTTTGCGCTCGGCCATGGGCAAGTAGAAGCCGCCGCCCACGGCAAACTGCGAGATCATGACGTGGAAGATGGCGATGATGCCGATCACCCAGCCCGAGCCGAGATAAGGAATGTCCCAGAATGGATAGTTCATGGTTAACTCCAGTGAACAGTGGACAGTGAACAGTTAGCAGTTAATCGTGCGAAAAAGGAACTCTTGGTCGTCCTTGGGTTTCTTTGGGTGGCAATCTTTTCGCATGGCCCGCATCAGCGAGCTCAATAGAAGCTCGTACCTTCGTAGATCGATTTCTTGATTCCTTTTCGAGGTTTCATCAGCGAGGGCATACATCGCAACCAATACCTTTTGCGGCGCGACAAGTGACATACTGTTAAATGCATCTGAGTACCTTTGTTGAACAACTGCATCGGATGGATGGTGGACGGTTCCTGACAATGCGGCGACATATTCCTTGTAGTACTCAAGCTTCATCTTCAACCAATCCGCTTCGTGATCGCGCTTCTTGCTGAAAAAGTACGCGAGTGGCTGAGTGACTGCCACAGTAACAAGGGCGACCGCTCCTGAGACTAGGGCTGTATATACGGTTCCGTCCATGCAAGTACTCCTCCTTTCGCCTCGGTCAACTTCACTAGGAAATACGATTCATGATTCGCTCTACCGAATGGTCCAGTAGCCGATGACGGTGGTGGCCAGCAGGGCGAAGACCGCCAGCAGGCCGAAGTAGTGCGCGGCGCGGGCGCGCTGGCCGGATTCCTTTCGGATGTCGTAGAAGGGAATCAGAATCCAAAGCACGATGCCCAGAGTGAACAGCAATATCCCGGTAATCTCTCCTATCTCCGCATACTTGCTGGAGAACACCATGCCAATCAGCTTGAGCATCTCGAAGGGACTCATGAAATACCACTCGGGATGAATGCCGGCGGGCGCGGGCGCAAGCGGATCGTATTGCCTGCCCAGCGACCACGGAAAGACCGAGGCCAGCAGCGCCAGAATGTTGAGCGAGATGAGCCACATGGCCAGATCCTTGCGCAAGAAGTTGGGCAGGAAAGGCATGCTCTTGCGCTCCGAGGGCGGCAGAGCTTCAACGCTGGGCGGCGAGGCGTTTCCGTGGCGCTGCACCAGCCAAAGATGAAAGCCGAGCAGCGGCACGAACAGGGCCGGCAGCACCACTACGTGCAGCGCAAAGAAGCGTTGCACGGTAAACTCGCCCACCTCCGGGCCGCCGCGCAGCATGTTGGCGATAGCGGGACCGATCCATGGAATGGCCGCGGGAATCTCCAGGCCGACTTTGGTGGCAAAGTAACTGAGCTCATCCATGGGCAGCAGGTAGCCGGAGAATCCGAAGGCCGCCGCAATGCCCAGCAGGGCCATGCCGCTGAGCCAGCCGAACTCGCGCGGCTTGCGGTAGGCCTTCATGAAGTACACCGAGAACATGTGGACGAGGATGGCGAAGATCATCAGGTTGGCGGACCAGGCGTGCGCCGAGCGGATCAACCAGCCGAAGTTCATCACAAAGGTGATCTGGCGGACCGATTCGAAGGCGTCCGCTCCCGGCCGGTAATAGACCAGCAGCAACACGCCCGTGAAACACTGCACCAGAAAGAGGAAAAGCGTGATGCCGCCCCAGTAGTACCAGAAGGATTGGGCGTGGACGGGCACGGTTTTGTGGCGCGCGAAGGCAATCAGCTCGGAGAGGCCCAGGCGCTCATCGACCCAGTTATAAATGGTCTTTGCAGTCATGTTACTATCCTTCGTTGCCGTTCGTGTTATCCCATCCTTGCGAGAAGAATCCGCCGCGGCGGATCGCAAGGATGGGGCACCCAAGTCCTACACCAATTGCTAGCGGCAGAGCCATCCGCCATCCACAACCAGAATGTGGCCGTTCACATAACTGCTTGCCTCGGAGGCCAGAAACACCGCCGCGCCGGCGAGGTCCGACGGCACACCCCAACGTCCCATGGGAATCCGGGCCAGAATTGCGGCGGAGCGCGCAGCGTCGGCCCGCAGAGCGGTGGTATTGTCGGTGGCCATATAACCGGGCGCGATGGCGTTGACGTTCACGCCCTTGTCGGCCCATTCATTGGCCAGCGCCTTGGTCAACTGCGCAACCGCGCCCTTGGCGGCGGCATAGCCTGGAACGAGAATGCCGCCCTGGAAGGCCAGCAACGAGGCGGTGTTGATGATCTTGCCGTGGCCTTGCGCCAGCATCAGTCTGCCCGCGTACTGGCTGAGGAACCACACGGCGTTGAGGTTGGTATTGATGACGGTGTTCCAAAACTCCTCGGAGTGCTCGGCGGCGGGGGCGCGGCGGATGGTGCCGGCGTTGTTGACAAGAATATCGATGGAACCGAAGGTCTCGACGGTATCGTCGACGAGCATGCGGGCGATCGCCTTGTCGCAAACATCGCCTGACCGGCAGATGTACTTGACGGCGGTCTTCTCGACTTCCTCGATCGTGGAATCCAATACCTTGTCGTAGTTATGCAGAGTTACATTGGCGCCGGCCTGCGCAAATGCGATAGCCATGCCGGCGCCCAGGCCCTGTCCGGATCCGGTAACCAGCGCGTTCTTGCCCTTGAGACTGAATAGATCGAGGATTCCCATTGAATTGCTCCTTTGCTTGAGAGAACTTATAAGTTCTGCTGTGAAATGCCTAACTCCGTGAAACTTCGACGCCGGCGTCGCCCGGAGTTACCTTGAATACCTTGAGCGGCTTGGGCGGCGGCCCGCTGACGTTCGCGCCGGTGTAAGCGTTGTAGACGCCGCCGTGGCAGGCGCAGTGGATGCGGTCGGCCTGGGGTTCATATTGCACCGTGCATCCCAGGTGCGTGCAGACGGCGGTCATCGCGATCCAGCGGCCGTCGGCGTGATGGATGAGCATGGCCGGGGCGGCGCCGAACTTGAACATCAGCACCGAGCCCATAGGCAGCTTCTGCGCGTCTTTGAGCGTAACCTCGGTGACCGCCGTGGCGGAGAGCGCCATCTCTTCCGGCGAGGCCAGATAGCGGTAAACGGGATAGGCAAGCGCGGCGGCGTAGCACAGCCCGGCAGCGCCGGCAGCCGCCAGAAAGGCTCGGCGCGTGGCTTGCTCGCCGGGTTCTTCGACGATATTCGTTGCGAAACTCGACTTATCGCTCATGGCAATCTCATCGCGCGGAGTCAGGCCGCGGCCTCCATAGTTTTCTTTGCGCGCGCCACCACCGACACCAGCCATCCAACCACGCCCAAGCCCGCGACAAAGAGGGCGAGAAACAGTCCGACGACCCACCAGTTGGTGACCACGGCCCGGTTCCACACGTCGTAGCCCTTGCTTAACAAGGTCACGTCGCGCACGCCGTCGCGATAGATGGTGAAGGTTAACTCGATCAGCACGGCAAGAAGCACGCCAACCCATCCGATCCAGGCGGCTGTGAACTTGCCAAACCCGGCGTAGGCGCCCAGCAGAACGGCCACTGCCACCAGGGCCAGCCAGCCGTAGCCGGCATAACCGGCGAACCTGTAGAGCGTATTGCCTATGTGCCCTGCAAGCCCGGCCTTGACGACCTCCGGTTGCACGCTGGCCGCCCATAACCCGGCCGCCAGATAGACGAGGCCGAAGCCGACTGCCACCTTGCCGCCCAGGTCGGCCACGAACCGCTTCTCATCCGCCGTGAAGGTCGAGCGGCCCGACAGATAAAGCAGCCACAGCCCGCCGATGAACAGGCCGCCGGCCAGCATCATCAGCCAGCGGGGCTCGAGTGTGGGGTCTCCGGTGGGCAGATATGCGCCCGCCGCCGAGGCGAAGTACATCTTGCGCCAGACCTCGGGGCGCAGCATGAGCGTCATATTGGTGGAGAGCAGGCGGGCGATGAAACCGGCCAGCAGCCACGCGCTCAGTCCCACCCACCAGGCCGATTTGCCCGCCTCAAGCCGCGCCGAGAACCGGTAGAGCAGCCAGTAGGCAAGCATGAGCAGGCCGATGATCGAGATCCAGTAGATGCCGATCAGCACGCTGCTGGTATAAAGCGCCCGGCCGTAGAGCACCTGGGAAAAGAGCAGCGGCGGCACGGCCAGGTTGATGACAAACGTCATGACTACGGTGAGCCGGCGGGCCAGCGCTCGCGCCGTGACCATTGAGGCCGGCGAGCCCCGGAAGAGACTGAGCAGTACCGCCAGCAGCAGTCCGCCCAGCAGCATTTCCACGGCTACAAAGTGCAGCGCCAGCGTAACGATATGCAGCAACTTCAGCAGCCATATCGGGGCCGGCAAAGGAATTGGGTCTACAGCGGGAAAGAAATGCATGGCGCTCCTGGAAGCCGTTCGGAGTGACTCCGAGTATAGCCACTGCCCAGTGTAGCGGATGTGACACGCCTCACTTTTGTCCGAAGGCGGAGGAAAAGACTAAGGCCAATGGGAACAACGCGATAAAGACGCTGAAGAATACCGCGGCAGTTGCTCGTGTCCACAACAGCGCGTTCAGCCGGCTGACGCCGCGGATTGGCGGGAATGAAGATCGGTTCATTCCCAGAAACCGCTTTTGACAAACTGGCCGGATGGAGCGATGATAGAGCGAATAAAAGACGAATATTGCCATGCCCTCCGCCTCTGCCCTTCGCATCCAGATCGATGCCGTCGACGCCCTGGATGCGTAGTCGGCGGCAGCCAGCGGGGTGACGCGCAGCCGCTTTCTCCTGATCGAAGGAAAACTGCAGAATCAGGAGGGCGTGATCCACGTGAAGGCCGAGCGCATCAAGCCGCTACTCTGCGCTCTGTATCTGCGCTGAAAAGGCAAATGCAAACGACTGATGTAATTGGCGGCATGAATGTAAC
Organism: Occallatibacter sp.; assembly: GCA_050014575.1. Classification (GTDB taxonomy): domain Bacteria; phylum Acidobacteriota; class Terriglobia; order Terriglobales; family Acidobacteriaceae; genus Telmatobacter. The sequence goes on along the minus strand of JBEKDB010000084.1, from coordinate 4,289 downwards.
ACGGATTACCCAACGAGCTCCACTGCCCGGATCGTCTCCTTGCGCACAGTGAGTCGCTCCACCAGCTCCGAACGTACCTCGTAGCCGCGCCCCGGAGTATCCGGAACAGCGATCTCGCCCGCCGAAGAAACCACTATCTCCGGCTCCACGATATCCTCATGCCAATAGCGCGCCGAAGCGGAGACATCGCCGGGCAGCGCGAAGTTTTCCAGGGCCGAGAGCGCGATGTTGTGCGATCGTCCCACGCCCGATTCCAGCATCCCGCCGCACCACACCGGAATGCCTCGCTCCTGGGCCGCATTGTGGACCGCGATAGCCTCGGAGAAACCGCCCACGCGCCCCAGCTTGATATTGATGATGCGACAGGACTCCATCTCGATGGCCGCCAATGCGTCGCGCCGGTTGTGGATCGATTCGTCCAGGCAGATGGGGGTCTGCAGCCGCTTTTGCAGCATCGAGTGGTAGTAGAAGTCGTCGTGCCATAGCGGCTGCTCGATCATCAGCAGATCGAAGGCGTCGAACGCAGTCAAGTGGTCGGCGTCCTTGAGCCTGTAAGATGAGTTGGCGTCGCAACTGAGCGTGATGCCCGGCCACCGGCTTCGCACCCGCTCGAAGGCCTCCACATCCCAGCCCGGCTTGCACTTGAGCTTGATGCGCTGGTAGCCGGCCGCCAACTCCTTCTCGATCTCCGCCAGCAGCTCGGGAATCGAGGCCTGAATTCCCAGCGACACGCCGCACGGAATTACTTCCTGGACCCCGCCGAGCAAATGGGAGAGCGAAACTCCCTCGCGCTGCGCCTCAAGATCCCAGATGGCATTCTCCAGCGTTGCCTTGGCCATGCGATTGTGGCGCACCTGGCGAAAGATCCGCGGGCAATCCCCGCCATGTTCAGGCGTCTCAGCGGCCAGCATCGGCCCCAGTTCCTGGGTGATCGCAGCCCAGGCGCTGTCGGTCGATTCCTCGGAGAAGAACGGCCGTTCGCCCGCCGTGCACTCACCCCAGCCGGTCAACCCTTCCGACTTGATCTCAGCGAGCAAAATCCTTCGCTTGCGGGTAACGCCAAAGCTGGTTTCAAACGGCCGCACCAGCGTCATGTGCAGTTCGCGCAGGACAATCGCATCGATTCTCATAAGTTTTTTGCGTTCCTCGTGAGATCAATCCAGTTCCGCCGGGGTGGGAAAGCCCAGCTCGAAGACTCCATTACCTTCCGCATCCAGGGAGAAGCCAAGCACGGCCAACCCCTGGGAAAACGCCTGTTGAAACTTCTTGCGGTTTTCCAACTGCACGGCCAGGGCTCGTTCCCGGCCGCTTTCGGAGGCCTTCCACTGGTAGATGGAGGCCGGAACCCGAATACGAACCTGAATTCGTTCCTCAATTGGGCGCGTAACTGCCGGGCGCTCGTCGAGGATTGCCTTCACCCTGGGCGAATCCAGCCGCCACTCCGCCAACAATCGATCCGTGGGCAGCCCGCCCTGCAGTTGAGATGAGGATACACCATAGAAATTCACCCGGTACGCGCGCACCATCGCTCCCAGTTTGTGGACATTGAGAAATGCATTCTTGATCTCCAGCGGATCGAAGGTCCACTCCATCCGCCGTATGCCCCGCGCAAGCGCCTCGCGCCGCTGTTCCAGCTTGAGTCTCATGCCCAGGCCGCGGTCGCGATACGCCGCCTTGACCGCCAGCATGTGGGAGTGCAGATAGGGCAGAGGCCCGCCCGCGCCGGCTTTCACCCCTGGCAAAGACAGAGCAAAACCAACCAGCGACTCAGAGCTGCCGTTCGGCTGGGAGCCGGGAATCTCCGTGTCGAAGGCGCCGATGACCTGGCCGCCGATCTTCTGCGCCACCAGAAAGGCCCGGCGGGGAATCACGTCGGCCTCGTCGTAGCCCCAGGTTTCCACCTGGAGCCGCACGCAGGCCGCCAGCTCTTCAAACCCCGCGCAGGCCCGAATGACAATCATGGCCGCGCCTCCGGCTCGGAATCCGGGGAGGACGCCGCCAGCGTCCGCTTCGCACGCGCCCAAAGCTCTTCCAACTCCGCGGGCGAAAGCTCTTCGAGCGGCCTGTCCGACGATAGTTCCATCTCGTGGAAGCGCTCCCGAAAGCGCCGGTTGCAGCCCCGCAGCGCCATCTCCGCGTCCACATCCAGATGCCGGCCCAGATTGACCGCGGTAAAGAGCAGATCGCCCAGCTCCGCTTCCACGGCCGGCTTACGCGCCGGATCGTCCGATGCGGCTTCGGCCACCAGTTCTGCCGTCTCCTCGGCCAACTTGGGCAGCAGGTCGCGCCAATGCGGCCAGTCGAAGCCGGACTTGCGCGCCTTGGCCCCCAGCTTGCCAGCCTCGGCCAGCGCCGGCAAGGCTCGCAGCACTGTATCCAATCTCGACGCCGGGAGCCGCTGCGCCGAAGGCGCGTCTGCTGCATGCAATGCCTTCTCGGCTGCCTTGATCTCCTCCCAGTTGCGCAGTACCGCCGCCGGAGATCCCGCCACATCGGCATCGACCTGCGCGCGGTTGCCCGCAGCCAGCGAGGCCTCCTCGCCAAAGACGTGGGGATGCCGCCGCACCAGCTTGCGGTTCAGATGATCGAGCACATTGGCAATGGTGAAATGGCCCTCGTTGGCCGCCATCTCCGCATAGAAGAGCACTTGCAGCAGCAGGTCGCCCAGCTCCTCGGCCAGGTGCGGCCAGTCGCGGCGCTCGATGGCGTCGAAGACTTCGTAGGTCTCTTCCAGCGTGTATTTGCGGATGGAATCGAAGGACTGCTCGCGGTCCCAGGGGCAGCCGCCGGGAGCGCGCAGCCGAGCCATGATGGCGACCGACTCCGCAAACAAGGCCGCCGCCCGAGCCGGATCGGTTGCGCGCGGCTGGAGAGATAGCTTTGCGGTCGAGGTTTCGGGCTTGGGGTCCATGCACTTTCAGTCTACCGTGCGGCCTACTTCCGATGAGCAAAGCAGGTTGAGGTTCAAGATTTCCCACCCTAGCCGCAAAAACAAGAACGCGGCGAGGGTGGGGCACCCGGCGGTATACTCGACCTCGCGCATGATTCGCATTTTTGGAACCGTCTTTGCTGGACTGCTGGGGCTGGCCTTCGGCAGCTTCCTGAACGTCTGCCTGAGCCGCTGGCCCGCGGGCGAGAGCATCGTCCGTCCGCGCTCTCACTGCCGCAGCTGCAACCGCACGCTTGCCTGGTGGGAGAATGTGCCGCTGGTTAGCTGGCTCGCGCTGCGCGGGCGCTGCAGAAGCTGCCGCGCCTGGATCGGATGGCGGTATCCGCTGGTGGAGCTGGCCGTGGGGGTGCTTTGGGCAGTTCAAGCCTGGCGATTCCTGTCTTTGGCCCTCGATCCAGAACTCTATACGCATCATCTGCCGTTGCGTGATATTTACGAAGCTTTTGGCGTCATGGTCGGCAATATGATTCTCTACTGGCTGCTAGTAGCTCTGGCGTATCTCGATGCAGAAAACCTATGGCTTTCCAATTCGATCACGCTACCCGGAACTGCACTCGGATTTGCCTGGATTAGTCTGGCCCCCGCTCTTCAGAAACTCGACCCTAGTTACTACACAAAAATCACAACTGCACTTCAAATCGAAACGATTGTGATCGGTGAGTTAATTAGCATCCTCACTGCCGCCGGCCTCATCCTGCTCATCCGCTGGCTCTACTGGCTGATCCGCCGCCGCGAGGGCATCGGCCTGGGCGACGCCAAGCTGATGGCTATGCTGGCCGCCTGGCTGGGCCTGCCCGGCGCACTGCTCGCCTTCGGACTGGGGGTCGTGCTCGGAGCATTGGTCGCGGTCGTTCTGCTGGCAATTCCCGCCGCGCGAGCCCAGTCAGGAAGTTGGGCCCTCAAGAAGCTGCCGCTGGGCACATTTCTGTGCGCCGGCGGGATCGTCAGCAGCCTGTGGGGGCAGCCCATCATCGCCGCCTATCTGCGCTGGGCTGGATTCTAGGGTCCCGAGTCTGAAGTCTCTTGAGCATTTCAGGAGACGAACCGCAGGTCCTTCGACTCCGGTCGCCGCGGCGACCTCCGCTCAGGATGAGAACTATATCATAAATAATTATAAATAAACAACATATTCTGTTATCATGTTCTATACAAAGCCTGCACAGCTACGAAGAATCAACGACTTGCACGGAAAATCTGCACGGAAACTGCACAGAACGGAATAAACAGCAGGAGGCAACATGGCGTTTCTTACCGAGAAAGAGGAACTGAAACCCGGCCTGATTCTCTTCCGGCGCGGCGACGTGGGGCACCGGATGTGGTATTGCCGCATGAAGATGCC
>JBEKDB010000083.1:0-14354 GCA_050014575.1 Occallatibacter sp. | reverse complement strand
ATCCCAGCCGGGATATCCATTTTCTGGATTTGATGGAGCGATGATACCGCTTCCGAAAGGGGAAGCGCAAGTCCAAATCCGCACTTGCGGTCGAGCCGCTGGCCGATTCCGATAAGGTCATTGTGACAGAGGTCGCTGGCCCAAAACTGGTCCAACAACGGCTTCCCAGCCTCCAAGCGTGCCTCGGAAAGCCATCCGTCCCATTTGGCTTTCAATCAGTTACGAGTTCTTGGCTTCTTGTCATGACAGAAGTCCCCATCCTTGGTATTGGCCGAGGGAGTGGGCGCATAGTCTTTTCCAATCCAAGGATGAGCCTGAGAAAGCGAAGGGGCGGCAAAGCGGGTTTTGTCCTTTCGGGTTTTGATTTTGAGTCAGATTATTAATCCGGCCTGAGAGGATTACGACTAAGCGGCATATCTCACGTCCGGGTGGCGGAAGTAGCGTTCTACTCTGGCGGTCTGTTTCTGGATGCTGCGCAGGGCCTTGGACGTGGTCTTGACGAGTTGCACTTGTGTTTTTGCTGGAACGGCGGCCGTGACACGTTGCTTCAGATCGGCGTTGAGCAGTTCGTCGGGATTGAGTTCCTGCGAGTAGCTGGGCAGATAGAAAACCTCGATTTTTTCCGCATTCTCCTTGAGCCATTGCTGGACGACCTTGGCATGATGCACGCGCAGATTGTCGAGGATAAGGAAGATCTTCTTCGGCGCGGATCAGGCGTTTGAGAAAGTCGATCAGAATGCGGGCGTCGAGTGCGCCGGAGAAGATTCTCCACCGCATCTGGCCCTTGTTGGTGACCGTCGAAATCACGCTCGGCTGGAGCGATTGTTCTTGATCCGCAGCACCGGCGTCTCCCTTTTCGGCGCATAGCCGCGCCAGCGCACATCGTCCGAACGCAGGCCGGTTTCATCGCCCCAGTGAATCTCCGCGCCCTCCTGCTTGGCGCGTTTGAAGATAACTGGATAACTCTCGTCGAGCCATTTCCCGACCGCTTGCGGTGACTGTTCATAGGCCTTTTTCAAAGGCTCTCCGCGGCGAGCGGCATAAATCCCCAGCGATTGAGATAGTTTCCAACCGCGCGAACCGCCAGCAAAACTTCATACCGGCGCAGAATCAACTCGCGCACCGCCGGGCGGGTCCACAACGCGTAGCTCATCTTCAACTGGTCGGGAACATGATCGCGGATCAGCCGCTGCACCTCGCGCTCCTGCTCCGCTGTCAGGGCGCGGCCGGAGCCCCTGGGGCGATGCCCATGACGAACCGATACCGCCGCCCAACCGCCGCTCTCATAAGCCTTGGTGGCGGCCCACACGGTGCGTTCGCCGATCTCACAGAGCTTGGCCGTCGCGGCGATCATCGCGCCGCCAAGCCGCAACTTCACCGCCCGCCGGCGCCGCTCGTTCAGCACCGCTTCCGATAGCTTCCTGCCGTCTGTCGCATCCATACCAATCTAGACGCATCGAAAAGCAAAACGTCGCATTCGTTTCATGCCGGATCAGTAGTAACTGGTGGAAACTGGTTCTGGGCAGTTTGTCCCCCGTCCTTTTGGTGGATCCTCGGTGCGTTGGCCGGGAAACGCTAGAATTTGCGGAGTATGTGCTGGTTTTCACCACCCTTCCGGCCGCCACGGCCAGCACGGAACAAATTTTGGAAGCGTATCGGCTACGCTGGCAAGTGGAGTTGACCTTCAAGCGGTTGAAATCGATCGCTCAGATAGGGTATGTTCCCAAACACGACGACCAGAGTAGCCGTGCCCGGCTCGATGCAAAACTCCTCGTGGCCTTGCTGAGTCAGAAACTGGCAAATGTAGGAAAGGCCATTTCCCCTTGGGGCTACATGTTCGACGAAACGGAGAACTCGCAGCGCGTGGCGTGAATTCCTGTTTATCTTCCACCAGATGCTCGACGCAATCCACCCACCCCTGCTCCTGCAAGCCGCCCTGCAAAACTGGAATCAAGTGGCTACAGCCCTAAGCGCGCCAAACCGCAAACGACGACCGCAACTTGAATGCTTATCTTAGTGCTTATGCCCTACCCCCTCCGGGAGCTCTTTCCTGTTCCCTGATTGCTCGTAACTCCCTATGGATGAGTAGCTTAAGAATTCACACTGCTGACTGACTGGTAATCAATACCTGCCGTTTTTCGCGTAGAATACCTTGTCCGCGGCGGCGGAAAGGCCTGGAAAACCGCAGATATCGGCGCGAAATGGATCGAGAGCGACGCGGCATCGGCTGTGTTTCTCCGCCTTCCCGCTCCCCAACCCCAAAGCCTACAATGAGAAAAGAAGTTGAAATCCGAGGGAAACCATGCCGCTCTCCGGAGAAGCCATCCGCCTGATGAACTACATTGACGACGTCGCCGTAACCCTGCGCCGGGTGCTGGCCACCATCCCCGCGCTAACCGCCGAGGAGCGCGCCCGCGTCGCCGAGCACCTGCTCAACGCCAAGCCCAGCGCCGACGATGTCGTTGAAGCCCTCTCTGCCAAGTAAGCCCGGCTTGCCTACCGTCGCCATCATCGGAGCAGGGCCCCTGGGCCGCTGGCTGGCCCTGAGCGCAGCCCGCGCTGGCTTCCGCGTCCTGCTGGAGGACGTGATGCCCGCCAACCTTCATCACGCCCGCGAAGCGCTCCGCCGGCAACTCGGCCCCGATGCTCTTGGCCCGGTTGCGGGAGCGTCGCCGAGCGTGGCCTTCGTCTCCACCATCGAGGACGCCGTCCGCTCGGCCGACCTGGCCATCGACTGCGTGCCGGACGAGCTGGAGTCCAAGCTCGAAATCCTCTGGCTGCTGGACCGCATGGCCCCGCCCCGCACCGTTCTGGCCACTCCCACCACACGGCTGTCCATCGCCGACCTGGCCAGCTGCACCTGCCGCCCGGAAAAGTGCGTCGCCATCGCCGCCGAAGCCTCCAGCCTGGCCGCCGGCGCCGGCACTGATATCCTCCTCCGCACCACCGCCAAGACCAGCCCCGAGACCGTAGCCCTCGTCGAGGATTTCTGGCGCCGGCTGGGCTTCATCCCCACTTTCGCCCCCGACCCCGCCGAGCAGCCTGATCTCTGATCTCTGCTTCAAGCAAGCACTTGCTTGTAATAGTTCACATAGTGCGGCACCACCAGCGTCGAGCAGAAGCGCTTCTGCGCCGTCTTCCGGCCTGCCTCGCGCATCGCATCCAGCCGCTCCCGGTCCTTGAGCAGGCTCAATGCTCCCTGAGCCATGCCGTCGATGTCGCCCACCTCGTACAGCAACCCGGTTACCCCATCGTCGATCAGCTCCGGCACCCCGCCCACCCGCGTCGCAATGGACGGAACCTTGCACGCCATAGCCTCAAGCGCGGCCAGTCCAAACGACTCCAACTCGCTTGGCATCAGCAAGATATCGGCAAGCGGGAGTACCTCGTTCACGCGCTCCAGCTTGCCCACGAAGTGAACTTTGGCGTGAATCCCCAGGTCGTGCGCCAGCCACTCCGCCGCCGACCGGTCCGGCCCGTCTCCCACCAGAATCAGTTGCGCCGGCGTCTCCCGCGCCACCTGCGCAAAGATCTTCACCACGTCCACCACCCGCTTGACCGGCCTGAAATTGGAGAGGTGCATCAGGATCGCCTCCTCCGGCGCAGCCAGCCGCTTGCGCGCCTCCGCCCTCCTAGCCTCGTCCTTATAGGGCCGGTAAACGTCGCAGTTGACGAAGTTCCCGATTACCTCAATGGGCCGCGTCACATCAAAGTACTCAATTGTTTTTTCCTTTAGATAGTTGGAGATACTGGTAACCCCATCGCTCTCCTGGATGGCGTAGCGGGTGATCGGCAGGTAGCAGCGATCCAGGCCGACGAGCGTAATGTCGGTGCCGTGCAGCGTGGTGACGAAGGGCAACCGGCGCCCCCGCGCAGCCAGCATCTGCCGCGCCAGCAGAGCGCTCACCGAGTGGGGAATCGCATAATGCACGTGCAGCAGGTCAAGCTCATTGAATTCAGCAACTTCGGCCATGCGCGACGCGAGCGCTAGGTCGTAAGGCGGGAACTCGAAAAGCGGATAGCTCGAGACCGGAACTTCATGATAATAAATGCCTTCGTCGCGTCCGCTCAGGCGGAACGGCTGCGAGTAGGAGATGAAGTGCACCTCGTGACCCAGCGCTGCCAGTTCGATGCCCAGTTCCGTTGCCACCACGCCGGAACCGCCGTAGGTGGGATAACAGGTGATGCCGATGCGCATAAGCCCTCTCATTGCGAGTGGATGAGGCTACTCGAAGATCGATGCTTCCAGATGCGGATATGGTTCCCAGACCGGCCCAGTGTGCGGGCCGGCCCCTAGTAGATACCCGGGATCAGCCGCTTTGTCTGTTCGCTGTAGGCCGCATACTCCGCGCCGAACGCTTCATTCAGCGCCGCTTCCTCCACGTGAATTCTATACAGCAAAGCCGCAGTCGTGGGCACCATGACAGCAAGGAACGCAATCCAGTTCCGCTCTCGCAATCCGACCGCCAGAAACACGAGCAACATGCCCGTGTAAGACGGGTGGCGGACAAAGCGGTAAAAGCCACCCCGATAAACCGTTTGCGCGTGGCGGATGGCTACATTCGAGCTGAACGCCTTGCCCAATGAAAGGATCGCCGTCCATCGAATTGCTACCCCGGCAAGCAGCAACGCTATTGCCGCAACTACCAGCCCATGCCCGCTGCCATTCGAGTTCTGCGGCATTCCATGGCGGATCATCTCTCCCGCGGTGATGGCAAGCGTAATGGTGACCCACAGGACTATGGATGATCCACGGTCCGCCACCTTGCCGCCGCCGCGCCGGGTGCGGGTTCCAACGGCGATAAGAATCTCCGTTGCAGTCCAACCGTAGAGCAATATCTTCCACAAGAGAATGATTCCCAATTTGCCTCCATCTCCCTGATTCAACACAGACTTTTCCACTGGGGTTTCAGCGGAAGATACGCAGTCGCGGCAGTCGGGGTTCCGTTCGGCGCCCCCTTAGCGGCTGGCAGCGAGTGACCGGAGAGGCCGGTATCAGCCCGACCGCAAGTCTGAAAAACCGATCAACTCGATCTCACCTTCCAAGTGCGTCGACGCGATTGCCTCCCGCTCGATCTCCCGCGAGGCTAACAGCCGGGTGGCCGCCTTGGCCAAGTCGGAATCATTGTAGCCGGGATGCGTCACCAGCTCCCAGGTTCCCGGCGGAAGCCCGCGCAGAATGGATTGAACCGCTTTGGAATCGAGGGTTCCGGTGGCCAGAACTCCGAGAGCGCCGTCGGTGGTCGAGAAGCCCTCCTCGTTCACGATGCGCCGGAATGCAGGCTCAAGCCACCGCAGCAGGCCCACCTCCACCCGCCGAATCCAGGGCGCGCGGGGTGTGGCGCGCAGGCTCCATGCCGGCTCAAAGGGATTGCGCACGGCGCGAATTCCGGCTGCCCGCGCCGCTCGCAGCACTGGCCGGAGCACAGCGGGAAACATATGAACGTGCTTGTGCGTGTCGATGTGCGTGAGCGGAAGTTCCTTGCTCTGGAGCAGCGCGATCTGAGCGCCAGCTTCCGCCTCAATTTCGGAGGATCGGATGCGACCTGCAAGCAGCTGCGTCAAGAACGCTCCCAGCGTGGGCTGAAAGCGCCCGGTCGCTTCACTGACGAGCGTGGGAATTTCTCGCCGCGGCAGTACGGAATCCCCATCCACCAGAACCACATGGCAACCCACCCCCAGGGAAGGCGTGGAGAGGCCCAGTGTGATAGCTTCATCGGTTGCCGCGGCCCGCGCCATCAGGGAGGCGCTGGTGACAACACCGGACCGGTGCAGCTCCAGGATGGCGCGGTTGACCCCGGCAGTCAGCCCGAAGTCATCGGCATTGACGATAAGACGGCTCACCGGGTGAGTTTATCAATTGAGGCCGCCCTTCCCGTGCAATGGAGTGAAACCTCGCCGAGTGTCGCTGCGCTGGTATGATCTCAAGAAGGCGCAATCGCCTTGCCGCCATGCGTGGGCGGTTAGCTCAGTTGGTTAGAGCGCCTGCCTTACAAGCAGGAAGTCCGGGGTTCGAGTCCCTGACCGCCCACCAAGACCTCCTCAGTTGAACAAGTCCTTCATCTTCTCCAGCAGGCTGGGGGAGGTGGGTTTGTTGTCTGCGGAGAGCGACTCGGCGAGCTTGTTGATCAGTTCGCGTTCAGTGCGCGTGAGCTTTTTGGGAATCTGCACCAGAACCTTCACGATCAGATCGCCGCGGCCTTTTTCGTTGAGGTACGGGACGCCGCGGCCACGGACGCGCAACTCGCGCCCGCTCTGCGTGCCCTCTGGAATCTTGAGGCTGACCGGGCCGTCGATGCCGGGCATCTCGATCTCCGCGCCCAGGGCTGCCTGGGGAAAGCTGATGGGAATAACGCAGTGGAGGTCGTGCCCCTGGCGCTCGAAGAAGTCGTGCGGGCGAATGGAGAGCACGACATAAAGGTCGCCCCTGGGACCGCCGGAGCGGCCCGCGTCGCCCTCGCCGGTGCAGCGGATGCGGGTTCCATGCTCGACGCCCGCGGGCACCCTGACCTTGAGATTGCTTTCGCTGCTGGCGCGCGTCTCGCCGCGACAGGCTGGACAGGGATCGCCGATGACGGAGCCCCAGCCGCCACATGCGCCGCAGGTGCGGGCCACGGAGAAAAATCCCTGCTGGTAGCGGACCTCGCCCCGGCCCTGGCATTGGGCGCAGGGGCTGGGACCGCGCCCGCTCGCGCTGCCGCGGCCATGGCAGGCCGAGCAGGTCTCAAGGCGGCGGATCTTCACCTCGATCTCGGTGCCGAAGAAAGCGTCCTCGAACTTGATGGCCAGGTCGAAGCGCAGGTCGTCGCCGCGTTTCTGGCGCGAGCCGCGCTGGGGGCCGCGCTGCGAACTGCCGCCCACGTTGAACATCTCGCCGAAGAGATCCCCGAAGATGTCGCTGATGTCCATGCCGCCGGCAAACGGTCCGCCGCCGAAGCCGGAGCCCTGCCCGCTCAGGCCGGCGTGGCCGTAGCGGTCGTAGGCGGCCCGCTTGTCCGCGTCGCTCAGCACCTGGTATGCCTCGCTGGCCTCTTTGAACTTCTCCTCGGCCGCATGGTTGCCGGGGTTGCGGTCAGGATGGTACTTGAGCGCCTGCTTGCGATAGGCGCTCTTCAACTCCTGGTCGCTGGCTTCCCGGGAGATACCCAGAACTTCGTAATAGTCTGCTTTGCTCACTCTTGTATTCAATCCTATTCGGCAGTCTGTTTCGAGTTGTGCGCGATGCGCACCAGCGCCGGGCGCAACAGCCGCTCGCGCAACCGATAGCCGCGGCGGACCTCCTCGGCCACGTGCTGGTCGGGCAGATCGTCGCGATCCACCGCCCCCAGCGCCTCATGCAGCCGCGGATCGAACGGCTCGCCCACGGCGGGAATCGGAACCACTTGCATCTGGCGCAGAACCTCTTCCATCTGCTTGACGATCAACTCAATGCCGTGGCGCATCTGCTGCGCCGTGCCGTGCGACTTCAGCGCCAGTTGGAAGTTATCCACAACGGGCAGGAACTTCTCGACCACGCTGCCGGCGGCATAGTCGCGATCCGCAATCCGCTCCCGCTCGGCGCGCTTTCGCGCGTTTTCAAACTCGGCCTGCAACCGGGCCACTCGGTCCAGCAACTGATCGCGTTCTGCCTTCAACTGCTCGAATTCCGCCCGGCTCGCCGGCTCTCCGGGGCCGACGGGAGCCTCGCTATTCGCAGGCGCGGCCGCCAAGCTCTGGTCCGAAGCATTGCCGGGCTCTTCCGCCGCGGCGCCCGAGGCGATCTCCAGCGGTTTCGCTACGTTCAACTCTGTTTCCTGTTCTTCCATGACCCTATTCTTTCTCCTGAAAAACAACTGCGCCTGCTTCCATGATAATTCGCGCGGCCACCGCCGATTTCCCGATCAGGCGAGGAAGTCCATATCAGATCCTGTGCAGAAGCCATGAGATTGCAGGGGACTGGCGAGCACAAGCCCTTGCCGGCGTCTTTCGTCAGTTCCCGTCCCAGCCAGGAAAGCTCAGGTCGATTGGCCCGCGGCTTTCCTTGAGCATCTCACCGGTTGGCAAGATCGGGAGCCTGCCGCTGAGCTGCAGTTTGGCCTTCCGGTCGTGAAGTACAACGTTTACGGCAGCTGCCAGGTTCAGGCAATGATTGGATTGGATATGCACGAAACGATGACAGAGGCGGCGGATGACCTGCGGGACCCCTCCGTCTTCCGGGCCAAAGACGTACACGGCGTTCGCAGGGTGCTCAAAGGTCGTCAGCGGCTCGGAATTCTCCAGCAGCTCCACGCAAACCGGAGTCACGTCCGGTAAGAAGAGGTTGAATGGCTTGTCATGTTTGTCGTGTGTCCAATCGACATCCCTGTAACCCTTCATTCGCTCTTCCCGAGGCAGCCGGTCAAGCAGGCTCAGATCTATGCGCGAACCGGTCCAAACCAGCCGGGTCACATCAAAGCAGGAGGCTGCCCGAATCGCTGCGGCGACGTTGTGGAGATATTTGGTGTTCACCAGAATGAGGCCGGGGCCTGCGCTCAAGCCCTTATGAATCTTCGCACTGTTATTCACAGCTTCACTTCTCCTCGCCAATTCTGCCGCCTCCGGATCCATGAGCAGCTTTCGATCGGGTTCCCAGTCGGCCCCGTACAAGCAGCCCCCATATCTGAATCATTGCGCATGTCCGCGGCCTCCGCGTTCGGTCCCGCCGCTGGTCAGTTCTTCAATGGGGACGACGCAGCCTTCAAGTTCCTCGCAGCCGGTGTGCTCGAACTGGATGGTGGTGTGGCTGATTTGGAAGTACTCCTTGAGAACGTGATTGAGCTTGACCAGGATGCAGGCGCTCTCCGACGGGAGAATATCGGCGATGGTGACGTGGCAGGCCAGGGCGCGGGAGTTCGAGCCGAGGCTCCAGACGTGCAGGTCGTGGACGTTAAGCACACCCTCGACGGCTTCCATGGCGGAGCGAATGGCGGGGATGGAGACGCCGCGGGGCGTGCCTTCGAGCAGAATGTTGAGGGTCTCGCGCACAATGCCGATGCTGGACCAGAGAATCAGCGCGGCGATAAGCAGCGAAAGCACGGGGTCGATCCGGTTCTGGCCGGTGACGAGGATGCCCGCGCCTCCGGCAATGACGGCGGCGGTGGAGAGCGTGTCGCCGGCCATGTGGAGAAAGGCCGAGCGCAGGTTGAGGTCGCGGGCCACGCCCCACAGCAGGGCGGCGATGACGCCGTTCATCAGCACGCCGGCGGCGGCCACGATCATCATCAGCCGGGGTTGAACGGCGACGGGCGCCGAGAGGCGGTGGACGGCCTCGATGACGATCCAGAGCGCGATGACGATGAGGGTAGCCGCGTTGATGAAAGCGGCGAGCACTCCGGCGCGCTGGTAGCCGAAGGTCTTGGAGTTGCTGGCGGGGCGGGACTGAAGGTAGACGGCGGCAAAGCTGAGCAGCAGGGCAAGGAAGTCGGAGACGTTATGGCCGGCCTCGGAGAGCAGCGCGAGCGAGTGGGCGCGCAGGCCGGCCACGAAGGTCACCGCAACATAAGCGAGCGTGGCTGCCAGCGAGAAACGTAAGACGGATTTTGTTCGGCTGGCGCCGGGCAAGGAGGGCGCCGCGTGAAGGTGCATGATGATAGTGTAACCGGGGTAGGGTATGGATTGCCACCTGCTCTGGCGGTTCCTCACCCTCTTCCGGGCCGCAGGTGGCTCATATCCGAGTGCTCAGGGTCGTCGTAGGAGGGCAGGACCGGCAGACCGGCACGCAAGCCGGACCATTCCTCGGCCACCACGATGCTGTTGTGGTGGTTGCCGGGCTGGTAGCGAACCGTACAGGGGAAGCCGGCGCGGACCTGGGCCGCGTCCAAGACGGCTGCCATGCTGGTGATGTCCTGAGAGCACTCGTAGTCCACGCCAGCGATGCGATAGTGGTAGACCAGCATGGTGAGCTTGCGGCCGCCCTCGCCGTCGACCTCGCAAATATCCAGCAACATGCCGTCCACGAGGCGGCCGAACTGGACTAGAAACTTGCGGCGGGCGCGCTCCAACTCCTCGGCCGTGGGGCGCTTGCGGAAGACGAGCCAGAGCGCAACAGCCGCCATAATGGCTATCGAGGCCGATCCGGCGGCAATCTCCCAGGCAGTTGTGCTGAGGTGGGTCATTCTGGATGGGACTCATCCCCAGGTGGTCCCAAATCAAGGATACGCCGGAAGGAGACCGGGTCAGATGGAACGATAGTGCCATCAACGCCGGGATTCCCGCTGCGATATACTCAAGTCTGCGTCTTTGCAGGAGTTCCGGCCTGCCGGACGCCTCATTCCCGGAGGTTTTTCTTGGTTTCGAGCAAGAGTTCGGCCGCGGCAAGGCATTCCCGAGTACATTCGACGACCGTGATCTGCGTGCGTCGCAACGGCGACGTGGTGATGGCCGCCGATGGCCAGGTCACGCTGGGCGATCACGTGCTGAAGCATTCGGCGAAGAAGATCCGGCGGCTCTACCAGGAGAAGATTCTGGCCGGATTCGCCGGATCGACGGCCGACGCCTTCAGCCTCTTTGCGCGCTTCGAAACCAAGCTGGAGCAGTACGCCGGAAACCTGAACCGCGCCGCTGTGGAGCTGGCCAAGGACTGGCGCACGGACAAGATGCTGCGCAACCTGGAGGCCCTGCTGCTGGTGGCCGACAAGGGGCAGACCTTCCTTATCTCCGGCTCGGGCGACGTGATCGATCCCGACGAGCCGCTGGCGGCCATCGGCTCCGGCGGGAGTTATGCCACGGCAGCCGCCCGCGCGCTGATGGAAAACACCGACCTGAGCGCCCGCGAGATTGCCGAGAAAGCCATGAAGATCGCCGGAGAGATTTGCATCTATACCAACGACCGCATCACCATCGAGGAGTTGAAGGGCTAGCGGAACCTCTCGCCGCCCCGTTCATTCATGGCCATTTATCTTCCCGCATCCGCCGAAGAACAGGAGCTCTCGCTGGACGAGCTGACTCCGCGCGAGATTGTTACCGAGCTGGATAAGCACGTGGTTGGCCAGAAGGCCGCCAAGCGCGCTGTGGCCATCGCGCTGCGCAATCGCCAGCGCCGGCAGAAGCTGCCCCCCGACCTGGCTGACGACATCATGCCCAAGAACATCATCATGATCGGCCCCACGGGCGTGGGCAAGACGGAGATAGCGCGCCGGCTGGCCAAGCTGACGGGTTCGCCGTTTCTCAAGGTCGAGGCCTCGAAGTTTACCGAGGTGGGTTATGTGGGGCGCGATGTGGAGTCGATGATCCGCGACCTGGTGGAGATCGCCATCGACATGGTGCGCGAAGAGCGGCTGGAAGAGGTGGAAGACCGGGCGGAGATGAACGCCGAGGAGCGGCTGCTGGACGTGCTGCTGCCGCCTCCGCCGCCCGCGCAGCCGGCCGCCGAGGGCCAACTGACGCTACCCGGAAGCGACAGCCACCAGCGTTCGCGAGAGAAGCTGCGCCAGCAGTTCCGCGAGGGCAAGCTGGACGAGCGCATGGTCGAGCTGGACGTGCGCGAGCGCAATACCCCGCAGTTCGGCATCATCAGCAACCAGAGCCTTGAAGACATGGAGATGAACCTCAAGGATATGCTGCCGAATATCTTCGGCGGCGGCTCGAAGAAGCGCAAGATGAAGGTGGGCGATGCCTTCGATTACCTGGTGCAGGAGGAAGAGGGCCGGCTGATCGATATGGATTCGGTGAACCGCGCAGCCACCGAGCGGGTCGAATCGAATGGCATCATTTTTCTGGATGAGATAGACAAGATTGCCGGGCGCGAGAGCGGGCACGGGCCCGACGTTTCGCGCGAAGGCGTGCAGCGCGACATACTGCCCATCGTGGAAGGCACCACCGTGAACACGCGCTACGGCATGGTGCGCACCGACCATATTCTCTTCATTGCCGCGGGCGCGTTTCATGTTTCCAAGCCCAGCGATCTTATCCCCGAGTTACAGGGGCGCTTCCCCATCCGGGTCGAGTTGCAGTCGCTCACCGTCGATGACTTTCTGCGCATTCTCACCGAGCCCAAGGCATCGCTGACCAAGCAATACTCGGCGCTGCTCGAGACCGAGGGAGTCAGGCTGGAGTTTGCTCCCGAGGCCCTGCGCGAGATGGCCGAGTTTGCCTTCAAAGTGAATGAACAGACCGAGAACATCGGGGCGCGGCGGCTGCATACGATCATGGAGCGGGTGCTAGAAGACGTGAGCTTCTTGGCGCCAGATGTGGCCCGCCGCGCGCCGGACGACGCGGCCGCCGCGGCGCTCTCTGAGGCTATCAAGCGCGAGTCGTCCGCGCCGCTGCCCTACGAAGAGCGCATGACCGCCTCCGGCCCGGAGAAGGTCTTTCTGATCGGCCCCGAATATGTGAAACAGATGGTCGCGTCCACCGTGCGCGATCAGGATTTGAGCCGCTACATTCTGTAAATCTATGCCAATCCAGACCCCGAAAGCGCGCGCAATTGAGATCGCCCATGAGATGCTGTCGGGGCGAATTGGCGCCATCGAGGCGACACGCCTTCTTCTCCCGCTCCTGCATCAGGATTCAATGATCGTTTCTGAAGCCGACTTCAACTCGATTTGCGGCATTGATAGCGAGACAGACCATCTTCCTATTGGAAGGGTTCGGGAGCACTGGCATCAAGACAAGCTGCCTGAAAAGGATCGCGAGATTGCACACTGTGAGGGCCTGTATCGAGACCAAGTGCACGCTGTTTGCGAGCGAATTCTGACAGAAACCCACAGGGCCTAACTTAGAATCAGCGAGATCAATGGAACTCGTCCACGCGACAACACCTCGATCGACGAGTCGGAAGTCTGGTTGTCGCGTTGTGCTTTGGCTGCCATATCCATTCGTATTTCGTTGCAAGCGCTCAGCGCTTGTGTTACGTTCTTCTCGTACCTCGCGAGTCCGCGCGCCGCTTTCAATCAGCGGGCTCTACCTGCACTCTCCCGCTTCTGAGGGATTGCGGATGGGGGCGCTTCAGAAGTACGCCTGGGAAGGGTGTGCCCGCGCCTTGAGTCCGCGCCGCCCTTTCCCCGATTCCATTTACATACGAGCAAAAGGAGAGGAACCATGGGCAATTCCGAACTGCACCACAAGGTCAGCTACATCGAGTTCGCATCGACCGACATCGAGCGGACCAAGAAGTTCTACGGGACCGTCTTCGGCTGGAGTTTTCAGGACTGGGGTCCGGATTACATCAGCTTTGCCGACGCGGGCGTCGAAGGCGGCGGCTTCTACAAGACCGATCCGCATGAGGCGCAGCCAAAGACCGCGCCGCTGGTCGTGCTTTACTCTGCTAACCTTGAGGCGACGGAGACCGCGGTCGTGGCCGCGGGCGGCAGCATTGTTGTGCCCATCTTCGCGTTTCCCGGCGGACGGCGCTTCCACTTCTGCGATGGAGTGGGAAACGTGCTGGGCGTCTGGTCGGAATAAGTCGGTCAGGATACATGGACAACTGAGAAACATGTGGTCTCCCACCCTTGCGACAGAAGAAAGTCGCAAGGATGGGGCACCCAAATCCGCGGCGGAGTGGGCTGTTTGTGGCCGGAGCGGGCTTCCTAATTCACTCGCGGAGGCAAAATGAGCGGCTTGCGCGGCGCAAGTTCTTCGCGCATTAGAGTTAGCCCGAGAATGCAGCGCTCGAAGCGGTCGGAGAGGCGCGCAAACAGAGGGGCTTCGCGCTCATACTCGCATAGGTTGAACTGGCTGACGATGAAGTAACTCTCCTTGCCGGCGAGAATAAGTTCGCCGAGACTTGGACGGTGGCGGCGGCGGTTCGAGTCCATGGCTTCGGGATACATGCCGGCGACGAAGAGCGCATAGTCTCCGATATGCTTGCGCACGGCGCGCTCGGCATCGAACGACGGCGCGCTGCCGTGGACCGGGTCGGCGGCCAGCATCATCTCGGATAACTCTTCGACGGGCCGGCCCGCCGCGTCGCGCACCTTGTATAGCTTGTCGGCCTCGGTGAACTCGCACAACAGATGCGCAACGTAGCCGGTCACCTCCAGATCGTGCAGTCCCAGCTTGCCTTCATAACTGTTGCGGACCGCCTGCTGGAAGAAGGGAACGAGTGGGTGAGCCGGGGCTGGACGATTCGGAGCCTGCATGCAAACCTCCCTTGGCCGCGCGAACTGCCGGCCTGCTGTGAGCGATGGCCGGCTGCTCAAATGCGTGGAAGGGACGCCAGCCGCCGCCCGTTCATGCCGCTGTAACAGATACCTTATCGGAATCGAAATGAATTTCAGTAAGCGTCCTGAGTTCCCCTCTGGCATAACCTCGGGGGCGCGACCGACTATTCAGTCATGGTTCATTCAGAGGGTGTGGGAGAGGCGCGTCGCGCGCGGAGATGGCGATCGGTAGCTGAG
>JBEKDB010000082.1:0-14483 GCA_050014575.1 Occallatibacter sp. | reverse complement strand
ATTCCGCTGGGAATGCTGGTGGCCATCACCGGGGTTTCAGGGTCGGGCAAGTCCACGCTGGTCCATCAGGTGCTGTACCGGGCCGTGGCGCGCGCGCTGGGCCAGAGCGACGGCGCCGACCCCTCCGGGGTTTTCACTTCTTTGTCGGGAACCGAGCGCCTCAACGATGTGGTGCTGGTGGACCAAACGCCGATCGGGCGCACTCCGCGGTCGAATCCGATTACCTACATCAAGGGCTTCGATCTGGTGCGCGAGCTGTTTGCCGCCCAGCCGGAGGCGAAGCGGCTTTCGCTCACGCCGGGGCACTTTTCGTTCAACGTGCCCGGCGGGCGCTGCAATACCTGCGAGGGCGACGGCACCGTGACCGTGGAGATGCAGTTCCTGGCCGATGTGGAACTGCCCTGCGAGGAGTGCAACGGCACGCGCTACCAGGCCAGGATTCTGCAGGTCGAGTGCAAGGGCAAGAACATCGACGATGTGCTGCATATGACGGTGAAGGAGGCGCTGCGTTTCTTTGCCGGGCAAACCAAGCTGCTGGAAAAGCTGGCGGTGCTGGACGAGATTGGCCTGGGTTACCTGCGGCTGGGGCAGTCGGCAACCACGCTCTCGGGCGGCGAGGCGCAGCGCGTCAAACTGGCCGCTCATCTGGCGCAAGTGCGCGCGGTCAACGCAACAGCCAAGCCCTCGCAGGCCAGCCGGGTGCTTTACATTCTGGACGAGCCGACCACTGGGCTGCACTTCGACGACGTTTCCAAGCTGCTGACGGCCTTTCGCAAGCTGATCGACGGCGGCGGCTCGCTGATCGTCATCGAGCACAATCTGGACGTGATCAAGTGCGCCGACTGGGTGATCGACCTGGGGCCGGAAGGCGGCGAAGGCGGCGGACGAATTGTGGCCGAAGGCACGCCAGAGGAGATTGCCGGCAATCTTCTCTCGCATACGGGGAAGTGGCTGGGACGGGTGCTGTGAAGGGCGGCTCGGCGGTGGTCAGGCGACGGACTCGGCGGGAACGGGATCGCGTGTCGAGAAGCACCAGCCGTCGCCATGCAGCCAGCAGGTCTTGTCCTTGTCATGCGCATCGCAACGCAGCGATCTCACTCCCGAGCCCTTATCGCGATGCAGTGCTGCCGCGAGTTGCGCGCTCATTTCGGGGTCGCGCGCTCCGCTGAATCCAATGAAGTAGACTCCGAAGTCCAGCCGGGCGGCAAAACACTGCGAGCTTTCGCGGGTCAGGAGCGCCATGGCGCCGCCTCCACCTGTTGCAGTCAATGGAAACAGGAGTCTTCCGCCGGGCTTGACGGCCGCGAGCCAGGACGGCGGCGGATGCGTTGCGCCTGCGCTGGCGACAACTACATCGGCGGGTTCAAACGGGCCAACTGCGCCGTCGCCCTTGACGACAACGACTTGCGGCCAGGGAGCGAGCGCAGCCCGCGCCCTTTCCGCGAGTCCCGCGTCGATCTCGATGGCCGTGATCCTGCCCCGCGGACCGGCGAGTTCAGCAAGGATCGCTGTGTAGTAGCCTGTGCCGCAGCCGAGATGGAGCACAGAATCTCCGGCTCGGACGCCGAGGTGGTCGAAGAAATCGGCCCAAAGACTGGGCTGGCCGTTGTTGATGCCCTTGGCCTCGTCGAGCACGATGAGCGCGTTGTGGTAGACATGCCTCGGATCGGCGTCCTCCGTCGTCCAGTATCCCTTTGAACCCATAATCCGCCAGGGTCCCGGCCCAACGAATCGCTCGCGAGGCACGGCTGCGAAAGCGGCAAACAGGGCGGGGGAGGACATGTGCGTGAGGAACCGCAATTCCTCCGCATAGAATTGCCGAGCGGCGGCGACTGAGTCGATCATCGAGTGCTCCCAGGCTGCCCGATTATGCCGCACGACAAGCATGAGTGCAAAGAGGCCCGCCGCAGCGGGCCGCATGGAGACCGGACCCTTGGGAGGTATTTAGCGCTTATCCATAAATTGCGGGTTTTGTAGCGCCGCTCTGGAGAGCGGCGCTACAATTTGCGGATAGGCTCTTACTACCGGGTTTATGCCAGTAGGTAGCCGATGCCGCGTTCGTCCAGCAGTTGTCTATGTTCCGGCGCCAGACCGCTGTCGGAGATGATCTGATCGAGTTCGGCAAGATCGGCGACGTGGATCATGGCATTCCTGCCGAATTTGGTATGGTCGGCAACGATGACCACACGCCCGGCACACTTCATCATGGCGCGAATCGACTCGACCACAAGAGCGCTGGTATCGCGCAGGCCGTCCGCCGTGATGCTGCGGATTCCCAGGATGGCGACGTCGGCCGAAACGCTGTGCAGCATTCGCTCGCAGATGGGCCCGAACTGAATGCCGAGGCGCGGGTAAAGGTATCCGCCGGTCAGAGTTACCTCGGTTTGCCTGCACTCCCAGAAGATCTGGGCCACGGGGATGGAATTGGTGATGATCTGAATGGGGCGGCCAAGCAAGCATCTGGCGACTTCGGCCACGGTCGATCCGCCGCCCAGGATCACGGTCTGCCCATCCTGAACGAGATCCGCGGCAGCCCGCCCGATGCGCATCTTTTCTTCCTGGCAACTGACGGAGAGCCGGCTGAAGTCGAGCGCCTCTTCGCGCGAGGAGGTGGTCATGGCGCCTCCGTGCACGCGCCGGATACTTCGGCTTCGCTCCAATTGAATCAGATCGCGGCGCACCGTCGCCCTGGAGACGCCTAGCCCGCTGCGCAGATCCTCCAGGCCGACGAAGTCCTGCCGCGAGAGGGAATCCTGAATGTATCGGAGACGCTCGACCTGGTTCATCTTGAGTAAAGCACCCCTGGACAATCCCCTGGGAGTTCTGTGCTCGGTTGCAAGAAGCTCCCGGCGCTCACTTACCGTCGAGCGCTCCCATCACCGCGTCTGTGACCGACTTTACCAGGGCGTCGAGATCCGATTCCTGGCCTCTGCCGGTGCTGCCGTCGCAGGGGCGCGGAGTGAGCGCGATCGAGCCCGGCACTTCGAGATCGGAGAGCTGGCACTCCTTCATTCTTGAAGTATCGAAGCGGATGTCGGGCAGGCCCAGCTTCTTCTTGATGGCCAGCAGGTCGGACCCCTTCTGTTCGGAGATATGGGAAATCGGAACGCCTAGCTGCGCGGCCAGCATCAACGTCCAGCAGTAGGTCTCGAGCACCTCGGCGTACCACTCGGCGTGCGTGACCGAGTCAGCCCAGCAGATAATTCCGTGATTGGCGAGCAGCACCGTGTTGTGTGTCTTGACGTAGGGCAAAACGGTCTGGGCAAACTCAGCCGTGCCCGGTGTTTCATAGGGCGAGATCGCTACCTTGCCGATGAAGACTTCAAATTCGGGAATGACCAGGTTGGGGGGAACCTTGCCGGTGATGGCGTACGCAGTTGCATGAGGCGGATGGCAGTGGACGCAGGCCTTGGCCTCGGGCACTGCCTTGAAGATTTCCAGGTGCAGTAAGATCTCGCTGGTGCGCGGCCTGGTTCCCGCAACCTGATTGCCTTCGAGATCGACCAGGCTCATGTCTTCGGGCGTCAAGTCGAGCTTGCTCACGAGGGTCGGCGTGCAGATGACCTCGTTGGGGCCGATGCGATAGGAGATGTTACCGCCGTTGCCGTCAACGAACTGGCGCATCCAGAGCTTGCGCCCCACGGCGCAAATCTCCTGCTTGATGGCCTCCGCTTCCGGCGTATAGAACAGCTTTGGGTTCGCCGCGCCGCGACTCTGCGCAGCGCCCGCGCCGCTGCCGTAGGCGCCTGAGGACGGCGCCAGGGCGGAGCTCTTAGTGGTGGCTTTGGCTGCGGTTACCAGAGCGATATCGTGCTGGGCCAGGAAGTCGCGCGCCGAAGGGGTCACGACGCAGTTCTCGCAGATCAGCACGCGGCTTGCGCCTGCCGCCTTGGCGCTTTGGGCATCGCGCATCGCCAACAGCTTTTGACCGGAAATATCGATGCTCTTCACTTCGTTTTTCACTGCTACACCTCAGATATTCAAGAAACTTCTTGCGGCTGGATGCCGATCGAATCCACGATCAGGGAACAATATGCATCCACCGGCACGGGCTTGGGCCAGAATGGATTCGAGGCCTCGCGGCCTTCGGTAAACGCCACCATCTGCCCCTTTGCGGCTCCCAGCTCGTCGATGGCCACCAGAGCCTTGCCTCCGCCCAATCCATTGCCGGCGCGCAGGTTCTCCATGGTGACCGGCTCCAGGACGACGAGCGTCCTGCCGCGAAACGCCGCCACAGCCGGATTGAGAACGACGTGCCCGCGAACGATGCCCAGCCTCATGAGTTACTCCGCCTTGCGCTTGCCGCGAGCTTGCACCCCATCCACAATCCCCACCACCACCATGCGAGCCGGCGTGGTATTGCCAAGCTTCAGCCGGGCAATGTCGCCATCCGTCGAAACCACAACCGTGGAACCCTTTGCCGCTCCCAGCCAATCCACCACCACGATCGGCTCCAATCCCGCGCTTCCATCGGCTTCAAGCCGTTGCGCAACCAGAAACCGGCAGCCCTGCAAAGTCGGATGCTTCACTGCCGCAACCACGGTGCCCTCAATGCGCGCGAGGAACATAACTAAACGATCCGCAACGCATTACCGACGACCATCTGCCGCTCGCGCGTAAAGGTGAGCGGTGTGGTGATGCCTTCGCCGGTTGGCGTTGCAATGCTGTGACTGAAATATCCCGGGCCGCCCACGCCCAGCGAGGCCGGCGAGGCGGCGTTGTGTATGAAGAGCGTGGTATTCATGGCGCGCGCCATGCGCGTCGCAGTCTCCACGTTTTGCGTGTGAATGATGGCCGTGTGCCGGTAGCCGTGCTCGGCCTTGACCGCGGCCGCGATGGCCTCGTCCACATCGCGAACGCGCACCACTGGAACGAATGGCATCATCTGTTCTTCCACGACGAAGGGATGATCCTCGTCCGTTTCTCCAAACAGAAGCTGCGTGTTGGCCGGCGCGCGCACGCCTGCCGCCGCCGCCAGCACGGCGACGTCCTTGCCCACGAAATCCTTCTTCACGTGTGCCCTGACGCAGCCCTTGCCGTCGCCGTCAAAGGTAAAGGCAGCCCGTGTGAGCCGTTCGATCTGCCCCGCGTCCAACTCGAATGCTCCGGCGCGTTGCATGGCGTGGATAAACTTGTCGGCGACCGAAGCCACCACGAAGATCTCCTTCTCGCCGATGCAGAGCAGGTTGTTGTCGAATGCCGCGCCCGCGATGATCGACTCCGCGGCGCGATCCAGATCGGCGGTCTCATCCACCACCACCGGAGGATTGCCCGGCCCGGCCGCAATCACGCGCTTGCCGGACTTGCTCGCAGCCTTCACAACGACAGGGCCCCCGGTAACGCATAGCAGCGCGATCTTGGGGTGGTTGAATATCTGCTCGGCGGCCTCGATGCTGGGCTCGACGATGGTGGTGAGCACGTTGGCCACACCCAGCTCGCGCTCGATCTCGCGGTTGAAGAGTTGCAGCGCGTATTGCGCCACCTTGGCGCCCGAGGGGTGCGGGCCGAAGACCGCGGTGTTGCCGGCGGCAAGGATATTGATGGCGTTGGCCGCCATGGTGGGCACCGAATGAGTTACCGGCAGCATCATGCCGATAACGCCCCATGGCGCGCGCTCGATGATGCACAAACCAGTGTTGTCGCTGCGGGCGTGGCTGCCTTCGCTGCGCATGGCCTCAATGCCGAGCACCAAACGCATGTTCGTCAGCTTGAGAATCTTGTGGTCCAGACGGCCGACCTTGGTCTCATCCAGCTCCATGCGGCCCAGTTCCTCGCGGCGATCCATGCAGATGCGGCGGACGATATCGATCATGCGGCCGCGATGTTCCAGGCTCATGAGCGCAACTCGCTTCTGCGCCTCGTAGGCCGCATTGGCGGCCTCGTCCACGGTGGAGAAGACTCCGTCGCGCGCGGCGGCGGTGCTCCTGCCGTGGGCGGCGGAGGCGGCAGGCTGTTGCATCTGGACGCGAAGCCGCGCAACCACTTCCTTGGCGATCTCCGCGATCACTTGCTCCTGAATCTGCATTTAAGGCTTCTCCAGTAACTTGCCTTCGACCTCGACGGAATCGACGATGCCCACGATCACCGCGTCAACCGGCGCGTCTTTGGTGGCGGGCGTCAACCGCGCCGAACTGCCCTGCGTAAACAGCACGCACTCGCCCACTCCGGCTCCGACGCTGTCCACCGCGACCACGGAGCTGCCCGAGATTTGCAGCTTGCCGTCCTTGCTGATGTAGGGCTGGATCAGCAGCAGCTTCATCCCCAGGAACTTCTCGTTCTTCTGGGTAGCGACAACATTGCCGATAACTTTGGCTATGAACATGCCGGCTCACCTCGTGCGCCGCGGCGGAGGAAACCTCTGCCGCCCGCGGTTATTTCGGCAATACGGTTCCGAGGTTTCCGTGCGGCCGCGCGATCACATGCACGCTCTGCACTTCACCCGCGGCGCGGGCAGCGCTGGCTCCGGCATCCACCGCGGCGCGCACCGAGCCCACGTCTCCCTGCACAAAGACCGAGCACAGACCGCTGCCGATCTTGTTCCAGCCGACGAATTGCACGCTGGCCGCCTTCAGCATTGCGTCCGTAGCCTGGACGAGCGCGACCAGGCCCTTCGTCTCGATCATTCCAATCGCTTCATTGGCCATTTCGATTCTCCAATTCCGTACTACTTCAGCAGGCTATCGACAAGCGCATCGTGCGGACGCGCAATCACGTGCGAGGAGACAAGCTCTCCCACAACCTTGGCCGCGGCCGCGCCGGCGTCCACCGCCGCGCGCACGCTGCCCACGTCGCCGCGAACGATGGCGGTGACGTATCCGCCGCCGATCTGCACGGTCTTTACCAGTTCCACGCTGGCGGCTTTCACCATCGCGTCACATGCCTCGACAAGTCCGACGAGGCCCTTCGTTTCGATCAATCCGATTGCTTCACTCATCTGGTCTCCTCTGCTAGGCTCCGGCAGCTTTCCTGGGCGCGGCCTTCCTGTCCTGCTGGACAAAAGACGGCAGTTCGTCGTGGGGGCGCGAGATCACCTGAACGCTGACCACCTCGCCGATTCTGGATGCCGCTTCAGCGCCCGCGTCGGTGGCTGCCTTGACCGCGGCCACGTCCCCTTCCACGAAGGCGGTCACCAGTCCGGAACCGACGGACTGCCAGCCGGCGAACGATACGTTTGCGGATTTGAGCATGGCGTCGGTGGCTTCAAACAGCGCTACCAGGCCCTTCGTCTCAATCATTCCAAGCGCTTGTTTCATCGCTTCCTCTCTTCTTCAGTTGCGTTACTTGAACAGTTCGATTTCCTTGGTCAGATGGATGCCGCACGCGTTGGCCTCATCGGTGTCCATGTGGACGTTAAGCTTGGACGTGGGGTCGATGCGGACGTGAACGTTATCGAAGGTGACACCGGCCTCGCCGCCGATGCGCAGCTTCATGCGGTCGCCCTTGGCGACGCCGAAGTACGCAGCCTCGGCCGGGTTCATGTGGGCGTGAATCGCGGCGCGAATGAGGCCTTCCTTGAGTTCGACGACGCCCTTGGGTCCGATGATGATGGCGCCGGGCGTGCCCTTGAGGTCGCCTGAGAGCCGCACGGGAATATCGGAGAAGCCGAGCATGATGGCGTCGGTGAATGCCAGTTCGACCTGCGACTGCTTGCGCATGGGCCCGAGGATGCGCAGGTTGGAGATCAGGCGGCTGCGCGGACCCACGATCGTCACCGTCTCCTTGGCGGCGAAGTTGCCTTCCTGGAAGAGCGGTCGATCGAAGGTCAGCTCCGTGCCCGGCCCGAAGAGCGCGTCCATGTCTTCACGGCAGATGTGCATGTGCCGAGAGGAGGTCTGGACGGTGAGCACCGGCGCCGTGCCGTTCTTCCCGCGCCCCAGGTATTCCAGAGCGACCTGGCGGACGATCCGCTCCACCATCGATCTGTCGATGGCACCAACCGGGTTCGATCCTGCCGAGCTTCCGCTTGCCATAAGAAATCCTTGCCTGCGTAACCTTAACTTGCCTGACCAGCCAGTATATGTCCAGAGGCTCGCGCGCGATCCACAACGGCCATCGTGTCGCGCGCCACGATCATCTCTTCGTTGGCCGGAACCACCAGCAACTTCACGGCGGAGGCGGCGGTCGAAATCGCGCCTTCTCCCTTGATGGTCCGGTTCCTCTCCTCGTTGAGTTCCACTCCGAAGGCCGAGAGGTCTTTCAGGACGGCGGCGCGGATCTCCGCGCTGTTCTCGCCGATGCCGCCGGAGAACGTAATGGCGTCCACGCCGCCCAGTTCGAGCAGGAACGCTCCGAAATAGTGGCGGATGGCGCGCGTGAAGACGTCGAGCGCCAGTTGCGATCGTCTTTCGCCCGCCACGGCAGCCTGGGTCAGGTCGCGAAGATCCCCGCTGGTTCCGCTGATCCCGGCCAGCCCCGAGCGGCTGCCGAGCAGGCTCGCCATCCGATCCGGATCGAGGCCGAGCTTCTTCATCATGTGCAGCACGGCGAAGACGTCGATGTCGCCGACGCGGTTGTTCTGCGGCAAGCCCGACTGCGGCGACGTGCCGAAGCTGGTGTCGATTGCGACTCCGTTGCGGAAGGCCGCCAGGCTCGAACTGCCTCCCAGGTGACATGAGATGTGGCGCAGGTCCTTGCGCCCCAGCAGTATTTGGGTTCGTTCGCTGGCCGAGCGGTGGCTGGCGCCGTGGAAGCCGTAGCGCCTCATGCCGAACTTTTCCCGCCACTCGTAAGGCACGGCATAGGTGGTGGCCGCCTCCTCCATCTGCCGGTAGGGACCGGTCTCGATCACCGCCACCAGCGGAACGCCGGGAAGTTCCTTGCGAAAGGCCTGGATGGCCGCAATGTAGGGAGGATTGTGCGCCGGCGCGATGAACGAGAACTCCTCCATCGCCGCCAGAAAGGCGTCGTCGATAAGCTGGGATTTGTTGAGCGGTCCGGCATGGACCACCTTGAACCCGACCGCGCCCACCTCTGCTAGACTGGCAAGTGCCTTTCCTTCGCCGGAAATCGCCGCGATGCACTTGCGGATGGCCGATGGGTAATCCGGGCAATCGCCTCCCGGCTGGCCGATCCGTTCGATGCGCCCCTCGGCCAGGACACGCTCACCGGGCATATCCAGAACCCGGTACTTGAAGGAAGTGCTACCGATATTTGGAATCAGGACTTTCATTTGTGAACGTTTTTGAACAATCTTGAATTATTATAAAACATAAAGTACAGTTTAGGTCAGAGTCAATCGCCTTTTTTTGACGGAATTTTGAGGTTAAGCCGGAATGACAGGAGCTGCGAGCACGTCGCGAGTCGATTTGGGCGGGGGCGCGCCGCTGCATTCGTCCCCCGATCGCCTTGAGGAGCTCGGCATCGTGGGCGCGGGCGGCGGCGGTTTCCCGGCGGCGGTGAAGTTCCGGACGAAGGTCCCGCTGGTGATCGCCAACGCCGCCGAATGCGAACCGCTGCTGCACAAGGACAAGGAGCTGCTCCACCACCACTCCGAGCCCTTCCTGCGCGGCCTGCGCATGGCCATGGAGATGGTTGGCGCGCGCGAAGGCGTCATCGGCATCAAGGAAAAGTACCAGGAGATCATCGAGGCGCTGGAACGGCAGGCGCCCGAGGGAGTCCGGGTTGTGCCCTTGCCGGATTGTTACCCGGCGGGCGATGAGTTCATTCTCGTGCACCTGGTGACGGGCCGCGTGATTCCGCCGGGCGGGCTTCCGAAGGATGTCGATGCGGTGGTCTCGAACGTCGAGACGCTCATCAACATAGGCCTCGACCGGCCGGTGACCCACAAGTACCTGACCGTCGCCGGCGCCGTCGAGCATCCCTGTACGCTGCGGCTCCCGGTGGGCATCGCCATCGGCGAAGCGATCGAAGCCGCGGGCGGGGCTACGGTGGGCGATATTGGCGTGCTTCTGGGCGGCGTAATGATGGCGCGGCCCGCGGCCAGTCTGGACGAGCCGGTGACCAAGACCACCGGCGGCATCATTGTGCTCCCCGCCTCGCACTCGCTCATCCGGCGTCACAACGCCCCCATGATTCAGGTCAACCGGATCGGGCGCTCGGCCTGCGATCAGTGCCGCTTCTGCACCGAATTCTGTCCGCGCTTTCTGCTTGGGCATCCCATCGAGCCGCATCGCGCCATGCAGTCGCTAGGCTTTGCCACCGGCGCCGACCCCATGGTGGCCACGCTCTACTGCTGCGAATGCAATCTCTGCACCATGTACGCGTGCCCGGAGGATCTGGACCCCAAGAACGTATGCGTGCAGGCCAAGCCGCTGGCGCGGGAGCGCGGGCTCACCTTCAAGGGCGACCCAGCGTCGATCACACCCCATCCGCTGGCCGAGTTCCGGCGCGTGCCCATGCGCAGGCTGATTGCCCGGCTGGGCTTGGGCGAGTTCAACAATACCGGCCCGCTCCTCGATCATGCTTTTTCGCCGCGCAAGGTCAAGGTGCTCTTGAAGCAGCACGCCGGCCTGCCCGCGGTTGCCGTGGTCAAGTGCGGCGACCGGGTTCGGGTGGGCGATCTGCTCGCCGCGCCGGAGAAGGGCAAGCTCGGCGCCAGGATTCACTCCAGCATCGACGGCGTAGCGGCGGTAACCAAGGATGCTGTTTTCGTTGAGGCTTGAACGCGGGGCGGGAAGTTGAGCAGGCAGAGCAAAAGGAGCCAAAGTCGTGTCTGAAATCAGCTCTATCGGACTTATCGAGCTATCCAGCGTGGCCACCGGTTACGTGGTCGAAGATGTGATGCTGAAGGCCGGCTCGGTTCAGCTCCTGATGGCCCGCAGCATCTGCTCGGGGAAGTTTCTCATCGCGGTCGCCGGCGACGTGACTTCGGTGCAGGCGGCGGTCGAGGCCGGCGGAGTGGCCGCGGGTCCGTCGCTCATTGAGAGGCGGCAGATCGCGCGCGTGCATCCCTCGGTTCTGGCGGCAATCTCCAATGCCGTCGATATCGATCCCAGGCAGTTGCGTTCGATTGGCATCGTCGAGACCTTCTCCGCAGCCAGCATCATCGAGGCGGCCGATGCGGCGGTCAAATCCGCCAACGTGACCCTGCTCCGAATCCACCTGGCCATGGCGCTTGGCGGCAAGGGATTCGTGCTCATGGCCGGCGATGTTGCCAGTGTGCAGGCAGCCGTGGCGGCGGGCTCCAAGGTGGCCGGCGAGGAGGGCATGCTCGTTGGCCGGGGCGTCATTCCGGCGCCCTCCGAAGAGCTCTTTCGAGACTACATTTAGGCGGGAGGCTTGAGCCGGCCGCCAGAAACCCTAAAAGGAAACTTGCAGGGATTCTCCCGCAATCTGGTATTGTGGAGCGCGGAGGAAATCTCATGAAAATCCGCAACCTGTTTTTGAGCGGCGCTCTGCTGGCGGGGCTTGCCGTTTCCGGCGTAACCATTGCACAGAACGTAGATCCAGCCCGGCACCCGAATCTGGCCGCCGCGCAGGGCTTCATCGACCAGGCCATCGGCGCCGTGGACGCCGCGCAGCACGCGAACGAGTATGACATGGGCGGCCACGCGGCTCACGCCAAGGAGTTGTTGAGGCAGGCCAGAGAGGAAATCAAGATGGCGGCCAGGGCGGCCAACCGCCACTAGATTCGTCTCACGTTGAGCGGGATTCGTGGAACCCCGCTCAACGCCGGGAAGGTGCGCTGGCCCCCTTCCAGCTCTTCAAAATCTCATCTTCAACCGTGCCCCTGATCCCGGCGAAAGCTTTGCGGGGCGCGCGCGAACCTGGCACTGCCGGGCGCATGGTTCTTGTGCCCATTTTCGCCAATGGCGGAGCCGATCGGCCGGCTTGAAGAGATTTGCGGCCCCTTAATGAGCTATCCACCCGGGCGTACTCCCACCGAGCACAAGCGGCGCGGGCGCTTGTCGCCGCATCACCCTGGATTCTGCTACACTGTTCCAAGCGCAATCGAGGGGCCGAACGCGCCAGGCCGCGCCCCAGCGATACGCGTCTGCAACCCAAGTTCGGGGAGTGGCTCAGCCTGGTAGAGCACCTGGTTCGGGACCAGGGGGTCGGAGGTTCAAATCCTCTCTCCCCGACCATCAAATCCCATAGAATCAATGAATTAGAAAACTCAAGTTCCGGGTTGAACCGGAACTTGGGTCCAGCTTGGGTCCAATTGGAGAACCCCTGGATCCGAGGAGCTTTTCCGCGTCCATAACCGCCTGACGCTCGTCCGCCGGGACCGAGCGAATGTGCGGGATGGCCTTGAAGGCCAAGGTTGCGCGCTGGGCGCCAATCTGTAAGACTGGCCCTGAAAGCATAGGATGTCGCCAGCGATGGTTCTCCGTTTTTTGATTCAAGGCCGCGTACAGGGGGTTGGCTTCCGGTGGTATGTACACCGGGAGGCCAGCGAGCTGGATTTGCGCGGATGGGTGCGCAACACCGAGGAGGGCGAGGTCGAGGTGGTGGCATCCGGCGAGCAGGGCGACCTAGCCGATTTGCGAGCCAGCCTGCGCCGTGGGCCGCGTGGCAGTCGCGTCGACCGCCTAATCGAGCATTACTTGGACGAGAGCGAGGCTGAGGGCTTGACTTCGTTCCGAATTGAGGGGGCGTGGTAGGGCAGGGAACGGGGATTTGCGGGGCAGCTTCGAGCTTCTGAAGCAGAGTCCGACGAAGGGTGTGGTTTGACGAATTCCGCCCTAGCGGAGACAATAAGGGAATTGTATTCCTCCGCATGTGGGCCTGTAGCGCAGCTGGGAGCGCGCTTCCATGGCATGGAAGAGGTCATCGGTTCGATCCCGATCAGGTCCACCATAGAATCAACAACTTAGCGGATCGGCAAGAAGAACGCGATACGCTAACGATACGTTGGTTCTCAAGCTGCATTCTCCGCAGCGGTTTCAGATACAACTCTGGAACGATCAAAAAGAACGTCCACCACGCGGCTCTGCGCCTCCCGTTTGGCTGGTGTCAGAGCTTTTGTGTAGATGTTCATCGTCGTGGAGATGTTGGCGTGGCGCATCAACTCCTGCACCACCTTGACATCCTCCCCGTTGGCTTTGAGCAGCGTGGAATACGTGTGTCTGAAGGTGTGGAAGCCCACCCATTTCGTGATCCCGGCCCGCTTTGCTGCGGGTTGCAGGAAACGTTCCAACAGCGTGTCCGCCCAAGGCGGCATTCTGCCTTGGACTTTCTCGCTGGCGAAAACCCAGTCTTCCAGTTCGGCATAGGCGGTTTCCCGTCTCCATGCCGACAGTTCCGCAGTGGTGAACTCATCAATTGGCACCGGCCTACGGGATGTCTCGGTTTTGCACTTTCCAACGATGCCATCTACGACTGACCGGGTCACTTCCATCTGCAACGCCTTCCAGTCGATGTCCCTCCACTTGAGGCCCAGAACTTCGCTGATCCGAAGTCCCGTCGTAGCTGCCACGATGCCAATAACGCGCATCTTGTGTGGCAACTCCAGAATGAGCGCCCGGAACTCTGCCGCTTCCAGAGGTTCCGTCACCCGCATCCGCTTGGTGCTCTGACGGACTGCAAACATGGGGTTCTCTCCATCGTTGAGCCAGCCGTACCGGATCGCGTGCTGAAAGACTTCGCTCATGACGCCCTTGATCTTCGCCTTGGTTCCGTTGGACAGATCGTCGATGGAACCGAGCCACCGCTCTACTGTCACTGCCTTTATCTCCCGAAACGGTTGGCCTCCCCATCGGGGAACGATTCTCGTTTTCAGGTAGACGCCGTAGGTCTGCTTCGTTTGGCGTACCTTCCGTTCGGATTCTTTTTCCAGATCCAGTTCGATCATCCGGTAATGTTCTACCAACTGCTCGAATGTTTCCGGCTGGCCTTCCGGGCGGAATGTGTGATGGTTGATATCGAGGCGCAGTGTCGACACAGCCTTCCATGCTGCTGTTTCCGTGGAATACTGCGTGACTGGGCCAACTACGAAAGCACGCATCTTGAGTCTTCCGTTGGCGTCGATCTCCCGCCATCTGTAAACCCAGACTTCCGGTCCCTTTTTGCGTTTGTGACGGCTGAAAAAACCGTGTTGATACCGTGGTCGATTCAAGGAATTTACTCCTCTTTCCGACCCCGATGGCTACCTAATTCTACCGTCTTTGACTGAAGCCAGGAAGCCAATTCCGAGAGCCGAAAACGCCATGTATGCCGCACTCCGTTCCCAATCGGATGTGCCGGCACAAAGCCTTGCCGTGCGAGGTTCAACAGAGTTTTGCGCGGAACGCCCAGAAAGTCAGCAGCTCGCTGGCCGTCTACGAATTGTTCATGCGTAAAGCCCATTGGAAGTTGCATACGAAACATCCTCGATACGAAGTTGAGTCAAAATAGGTTCTGCAAGGAGCGCCTCATCTTCTTGGTGCGCGATATGCGATGTACATTTCAATACTGTGGTGGACGCGCCGGAGCAAAAATAGACCACGTGACGCCGCGTTAGCGGCGTGACGTGGCGGAGTAAAAGTGGACCACCCGCCAGATTGAAGTTTCACAGACAAGCAGGTTTTCTTTGGGGTGCCGAA
>JBEKDB010000081.1:0-14590 GCA_050014575.1 Occallatibacter sp. | reverse complement strand
TCGTGTACCGCTGAAACTCCGCCTGCCGAGCCAAGGTCAACTGCTGCATCTGTGATCCCCTTCCAAATACAGCTTCACTCAGAAACCATAAGGATCAAAGAGTTTTTCAGAGGTTCCCTAGATCGCATTGTCCTCGAAACCAGACTTGCCCGACAATTCGGACGTCGTTGAAAAGCATGTCGTCGTCTGATTCTTCCCTTTTCCAATCCTCTTTCTGCCATCGTTCGGAGATCGCTTGGACTTCCTTAATGTAATCAGCGAGATTGTTCAGTGGCGCCTGCTTTCCCCTCTCATTGAGGAAAGTGAGGATCGTCTCTTTGCGCGATTTTGGTGCTATCGGAGAGCTCATAGCAAGGGCTCCTTGAGGAGAATTGTATCCGAGAAATGGCCGATCGAATCCAAATCGGTGTGAGATTTCGTCTATTTCTTCAGCGGCTTGCGCGCGAAGTAATACAGCGAAAACGCCAGCGCGGCGAAGGCTAAGACGGAGATGGCGTTGTTGTCGTAGATGCTGAAGGCTATGTCGCGGATGAGCACGTGGCCGTGAATAATGACGATTCCGGGAATGTGGAAGATCGTATGGGGGAGGTTGAGGATGTCGCCCTTGCCGACGGTGGTTTCGTAGCCTTTGAGGGCTACGCCGAGCAGGCCGACGATGCCGCCGGCGGCGATAAGTCCCGACGCAAACAACGAGCCGGGAGAGATTTCGCTCTCCGAGTCCGCCGCGCCGCCGGCAGCCTTCTTCGCCGCCTGATCGATGAACCAGCGCACCATGCCGCCGCAGAAGATGGCCAGCGTTGTGCCGATGGAGAGATACGCCCCCACGGCGAAGGAGAGCGAGCGGACGCCTAGCAGCTCGACGGCGATGACCAGGAAGACGCCGAGCAGAACCAGCCCCCAGGCGAGCTTGCGGCTGAGGATGCCGTTGATGACCGTGGCCATCAGGCGAGCTTGCGGCGCGGCGGCCTTCTCCGAGCCGATGCCCTGAATCCACTGCACCTCGATGCGGCCGGTCGAGGGCGAGTAAAGGTACTTGCCGTCGGCCAGCTCGGGCGAGCCGATCGCGTTGAGGACAAGGTACTCGGATTTGTGGTGGATGTTCGGGCAGTCTGGGAGCTGAGTCAGTTGCCTGGTCCCGTTTTCGAGGGTCACGATGGCTTGACACGGGTTCGGAGGTCCGCCGAGAACGCGAATCTGGTCGGGCAGGTGCTTGGCGTCGGATTGGATGGCGACGCCGGGATGCGAGGCGTTGATGTCCCAGGGCTGCGGGGCGGAGCGGAACTCCTGCAGGCCGATGTTCATGAGGTTGAGCGTGAAGCCGATGGCGATCGTGGAAACGACCACGCCGATCATGAGCGCGAGCTGCTGGTAGCGGGGCGTGGAACCGACGATGTAGCCGGTCTTGAGGTCCTGGGAGGTGTCTCCGGCGTTGGCCGCGGCAATGGCCACGATGCCGCCGATGGTGATGGCCAGTGCGCCGTATGCGGGGGCCGTCCAGCCCTCGACCAGGAAGATGGCGCAGGTGGCCATGAGGGTGGCGATGGCCATGCCGGACATGGGGTTGGCGGAGCTGCCGATAAGTCCCACGATGCGCGAACTGACGGTGACAAAGAGAAAGCCGAAGACGACTACCAGCAGTGCGGCGGCCAGGTTGGGCAGGATGCCCACGTAGGCTCCCGGCACCGGCTTGAACTGAAGGAAGAAGAAGGTGAAGGCGATGAGCGCGAGCGAGCCCAGGACGACGGTGCGCATGGAGAGATCGTCCTCGGTACGCAGGGGCTTGGCGCCGGCTGCCGCGCCGGGGCGCAGGTTCTTGAAGCCGGCGGTGAGGGCGCTGACGATGGTGGGCAGCGTGCGAATGAGGGTGATGAGTCCGGAGGCGGCAACGGCGCCGGCGCCCATGGGGCGGATGTAAGTGGACCAAAGCTGGCTGGGGCCCATCTGATCGATGGGAATGGTGCCGGGATAGACGGGATGGCCCAGTTGCTTGCCGAAGAAGTAAATGAGCGGCATGAGGACGAGCCAGGAGAAGACGCCCCCGGCAAAGATGACGCCGGCGACGCGGGGGCCGATGATGTAGCCGACGCCGAGGTATTCGGGCGTGGCGTCGGCCTTGATGGAAGCGCCTTTGAGGACGTGCTGGGGGCCGAAGTCGGGTTGGAATTCGGGCGTGCCGGGCCAGGCCTTGAAGAGGTTTTCGTTCTGGAAGAGGGTGTAGATGCTGCCCAGGCCGAGGCCGAGAAAGACGCGGCTGGCAAAGGAGCCTCCGCGCTCGCCGGCGATGAGCACCTCGGCGCAGGCCGTGCCTTCAGGGTACTTCAGATTCTCGTGTTCCTGAACGATGAGCTGGCGGCGCAGGGGAATCATGAAGAGCACGCCCAGCCAGCCGCCGATGAGGGCCAGAAAGAAGATGCGGGAGTATTCCAGATCGAAGCCCAGAAAAACCAGCGCGGGCAGGGTAAAGATGACGCCCGAGGCGATGGATTGGCCGGCGTTGCCGGTGGTTTGGACGATGTTGTTTTCAAGGATGGAGGCTTCCGTACTTAGCCACACCTTCCATGCGCGAGGTATGGGAAGCGACTGGACCGGTTTGGTCCCGCAGATCATTGCGAACCATCTCAACATGCTGATGGAAAGCACCGCGATGGGGATGGATGCGGCTACCGTGAGGCCGGCGCGCAGGCCCACATAGACGGTGACGGCGCCAAAGACGATGCCGAAGATCGAGCCGAGGAAAAGGGCGCGGAAGGTGAACTCCGGGCGATTCTCGCCGGGCGAGACAAAAGGCCTAAAGACGGGGGGCTGAGAGTCTGCCACAAATAGCCTCCGGGTGAGCGCAACCGATCTGGCGCAGGTTTCCCTGAAGGGGGAGTGTAGCAGCGCAGGCGGGGCTGAGGACAGCCCGAAGTTGAGGCTCAAGTTGCAGCGAATCCAACCCTAGCCGCAAAAGCAACGGCGCGGCGAGGGTGGGGCACCCGATGAGAGTACAGCACCCAATGAGAAGACAGCCCGAGTTTGCAGCTCAGGCTGTCTTGACCCAAATCTGTCCGTAGTTCGAGGGCACCTGCAAAACCACCGTTACGGCGTCCGCGGCGGGTTGAACTTCAAGCGGGGCGGGGCGCAGCGTATCGTCCAGCATCTCGCGCCATGTGCCCGCCACCGGGAACGGTGCGGTGACGGTGGCGTCCGCATCGGAGAAGTTCAGGAGCACCAGCGCCCATGACTCCGGATTGGCGCCGTCGGCCACGGCGTGGCGGGAATAGATGAGCACCTCGGTGCCCTGTAGCGACTGCTCGTAGTAGTAATAGGAAGCGCGGCTGCGCAGCGCGCTAACCGTGCGGCGGAGATTGCCCAGACGGCGGTAGAGATTTGCCAGCGTATTACCTGATTGATCGTAGAAGTACTCCCAGTGAGTAACTCGCTCCAGGTGGACCCGGTCGAGGCCGTTATCCGGGAGCGAGTAATTATCGGCGAACTCCTGGCCCTGCCATAACATGGGAATGCCTTGCAGCGTGTAGAGGGCGATGGCATGGGGCTGCAGCTTGAAATAGCGGCTGCGGTCGCCCTCGGGGATGGGATCGCCGGTGTCGCTGCCGGGGCTGGCAAAGACGATCAGTTGGCTGTGATCGTGCGACTCGATGTACTGGAACGGCGCAACCGGCATCTGGATGGCTTTGCCGGCTGCATCGACCGCAGTAGTGGTCGAGGGAAATCCCATGAAGCTGGGGTCCAGTTGGTGGGCATAACTGTCCTGGGGCGCGGCGCCCCCGGCCACGGATTCGGCAAGATAGAGCAGGCCGTTCTGCCACGCGCTGTTGGTATAACTCTGGGCAAGCACGGTCTGCGCCTTGTCCAAGGCCTCGGCGCACTGCACGATGCGGCTGTAGCCGCCGGCGCCCTGGAAGCGCGGCAGCGTGAGAGAGTGCAGATAAGTGTTCTGCACCAGGGTGCGATAGCCGGCATCCATGGGAGGAACGTAAAGGTCGGTAACTTCGTCGTAGCGGAATCCGTCGGCGTGATACTCGTCGAGCCATTGCTGGTTGGCGTTGAGAAAGTAGTCAAGAGTAAACGGAACGGTAAAGTCTGGCTTGGGACCGAAGCCGTAGATATTCCATCCATCCATCATGGGACTGGGCGGGTTCGGCGCACCCGCCGCGCCGGCCAGGCTGTTATAGACGGAAAAGTACGCGAACATGGTATCGACGTGTTCGTAGACCACATCGAGAATGACGGCAATCCCCCGCGCGTGCGCGGCATCTATCAGGCGCTTCAGTCCCGCGCCGCCGCCGAAGCGCGCGCTGGGCGCAAAGTAATGCAATGGGCCGTAGCCCCAGTCGAAGTCCAACTGCATGCTTGTGACAGGCATAAGTTCGATGCAGTTGACACCGAGGCTGGCGAGATAAGTCAGGCGGTCCACGACTCCGCCGAAGCTATCGTTGAACTCCTCGACCTGTAACTCGTAGACCACCAGATCGTCCAGCTCCGGCGTCTTGTAGGCATCGTCGGTCCAGGCGAATGGAACCGGCGCGGGGTCGAGCGTGAAGGCCGGCATGCGTCCGATCTCGGCGTCGCGCACAAATGGATCGACGATCCACGGCGAGATGCACTGACGCGCACCGCCGGGAGGGGTCCACCAGAGTTCGTAGCGGTAGAGGTGCATGCCGGTCTGTCCCAGGTGCGTTCCGGCGGCAGGCGCGAGCAGGACGGTGGCCGTCCACAGGTCGAGAGCGCTGCCCTGCTGCCACTCAAGAGAGAAGGTGGCGGCCGGGACGGTGGGGTCGAACTGGTCAAGGCTGTGAATTACGCGCGCCACCACCTCGAAGTTGTCGCTCGAGTGAATGCCGGGAAGGTAAATCCCGAAGCGCACGCTGAACAGTCCGCGCGGGGCGAGTTCCGGAAACGCTCCAACTTCATTGAGATCGATCATGGGCCGCTCCTCGATGGTTGCGAATTGGGGAATCAACCCGCTTGCAAACCGGGGTTGCCTGAGATTATGCACTGAAAGGCGCCGCAGCGAAAAGATATTCCTGTGGAATCCGCCCAGAGGCCGGCGAACCCGGCCGACATTGTTATTAAACCCCTTGCGCAACCGCCTTGACCGGCCGCAAGAGCCACACGAGCAGACCCGAGAAGAGCAGTCCGCTCACCGTGAACTTGAGCCAGACGGGAGCTTGCGAGGGTGAGAAGAAGCCCTCCAGGCAGCCGGCGACAACCAGCATGGGAATGATGCCGGAGACCAGGCGGGTGGCCTCGATGCCGCCGCGGGCCACCGAATCCCGCCAACGCAGGGCGCCGGGGAAGAGCATGGCGTGGCCCAGGCGGAAGCCTGCGCCGCCGGCGATGACGATCGAAGGCAGTTCCAGCGCGCCGTGGGGCGCCACAAAGGTCCACAGGGGCAGCGCCATGCCATATTGGTGGCAGGCCACAGCGACCACCCCCAGCATCATGCCGTTGACGGCAAGATAGTAGAAGCTGCCCAGCCCGAAGACGATGCCGCTGGCAAAGACGATGAAGGTCACCGTGAGATTGTTGGTCATGATGGCGCTGGTGGCCAGGGGCGCGACGGTCACCACGGATTCGGTCCACATGTGGTGCCGCTCCATGGTTGCGATCATCTTTGCGCTCACAAACATGCGCATGAACTCGGGATGGACGCTGGTGATGGCCGCGCCCAGCAATCCCCAGGCCACGGAGACGGCGAGCGAAGCCAGCACGAAGCCGATCTGGCGCTGGAAGACAACCGGATATTCGTCCCTCAGAAAGCGAACGAGCGTGAGAAGATTCGTCTTGCGGCCGGAATAAATGATATGGTGAGCGCGAGCCAATAGTTGATTCACGTGCTGCGCGTAAGTGCGGGCGGTCGGGTCTTGCCGCAGCACGGAAAGGTCGGCGGCCACCTGCCGGTAGAGCAGGGCCATCTCCCGCAACTCCGCGCGGGTGAGCTGTCCCAGCCCACTCGCGTCGGCCTGAGAGAGCAGGGACGAGAGCCGGTCCCAATGAGGACGCCGCTTGAGAATCCACTGGTTTGAGAGGATTTGCGCCATGGACCTGACTTCTGACCAGCTTAACATCGACACCCCGGAACTGGTGGACATCGAGATGCCCCTGGCCGGCATCGGCAGCCGCTTTGTCGCGCTGCTGGTGGATTACCTGATCTGGGCCGCGGCGGTGCTGGTGCTTCTGGTGCTCTTCTCGGTCTTTTTGCCCGGCGTCGGGGCATCCTCCAAGCCTTCGGCCCAGTGGGCCGCCGCCATCGGCATCTTCATCCTTTTTTTGCTCAACTGGGGCTATTTCACGCTTTTTGAAGCCTTCTGGAACGGCCGCACTCCCGGCAAGCGCGTGGCCCGGATTCGCGTCATTCAGCGCTCCGGGCGGGCCATCGGCCTGTTCGAGTCCATGGCCCGCAATCTGGTCCGCTATGTGGATCAGTTCCCCTTCTTTTATGCCGTGGGCGTCATCGCCATCTTCGTCACCCGCCAGCATCAGCGGCTGGGCGACCTGGCCGCCGGCACGCTGGTGGTCAGGGATCGCGAGCAGGAGAGTCCTTTGTGGGGCGATTCGGGCTCCCGCACCTTCACCGCGCAGGCATTTGCCCCCCGCCCGCCGATTCCCGAGCCCCACACCGCCTTCACGCTGCCGGCCACAGGCATCGCCAAGCTCTCGGCGGCCGACCTGGAGGTGCTGGAGGGCTTTTTCGCCCGGCGGCTGGATATGAGCCTCGCAACCCGCCATGCCCTGGCCGAGCGCATCGCTTCCGCCATCAAGGCCAAGTCCGGGCTGGAACAGCCCGTTAGCGCCAGCCCCGAGACCTTTCTCGAAACCGTGGCGCGGCAACTGCGGGATATTGCCCGCATGATGTAGGGGTTGGGGCGCTATCGGGACCGGCAAGGCCGAGGGAATTCAGGCGTCATCGCCTCCCATCCTTCAAGCATCTTTTGCTCGAAGAATGGGAGGCGGAATGCGCTGTTGCGAGCCTCTATTTGCAGGTCGTTCCGTTAACTGCGAACGATGTAGGCACCGCGTTGGTGGTATTGTTCCAGCTCGCGTTGAATCCCAAACCGGTGTAACTTCCTCCGGCCGGGATGCTGCCGTTGAAGCTGGTGTTGGTCACGGTCACGTTTGCGCCGCTCTGTGTATCGGTGCCGTCCCAGATGCTCGTGATCTTCTGCCCGTTGGCGAAGGTCCAGGTAAGCGTCCAGTTGCTGATGGACTTTACGCCGGTGTTATTGATGGTGATGGCCGCTTCAAAGCCGTTCTTCCATTGGGACTCAATCGAGTACCCGATGTGGCAGGCAAATCCATTCACCGTGAGGGCAATGGTAGTGGTTGCGGTCAGGGAGCCGGAGGTTCCTTTGATGGTCACGTTGTAAGTTCCGGTAACAGCGGTGTTGCTGGCGGCAAGCGTGAGCACACTCGTTCCGGTTGTAGGATTCGTGGCGAACGATGCGGTTACACCGCTGGGCAGGCCGGAAGCGGCCAGAGTTACCTCGCCGGTGAATCCGTTCAGAGCAGTTACAGCGATTGTGGACTTGCCGGACGCTCCTTGGGTTACGGTAAGGGATGCGGGCGAGGCGGCGAGTGTAAAGCTCGGCGCGGGATTGACTGTAAGAGTCACGCTGTCGGTTGCCGTCGTGTAATCGGTGGTATCGGTGGGCGTGAAGGTCGCAGTCAGCGTATCCGTGCCGAACGCCGGCACGGTTCCCGCCGCCGGACTATAAAAAAACGTGCCAGGCACGCTCGCCTTTGCATCCAACTGCGTTGCGCTCAGCGCCGTGCCATAGGTGATTGCCGCGGGCGTTGCCCAGGTGATTGTTGGCGTAGCCTTGTTCACTGTCAGCGTCACACTTGCCGAGGCTGGCGTGTAATCGGTGGAATCAGTGGGTGCGAAAGTAACCGTCAGCGTCTGGGAGCCGGCGGTCAGCACCGTCCCTGCTGCCGGCAAGTAGGTGAAGCTTCCGGCCACCGACGCAGTGGCATTTAGCTGGATTGCACTCAGCGGCGTGCCGTAGGTGATTGCTTTCGGTGTTGCCCAAGTGATTGTCGGCGTTGCCTTGTTCACAGTCAGCGTGACGGTTGCCGAGGCTGGCGTGTAGTCCGTTGAATCGGTCGGCATGAAGGTCGCCGTCAGTGTCTGCTGTCCGGCTCCCAGCACCGTCCCTGCTGCCGGCGAATAAGTGAA
Organism: Occallatibacter sp.; assembly: GCA_050014575.1. Lineage (GTDB taxonomy): Bacteria > Acidobacteriota > Terriglobia > Terriglobales > Acidobacteriaceae > Telmatobacter. The sequence goes on along the minus strand of JBEKDB010000081.1, from coordinate 6,411 downwards.
GGTTCCGGCCACGGTTGAGGAGGCATCGAGCTGAATTGCACTTAGCGGCGTGCCGTAGTTGATTGGCGCGGGCGTCGCCCAGGTAATTGCAGGCGTCGCCTCATTCACCGTCAGCGTGACGCTTGCCGTCGCTGGCGTGTAATCCGTGGTGTCGGTTGGCGTGAAGGTTGCCGTCAGGGTCTGCGTACCCGCGTTCAGCACCGTCCCTGCTGCCGGGGAATACGTGAACGTTCCGGCCACCGACGCAGTGGCATTTAGCTGTGCTGCGCTCAGGGGCGTGCCGTAGGTAATGGCAGCGGGCGTGGCCCAAGTGATTGTTGGCGTGGCCTGATTCACTGTGAGCGTCACTGTTGCTGTCGCTGTTGTGTAGTCGGTTGCATCAGTTGGGGTGAAAGTTGCTGTCAGCGTCTGCTGGCCAACGGTCAGTACCGTCCCTGCTGCCGGGGAATACGTGAACGTTCCGGCCACCGACGCAGTGGCATTTAGCTGTGCTGCGCTCACGGGCGTGCCGTAGGTAATGGCAGCGGGCGTTGTCCAAGTGATCGTTGGCGTGGCCTGATTCACCGTCAGTGTGACGCTTGCCGTAGCTGACGTATAGTCGGTGGTGTCGGTCGGAGTGAAGGTGACGGTCAGTGTCTGCTGTCCCGCCGCCAACACTGCTCCTGTCGCTGGAGAGTAGCTAAAGGTTCCGGCTACCGTTGCGCTCGCGTTCAATTGCGATGCACCGAGCGCAGTGCCATAAGTGATCGCCGCCGGCGTGCCCCAGGTGATCGCAGGGGTCTGCATGATAGTGTAAGCCGCAGAAGCGACAGAGCTGTTGCTGTAGCCACTGGCCACAGCGATCGCCTGCAGCGTTTCGCTCGAGGAGACTGTAATCGCTCCGCTGTACACCATTGAGCTTGTGGTTGGCGTGGAGCCATCCGATGTGTAGCAGATGATCGCTCCGGGCGTTGCATCGCTGATGGCTACCGTCTGGGCTGTGGCGTAGGAACCCGCCGCAATACTGAATGAAGGCGCTGCCGCGGGCAAGGTGCTTAAGACAGGCTGGAATTCCCAAAGGTCGTTTAGGTAGCCGTAGGTGTCGGCCGAGTCATAGCCTTCTCCTCCGAAGAGCCAGAGATTACCGCTGCGATCGGTCCAAGCGAGTGCAGAATCTCGGCCTCCGGGAGAGTTCCCGGTATCAGGCACACCCAGCACGCCGTAAACTCCCGCTTGCCCACCGGTGCCCTTTCCGTTGTCTGGCACCGTGCTGCTTCCGCCCATCCAGGCCCATTGGTGGGTGGCGAGATTGTACTGCCACAGGTCGTTGAGCTCTCCGCCGCCAGACGAACCCGCTCCATAGCCTCCAAAGAGCCATAGATTGCCCACGCCGTCGGTCCAACCTGCAGCGAACATTCGGCCCCCGGGAACATTCGTAGCGCCGGGGACTCGCAAGACACCGTAGACACCTGCGCTCTGACTGGGCTGATTACTTCCACCCATCCAGGTCCATAGGTTCGTCGAGGGAGTGAACTCCCAAAGATCGTTGAGTTCTTGGCCGCTATAGCTTGTACTGTTTCCCCAGCCGCCAAAGAGCCATAGGTTGCCGCTGCGATCAGTCCAACTGGTTGGTTCCTCCCGGGATCCAGGGACGTTCCCGGCTGCTGGAACGCCCAAGATACCGTACACCCCTTGTTGGCAATAGCCGTTGTTTGTCGAGTTACTTCCTCCCATCCAGGTCCATTCGTTGGTCGAGGGAGTAAACCTCCAGAGGTCATTAAGATCACACAAATAAGAGCCGCTATAGCCGAGACCATAGCCGCCGAAGAGCCACAGGTTGCCGCTGCCATCGATCCACCCGGTTGCTTCCCAACGGCCGCCAGGGACGTTGCTTGCGGCTGGCACGCCCAACTGACCGTAGACTCCGGGCAAAGCGTTGCCAGAAATCGTGCTGGCGCCACTCATCCAGGTCCATTCGTTCGTAGAAGGACTGAACTCCCAGAGATCGTTTAGAAAGCCAGAAGCACCTGTCGAATCGACGCCGGCCCCACCAAAGAGCCAAAAATTGCCAGCGCTGTCGGTCCAACTTACCGCTTGGTAGCGGCCGCCCGGGACATTTCCGGTGGCAGGAACACCCAACGTACCGTACACTCCGGCTGGGGCGGTCGTACTTTCCATTGTGCTACTTCCGCCCATCCAAGCCCATTCGTCAGTCGCTGGATTGAACTCCCAAAGGTCGTTGCTGGCGCCTACTGTTGGACTGTAGCCTCCAAAAAGCCAGAGATTGCCGCTAGAATCGGTCCAGGTAGCCGCCGAAAATCTGCCTCCGGGAGTATTTCCAATAGCGGGGCTCCCCAACGTGCCGTACACACCAGGCAAACCTTCGTAAGTTGGAAGTACGCTGCTCCCGCCCATCCAAGCCCATGCTTCTGTCGCTGCCGGTGACGTGATGGTGTAAGTCGCCGCTGCAACATCTGACTCGGAGTAACCGGTGGCGACAGCGATGGCCTGAATGGTCTCCGGAGAGGAGACTGTGAGCGGTCCGGTGTACAGAGAGGACCAAGGTGTTGGTGAGACTCCATTAGTGGTGAAGTAAATCGTGGCGCCAGGCGTCGCATCACTGAGCGTCACCGTCTGCTCACCGATGTAAGTCCCTGAACCCAGGTTAAAGGCCGGTGTAGCTGCAGCTGGTGGTTTGAGGATGTACACTGCGGAGGATATTGACGATTGCGAGTAACCAGCGGCCACAGCGAAGGCTTTCAGCGTCTCGGTTGCGCTCACTGTAATGGGGCCACTGTAGACGGCCGAACTCGTGGTCAGCGGAGTTCCATCGGTGGTGTAGTAGATGGTCGCCCCTGCCGTCGCATCTGAAATCGACACGGGCATCGCCGATGCGTAATAGGTGCCAGGCGCTACGCTGAAAGTTGGCATAGCCGCCGGCGGCAAGACCGACGCAGAAGCCCGGTACTCCCACAGATCGTTAAACAAGACATCCGCGCCCGTCGATGACGTCCCTACACCACCGAAGAGCCATAGATTGCCATTGTTATCGGTCCAACTAGCCGCGCCCATTCTCCCTCCCGGCATGTTTCCTGATGCCGGGGTGCCCAATGTCCCGTAGACTCCGGGCTGAGAACCACTGCTGCCAATTACGTTGCTGCCCCCCATCCATGCCCATTCGTGAGTGACAGGATTGAACTGCCAAAGGTCATTGAGAAAGCCGGTCTTGCCGGTGGAATCGAGGCCCTCTCCACCGAGAATCCACAGATTCCCGTTTGTGTCAATCCAACTCGCGCCGATGCCTCGTCCTCCAGGGTGGTTTCCGGGGGCGGGCTGTCCTGGTGTGCCGTACAGACCTGTGGTTCCTTCGATCTCGTTTCCGGCCATCCATACCCATTCCTGGTCGGAAGAGTTGAACTGCCATACGTCATTGAGAAGACCCTGGCTCCAATTCGCATCGAGACCGTTTCCGCCAAAGAGCCAACGGTTGCCGAAGCTGTCGGTCCACAAGGTTGCCCCAGCTCGGCTGCCGGGGAAGTTATTTGACGATAAGATCCCCGATGCACCGTAAACTCCCCTAACCGGCTGGGACGGGTTCCCACCCATCCAGGCCCATTCGCCTGCTGCAGGATTGAATTCCCATAAATCATTCGTGAAGCCATAATTCCCAGCTCCACCTACAGAATCCTCGCCTCCAAAGAGCCAAAGATTGCCGTTCGCATCGGTCCAACCCACAGCCGTATCTCGAATACTCGGAATGTTTCCAACGGCTGGAACGCCCAATGATCCGGCATGGGCTGGGGTGGTGCTTCCACCCATCCAGGTCCACTCGAGCGTGGTTGGGCTGAACTCCCAGAGGTCATTGAGGTCGGACGCTGACCCTGCCGTAGATATCCCCTTCCCGCCAAAGAGCCAGAGGTTTCCTCCGCTGTCGATCCAGGTAACCGCACCTCCCCTGCCTCCAGGAATATTCTCCGCGGCAGGGACTCCAAACGTTCCATAGACGCTCAGCAGACCCGCTGTATTGCTGCCGCCCATCCATGTCCATTCGCCGCTGGATGCGCTCTGTTCCCAAAGATCGTTGAGGTAGCCCTGCGCTCCTCGATAGTCGTAGCCAACTCCGCCGAAGATCCAATGATTGCCGCTGCCGTCAATCCAAATCGCAGGAAGATATCGACCACCAGGGTTGTTTGACGGCGCAGGCACACCGAGCGTGCCATAGATTCCGGACTGGTTGGGAGTGCTGCTGCCGCCCATCCATGTCCATTCGTTTGGGGCGGTGTTCTGTGGAAAGACGGGCGCGGCAAACGCCAGAAACAGGCAGCCGCACAGAACAGCGCACAGTGCGGCCAGCCAGCTCCGCTGAAGCTGACGGCTGGAAACACGAAGAGAGGCATCGGCGGAGAGCGCCGGGAAGACCGGGGGAGGCATCGAGATCATGGCTATTCGCTCCTGAGGGATGGTGAACCGGTTCGCCGCTAATCATTACCTGGCAAATGAACAGCTAAACAGCGGCTCATGACAAACCAGACGCCCTGCGGGGATCGCACGCGCCCGGAAAATGCCTGAAAGGGATGACGGCAGAAGCATATCACAACTCTGCCCGGAGAATCTCGGTTGAGATAAAAAATTTATCAATTGAACTGCCATACTGCTGCCGGGGCAATTTAGGTGGAGTTGGCGCAGGCTGTCGAGCTTCCGATAGATTGGCAGGCGAAGGGGACGAACTTCCCGGTCGACACCTCGGCGGGGTGCCCTATCTCCCGCGGCCTATGCGGCTCTGCCACGCTCCTCTTCTCTCCGCGAGGGATGCTTCAAATAGAATTGACAGCGATGAGGAGTGAGACCCCGAATGCGACCGCGAATATGGCGAACACTGACGATGACCCTGGCCATGGCCGCCGCTCAATGCCTGGGGCAAACGGCCGCCTCGCCAGTCCCGCAGAGGCAAGCGGCGCTGGCCCTTGAGCAGCAGGGCAAGAATGCCGAGGCCGAGGCCGCATGGCGGCTGTACCTGAAAGCTCATCCATCGAGCCCGGAGCCTTACGCCCACCTTGGCCTGCTTGAAGCGCGCCAGGAACACTACCAGGAGGCTGTGCCGCTCTATCGCAAGGCGCTGGCGCTGGGTCCGAAGATTCCCAGCTTGCAGCTCAACCTGGGCCTTGCGCTCTTCAAGGGTGGCGAGCTGAAGGAGTCGATTCAGGTCTTCGCGCCGCTGCTCAAGAGCCAGCCCGCAAACTCGCCCCAGGCCCAGCAAGTGACCGTCCTGCTCGGAATGGCGCACTACGGGCTGGGCGAGTATGCCGAGGCGGTTCCGTATCTGCGGGCCGCCGCTCAAGCCGATGCGCAGAATCTGCAACTGCGGCTGACCCTGGCGCACAGTTGCCTGTGGACCAAGCAGTATCAGTGCGTGCTCGATGCGTATCACGAGATTCTGCTGCTCAATGCGGAGTCGGCGGAGGCCGATATGCTGGCCGGCGAAGCTCTGGATGCGACCAAGGACAGCCCCGGCGCAATCCAGCAGTTCCGTGCCGCAGCCAAGGCCGATCCCAGGCAGCCGGACGTTCACTTCGGCCTGGGCTACCTGCTGTGGATCCAAAAACAGTATGACGAGGCAGCCGGGGAGTTCCAGGCCGAGCTGGCTAATAACCCGAATCACATCCAGGCCATGATCTATCTGGGCGACACGCAGATGGAGTTGAGCCGCCCGGAGGCCGCGCTGCCGCTGCTCGAGAATTCTCTGCGCTTGGACATGGGGCAGGAACTGGCTCACCTCGATCTAGGCATTCTGTACAGCGATGCGGGCCGCCGCGACGACGCCTTGCGGGAACTGAAGATTGCCGAAAAGCTGGACCCCAGCGACGAGAAGGTGCATTGGCGCCTGGGGCGGCTTTACCAGGCTGAAGGAAAAAAAGACGAGGCCAAGGCCGAGTTCGATACCACCCGAGCCATGCAAAAGGCCGTTGAAGATACGCTCGCCAAGAAGCTCGAAAGGGCCCAGGAAAAAGCCAAGACGGGGGAGGAAGCGCCGGGCGCGCCGCCTGCCAGCCAATAACCGGCGCGAAAGCAATAGTTAGCCTTCATCCTTGGAAAGAAACTGATGTGCTTAGTACTACAGTTGTAGATAAGTGATAAATTGATTTCGCTTTGGTTTTTGGTTCTCCGTTCTTTGCCATGGAGAAGCATCTGTCTGGATGGAAGCGAGAGTTGTTGCGGGCGCATGGCCTGATCGCGGATCTATTCGCGCGCTCAGAGCCTCGTGCGCGAAGTCTGGCCTATTTACTAGAACCCATCTCATAAATGTCTGAGGAGCATGAGCAGGCATGCGAGTTGAACAAAGCCGAGGAAGTTTTCGATGTGATATTCCCATCGTGTGACCAGGCGGCGGTAGTTGTGCATCCAGGCGAAGACCCTCTCGATCTTCCATCTGCG
>JBEKDB010000080.1:0-15375 GCA_050014575.1 Occallatibacter sp. | reverse complement strand
AGGCGGCTTCCGGCGGGTTAAACGACCTGCCGGACATACGAAAATGCGCCGATTTCATGCCCTTGCAGAAAAATACCGGCGACGGACTCTTCTAACTCGGCGCTTTTCAGAGGTTCCCTAAGCATAAAACCCAAATCAAATGTGCGAAAAATAGACTACGTTATCCTATCGCTCGGCGGATGCACTCGGTGGCGTCCACGGCGGCCAGCGTGGTCGACGTGCATATACTGCCCGGCTTACTGCACGGCGAGGGACGCACAATTTGGGGAGATGCGGGCGATCAAGGACGGGGAGGGAGATGCGGTCCGTGAGACTCCCTCCATCAGACACCTAGGCCGCTTCAGATGAACTCAACCTTTTCATGCACCAATATCTCGCGTTTCTTCAGCTCATCAAAGATTGCTTGCGGCTCAAAGGCCTCTTCGGGCGTGATAACTCCGGGCTTTTTCACCAGACCCTTGCCCAGCATCTGCGCGCCAATCGAAAAGGGAATACCGACATTCCGTGTGTACGCGCGCAGTTTTTCCCAACCCGGCGCCGTCCCGTCCGATGCCGGATGGGTGTGCCACAAGGTGTGCAAGTAGCTTTTTTCTTCGCGAGTTCCGGTCACCTCAACATGCAGCGCGTAGCCGTAGAGCTCCGTCTTACGCCCCTCAGGAGATTGCATCAAATAGGCGCTGATGGCATCTACGATGCCAAGTTCGTTGCCGTTGACCCGCACTATGTCATTGCGCAGAAAACCCCAATCGTAGAGGGCGCGAATCAGTTCCATGTTCTTCGGCGGCCATGTGCCTCGCACCTCGATGAGCCGGACACCCTTGTACGCAAGATTCCGCGCCAGTGTCCTGGTCTCAGCATGGGGGATGATGTATTGTGTTGCGGAGCCGTAGGGCGGAGGCAGCTTGATCTCGCGCGGGCGAGCAAACGGCGGCACCTGCACAAACCGTCCATCCTCATACACCACGCGGCTGGGCAGTGCCGGGTCGTACTCATAGGTTGTCGTTTCGGTGATCGATGCCGAAAACGCGATCGGGCGGTAAGCGCCGTGGCTCACGCGCACGACATCCACCGTATCGAGTTGGTTAGCCGCGTGCATCGCCATCATTTGGGTCGCGCCCGGAGTCATGCCGAAGCCAGGCACACAGGCTTTTCCGTGCTGCTTGAAGACCGGGTCCGATATCTCTTCCTGGCCAAAACCGTTGAGGTTGATGCCATGGCAACCAGCATCGGCGATGCATGCGGTCGAAAGCCCATTGAGCGCGATGGTGGTCCCGTCCATCACCACATCGTATCCACGCATTAGTGCGACTGTCTCGTCATGCTGTTTCACATCCGCCGCAACAAAACCGACGCGTGGATCGCTCAGCCAAGCCACAACACGCCGGCCTTCGGATTCATTGGTGTCGGCAACGGTGATCTGCTCAAAACCAGAAAACTGGACGAGATCGAGAACGGCTTCCCGGCAGATACGGCCGGCCCCGCCGAGACAGAAGATTTTAATTGGTTTGGATTGCATAGGATGTGTTGGTTCCCGGTCATGCTTGCGAAATTGATTTGATAATTCAGCCGTTTTAAACCTGTTTGTGAACCTTTGATTTGGCTGGCCTCTCGGGCAGCGTGAACAGGCGCTAAACGACAGCATCTGCGCCGGAGGCGGTTCCCATCTCCTCCAAAACACGCCGCATAGCCGCGAGCAGCGCCTCGATGTCGGCGGGGAAAAGCCGCCCGATCGTTCCGATGCGAAAGCATGGTTCGGCTGTGAGCTTGCCGGGGTAGATGATGAACCCAGACTGGCTCAACTGCTGGTAAAACTCCTCGAAGCTGAACCGGGGATGCGCGGGATAGCGGAATGGAGTGATGATGAAGCTCAGATCTTCCGGCGCGAGATAGGCTTCGAAGCCCATCTCCGTCATGCCGTTCACTAGCGCCGCGTGATTCGCCCGATAGCGCGCAGAACGTCCGGCCGGACCGCCTTCGGCTTCCAGTTCGAGCAAGGCTTGATGGAAGGCCAATAGCGCGTGCGTCGGCGGCGTGAAGCGAAACTGGCCGTCGGACTCCAACCCGGCCCACTGCGCATATAAATCCAGGCTCAGAGTGCGCGCCCTGTCTTTCGCTTCGAGTAACCGGTTGCGCCGCGCCAGTACGAAGCCGAAGCCGGGAACGCCTTCAATGCACTTGTTCGCCGAGGAGATCAGAAAATCGATTCGCGCAGCGTCTAGATCCACGGGAATCGCGCCAAAGCTGCTCATCGCATCGACGATGTACACAGCGCCAGCGCGCTCCACGATTTCGCCTATCTCTTCGATGGGATTGATGATGCCCGTGGTCGTTTCGCAATGGATCACCGCTACATGCGTGATGCCATGTGCCGCGACCAGGCACTCGGAGACAACTTGAGGCGAGATCTTGAGGTTCTCCGGCGTTTCGACGGTTTCGGTTTCGATCCCGTGGACGCGCGCCATCTGCGCGATGCGGCGGCCATAGGCCCCGTTGACCAGAACCAATAGCTTGCCATCGCGCGGAATCGCCGAGGAGATCACGGATTCGATGGCAAAGGTGCCACTGCCTTGCATCAGGACGCATTCGTATGTGCCCCCGTCTCTTGGGGATGCTGCTCCGCCGATTGAGAGCAGCCGTTCGCGAATCTCGCGCACTGTTTCAATAAAATCGCGGTCGCGCGATCCGGCGTCGCGCAGCATTGCTGCCTTGACCGTCGCGCTGGTGGTGAGCGGCCCCGGAGTGAAGAGCAGTTTATCGGTCGTCATGGATTCGGGTTCTCCTTCTCTTGAAGCGCTGAGGATTCAGCGGTCGCTAGCACGCGGCAAGTCTTCTTCGTTGCTGTGCGCGCTGGTGATGATGCAGAAATCCGGCCGCCAATGCAGACAGCGCAGTTACAACCGTGAGGACGACAAAGACGCCGCGCCAGCCAAAGGCCACGGAAAGCCGGGCAACAGTGTCGCCGGCGGCCACTCCGCCCAGATAGCCAACCCCGTCGACAATTCCGGAGGATGCCGCGCCGGCTTTGGCTCCGCCGAGATCCAAAGCGAACGCTCCAGCCAGATAGGAGTAAGGACCGAGCACGAAGAAGGCCACGGCTCCAATCAGAGCGACTGGCCAAAAGGAGGCTGCGGCGTTCGCGCGCAGAGATGTGAGCGCGATTAAAGGCACAACTGTCGCTGTCAAGCCAAAGAACATGACTAGCGAGCGGCCGCTTGGACCCATGCGGTCGCTGAGCCAGCCCGTGATGAGAACTGAGACCGCGCCCACGGCGGGAAAGACGGCGCTCGCGCCCGCGGCGCCGGCGACGCTGTAAGCAAAGAAATCGCGCAGATAAACCGGTATCCAGAGACCGAAGGTCTCGCGAACGATGGTGCACCCAAAGGAAAGAAGGCAAACTACCGCAAAGGTGCGGCTCAAAAGCAGCGGCTTGAGAATCTCCCAGAGATTCTTCGGTTGCAAGCGGGAGTCCGCAAAGAGGTTCAGCGGATTCAACTCCGGCTCTTCAAAGCCGAGTTCCGCTCGCGATTCGCGCAGGAACAGCAGGTTGGCGATCAGAAAGAATCCAGCCACGATGGCGGCAAAGCAGAACAGAGCCTTCCAGCCGTACCCGAGCTGGATGAGCAACCCCATGCTTTGGCGCGCTACGGCATCGCCGACCAGATAACTCAAACTCAGGATGCCAATGATCGTGCCATAAGAGGAATAGGCGAACCATTTGGAGCAGACCTTGATCAGTCCCGCCCAGCCGATCGATTGTGCCAACCGGTTGCCGATCCAGGCAATGGTGAAGACGGGCAGGAAGCCGGTACTTGCGAAGAGCAAGGTAAAGGCGATGGCGCCGCCCAATCCGAGGGTAAAGCTTCGCCGTCCGCCCCAAATGTCTCCCAGCCCGGTCAGGCATAGCTTTCCCATGGCATAGGCAAGAACTCCGAAGGAGGCTAGTTGGCCCAGGCGGATGATTGCGTCGTTGCTCGCCATGCCGTGGCGATGCAGGTCTTCAATCAATAGAGGCATGGCTACGGAGAGGTCGGAGCGGCAAAAGTAATAGGCCGCGTAGCCCGCAAAAAGCAGGGCCACCGTCCAGGCTTGCCGGCGGTGCTGCCCGCTTGCAGTTGCGCGTGCCGGTGCGCCGGGGCTTGCGATGACGCCGCTACTCATTCGCTCTCACCGGCGATGCGCTGGTAGCTCTCAATTGCGCATCGATTTCGTCCAATACGGCGTGGGCATCGGCCATCGTGTCGATGACGTAGTGCGCTCCAGCATTCTCCAATTCAGCGCGCGCCTGAGTTAGCAGCGATTCTCTATCGGATTCAGGAAGCGCATGAAACTCGTTGACGGAAAGGCCAATGCTATTCCCGGTTCCGGCCACTCCGATGGACCAGGCGCCCGCATTCAAGCCCTCCCGAATATCGGCCGGCGTGTCGCCGATCTTGGCGATGGCCGCCAGCGGATACACCTGCAAACGCACGGCGCTCTCATACATCATGAAGGGATGCGGCCGGCCGGCACCCGCTTCTTCCGGAGTCAGGCTGCAATCGGGGCGGTAGCCCTGGTGCGCGCTCGTCTCCAGCAGCAGATCGAGCATGGCGCGCGTATAGCCGGTCGTCGAGCCGATCTTGAGTCCGCGCCCGCGAAAGCTATCAACGGCCTCCGCAACGCCGGGGATTACCGCTGAGTACTCTTCCAGGCAGGAAAACTGCATCGGAATGAACTCGGCATACATTTCGTCCACGTCCGCATCGCCCGGAACATCGCCGCGCAGCGCGGTCCATGCCTCGCGAATGCGGGGGATCGACAGGATTCCGCGGATGTGTTCCTTCTTGGGCAGACCCATGTGCTGGCGGGTTTCCTGTTCGGTCAGAGTAATATCCAGCTTCGCAAACAATCGCTGCATGGTGCGCGCCGGCGCCAGGCTGCCAAAGTCCACTGTCGTTCCAGCCCAATCGAGAACCAGCGCCTTCAAGCGGCCGGCGTGAACAGTCTGCGGCGGAACCGCCGGATTCAAGAGCTTCAAGCGATCTCTCCCATCTTGGTTGTATTGATCCAGCCAGTTTCTCACCTTTGCGGCAAAAGAAACAGAGACGCTGCAAAGATGGGGCAACCAGCAATCGTTGCAAAAGGACGGGAGGGAGCACTCGAAGACGAGCGATCCCTCCCGGCAAATGGCAGGAGTTAGTAAGTCAAGCGCAGCGACATCTGGATGGATCGAGGTCCGGCCTGAGAACCTGGGGTTCCATCTTGCTCATTCGTGATTTGACCAAAGGACGAGCTGCCCACGTTCATGTTGGGGATACCCCAGTTATCGATGTTGAGGAGATTGGCGAACTGGGCCTCGTAGTGCACGCCGAGCCGCTCGGTCACGTGGAAGGTCTTTCCGATGGAGGTGGAAAGGGTGGTGGTGCTGGGACCCTCCAGGATGCCAACGCCGCAGTTTCCGAAGCGGCCGATATCGCTCGCCGGAATGCTGTAGGGTTTGGGGTCGAAAAAGTCGCCGATGGTCCCTGAGAATCCGGCGGCGCCGGCGGAACCGCAATCGGGATTCTGTTGCTTGACGGAGCGGTAGCTCGGCCCAGTGCCGGAAGGATCGGCCTCGCTGCTCGGGAAGTAGGGAGTGAGCCAAAAGCCGGAGTGGAACAGCAGCGTGGAAGAAATATTCCAGCCGCCAACCAGGGCGTCGACGGCGTTGCTCGCGTTGCCCATGAATTGCCTGCCGCGGCCGACCGGAATGTCGTAGACCACCGTGCTCAGGAATCTCTTGCTGGGGTCGTAGAAGGCGTTGCCGGTCTCGGCGGCGATGTTGAAGACGTTCAGAACGTTGTCGCCATTGTCGCCCTGGCCGCCCACGGGGATGGCGCCGCTGGGCACCGCGCCCAGCGCGTTGGTCTTGTTGTAAGTGAGAGTGAACGCGTTGTCGAAGGTCAATCCGCGGCCCATATGCCGGTTCAACTCCAGGATGAGCGCGTCATATCTGTCGCTGGGGCCGTTGGCGCGGGTGAGAACCTCGCGGAAGTTGGGGAAGTTGGCTCCGTTGGCGGCGCGATACTGCCAGTAACCCAGCGTGTTGGCGGGAACCTGGTTCAGGTCCGGGCTATAGATCAGGTCGTAGGTGTGCGAGCCGACATAGCTAGCCTTGAATACCGTGCTGAACCCGACGTTCTGTTCGAAAGCGGCGTTCCACTGGATCACCCTGGGATCCTTCAGGTTCCACTGGTTGGCGCGGCGATAGCCGGGGCAGGATGTGGGGCAGGCGGTCCAAGGCTGAGCGAAGGGATTGCCGGTGCCGTAGGCGTTGGCCCATGTTTGGGAGCCGGCGCCGGCGGTGGGGTAGAAGGATCCGAAGTTGCTCGTGTCCACGCCCAGCAGGGAGTAGAGCACGGCTCCAAGAACAGGCACCGAGTACATGCCCCCGCTGGCGCGGACGACGGTCTTGGGCGTGGGGCTCCAGGAGAGGCCGAGCCGGGGCTGAATGTTCGTGTTGTCGAGATTGCGGAGGCCGGTGGGAAGGCCGACTGCCGAATTCAGAACAAACTGGTTCTGGAAGTTGACTTGCGAGTTGTCGACGAAATCGACCCAGCCGGGGGACAGCTTCTCGTTCTGGTCGTAGATCAGCTTGCCATAGTCCGGAGAACTCTTGAGGTAATCGAAGTTGCCGATTTGATTGGTGGCGTCCTGGAAGGGCGTGTTCAGTTCGTCGCGCAGGCCCACCGTAAACGTCAGGTTGGGACGCAGCTTGTATTCAGTCTGGCCGAAGAAATCCCAGTGATAGCCGAAGGGCTTGCCGTCGGGGCCGTTCTGCGCCTGATCGGCTTCGTCCAGGTAGCCCTGCACGAACTGCGCGGCCGCGCAGGCATCGGGATAGAGTTTGAGTTCGGCGGCGAGGCACACCTGATCGCCGGTGATGTAGTAGTCGCCGTATTCGTCGCCGACTTCAAAGGTGATGTTGTCCTGGTAGTTCATGCGGCGCCAGTCGCCGCCGAACTTGGCGTTGAATTTGCCGTGCGTCCAGGAGAGGTTATCGCCGACTTCCCAGATGCCATTCTTCTGATCGCGCGGATGCCCGAACTGGTTGGTCGCCCCGCCCATCATGTTCGCTACATAGAAAACAGGGACGCCGCCAAGCCCGTTCGCCGGTGGTCCGGGAAGTCCATTGATGCCCAGCGTAGAGATGATGGAATTGCCCTGTTGCGCCTGCGGGTAAGCGTAGGTCAGGTTATAGGCCGTGTAGCCGCCGCGCAGCTCGTTTACCATGTTGGTCCTGATGATCCAGTTGTAAGAGATGGCTACATTGGTGGCGCTGGTAATGGTCGAGAACATCCCCATATTCGGGTTATAGCTTGTGTCGCCGACCGCCCCCAGCGCGCCCTCCGAGGTGGCGTCGCTGCCTGTGCTGGTGATGTTGTGCTGGGTCACGCGGCCGAAGATGCGATGCTTGGCCGAGAAGTTGTAATCCAGGCGGCCGTCGTAACCATTGGCCGTGTAGGCGCCGGGCCAGGTCATGTTCAGATTGTTTCCCGCGCTGTCGATATTGGAGCTGGCCGCATTGGGTCCGGCAGGCGAGGGGAAAAAGTCACTGATGATCGTTGCCGAATCCGCATTCACCGTGACCTGGTTGCCGCTCACCGGCTTGCCGGCGGGTGTGTAAAGCTGCAGGCCGGGGACGCCGGAGAAATTGCCGGAGGCCCAGGCGGCGGGCATGGTCTGGGTCGCGATCAGCGTGTTCTGGTCGAGCCGCACGCCTTCGTAGTCGAAGTAGAAGAGCAGCTTGTTCTTGACGATCGGGCCGTCTACCGATCCGCCGAAGGTATTGGCGCTGAGGGTGGGATTGAAAAGCCCAATTCCATCCGTGGCGTTCCAGTTTTGGTTGGTGAAGTACCAGAAGCCGCTGCCGTGGTATTGGTTGGTGCCGCCGCGGGTCACAACGGTAAGATCGGTCGGCTGCGCGAATTCAGCGCTGTTGCCCGCCGTGTTCACGCGGAATTCTGCTATGCCTTCCACCGAGGGAAAGAGATTGGTGCTGGGCCCGCCCTGGCGCACGGACTGGATGGAGATGCCGTCAAGGGAGAACGATGTAGCCGTCGGCAGTTGCCCTGAAAACGTCAGGTTGCCGCCTTGATCCTGGCTGACGCCAGGCGAGACAGCGGCGGCTTCGATGGGGCTGGGAGCGTTGGAGGCGCGGAAATTCAATGCCAGCGAGCCGATTTCAGTTCCAGTCATGGAGGTGGACTCGGTGAGGTCTTCACTCACCACCGATTGGCCGCCATCTACCACCACGGTCTGTTGCACTCCCTGCACTTCCAGGCGGATGTCCGAGCGGGCGGTCTCGCGGGCCAGCACAACGACGTTTTTATCCTCCGTTGACGCGAAATGTGCCGCCGATGCCGTGATTGTGTATTGGCCCGGATCGACGTTCAGGAACCGGTATTCTCCCTCGCTGTTCGTGGCCACGCCGCGGGTATCGCCGGTGGCCTGATTCTGCGCCTTCACCTTTGCGCTATCCACGACAGCGCCGCTTGGGTCGGTCACCCTTCCGACAATCGTTCCGTAGGTTGACTGCGCGACGATCTTTGCGGATGTAAGCAAGCCGCAAAGCGCCAGTAGACAAAACAGGGACGTTTTGGGAAACAGGTTCACAGCGCTCTTCAAGTTTCTCTCCTTTGTTTTGAAGGTGGCCGAACACCGCCCAGAAAAACCGGCATGGACGCCCCTAAGGGCCGACATTCGGCGCATGGTTGAGGTCCAACCCGTGCTCAAATCCAATGTGACGTATGGCCCGACTAAGGACTATTTCGTAATTGCCTGCAACTTTCCCCTCACGCGCGCAGCGCGCGAAAGACACTTGCAGTTCGCACGCAAGCAGATTCCAAATCAAATTCCGCTGACTGACTTTATTGCTGCCTATACGCTCGCAGGCGAAGATGTCGTTTCGTTGAATGCGCAGTAAAAATTGAGAGAAAGCCAACCCGCGCGTTGCCCGCGCGGGCTGGATGAATGCAGCAAGTTAGTAGATAACCTTTAATCCGAACTGGACGATGCGCGGCTCAAACGTGCCGGTGATAGTGCCGCCGCCGATGCTGGTGGGCGCGGAGCTGTTGTTGTCGGTGCCGGAGACGGTGCCGCCGCCTGAGCCGCCCGGCATGTAAAGGTTGGTGTGATTGAAGATGTTGTAGAACTCGGAGCGGAACTCCACCTTGATCCTCTCCACCGGGGTGTTGAATCGCTTGTTGAAATCAAGATCCGTCTCGTAGAACTTAGGCGTGCGGCCGTTGTTCTTGGGCAGGTTGCCGAACGGACTCGACGGCCCGTTGGCGGCGGTATTGCCCACATAGGTTGAAGGCAGAGTCAAAGCTGCCGCATTGACATATTGAACGTACCCGCTGGAGAGCTTCGTCTTGACGATATAGGGCACGCCGGGAACGAGGTTGGGGCGATAGAGATTCTCTCCACGCCAGTTCTGGGTAAGCATCGGCGAAACGGCGTTAGCCGCGGCCGGCGAATACGTCAGGTTGAACGGCGTGCCGCCCTGCGCGGTATTGATGGCGCTGATCTGCCATCCGCCCAGAATGGCGTCCTCGGCCGGGTTGGCGCCGCCGAGGTAGTGGTGTCCATGTCCCACCGGCAGGTCGTAAACCAGGCTGGTGACATTGTCAACGGGCAGGTTGTAGTCCGACTGTCCGTAATCCGCCGCGAGGTTGTTGCCGTCCTGCGGGCAAGGCGTGTTGGCTTCGAGGGTGGACGAGGCATTATCCAGCGCATGGCCCCAGGTGAAGGAGTTGAGCAAGGTCAACCCGGCGACAAAGCGCTGCTCGTAGCGGGCTTGCAGCGAATTGTAGTGGGACCAGAAGCCGTTGAGGGCCTCTGTAATGTCGCCGTTATTGAAGGTAGGATAGAGCGTCGGATTGTTGAGCAGATACCCTCCCCAGTTGGGGTAGGGCCGAGACCATCCGAGCGCCGGATTGCCGTTGATGAAGCCGGCTTGAGGAATCTTCTGGTTGGCATTGATGAAGCCTTGCAGATGAACGCCGTGGTTGCCCACATAGGCCACGTCGACAAGTATGTTCTTGGCCAGGGATTTCTGCGCGCTCAGGAAGTAGCTTTCCGCATAGCCGTCCTTGGTATTTGGCGGAATCGAGTCGATGTTGTCGGTGCCCGCGCTGAAGGTGGTGGCTAACCCAGAAGGAAAGCCCTGCGAAAGCCGCACATAGCCATTCGTGGCGCCGACGGACGGGTTGGTGACCGACGTATACATCGCGAAGGGCGCGTTGATGGCGATATTGTTTCCCGACCCGGCGCGCCAATAATGGACAAATGCGGTCCCGTAGCCGCCGCGGAGCGCGATCGAATTGCTTAGCGCATAGGCAAAGCCGACGCGCGGAGCGTAGTCGCCCCAGCTCGGATTGACCAGTGTCTTGCCGTAGACGCCGCCGCCGCTGTAGGGAGAGATGCAGGGAGATGAGCCGCAGAGCGGAGAACTGGCGGTCGTGTAGCCCGGTTGCAGGGTGAGCATGGTCCCGGTGGCCGGGTTGAAGTTGGAGATGTAGTTGTCCCGCTCCGACCAGGGCGAACCGTACTCCCAGCGCAATCCCAGGTTCAGAGTCAGCTTGGGGTCGACCTTCCAGTCGTCCTGGGCGTAGGTGCTGTCCATGGTCTGGAAAACGTGAGTAATGTAGTAGGTCGCCAGCGAGTAGGCTTTGCTTGCTCCGAAGAGAAAGTCGGCCCAGTACGTGTCCGCCACGGCGCTTGTGCCGCTGGGGCAGTTGGTGGTTCCGGCCGACGCCGGGCAGACGCTGTAGGCGCCGTTGAAGGTGAAGGAGCCGTAGAGCGGATTCGAGTCCTCGATCTCCTGCCAGACGTGCTCATACTCGTAGCCGAACTTGAAGGAGTGCTTGCCCTTGACCCAGGAGAAGTTCACCTTGGGATCAACCAGCGACGGGTTCTGCCACTGCGGATTCGTGCTCTGCCGTCCGAAGGAGGTAAAGCCGCCCGAGATGGCGATCGAAGGCAGGCCGCCGGAGACGCCGGCGATGCTCGGCAGGCCCGGGATGTCGCCCGTGGGGAAGGCGGCGTTGCCGACCGCGAACGTCCACTTGCCGGCCCTGGTCCTGGAGAGCGCGAGCCGGGCGTCGAGAACCTTGTTCGAGCTCATCAACTGGGTATAACCGAGCGCAACCTGCTCATCGTGAATCAGGATGTGGCCGTTGGTCTGCATGTCGATCGGCTCGGGCAGGAGGTTGAAGTTCTTGCCTGTCTCCTTGCGATCGCTGACCTTCAGGAACCATGAGCTGGTCTTGCTCTGCTGGAAATCCAGCCGCAGGTCGCCCTTGTCCGCGTGGTCGGTGAAGGGTGCATTCAAGGGGCAGTCGTTCGTGGCCACGCCCGATCCGGCCACGCCGGCGGTTACCGTGCACTTCCCGGGCAGCGCGCCCATGTACAGTTTGGCAATCGCCAGGGCGGTGGGGTCGGCGTCGCCCAGGGCTTGAGCGGGCCAGTTGGCAAACGGCGTATTCGCCGGAATGTAGGTGCCCGAATGCCACGGATCCTGCACCGCGACGGCCAGACTGCCGCTGAGTTCGTTCGTTGTGGGAACGGTATCGACCACCGTGGGCGTCAGCGTCTGCCGGAATCCTTCGTAATCGAGAAAGTAGAAGAACCTGTTCTTCGCGATCGGTCCGCCAAAATACGCGCCGAACTGATTGCGATTGAAGACCGGCTTGAAGTACGGATACTGAGCGCCGGTGACGGCATTGACGGAGACCGGCTTGATGTAGCCGAAGGCGTTTAGATCGGTGTTGCGCAGGAACTCGTACAGCGTGGTGTGGAACCGATTCCCGCCGCTCTTGGTGGCCACATTGATGGTGCCGCCCGAGGAGCGGCCGTACTCCGCGCTCTCGTTGTTGGTCACCACTTCAAACTGGGCAATGGAGTCCGGCGGCGGCGCGATGATCTGGTTGTCGAAGCCCTGATTGCTCTCGCCGTAGGCATTGTTGTCCATGCCGTCCAGCATGAAATCGTTGAACATGCTGCGCTGGCCGTTGACGTTGAACGATCCGGCGCGCGTCAGGCTGGTGACAGCGGTGGTCGTCGCATCGGCCGGCGCCGGGCGCGTGCCGGTGACGTAATCCACCAGGTCGGAAAAGTTCCGGCTCACCAGCGGCAGAGCTTCGCTTTGATACTCGGTGATCGTCTGGCCTCTCTGGCTGCTTTCGGTCTCTAGCTGCAGCGCCACATCGGTGACCTCGACGGTGGTCGCGGTCGCCTGTCCAACCTTGAGGGTAAGGTCGATATGCTGGCGTCCGCCCACAGAGACAGTGATATTCTTGGCCTCGGCGGGCGCAAATCCCGGTGCGGTAGCCTCGATGTTGTAGACGCCAACGCGCAGTGAGGGAAACTCATATTCGCCGGAGCCGTTGGAGGCGGCGTTGACGGCACTGCCGGTGTTCACGTTGGTGACGGTCACGGCAGCGTTTGCAACCGCCGCGCCGGTGGCGTCGTGGATGGAGCCAACAAGGCTGCCATCCTCATATTGCGCTCTTGCGGAGATGCCACAGATTGGGATCAAGAGGCCAACACAGAAAAGGGTCCTGAAAAGGTTCTGTAGGTTCTTCATAGGTGCGAGGCTATAGAGCTGCGTTCAAGTTTCCGTGAATTCATTGTGAATGGCGCATGAATCGCATTGCAATTTTCCAGCCGTTCATATTCCAATCTTCTTGACTTTATATACTCGTTCAGGAGACGTGAGCCGGCGGCGATGATCGTCTCTCATCCTGGAATCGCAGGCCGGGCTCATTGCCGCGCAGTGGAGGATTCCTCATGAATCAAGTTACTCGCCGCTTTCTATTGCAATCGCTGTCGTTGCTTCTGCTGATCGTCGCCGCGGTCCCACCAGGCCAGGCGGCTCCGGTGCTGCTGATTTCCATTGATGGATTGAAGCCCGAGTATGTCACGGAAGCGGATTCACGAGGCTTGAAGGTACCGTATCTTCGCACACTAATGCGCGACGGCGCGTATGCCGAAGGCGTGACGGGAGTCTGGCCCACCGTGACTTATCCCAGCCACACTACCATATTGACCGGCGTTTCACCTGCTGAGCACGGCATTTATAACAATCTCGAGTTTGATCCGGGGCACGACTTTGCGCAGGCTTGGAACTGGTACGCGGCGCAGATTCGCGTGCCTACGCTCTGGCAGGTTGCGCACAACGCCGGCTTGCGCACGGCGAGCGTTGGCTGGCCGGTCAGCGTGGGCGCGACGGATGTGGATTGGCTGATTCCGGAGTACTGGCGAGTCTTCAGCTCCTCCGGCGCGCTGAATCCGCTGGATCGCGAGCTGGTCGCCGCCCTTTCGCGCCCGGAAGGACTGCTCAAGCAGTTAGAGCCAGCGGCTGGTCTTTTCATGATGGGAGATGACACCAGCATCAACGGAGATGAAATCAAGACGCGTTATTCGGTAGAGATTCTGCGCAAGTACAAACCCGCGTTCATGACTATCCATCTGAGCGCTCTGGATGAGACCGAACACGAGCACGGCCCCTTTAGCGCGGAGGCCGATCAAGACCTGGAGGCGATCGATGGAATGGTCGAGCGGCTGGCCTCTGCGGCGCTCCAGAACGATCCATCAACGGTGATCGTCATGGTCTCCGATCATGGCTTTGTCACTGTCACGCACAAGGTCAATCTTTTTGTTCCTTTCTTGCAGGCAGGGCTGATTCGGGAAAAGGTCGATCCTGAGACGAAGTCTTCCACGATCGATTCATGGAAGGCCGAGCCGTGGCTGGCTGGCGGAATGGCGGTTATCATGATGTACGACCCCAACGATCACGCGACCGAGCAGCAGGTGCGCGAGCTGCTTGCAAAACTGGCCGCCGACCCGAACAACGGCATCGCGGCGGTTTTGGATCGCGATGCAATCAAAAAGACCGGCGGCTTCCCCGATGCGGCGTTTCTGATTGTTCTCAAGTCAGGCTATCTGACCGGCGCCGCCACAAGCGGAAATCTGGTCACTCCCATTTCCGGCAGCAAGGGCTCGCATGGATTCTCGCCGGAGTTTCCTGAGATGCGTGCGTCGTTCTTCGTGTCGGGGGTTGGAATCGCCCATCACCGTGATCTTGGCGTAATCGACATGCGGCAGATCGCACCGACCGTGGCAAAGATTCTGAATCTAAGTATGCCGTCTGCAAAGGCGGCGCCGCTACCTGTCCAACCGTAGAGACTTTGCACCCAATCGATTTCGTGGAGAAGCCACTGGGAACTAAAGGCATACGACTCTCTAACCGGATTTGGAAAGGCAAACGTCTAAGAGCCTATCCGTAAATAGTGTCAATCTCGGTTCTCGATAGCAAACAGCACGGATTGAGCGATGCAAACTGCGCGAAGATACATTCCAGGATGCCTCAGATCGAGTCATGGACTGTCTTGGATTCGTTTTGGGCGAGGGTTGAGCCTTTGATTCCGCTGCCGCAGCGCCGAGGGATCGTATTTATCTTCGCAAGCCTGGCGGCGGCCGCAAGCCCATGCCGCCACGCCAAATCTTTTCCGCCATCGTTTACGTGTTGCGCACCGGTTGCCAATGGAAGGCTCTTCCGCGCGGGTTTGGCAGCGCCAGCGCAGTACATTTGCACTTTCGGAAGTGGCAGCAGGCAGGCTTCTTTCTTCGTCTGTGGCAAGCCGGACTGGCCGAGTATGACGAGATGGAAGCCATCGCATGGAGCTGGCAGAGCATCGGCGGCGCGATGCACAAAGCGCCGCTGGCGACCGAGTGCGTGGTCCCCAACCCCACGGATCGGGGGAAAAAATGGGCGCAAACGAAACCTGATAGTCGGCGGAATTGGCGTCCCGCTATCGCTCGTCGCCAGCGGTGCAAATACGCATGACGTAAAACTGCTTGAGGCCACCCTGGACCGGCTCGTGATGGAGATGCCGGGTCGAGCGGGGCAGTACAATCTCTGCGCCGATGCGGGCTACAAGGGCGCTCCGGCACTGAATGCGGCCGTCTCGCGGGACTATAAGCCGCACATCAAGCAGCGACGCGAAGAGGCCCATGACAAGCTGAGCAAACCTGGATTCAAGGCTCGCCGTTAGGTAGTGGAGAGAACGCACTCATGGATCAATCGGTTCCGTGAATTGCTGGTCAGCTTCGAAAAACCGAGGCCAGCTACATTGCGCTTCTCTCCCTCGCCCGCGCCATGATCTGTTGGAGGCTGACAGTTTCTATTTACGGATAAGTTCTAAGTATCTCTAGAAGCCATCTCATAAATGTCTGAGCAGCATGAGCAGGCATGCGAGTTGAACAAAGCCGAGGAAGTTTTCGATGTGATATTCCCATCGTGTGACCAGGCGGCGGTAGTTGTGCATCCAGGCGAAGACCCTCTCGATCTTCCAT
>JBEKDB010000079.1:0-15854 GCA_050014575.1 Occallatibacter sp. | reverse complement strand
CATCTTCGCCGAACGGGAAACTCAAAATCAAAAACGCGCCCTCTTCAGCCTCCACGCCAGGGCACGCACCCTCGGGTATCAACTCATCCCCTTGACCGCATCAACTTAATCAGTTCCTTAGAGGAACCGGCGGATTTCAGCCCGTTTTGAGCCGGTCTTGAGCTCAAAAACAACGCCTTTCGACGCCAAATTCGGAATCTGCGGGCGGAAATCCTCATCCGCCGCGTGCCTGAGAACTCCGGGCAAGGCCCGACGCTTCGCCATCGTCCGCGGCTGTCTTCGCGCCGCGCTCGGCAAGTGCGATATTCTCTTTGAGGATTCGCTCTGGGACGAGGGCTGCGCCGCAAGCCGCTTGTTTCCGCCGGCGCCGGTCTTGTCTAGCCGTCTCTACGTCGAATCCGAACGGAGTTGATTCCACACTCATGCCAGAACCTGCACGAATTGCCATCGATTTAGGCGCGGAAAGCTGCCGCGTCACCCTGCTTCGCTGGAAGGATGGAACTCCGGCAATCGATCTCGTCCATCGCATTCCCAACGGCCCCGTTCATCGCGGAATGTCGCTTCAGTGGCCCATCGACGCCATCCTTGCCGGCCTCGAAGAGGGTCTGCGCAAGGCCGCCGAGCTGGCGCCGGAGGGCATTGCCTCCATCGCCGTTGACGGCTGGTCGGTGGACTACGCGCGCCTGGCCCAGGGCGGCCAACTCCTGGGCCAGCCCTTCTGCTACCGCGACGAGCGCACCGTCCCCACCAAGGACGCCGCAGACGCCATTCTGCCGCCCGGAAAGTTCTTTGAGCGCACGGGCGTGCTGCCGCACCGCATCAACACCGTCTACCAACTGCTGGCCGACCCCACAAACCGCGTAGACGCCCACGCCCCCTGGGTCATGCTGCCCGAGTACGTTCTCTACTGGCTGGGCGGCCGCCGCGTGGCCGAGTACACCAACGCCACCCACACCGGCCTCGTCGATCTCAAGACCGGCGACTGGGACCGGGAGCTCTTCAGCCTGCTCGACATTCCTTTCGAAGCCGCCCCGCCGATCGTCCGCGCCGGCGCCATCCTGGGCCGCCTTCAGGGCCCGTTGGCCGCGCTCGACGCCTTCCGCGAGACCCAGGTCGTCGCCACCGCCTGCCACGACACCGCCGCCGCTATCGCCGGCATCCCCACCAGCCTCGCCTCCACGGCCTACATCTGCTCTGGAACGTGGTCGCTGGTGGGCACGCTCACGAACGCGCCCGTCACCACCGCGGAGGCTCTCGAAGCCCGCTACACCAACCTCGGCGCGGCCACCGGGCAACTCTGCTTCCACACGCTGGTCAACGGCATGTGGCTGCTCAAGCAGTGCATGGATGGCTGGAGCGCCGAGGGACGCGCCTGGGAGATCGAAGACCTGATCGCCCAGGCCGCGACATCGAGCTTTCCCGGCACCATCAACGTGGACGCCGAGCCCCTCCTGCTCGACTCCGGCATGCCCGAGCGCATCAACCATCAGTTATGGCGCCGCCGCTGGGCCACCATTCCGGACGTGGCCGGCAACGAGCCCGTCTTTGCCCGCGTCATCTTCGAGAGCCTCGCCGACCGCTATGCCTCGGCGCTGGTGAGCCTGGAGCAGATGCTGGGTCGCAAGCTGGAGCGCATTCACATCCTCGGCGGCGGCGGCCGCAACAAGCTGCTCACCGAACTGACCGCCCAGCGCACCGGCCTGCCCGTCGAAACCGGCCAGACGGAAAGCTCCACCATCGGTAACCTGGCCGTGCAACTGGCCGCCGGCGAGGCCAGCGGCGAGCCGCTCAGCGCCGAATCCGTGCGCAAGTGGGCCGCGCTGCTCTGCCAGGGTTCGACCGTGAAATAGGCATGCCAGCCTTGCCGCTCCTGCCGTTGGGGCTGGGGTGGGAAGCAGTCGGTCAGCTTCCGGTTTGCCTTTCATCCAAAAACGTTCTTGACTAGCAGCGTCTTACCTCTTCCCAATCCATCTCCGTGCTTTGCTTTCCAGTCTCGACGACTACGATGCCACACTCTGTAGAACGCTGAACGGGGTGCTTTGGCTGGCGCATACAATTAGGTGTTGCGAGGTTCGGAGGCAACCATGTTCGGTGCTGTCGCAGAGTTCGTTTCCACGCAGCAGGGAGATTCGGCTGAGTTCATTGGGAAGGCGCGAGCGCTTGCCATTGGCGTTGCTCGATATTATGAGCCTGCGCGCATCTACGTTATCCGAATTGACAACTGGTTTGGACCAAAGTGGATGCATTTTGCAGGAAAGTTCACTGCCGGAAAGCGCCCTCGCGGTTTCCCTACTGCTGCTATCGGCGTTCACAAGACGCGCCTGCACGTACCGCCTTTTGTTCCCAGTCGCGTGGTGGGGCAGCGAGTATTTGTGGGGCCGGATTATGAGGAGACGGTAGCCGCGACACCGCTGCATATCGAGTGTCCGAGCCAACAAGCACTTTCGCGGCGGATCGCGGACATCGATAAGGATGCAGCTTTTTTGTGGTTCAGTGGGGAATCGGAGGCGCAAAAGCGTGGGTCGGTGATGGTCTATCTGCCGGTTGCTTCCGATGCGACGGCGCCTCGCCGGACCGGCCTCCGCGACTGCGGAGCGTTTTACGTGGGCTTCTCGCAGCGTGATGGGGGTTGGGAGCCGGCGATGCTGCGTGGAGTTTCTCGTTCCGAGGTGGCACATCTTGAGGAGAGCGGTCGAGCTTTGATCGATAACCCGATTTTCACGTAAGACCTTGAGAGAATGGGGTCGGATCGATAACGCCCGCGGCCTGCCCGCATCACTCCCACACAACCACTCCGCCCACCGCCCGGTCGATCCGCTCCAGCGCCTCGGCCGGCAGCTTCACGCCGACCGCGCGCACGTTGTCGGCCACCTGTTCTGGCCGCGAAGCTCCGATGATCGCCGAAGCCACCTCCGGCCTCCGCAGCACCCAGGCCAGCCCCATCTGCGCCATCGTCAGCCCCAGTTCGGCCGCGATCGGCTTCAGTTGCTCCACTGCCTCAAGCAGGAAATCCGAGCGGAAATGCCGCCCGGCCGTCTCCATGAAAATATTCATCTCCTGGCTGGCCGCGCGGCTTCCCGGAGGAGGCGGCTGCCCCGGCGAATATTTCCCCGTCAGCACGCCATGCGCCAGCGGAGAGAAGGCCAGGTTCCCGATCCCATGGCGCGCGCAAGCCGGAAAGACCTTGCCCTCCGGCTTCCGCCACAGCATCGAGTACTGCGGCTGGCTCGACGAGAACGCCGTCAGCCCGCTTGCGCCTGCAACTGCAGCGGCCGCATCGATCTGCTCCGCCGTCCACTCGCTGAACCCGATGGCGCGCGCCTTGCCCGCCTTCACCGCTCGATCAAGCGCGGCCAAAGTTTCTTCGAGCGGCGTCTCCTTGTCGAAGCGGTGGCACTGGTAAAGATCGATGGCGTCCACCCCCAGCCGGCGCAGTGACCGCTCCAACTGCTTCTCGATTTGTGCCGCCGACAGCCCGTGGTCCGGCTCATCGCCCACCGGAAAGAACAGCTTGGTAGCAACCATGAAGCGGTCTCGCGGATAGGCCTTGAGCGCCTCACCCAGCACCCGCTCCGCCTCGCCCGCGCCATACTGGTTAGCCGTATCGAAGAGCGTTATCCCTTGGTCCACCGCGGCATGAATGCAACGGATCGCCTGCTCGCGGCCAATCCCACCAGCCACCGTAAGCCAGGTTCCAAAGCTCAACTCCGAAACTTCCAGCGGCCCGTTTCCCAATCGCCTGTATTGCACACTATCCCCAATCTCTGATGCGGATTCCAATCCTCCGTATCAAAACCAATTCTATTCTGGACCGCGTCGAACCCCTCATTGCGCGGCTTGCACTATTCCATTGCAACCCCTCAACGCAATGCAATAGACTATGCAGACCTTACCGGGATGAAGGGTATCCCGAAGAGGTCGATTGCATCCTGGACCCGATCTTCCCGGCAAGAGATAGCATGCAAGAGAAAGGCGTGCCTGAAATGCTCATGCATTCCCCAATGAGCCGGGCGGCGATTGCCGCTCTAGTGTTGGCCGCAAGTCTGAATTGCGCTGCGATTCATGCCCAAGCCGATTTCGCCGCCAACGTGGTTTCCACCCACCCCATTGCCTATTACCGCCTCGACGCGTCCTCCGGAATGAGCCAGGCCGGAGCCACCACCTGGAAGCCCGTCGGCGCCGTGGCCATCGCCGCGCCGGGAGCGATAGCCACCGAAGCCATAACCAAGTTCGCCAAACTGGACGGCCGAACCGCCTACATCACGACCACGCAAGCTGGGGGAATCACAACGGCCGCATCCATGATGGCATGGGTCAACCTGGCTGAGTTGCCCGCCAAGGCAGGCCACTTCTTCTATGTCGCGGGCGAGTCGGAGTCCGGCAACGATCTCGACCTCCAATTCGAGAATGACAATGTCCTCCGGTTCTATACGGCGGGTGGGGGCAATCTCTCTTATGCCGCTCCGCCCGCAACGCTCGTCGATCGGTGGCATCTCATCGTCGCCACCCTGGATACGGTCTCGGGAGCCAGAGCAATTTACTGGGACGGCAAGCCCGTCGCCACGGATAAGGGCGGGGGTAGGCCGGGCAAGAGCAACGCCTTCAACATTGGCTACAGCACCGTCTTCCCCGGCCGGTACTTCCACGGCGGCATTCAGGATGTCGCGCTCTGGAACCGCGCCCTCAAGGCGAATGAAGTTGCGGCCATCTATAACGCAAGCAACTCGGCCGGTTCTACGGTTTTGGCGCCCATCCCGGCTCCCCCACCCGCCCCAGTCGCCATGCCCACCACGGGTCCGTTTGCCACCACAGCCAAGGTAGAGATCGAAGACGCCAATGGTCCCGTCCAACTGCGGCGCGAAGAGCAGATCGCCTACATGTTCCTCTCAGCAATAGAGATCATCGAGCACAATTGCCAGCTCACCCTCCAGCATGTCTGCCCCATGGATCAAATTCTGTCGGGCTCGTACCCCAACGGCGCCAATATCGAGCATCTGAAGTTCGACCCCAACAAGACCGATCCCAACTACGTCTACACGCTCGCTGCCTCCGGCATGGCCTGGGAAGCGCACGCCAATCCGAAGAGGCCGGGCCTGAAGGGCTTCTGCTTCATGGCCAGGACCATCGGCACGACGACTGCCACCTATAACCCCGCCGGAAGCGCCGGCTGGGTAGACAGGGAGCTGATGAACCGCGGAACGGAGGGCGATTCCTTCGCAATCCAATGAGGCCGGCTTCAGCATCGATTCTCAGTTCTCATCCTCTGCGGATGAGAACTGAGGTTTCCGGACTGTCTGCGCGAAGAGATCGCGAGATTGTGTCCACCGGACCATCATTTGTCAATCGCGAGGTTGACCAGGCTCCCGATCTTAATATGGCTGGGCGCAAATCCCTGAGGAACCTGCCAAAGAAAGTCCAGGACAACGTAACCACCCTTGGGAATCACAAACGCAATTGAACCCTCTGGAGTGTCCACCGCCGATGTGTTCCATTGAGCAGGAGGGCTGTCTCCAAGTTCAACGCCAAATGTCTTCATGCTGATTCCCGCTTGCTGTTGCATTGACAATCCCGCGGATGCGCCGGCGATATTAATCCAGCATTTTGGATACTTCTTACCATCCTTAGCCGTAAGCAAACAAGTGTCTTGTTTGAATACCACGGTGGTCCCTGCGTCAGACGCAATTCTGGCGTTGTAGTAGTACCAGCCGCCGTCTTCCCCTCTGACCGTGGCTGGGCCGTGCGTGGAAGAGACGATTTTCACACTCGTTGCCTCTACGCCCGAACAGTTTGCAAAGTATGGGGCACAAAACAGGATCCCAAAGAATACGATAGACATCCGTGTGATCATTTGGTTCTTCATCTCTCTACATCCCCTCCTTTCCTGGGGGCTACAGAATATCACTGCTGAATGGCACTATCATTGCGCGGGCGGTACAGGTATTGTCCGTCGTCGCGGGAGTCGGGGACTCCGTGAGCCGCCTTGCGTTCAGCAGCCCTGGGCGTATGATTGCTTCAGCCCGAGAGGGTCTGCCAGCTTCGAAGTCGAAAAGGAATCTCCGCATGAAGAGGAGCGTACGGTTGCGCCCTGCTCTTGTCCTCGTTTTCGTGTTGTTCATCCTCTGCACACTCTCCGCCGCACAACAGGCGAACGAACCGCCGAGCACACCCACAAGACTTGAAGTAAACGTCAACAGGGTGTTGGTGCCGGTTGTGGTTCGCGACAAACAGGGCCGCGCAGTGGGTGATCTGAAAAAGGAAGACTTTCAACTCTTCGATAATGACAAGCCGCGTCCTGTAACCGCATTCTCCGTCGAAAAGCGCGGAGTGGTGGAAACCGATGCCGGCGCCAGCTTGGGAAGCGCCGCGCAGTCTCCGGCTCCCGCCATTGCCGCGCCCCAATCGCTGCCCGCGCAGCGGCGCTTCATCGTCTTCCTTTTCGACGACATGCACCTGAGCGCCGAAGACCTGGCGCGCGTCCAGAAAGCCGGCGTGAATGCGATCGACGAGGCACTGTCCGGTTCGAGTTTCGCCGCCGTGGTCTCCACTTCCCTGAAGACCAACAGCGGCCTGACGCGCGATCGCGTCAAGTTGCAAGGCGCATTGATGAGCCTGCAGCCACGCGCCCTCTACCAGTCCGGCAATGCCGATTGCCCCAGAATCGAGTACTATCAGGCTGACCTGATCGTGAACAAGAGCGACACCGCGGCGCGTCAAGACGTGGTTCGGCAGGTGTCCAGTTGCAACCCGGGCATCAACCTGAAGTACGAACTGAGCGCGGCAGAGACCATGGCGGATTCGGCTGCCAAGCAAGCTCTTAACATGGGCCGTCAGGACGTTATGTCGACGTATGCTTCCATCGGGCAGTATCTGCGCGGAATGGCCAATCTTCCGGGGCAGCGCACGCTCATCCTGATCTCGCCCGGCTTCCTTCCCATCGAGCAGGAGTCGCTGAATGCGGAATCGCGCATCATGGACCTCGCGGCGCAGTCCAACGTCGCCATCAGCGCCCTCGATGCGCGCGGGTTGTACACCACAGAACTGGACGCGAGCCAACACAGTCCAAGTATGCTGACTATCAATGTTGCCGGAGGGAGCGTGCAGGAACAGTCCGACTACCATCGCGCCGCCATGTCGCTCGCCGAGGGCTCAATGGCATCTCTCGCCGACGGGACCGGCGGCACGTTCTTTCACTCCAGCAACGATCTGGATGCGGGACTCAAGAGCCTGGCGGAGGCGCCGGAGGTTGTTTACCTGCTCGAACTCTCGCTCGATGGCGTCAAGCCGGACGGCGCCTATCACCGCCTGAAGGTGAAGGTGGACAGGACCGGCCTGGATTTGCAGGCGCGCCGGGGCTACTTCATGCCCAAGCCGGAGAAGGCCAAAAAGTAGGTGCTTAGACGCCCAGTTGCGAGTTGCTCCGGCGAGGCTGCCATGCGGCCGGCAGGTGACCGGAGGCCGGTGGTTTATCCTGCTGTTACCGCATATGAACGAAGAGATTCCCAATCTGACGGCATTTGACGAGGCCGCGCTGGATGCAGCGTTTGCCGCGCTGGAGCGGCAGGCGCGCGAGCAGGCGGCCGCGCTCAGCGGCGAGGAGGCTGTCGAGGCCTTTCGCCTGCAATGGCTGGGGCGCAAGCAGGGGCGGCTCAACGAGGTTTCGGGACGGTGGATGAAGGCTGCGCCTCCAGAGGCCAAGAAGGCGCTGGGGCTGCGGTTCAACGCGCTCAAAGCGATGGTCGAGGCCCTGCTGGACGCGGCGCTTGGCGCGGGCCTGAATGCGAACTGGGGCGACGCGGCGCTAGCCGCCGAGGCCATCGACATTACGCTGCCCGGCACGCGCAGGCTGACCGGGGCCGAGCATCTGATCACCAGGACGACGAACGAGATTGTAGGTGTCTTTGCGGCGCTGGGCTACTCGGTGGGCGTGGGGCCCGAGGTCGAGACCGACTACTACAACTTCGAGTGCATGAACTTTCCGCCGGACCATCCGGCGCGGGACACGCAGGACACGCTGGTCATTGCAAATCAGCAGCGGCGTCCGCAGCGCGACCGGCTTCTGTTGCGCACACATACCTCGCCCGTGCAGATGCGGACCATGGAGATGCAGCCGCCGCCTGTGCGGATCGTGATTCCAGGCAAGGTGCACCGCAACGATGCGGACGACGCGACCCACTCCTCGACTTTTCACCAGGTAGAGGGTCTCTGCGTAGACGCGAATATCACCTTCAGCGACCTGAAGGGGACGCTGGACCACGCCATGAAGGCGCTCTTCGGCTCGGCGGTGAAGACGCGCTTCTTTCCATCGTTCTTTCCCTTTACCGAGCCTAGCGCGGATGTGCAGATCAGCTGCATCTTCTGCGGCGGCAAGGGCTGCCGCAAATGCAAGAACTCGGGGTGGATTGAACTGCTAGGCTGCGGCATGGTGGACCCCGCGGTCTTTGCCTTTGCGGCAGAGAAGCAGCCTGCCTACGATCCGAAAAGGATATCCGGCTTTGCCTTTGGAATGGGCGTCGAGCGCATTGCGATGATGAAGTACGGGATCAGCGAGATTGGCAAGTTTTATGATGAGGATATGAGGTTTTTAGGGCAGTTTGTTTAGACGGCTGGCGCGCGAAGCGCCAACTTGCGAAGAAAGAACCTTAATCGATGAAGATCCTGACAAAATGGCTTCGCAGTTACCTGCCTGAGTTGCCCGTCGATGACACGCAACTCGCCGAAGACCTGACCTTGCGCGGAATTGCTGTCGAGGGGATATACGATCTCGGCGTGGGCAATGGTTCGCTCTATGAAATGGACATTACCACCAACCGCGTGGACGCGATGAACCACTACGGCGTGGCGCGGGAGGCGGGGGCGATCCATGGGCTGGCGCTGCCCGATCTCTCCTATGAACTCCCTAAAGCCCGCCCGTCCGGCAACGACTTTTCAGTGCGCATCGAGGCCGAGGATGCCTGCGGGCGCTTTACGGCGCGGGTGTTGCGCGGCATTGCTATCGGGGAGTCGCGGGACTGGTTTGCCGGCGCGGAGGTGGCCACTTACTTCGGGCTGCTCGAACAGAAGCGGATCTCGAACGCCGTGGACGCGACGAACTTTGTTTGGCTGGCGATGGGCCAGCCCACGCATGCCTTCGACCTGGACAAGATCGAGGGCGGCATCGTGGTGCGGCGGGCACGAAAGGGTGAGCGGCTGAAGACGCTGGACGGCGTGGAGCGGATGCTCGATCCGGACGACCTGGTCGTGGCGGACCACGCCAAGCCTCTGGCGCTGGCCGGGGTGATGGGCGGCTGGGAGACGATGATTACTCCGGAGACCACGAATGTGCTGGTGGAGGCGGCGTGGTTCGATCCGATGGCGGTGCGGCGGACGGCGCGGCGGCACGGGCTGCACACCGACGCCAGCCATCGCTTCGAGCGCGGGGCGGACTTCAATGCGGCGCCGGTCGCCTCGGCGCTGGTGAGCAGCATACTGTTGGCTAACGGCGGTTGGATCGAGGGTGAGTTAGTCGACGCGCGGGTTCCTGCCATCGAGGCGCGAACGGCCAGCCGCAGGCCCGTTGCGCTGGCGCTCAGTGAAGTGAGACGCATCCTGGGCGCGACGGTGGATGCGGAGGGAATCTCCGCGGCAACGGTCGAGGGGGTCCTGAAGGCGCTGGGCTGTGGATTGGCGAGTCAGTCCGCCGCGGCGGGCGGATCAGCGAGTCAGCGAATTGACGATGCTACTGGTGATCGAGCGGCCTGGCTGGTGACGCTGCCCAGTTGGCGGCTGGATACGGAGCGCGAGATCGATCTGATCGAAGAGGTTGCGCGCATGTACGGCTACAACCGCTTTGCCAACACGCTGCCGGCCTTCGGCGAAGGGGTGCGCGCGCTTCCCTGGGCGGCGAAGGAATCCGAAGTGCGGCGCACTCTGCTGGCTGCCGGTTTCCATGAGGCGATCGGGAGCACCTTCTGCTCGCCAGCGGAAGCCGCATTGACGGCGCCGCAGCCCGGACTTGTGGTTCCGCTGGGCAATCCGCTCAGCGACGAGGCAGGCGTGCTGCGGCCGTCGCTGGTGCCGGGAATGCTGGCCATGATTGCGGGCAACCTGCACCGCGACGTGAGCGACGTGCGGCTCTTCGAGTTGGGCACGGTCTTCAGCGGAACGACCGAAAAGGTAGAGGAGAGGCCGGCCGTGGCCTTCGGAGCGGTGGGCAGTCTGCCGGAGCAGGGGGCGCTGCACCCCGCGCGGAGCTTTGAGTTTCATGATTTGAAGGGAGTGGTCGAGCAGCTTCTGGAGCGGTTCCAGGCGCGGGCTGTCTACTTCGACCGTTTTCCGGCCGAGGCTGGGCTTATGCCGGGGTGGTTGCATCCTTACCGCGCCGGGCGGGTTGCTGTGGAGGGCACGACGGTGGGCTGGTTCGGCCAACTGCATCCCCGCGAGGCAGATGCCCGCAAGCTCGCCGCGGCGAGCAAGCTGAAGGAGCCGGTGCTGGTAGGCGAGCTGTACCTGGACCGGCTGTACAGGTTGCCGCTGCGCAAGCCGGTGGCGCGGGAGATTTCGCGCTTCCAGCCGGCGCGGCGCGATTTTTCGCTGGTCTTGAATGAAAGCATCGGCTGGGAGGCGATCGACCGGGCGCTGGCTGGATTGCGGATTTCCGAACTTGTGGATTGGCGAGCGCGAGAGGTCTTTCGCGATGCCAAGCTGGGCAGGGGCGAGTACTCGCTGCTGCTGGGTGTGACCTTCCAGGCGCCGGATCGCACGCTGCGCGAGGAAGAGTTGCAGAGCTTTCAGGCACAGGTGAGGGAGGCTGTTGGCAAGGCGGGCGCGCGGCTGCGAAGCTAGCCAGGAACAAAGGCCGGGGCGGCGCTATACTTGCACGGGTGCGGTCGATTTGAGCGGAGGTGCTTTCAATGTCGGAGTTTGCCTGGGATTCAAACGTGGTGGAGGAACCGGAAGCGCGGCCGCCTGACGAGCCGGAGGCGGAGGAACCTGAACCGCCCGCGGCGCCGGAGACGCTGGCCTTGAGCGCGAACGATTTTTCGGCGCTGGAGGAGCGGATTCTGCGTGCTGTGAACCTCGTCAAGCGGGAGCGGCAGGCGCGGACGGCGGTTGAGGAGCGCGCGGCCAAGGCCGAGGCGCAACTGCGCGAGCAGGCGCCGCAGGTAGAGCAATTGCAGAATGAAGTGAATGCATTGCGCGCTGAGCGCGACCAGGTGCGGCAGCGCATGGAGCGGTTGCTGGCGCAACTGGATGCGCTGGAGCTTTGAGGGAAGGTTCGGGAGGCAAGGCGTGGCTGAGCAACAAGGCGGCGATGCGTCTGGGTATGTAACCGTCGAGATCTACGATCAGGTCTATCACCTTTCGGGCCAGGACGCGGAGCACATCCGCGCCCTGGCCGCGCGGGTGGACGCCAAGATGCGCGCGGTAGCCGCGCAGGGCCGCACCGTGGATTCGCTGCGCGTGGCCGTGCTGGCCGCGCTGAATCTGGCCGATGAGCTCGCCCAGGCCGGCGGCGCCGATGCGCGGCTGGGCCATGCGCGCGCGGCCAGCCTGCGCGGGCTGCTGGATGAAGTGCTTGACGAGGAGTGGAAGACCGGGTCCTAGACTCCGCGGTCTTGCCGCTCAAGAGAGAACATTCCAACCGGGCTTTGCGATTGAATGCTGGGAGGAAACCTATGTTCGCAAATCATTCTTCTGTCACACACAAATGGATTGTCATTGTGGCGCTGGCGCTGGGATTTGGGATTCCCGCCGCCGCTGCGGGCCAGAGTGACGCGCCTGGGGCTGCCGCGCCCAAGGCCGATTCGGCCAAACCGGAAGCGGCCGGGATTGAGGCGCCGAGACCTAAAGAGCCGACCGACCCCAAGGCCCACAAGACCTTTGAGGGGGCGATCGATTGGGAGCGGCACGGTCACGATGACGCGGCGCTGGACGACTTTCGCAAGGCCAACAAGCAGGATGACGGCCATTGCTGGGAGTGCCTGCGCAGGGCCTATGCCCTGGCGATCAAGATCGACGCCTACACGGATGCGGTGCAGATAGCGCGCGATTGGCTGCCGATGGCCCAATCGGACCATGAAAAGGGCGAGGTTGAATTCCGCCTCGCCTCGGCCTTGCAGGAGCAGGGCATCCGGGAGAAAAAGGAAAAGTATGTTGTGGAGAGCGCCGACGACTTCAAGGCCGCGCTCGAACACGATCCCAAGCTGGCGCGGGCGCACTACTACTACGGCGTTACGCTGGCGCGCCTTCACCAGGACGATGCGGCGCGGGCGGAGTTTACCGCTTTTCTCGATCGGGACCGGACGAATCCGACGCTGCACCCCCGGGCGGAGCGATTTGTGGATCGCGTGGAGCTGGCGCGGGCGACCATGGCTCCGCCGTTCTCGTTGACCACGATGGACGGCCAGCACATCACGATGGACAATCTTGCGGGCAAGGTGGTGCTGATCGATTTCTGGGCCACGTGGTGTGCGCCATGCCGCGAGGCGCTGCCGCACATGCGGTATATCGCCAAGAAGTTCGACGGGCAGCCGTTTGTGATGCTCAGCGTCAGCATTGACCACAACGAGGCTGAGTGGATGAATTTCGTTCAGAAGAACGGGATGACTTGGCTGCAGTACCACGATCCCGGTGGCTTCAATGGGCGGATGGCGAACCTGTTCGGAGTTCACGCAATTCCGGCCACGTTCTCCATCGACGCCGATGGCGTGGTGGAGGACCAGCGTGTGGGCGACGCGGAGATCGAGGGAAAGCTCAAGAAGTTGGTTGCGCGGGCCGTGGACATGGCCAACCGCCCGCCCCAGCCGGCCGCGGACAAGTGAGACAAGGCGCCGGGGGAGGGGGCAGAAATTGATTTCGCGGGGAGCGGCGGGCACTCTTGCTCCCGCGGAGCTATACCTGGATGACCAACTCGCTGTATTGCTTGAGCTGCGCATCGGCAGTAAGCAGATGGAGCGGCTCGCTGATGGCCTGGGCAATCAGCAGGCGGTCGAACGGGTCGGTGTGATAAAGGGGCAGGGCGGCGACAAGAATAGCGTGTCTGGACCATACCGGTAGCTCCTGGAAACCGCTTGGCCCCAAGTAGTCCATCAGTTCCTGTGGGTCGGCCTCTATCTTTCCAAGGCGAACCTTGATGGAAATCTCCCAGATAGAAACGGATGAGACGAAGATCTCCTCCGCCTCGTAGATGAGCTTGAGAGCCTTCTCCGAGAGCCGTCCGCGCTCGTAGAAGGACCAGTAGAAGATATGCGTGTCGAGAAGGAGGCGCATTACCGTCCCTCGAACTGGGCCAGAATCTCATCAGGCAAGGGCGCGTCGAAATCATCCGCGATCCAGCCCTTTCCTTCCAACAGCCCGAGGCTATACTTGCGCCTTTCCTTGTTGTTCAAGCTGGTCAGCCGCGCGATTGGCTTGCCCGCGCGCGCAATCACCACGTCGGTGCCGGAAGAGGCCAGATCGACGAGCTTGGAGAGCTGGGTCTTGGCTTGGTAGATATTCACGGTTTGCACAGCGGAACTCGCGGCTTGCACTTTGGACCTCCTTGACCAGACCAGGTCTAGTCTATCATGATTCCTGAGTCGGCGCCTCGACTTGGAGACGAGCCTTCCGCAGGTGGCATGAAAACCGGCCAGGTCAGCTCTGCCGCTACCCCGATTTGCCAGCAGCCGTTCAGATTGGATAGAAAGGATGGTGCCAGTAAACGATTAAGTGAACAGCGGCGAAGCGAAATTGTCTCCGGCGGCAAAGGCTGCGGGGATATTTCGGCCGGCGCATTTTAGGAGGGTGAATACGTTTTGAGCATCTCTACTGGATCGATCGGGTCTGAACGCGAACCACTGAGCAATGAAGAGATTGAGGCTCCACTGATTCCTGTCGGAAGGCTGCTTCCCTTCCTAGTGGTGACGGCGCTGTTTTTTCTGTGGGCCATCCCCAATAACATGAACGACATTCTGATACCTCAGTTCATGAAGTCGTTTACCATCAACCGGTCGAGCGCCGCGTGGGTGCAGGTAGCGTTTTACCTGGGATATTTCCTGCTGGCGATACCCGCCGGGCAACTGATGCAGCGGTTCGGCTACAAGACCGGCATCGTGACCGGGCTGGTGCTGCTGGGAACCGGGTGTTGGATGTTCTACCCCGCGGCGCAGGCGGGATTGTACGCATTCTTTCTTGTGGCGCTATTTGTGATTGCCAGCGGGCTGTCATTTCTGGAGACCGCGTCCAATCCATTTATCGCGCAACTGGGACCGTCGGGGTCGAGCGAGCGGCGGCTGAACTTTTCTCAGGCTTTCAACCCGTTGGGATCTATCACTGCGGGCTTGCTTGGGACCATCTTCATCTTCTCCGGCGTGGATTTGACCGATGCGCAGACGGCATCGATGAAGGCGGCCGGAACTTATCCGGCCTATCTTCATACCGAGACGCTGCGGGTGGTGACGCCATACCTGGTGCTTGGGGCAGTGGCGCTGTTGTGGGCCATCCTGGTAGTGCTGACCAAGTTTCCGGTCCTGGGCGGAGAGCGCGATTCGCTCGACCCGGCGGTTCAATCAGCGCCGGTGCGGTTATTCCAGCGGCACTTTGTTCTTGCCGTGCTTGCGCAGTTTCTCTACGTTGGCGCGCAGGTGGGCACATGGAGCTACTTCATCGCCTATGTGAAGTCGGCCACTGGATTGGGCTCAAGGCCGGCGGGCTATATGCTGACGGGCACGCTGGCAGCCTTTGCTATCGGGCGATTCAGTTCGGCCTGGTTGATGCGGCACTTCCATGCCCGCAAGATGCTGGGCTTGTATGCGGTGGTGAACGTGGTTCTTGGCCTGGTGGCGGTCACACAGGCGAACTGGCTGGGAGTTTGCTGCCTGCTAACCACCAGCCTCTTCATGTCGATCATGTTCCCGACCATCTTTGCCCTGGGGTTGAAGGGGATGGGCGAGAAGACCAAAACGGCCGGGTCGCTGCTGGTGATGGCGATTCTGGGCGGGGCGCTGCTGCCCAAGCTGATGGGGATTCTGCCGTTGAATATGTCCTTTCTGGTGCCGGTGGTCTGCTTTGCCGGAGTGGCGCTGTATGCGTGGTTTGGGGGCGAGCACAAGGCGACCGAAGCAGCGAGTTAGCACAGAGGCTCCGGCGCGGGGCTTCTCGTGTTGGCAGTAAGGCGGGGTCCGGGGGCGGGAAATCTCTTCCCGCGCCGGACCCCGCTTTGCTTCAATTCGGGAACTGCTAGTCTACCGGCAAATAGACCAGTTCGATGCCCTGGCCCGCCTTGGGGTCTTTGTTGCGCGAGTACTGGCGGCTGAGGTCGCTGTCCCAGTGCTCGGTGACGCCCAGGCTGGCTACCGGCTTGCCGTTCTGGCGGTAGGCCGTTCCCGATGGCGGGTGATCGGCCAGAGCCTCTTCCTGGAGATAATCGTCGGCGTTTTCGCGGATCAGGATGCGGGAGTGACCGTTTTCATCGAGGTTGTTTTTGGTTTGCGACAGCAGAATATCCAGGCCGACCGAGTCCAGCGCGACGCCGTCGAGCGAGGCCAGAATGCTCGACGGCCAGTCGGTGTTGGCATAGGGCTCGACGCGGTTGTTGAAAGGAGCATTGGGAAAGTGGAGGGGGTACGACTGGTGGCGGCGGCCGCAGTAGAGGCCGTCGAGCACGTAGAGGATGGTCTTGGCGCCGAGGTTCGGCGACGCCGCCAGATCGACGATGGGCGAGTAGGCGTGGGGCGTTGCGCCCTGGTTGGTGTTGATGGCGAAGTGCAGCTCGGGGGTGCCCTTGATGGAGCCGAAGTGGTTCTTGCCGGTCATGGTGATGGCGGTCTGTCCCTCGTCGCCGCCTTCGGAGGCCGCGTAGGGATAGGAATGGGCCTTGAGCAGGGCGAGATTCACCA
>JBEKDB010000078.1:0-32546 GCA_050014575.1 Occallatibacter sp. | reverse complement strand
AGCGCCAGTAGGCAGGCTGCTCGAACTCCCGGGCCAGCAACTCGTCGCGCATCTCCTCGCAGGCAGGCCTCGGCCCATCCGCGGGCAACCCGCATCCATCGCATCTTCCGGTGGTGAATTCCCGCGGCTTTCTTGCCTGCATGGGGAGATCATAAACAGACGGTTTGGCGGCTTCAAGGGCGCCCCGTTCCACGATTCTTGGGGCTCCCGAACCGCCGGAGTTCGCCTATCCTGGACTGATGCCCGCGCAGCCTACCGCTACTCCCCGCTACACTGGTAATCGATGACCGGAAATCTTTTTGAATCTGCCGAATCTCGCGCCCCTGAAGCCGCCCCCGGCTGGCACACCGCCCACTGCGACGGCGGCTCCCGCGGCAACCCTGGCCCGTCCGGCTACGGCGCGGTCATTGAGGACGCCCAGGGCCGCGTCGTCGCCCGCCTGAGCGAGTTCCTCGGCCGCCGGACCAACAACTACGCCGAGTACGCCGGCCTTCTGGCGGTGCTGCAATGGGCAAACGACAGCGGTGCGAAGTACCTGCGCGTCGTCTCCGACTCCGAGTTGATGGTCAAGCAGATGAAGGGCCAGTACAAGGTGAAGAATCCCGGCCTGTTTCCGCTCTGGGAAGAAGCCAAACGCCGCGCCGCCAAACTCGACCGCTTCGAGATGCGCCACACCCTGCGCGGCGGCAACCGGGAGGCCGACCGCCTCGCGAACGAGGCCATGGATCGGGGGATGGGGAAACCGGCGAGTCAGCCCGCCGCGGCGGACGGGACAGCAGGTCAGTCCGCCGCGGCGGACGAGTCAGCAAGTCGGCGGCCGGAAAAGCCAGCCGCCCGGCCTGCGGCACATCGGCCCGCACCACCGCCGCCCGCCAAACCCACCCGCCAAATCCTCGAAGGCTACGTGAAAGGCGGCGTCGTTCACTTGCTGGATGGCGAACTTCCCGATGGCATCTTCGTCAAAATCATCCGCGAGTAAATATCCTCCGGCAAAGCCGGAGGCATTATGGTTAGCGGCCCCTCAAAGGGGCCTGTGCCAGAGTGCTCCACGCCGACACCAGCCACCCGCCCCGCGCCGTAGGCGCAATGGTGATCAGCCCCGCGCTTCAGCGTGGGGTGGGCGAATCCAAAAATTCATCCGGAGTCCCGTTAGGGACGGCGCTTATGCTCCGCGCCCTTGTAAACTGTTCGCGAAAAGAATGGAATAGCAAAAAAGCCGGGAGCAACTCCCGAAAATGTCAAACTGTTACTGCCACACCGGCAAAGCCGGGGGTTCTCCCTTTTGCAATAGCGGGGCTTCCCCGGTCTCGAAGACGAGACCTGGACCCAGATTTTGTGGCCAGACCTGCGCCACCCGCCGCTCAAACGGACATCAATCCACAAGTCGAGATCGGCGCGGTGGCAACGCACCAGCTTTTCCCCGGCTATGAAGTGGCGCGGGCCCTTGCCCTCGGAGCGCAAAAGCCGGAGAATAGCTTCGGAGATTCCCAGGTATTCTGCCGCCTGAATGGGAGTTAGTGTTTGCAGTGGCTCCATCATGGCTCTTGCTCCTCTTTGAGCGCCGGTATCGCGTAAAAGCGCTGCTGAATCAACCTTGCGGCCAATTGAGGAGTCTGAGAAGTGGACGAAAATCCAAATTGGAATGTGTACGGGGGGACAAATTACCTGATTGAATTGCGTACCCAGGCAGGCAACTACCTTTTACTCTGGCGTCTGCGTGCCCTTCTCGCCGCAGCACGGATGCGTTCGCGTTCTTTCTCGATCAGCAGATCCTTCGCCTCACCTTCCGGTTCTGCTTGCAGTTCTTCTTTCGCGATCTCGCGGTATGACTTGCTTGGATGGAGTTTCAAGACGCGTTCGAGCAGTTCCAAGTTCGGCTTTCGTCCAGGTTTCCCTTTTTTGATCTCAAGTCCCGGCCTATGTCTGAAGTATGCATCGACGGCATCATGGTATGTGTCTCGGTAAAGCTTGGTACCTAGCACAGCCTCCAAATCGATCACGTCTTGGTCTCGCATGATGCTCCGCTGAAACATGGCCAGCGACAGCGGCGGTAGGTCCCTTAGTATCGCCACCTTGGTCAATAGGTAAAGTTGTTGAATCGCATTGTCCGGCGTTAGGTAGCGACCGGTTTCTGCTGCTTGCGCACAGAGATGGTCAAGCATTGCTTTACTATATTTGCGAAAGCTTGCGCAGAATTTCTTCGCATCTTGGAAGTCCTTGCTGGAAACCATGTCACCCTTCCGTGACCCTCCCATTTGAGGTTGCAGGAAAGCGGGCAGGGAAGGCGTCCCGCCTCATCGCCGCTGGTGATCGGCCAGCAACTATCCGGCTGTCCAAATGTTACCGCAAACTCCGCTGCCGTCGGCGACAAGGAAGATCCAATACGGACACACGTCCTACTCCGGGCTGTTACCGGCCATCTCCAAGGGCGAAGTCAGCGCCCGGTAAATACCCCCATCGCGTCGCAGGCAGTTTAAGGCCGGTACAAGAGCGTATACTTGCTGCGACCGGGAAGCCAAAATGGTAATCCCGGATAAAAGAGGCGATATGAAGCGCACTTCGTTGACCGCAGCAATCGCATTCATGCTCGCGGCGTCCGTGTTCGCAGCCGAGCCGGTCACAAAAACAACCGTTTACATTGAACCGCAACAAGGATTTGAAACGTACCTGGCTGCTGCCATGCAAAAGAAGGACGTGCCCGCTGATGTCGTGCTGGACAAGTCCAAAGCACAATACTGGCTCACTGCGGCCCCCATTGAGGTTCACAAGGAGTCAAACGGCGGCAAGATTGCCCGTTGTCTATTCGCTTACTGTGCGGGCATAGAAGATCGGGCAAACGTATCAGTACAGCTTGTGGAAAGCGGTTCTACGAAGGTGGTCTGGGCGTACTCCGTCAACAAAGGCAACGGACAGAAAAACACTCAGTCGATGGCAGAAGCAATTGCCAAGCACCTGAAGGAATACTTGGAAAGGCCTGTTAAGTAGCCGGGTGCCCCAGGTCCCTCGCCTTTGGGGACCGGGGTGGGATACCACGAACCGCCATGCGCAGGCTGTTCCCTGTTCCCTATTCCCTGTTCCCTATTCCCTATTCCCTATTCCCTGCTACTAAGGTGTTTGCATGGAATAACCCTCCCTGGGCTCACAATGGTCTTGAGTAGGGCAAAGGAAGAGGGCGCAGGGGCAAAGGAAAGGCGAACAAACGGGGAAGAAAACAGCGGCACCCCCCTCCCCCCCACCCTAAAACCCCGCCTTTCGAGGGCCGCCTATCAAGGCAAGTGCAACAAACGAAACAGCTTGATCGACCGACCCTGTGTACTCATCGGTAAACAGAAACCCCGGAAAACCGCCGATTTCTTGTCCAAGAAACAGGCCTCTTTTGCCAGTTTGCGCGAAAAGAGGCCCCGTTTGGAGCCATATTGAGCAACAGCACTTTCGCCTCTGCCTGTTCGAGAAACCGGGCCGCCGACTGGAAACGCCATAAACCCGCCAACCCCTTCGCGCAAGGGGTGGTCCTAACCCCTAACCCCTGTTCCCTAGCCCCTGCCTTTCACGCCTTTCTTCCCAGATTGTTCCTCCACACGTGCCCGCCGCGCTCCAGCAGCCGATCGGAGCATTCCGGCCCCCAGGTTCCGGCAAAGTAGTTGGGAAAGACCTCCGGCTCCTTGGCCGCCCAGGCCTCCAGAATGGGCGTGTACAGCGCCCAGGTGATCTCCACGCCGTCGCGGTGCGAGAAGAGGGTCTGGTCGCCGAGCATGGCGTCCAGCAGCAGCCGCTCGTAGCCGTTGGCGCTGGATTTGCCGAAGGCCGCCGCATAGTCGAAGTCCATATTCACCGGGCAAACGTCCATATTCGGCGTGGTGGGCACCTTGGCGCCGAAGCGCAGCGCAATCCCCTCATCCGGCTGGATGCGGATGGTGAGCAGGTTGGGCTGAATCTCCTGGCAGGCGCCGCTGCCCTTCATCCTGTTGAAGATCAAAAGCGGCGGCTGCTTGAACTGGATGCTGATCTCCGTGGCCCGCTTCCTGAGCCGCTTGCCGGCGCGCAGATAGAACGGAACCCCGGCCCAGCGCCAGTTCTCGATCTGGACCTTTACCGCCGCATAGGTCTCCGTGCCCGACTCGGAATTGACGCGCTCCTCGTCGCGGTAACCGATCACGTGCTGGCCCTCGACGATCCCCGGCCCATACTGGCCGCGCACCGCGTTCAGGATGGGGATGGGCGGAATCGCACGCCACACCTTCACCTTTTCGCGCCGCACGGCATCGGCGTCGAAGCTGGAGGGCGGCTCCATGGCCACAAAGCTCAGCAGCTCCATCACGTGGTTTTGCACCACGTCGCGCAGCGCGCCCGCCTTCTCGTAGAACGGCCCGCGGCCCTCGATGCCCAGCGTCTCGGCCGCCGTAATCTGCACGTGGTCGATGTAATTCCGGTTCCACACCGGCTCGAAGATGCCGTTGGCAAAGCGGAAGACCAGGATGTTCTGCACCGTCTCCTTGCCCAGGTAGTGGTCGATGCGGAAGACCTGGCTCTCATGGAAGACGGCGTTCACCTGGCGGTTCAATTCGCGTGCCGATTCCAGGTCGTGGCCGAAGGGCTTTTCAATCACCACCGACACCTGGCCCTGCTCCCGCTGCGCCATGCCCTGCGCGCCCAGGTTTTCGATGATCCCGGCAAAGAACTCCGGCGCCGTGGCCAGGTAGAACAGCCGCTTGCCGCCTATGCCCCGCTCCCTGGCGATGCGATCCAACTCCGCATCCAGGCCCGCATAACTCGCCGGGTCGTCGAAGTTAAGCGGGAAGTAACTGATGCGCCCCACAAACTCACCCAGCCGGGGGTCGCCCGCCTCCGCGCCGCCGAACTGGACGATGCCTTCGCGCATGTCCGCCGCAAACTCATCGCCCAGCGGCCGCCGCGCCACGCCCACAATGGCAAATTGTTTGGGCAGCAGGTCCACCTGCCGCAGATGGAAGAGCGCCGGCAGCAGCTTGCGCTTGGTCAGGTCGCCCGAAGCCCCAAAGATCACCAGAATCCCCGCTTCGGGAATCCTCTCGCTGCCGGCCGGAACCTGAGACAGATCCTCCGGCCGAACGCTCGCTTCTATCGTCGTCATCCGCGACTCTCCTCCAGGCGCTCAAGCGCCCCCAACCGCGATTGGAATCCTTCGTTCGATTTCGAGGGCCGCACGCTCACTCCCTCGGGGGCAAAAGCCCACTTTCACTTGGATGCATGGGCGGCGCAAATGACGCTAGGCCCGCATCCCCGGGCAAGACGAGCTTTGGGTTTCCACTCATGAACCAACTCCGTAAGGCCCGCTAGGCGTTCTCGCTGGTAACACCGCATCTGCCAACAGCGGTACAATTCGAGCGAGCCGGAAAACGTGATTTTCTTACGCGCGGAAGATGCCGGGGGCGCAGAGTTCCCGGCGGCCGCCAGGGGAGAATTGGCCACCCTCCGCTCCATCATCCACAAACTCTCAGTCGAGGACGAAACCATGAGCATGAGCCGCCGCACGGCAATCAAACTGATCGCGGGAGCGGTGCCGGCTGCCGCCAGTGCCCGCGCATTTGCTGTTTCGCCGCAAGCCGCCACAACCGTAGCCGCTATGGACGGGGTAACAAGATTCGTCTTCGACGGCGTGTACTCGGAGCTGCGGATTTCCATGCAGGAACTCGGGCAGAGTTCTCCCGCCGACCTGTCGGCATATTCGCACCTGGTGATGGAGATGCGGATGAGTTCGCCTCAGCGGTTGTTGCTGTGGGCTCATACCACGCACGGCCCGCGCAATATGTCGATCATCGGCTTCGGGCAGAACGCGTGGCTGCGGGCCTCGGTCCCGTTGCAGTATTTTGTCGGGCGGGACAAGAACGGCTTCGACCTCGCCTCGGCCACAAACCGGCGCACGCATTCCAGTTGGTATTCCGTGTGGGGGCCTTATGGGGATCTTCAATCGGTGGAAGCCATCGGCATCGCCATGGAGTATCCGCTCAACAAGCCTTCGATCGAACTGCGCAACGTGCATCTGTCCAAAGTCGACGAGGGATCGGAGTTTCTGGAGCCGGGCCCGATGCTGGACAGCTTCGGCCAATGGGCGCTGGCGGATTGGCCGCGGAAGCTCCATAGCAAGGAGCAGTTGGCGCGGGAGCTGGCCGAGGAGGAGAAGAGCTTCGGCAGCGTTGCCGATTTCGGCTGGGGCCCTTACGGCGGTTATAAGAACACGCAGGCTATAGCGACCGGGTTCTTCCGCGTTGAGAAGATCGACGGCCGCTGGTGGTTTGTCGATCCCGAAGGACACCTGTTTCTGTCCACGGGAATCAACGGCACGCCGGGCGGAGGCGCGGGCTTCGGCGGCAACGACACAGATGTGAACCGGACCAATAAACGGCTCGATTCGTGGGGCATGACCACCGGCGGGAAGGATCGTCCGGCGACATTTATGCTCCGCTGGCCGAAGGGAACGAACTATCTCGGCATGCCCGACGTGTATTCGCCGCAGTTCGCCGCGGATATTGACGCCGCCGCCAATACGCAATGTACACCGCGCAAGAACGATCCGCTGGTGCTTGGTTATTTTATCGGCAATGAGCCGCCGTGGGACGGGCGCGAGAGCGAGGTCTGCGATCTGATTCTGGGCGGATCGGATACAGCGACCAAAGCGAGGCTGAAGGATTTTCTGGCGCAGGGCGACACACCTGCGCGGCGGCGGGAGTTTGTTCTGGCCGGCTTCCGGAAGCATCTGGAGATCGTCTGCGGAGCCGTGCGCAAATACGATCCGAATCACTTGATCCTGGGAATCCGTTTCGGAGGAAAGATGTCCGACGAGGCAATGATCGCGGCCCGCATCTTCGACGTTTGCAGCATCAATGTCTATGAATACGAGCCGACCAAACAAGTGATCCGCGCTGGGCGTTTGACCGGTCTCCCAGTCCTTATTGGGGAGTTTCATATCGGCGTGCCCGCCGACGGTCTGGCCGCCGGCCTGGTGCAGGCCAAGGATCAGATTGAGCGCGGCATCGCTTATCGCTATTACGTGGAGCAGGCGGCATCGCTGGAGTGGTACCTCGGCTCTTACTGGTTCGCATGGCGCGACGAGCCCGTGCTCGGCCGCATGGACGGCGAAAACTATAACATCGGCTTTGTCGATGTTACCGACCGGCCCTATGCGGAGCTTATTGACGCGGCGAAAGCAACGCACAAGAGGCTGATCGACGTGCATTCCGGCAAGGCGCTGCCGTTTTCGCGGCA
Organism: Occallatibacter sp.; assembly: GCA_050014575.1. Lineage (GTDB taxonomy): Bacteria > Acidobacteriota > Terriglobia > Terriglobales > Acidobacteriaceae > Telmatobacter. The sequence goes on along the minus strand of JBEKDB010000078.1, from coordinate 25,304 downwards.
TCCCCTGGCGTCGGACGCGGGCGCGCCGTCCTCGCCGTGGCCGCTGTACCAATAATTGAGTTTTCGGAGAATGGACATGCAAAAGGGAATTATCAGGTCATTGGCTGCTCTTCTGCTTGGTTTGGTGGCGGCTTCGCCGCTATTTGCCGCTGGAGCGCCGGTCAAGGTATGGGAAGAGCAAGTTACCATCCCGACCTATCTCATCGGCCCGCCGGACCCCAACCCGCAGTTTTACTTCGGCGGCAACTCCCAGGGCGCACAGCATCGCATTTACCCGTACCCCGCTTACGACAACCTGACTACTGAGAAGAAAGACAAGACCTACAAGATGGTCTATCTCGAAAACGAGTATGTGAGGATTGGCATTCTTCCGGAATTGGGCGGCAAGGTATTCGAGGCCGTGGATAAGACCAATGGCTACGATTTCATTTACCATCAGCATGTTATCAAGCCGGCGCTGATCAGCCTTCTCGGCGCATGGATCTCCGGTGGAATCGAATGGGACATTCCGCACCACCACCGTGCCACCAGCTTTTTACCAGTGCAATACAAGATCGAGGACGAAGTCGATGGATCAAAGACCGTCTGGGTGGGTGAATTGGAGCTGCGGGACCGCATGTGCTGGGCCGTGGGAGTCACACTCCATCCGGGAAAGTCCTATCTCCAGGCATCGTTCCGCATGATGAACCGGACGCCGCTCCCAACCTCGATGCTGAGCTTCTCCAACGTCGCGGTTCACGTCAACGACAGCTACCAGATTATCTTTCCTCCCAGCACGCAGTTCGTAACCTATCACGGCAAGCGCGATTTCACGACATGGCCGATTGCGACGACAAAATACAACGGCGCGGACTACACCGCGGGCGTGGACGTAAGCTGGTACAAGAACCATTACAATGCCAGTTCCATGTTTGCCTGGAATTACCAGGAAGATTTCTTTGCGGGCTACGATCACGGCAGGAATGCTGGCATCCTCAGCATTGCCGATCATAATGTCGTCCCCGGCAAGAAGTTCTGGACCTGGGGCAACGGTCCCAGGGGCCTGGCGGCGGAAGATCAGCTTACGGATTCCGACGGCCCTTACATCGAACTTATGGTGGGCGCTTACTCTGACAATCAGCCCGACTACACGTGGCTGCAGCCGGAAGAAACCCGCACCTGGACACAATACTGGTATCCATTCCGAGGTATCGACGGCGTCAAGAACGCCAACATCGATGCGGCAGTCAATCTAGAAGTTAAAGACGGCAAAGCGACAGTGGGATTCTCTTCGACTTCAGAGCGGCCGTTGGCCACGGCGACGCTCAAACTGAAGGACCGGGTCTTGTTCGAGGAAGAGATCGCGATCGGCCCCGGTCACCCATTTGTCAAGGAAGTCGCATTGCCTAGCGGCGCGGATGAGCATGATCTTCGCGCCGTGATAGAGGCCGATGGCAAGGAACTGATCGCCTATTCCCCGGTAAAACTCGAGAAAGAGACCATGCCGTCGCCGGTGGTGAATCCGCCCGCGCCCGCGGAGATCAAGACCAACGAGGAGTTATACCTGACCGGCCTGCGCATGGAGCAGTTTCATTCGCCCGGCGGCGATCCCAACGCGTATTGGCGGGAAGCTCTGCGGCGCGACCCTGGCGACACAAGGGTGAATACCGTTCTGGGCATCGGCGCGATCAAGGCCGGCCGTTATGCCGATGCGGAAACATTGCTGCGCAAAGCGCTTGAGCGCTCGACATCAAGTTACACATCTCCCAAGGACGGCGAAGCGTTCTACTATCTCGGGCTGGCGCTGAAAGCGCAAGGCAAGCTGGACGATGCGCAGGCCCAGTTCTACAAATCCACATGGAGCGCGGCGTGGCGGTCTCCAGGCTACTTTGAACTGGCGGAGATTGAGTCAACCAAGGGCGATTTCGATGCGGCCTTGACCGCGGATAGCCATGCTCTCGAAGCCAATGCGCTGAACGTCCGCGCACTGGCGCTGCAGGCCGCGCTGCTGCGCCACGCCGGACGCACCGGCGACGCGCTGGCCGCCGTCTCCGCTATCCAGAGAATCGATCCGCTCGATGTGCAGGGGATGGTGGAGCTATGGATGGTGGCGAAATCGCCCGAAAGTGCCGCGACAATTTCCGAAACAATCAACGCGCATCCGGCAACGGCGCTTGAGGTGGCCGCGGATTACATGGATGCGGGTCTCTGGCAAGATGGCTATACGCTGCTGATGAAAGTGAATGACTCGGCTGCGGATGTAACGACGATTTCTCCGCAGGTATTCTACTACCTGGGCTACTTTGCCGGACAGATGCATCAGTTCAATAGGCAGGCCGCGCTCTACGGGCTCGCTGTACAGGCGCCCACGGACTATGTCTTTCCGTTTCAGATGGAGATGATTGCCGTGCTGGAAGATGCGATGCGAGTTAACCCGGCCGATGCGCGCGCGCCCTACTATCTGGGGAACCTCTTATACGATTGGCAGCCGCAACAGGCATTAGCTCTGTGGGAAAAGTCCGCCTCCCTGGGCGCTGATTTTCCCGTCCTCTACCGCAATCTGGCCATGGTCTACTTGCGCCAGGGTAACCAGCGCGACAAAGCGCTGGCCGCGCTGGAAAAGGCCGTCCAGTTTGGCGGCAACGCGGAGGCCATCAACGACCTGGACAAACTATATGAAGAGGACGGCGTGCCGCCAGCCAAGCGGCTGGCCCTGATGGAAGCGCACCAGGGAGTTATCGACCGCGACGATGCAATCGCGCGCGAAATCAATTTGGAGATCTTTGCCGGCAAGCCCGAAGCCGCCATTCAACTGTTGCGGTCGCGGTTCTTCCGCGCCTGGGAGGGAGGCGGCAGCTTTTCACTGGGCGACTCATGGATCAACGCTAACCTGGCCAGCGGCCGCCGGCACATGAACGGGAAGCAATATGCGCAGGCGCTGGCCGACTACCAGGCAGCTCTCGAGATCCCCGTCAACTTGCAGGGAGCCAGCGGCGATGTTAGCGGCCGCAAAGGCGAGATTTCCTATTGGATGGGCAATGCGTATGAGGCGATGGGCGATGCGGAGAAAGCCCGGCGCTTATGGACAGACGCATCGAGCGCACCCGCCAGCAAAGCCGCGGGCACTGGGGAGAACGGATCAGGAACGCATGGCCCTTCCGGCGGCCGCGCCAGCATCGGCGGCCTGGCCGCCGGAGTGCGCGTTGAGCAAGCCGCGCTTTACTACCAGGCGATGGCTCTCGTGAAACTTGGCGAAAAGGATCGCGCGCGGACGAACTTTGAGCAGTTAGTCGATGCGGGCGCCAAGGCGCCAAGTCCGGAGACTCCGAGTCAGCCTTACGCCACTGCGAGTGAGCGCGCCCAGGCTGCCGACGCTCACTATCTTGCCGGTCTGGGCCAACTCGGCCTGAACGATCGGGAAAAGGCCCGGCAGGAGTTTTCACTCGCACTGAAAGCTAGTCCCGATCATTATGCCGCCAAGAGGGCTCTCACTGAGTTGGGGCCATGATGCGGGGCCATGGCCGGGCTTGGCATCGCTCGCCAAAGTGGACGCAACTGGTGCTATATTGCTGCGTAGCCGGAAATGCGATATAGAATCCGGCTGAAACTAACATGCACACAACAATTTGCATTGTTCCGCCGCGAAGGAGAAACCGTGAAGCGTCCGTTTGGAGTAACCTTTTCCGCCATTCTGCTCCTGCTTGGTTCGCTGCTCCAGTTGCTGATGGCTTTTCTGATGGCGCTCAGCGGAGCCTTGTCGGGGAAGATTCCATCCAGCGGGCTGCCCGGCGCGCCAGCGCCCCCGCCAATGCCTAACTGGATGCCTGCTGTTATGTACGTGCTTTGCGCATTCTTTGTTGCTCTGGCCGCATGGGGAATATTGACTTCGGTTGGGCTTTTCCGGTTGCGCCGCTGGGCGCGCTACTCCGTACTGATCATTGGCGGCGGATTGGCGCTGATCGGCCTGGTTTCGTTGTTGTCCACACTGATGATGCTCGCGGTTCCTCCGCCAATGCCGGCCAGCGTGGATGCATACCAGGCTCCCATGGTGCAGACGATGACCAAATTCATTTTTGCAATCGTCGCTTTCCTATACGGGATTGTCTGCGCCGTGGGCATTTCCTGGCTGGTGTACTTCAATCTGAAGAGGGTGCGAGAGGTGTTTGCGGGCGCGCCGGGCGAGGCCGCGGAGAGCCGCCGCCCGCTCCTGATCTCCGTGCTTGCCGTGCTCAGCATGATTGGCGCGGGCTGCTGCCTGCTGGCGGCGTTCATTCCGTTTCCCGCGGCAATTCTTGGATGGATTCTTTATGGCTGGGGGAAGGTGGCGCTCTATCTGGTTTTTGCCGGCGTGGAGGCGGCAGTGGGCATCGGCCTGTGGCGGCTGGAGGAGTGGGGACGGCGGCTGGCGCTGGGAGCGATGGCCTTGGGTCTGGCTAACTCCGTTGTTTATCTCGCGCGCCCTTCGCTGATGCTGCAATACAGCGCGGAGGTGAACCGGCTGATCGATCCCATGCAATCGCCGTTGCCCGCGCAGTCTCAGACCATCCTATACAGTTCGTCGCTTGGTTTCGGAGTCTTGCTTTCCATTGCGATTCTAGCGGTTCTGATCTATTGCCGCGGCGCTTTCAAGCGCCCAGTCGAGCCGCCACGGAATGAAGCCACGGCGCTCCCGTAGCCGATGCGGCGAGCGCCGGGCCGCACTACGATGCGGCCCGCGGAAGCCGTGGAAGTTACTGCGCAGGCAATCGGTTTCAGCAAGAGACCTTGTCCGCCAAAATCAAATGACCGTCAGGCGGTCGGAACCGGTTTCTGCCAGCTTGTGATCTGGTCCCAATTCCGGGGCATCTGATAGGCCTTCGCGTGGTCCTTGATGGACGGGCCGAGAATTTCGATCTTGCTCAAATCTCCCTGGCCCCGGTCGCCCGCCTGGGCGCAGTAAGTCAGGTAGCCGATCTTGCCGAAGTCGACGCCCATCAGTTCCGCCCCCACGCGGTCGGCGGCCAGCCAATCCATGCTGGCTATGCAGACCTTCTGGTCGACCGCAGTGCCATGCACTGGTCCGGTGCCTTCCATGCCCTGATACCCATCGATCACCGCCAGGTCGGGGTGCAGCTTGGCGGAGAGGGCAAAGAGGTTGTAATTGATGCCGTAAGTGCCTCCGCCATGGGTGAGGCGCTTGCCGCTCATGGGCTTATTGGCCGCCTCTTTGAGCGCCGCGCCGACCACGACGTTTTTCAGCGAGAGCGTTATGCCAACCAGGTCGTGCGTCTTGAGCACGGCCGCGGAGATGATGAAGTTGTCCGGGCCCATCATGGTCTTCGCCATGCGGCAGGGATGCGGCTGAAAATCCTTCTGGTCGACGCACTGCACAACCTCGAAATCGTCCTTGTCCAGGTCAACCAGCTTGACGCCGTACTTGTCGACGAACTTGGTGTAGCCGAAGTTGGTGAAGCCTTCCATAGCCGGACCGTTCGCCGGCGACTCGGCGATGACAACGTTCTTCTTGTTGATGGACTTCAGAAACTCCAGGATGCCTTCCAGATTGTCGGCGTGGCTGCCGCTCAGCGGAACGGTGGTGATGACGTTGTTGGGCTTGATGACCACCCGCTTGTTGCCGATGGCGGCCGCGATCTCCTTCTTAAACGGTTCCAGCGACTTGAACGCTATGTTGGCGCGATCGTCGCCGGCGGCCAGCGAGACCCGGCTGGTGAAGCTGCCCGCGGCGGTGGGCACGGCATCGGCGGCCCATGCCGAGGGGAGGCGCCAGGCAGCCGTCGCGGCGACGCCGCCAACCATTGAAGTTCTCAGGAAATTCCTCCGAGAAGTGAAACAGCCAGTTGTCATATTCTTCCCCTTTCCGCAATCGTCCTTATCAGCCGCTGGACGGCATCGTCGAGCACTTCCATCCCCATTTTTCCGGCTCCGCAACAGTATAGTCCCGCTCGCCATTTCTGCGACAGCTATTTTATTCCTCTCTTGGATTTATTCCTCCCCTGGAACCGCCCCGCGTACGCCCCGCGGATCGATTGGCGCAGTCGCGCAACTCTGAGGACTCTGGCGCGGCGCTGCTCCTCGCGGCACTCCCTTGTGCCCGCCGTCACCCCGGCGCCTCAGTTCCGTCCACTAAAATCAGCCTGAGGAGTTCCAACAAGATGCCCCGTAAAGCCCTGATTGCCGCCAATTGGAAGATGTACAAGACTCCCGCCGAAGCCAAGGCCTTCGTCGATGCTTTTTTGCCCCTCGTAGCCGGCCACGACCGCGACGAGATTGCCCTGTTTCCCTCCCCGGTATTGCTGCCAACGGTCATCGCTGCATGCAATGCCTCGAATGTGGCCGTCGGCGCGCAGAACATTCATTTCGCCGAAGAGGGCGCCTACACCGGCGAGACCTCGGTGGGCCAGCTTCTCGCCGTGGGCGGAACGCACACCCTGATCGGCCACTCCGAGCGCCGCCAGTACTTTGCCGAGACCGACGAGATCGTCAACAAGAAGCTGCGCACCGCGCTCAAGCACGGCGTTGTCCCCGTGGTCTGCATCGGCGAGGTGCTCGCGGAGCGCGAGGCCGGCAAGACCGCCGAGGTGCTCAAGACCCAGGTAACCGGCGCCTTCGCGGGCATCACCGCCGAGGCCGCCGCGCCCATCGTGATTGCCTATGAGCCGGTGTGGGCCATCGGCACCGGCAGGACGGCCACGCCCGAGATCGCCGTCGACGCGCACAAGATCATCCGTGCCGAAGTGGCCAAGCTGCTGGGCGCTCGGGTTGCGGCGGCCATGCGCATCCTTTACGGCGGCAGCGTCAAGCCGGACAACGCCACTTCGCTGATCGGCGAGGAAGAGATCGACGGCGCGCTGGTGGGCGGCGCCAGCCTCAAGCCCGATTCGTTCACCGCCATCGTCAAGTATTGAACTTCGTTGAGCTTCTTTGGGCCGCGAACCGGGAGTCGCGGCCAACGTATCATGGCTCATGGCCCAACGCGACCTGTACATCGACCGTCTGCGTACGGTGATGACCGTCATGGTCATCCTGCACCACGCCGCCATTACCTATGGCGCCCCCGGTGGCTGGTTCTGGACTGAGCTCAAACCCTCCGCCGCGCCCTCCAGCGTGCTGCTCACTCTCTTCGTCTCCACAAACCAGGCCTACTTCATGGGGGTCTTCTTTCTGCTGGCCGGCTATTTCACGCCCGCCTCGCTGGAGCGCAAGGGCTACGCGCGTTTCATCGCCGACCGCTTCCTCCGCCTCGGGGTGCCGCTGCTGGCATTCGGGCTGATCCTGGGGCCGGCGACTGTGGGGATTGTGAATCTAGCGCAAGGCTACGGCTTCTGGTCGGCCATCAGTTACCTCTGGCGCCACAAGGAGTTCATCAACGGACCGTTGTGGTTTGCGCAGGCCTTGCTGATCTTCAGCCTCGCTTATTGCGGCTGGAGAGCACTTGTCGGCGCCGCGTTGGCCCAAGCTCAACGCACGCCCCGGCCGGTCCCGGCTTATCGTTGGTGGCTGGTGAGCGCCATTGGGGTCGCCACAGCCGCGCTGGCCATCCGCCAGTTCGTTCCCGTGGGTCAGAACATCTTCGGCCTGCAGCTTGGCTACTTTACCGGTTACATTTTTCTCTTCGCCGTGGGCATCGCCGCCTGGCGCTGCGACTGGCTGCGGCAGCTTGGATGGAAGGATGCGCGGCCATGGCTTTGGACGCTGGCCGTCGCATGGCCCAGCCTGCCGGTGGGCATTCTGGCTCTGCGCGCAATGAACGGCGGCGGAAGCATCGACACCTCCGGCGGCCTCTCATGGGCATCGATGCTCTATGCCTTCTGGGAGCCCTTTGTCGCCTGGGGCCTGATCGCCGCGTGGCTGCTGGTCTTTCGCGAGCGCATGAACCAGCCGTCGCAGTTCTGGGCGTGGCTCAACCGGCGCGCTTATGCGGTGTACATCATCCATCCGGTGGTGCTGGTGGGCATCAGCCTGCTGCTGCGCGGGTGGGCCGCGCCCGCACTGGTTAAATTCGGCGTGGCCGGCGGGTTGGCCTGCGCAGCAACCTGGCTGGCCGCAGATCCGCTGGTCCGTCTGCCCGGCGTGCGGCGGATCGTATAGGCGTCCTCAGGATCCCAACTCTGGAACATGGGATGACGGCCTGATTACAGCGCTACTTCAGCGGGTCCGCCGGCGGCGTCCAGCCTTCTTCTTCGCCCTTGTTCTGCACCTTGAGCCAGTCCATCAGGGGCTGGAAGTATTCGACGATGGCCGAGGCGTCGGCCTTATCGCTGCCGGTCATCACTTTGAGCGCCTCGGGCCAGGGCTTGGACTGGCCCATCGACAGCATCGCGTTCAGCCGCGCGCCGGCCTCCTTCGATCCGTAGACTGAGCAGCGGTTCAGCGGGCCCTTGTAGCCGGCGGCCTGGCACATGGCGCGATAGAACTGGAACTGATAGACGCGGGCCAGGAAGTAGCGCATGTAGGGCACGTTGCCGGGAATGTGGTACTTTGCGCCGGGGTCGAAGTCGGCCTCGGAGCGCGCGACTGGCGGGGCGACCCCCTGATACTTCTCGCGCAATGCCCACCAGGCGCTGTTGTAGTGCTCCGGCGTCACTTGGCCCGAGTAAACTTGCCAGCGCCACTTGTCGATGAGCAGGCCGAAGGGCAGGAAGGCGATCTTGTCGAGAGCCGTGTGCAACAGCAGCGGAATATCGGCGCTTTCGGGCGGAACTTCATTAATCAGGCCTAGTTTCTTAAGGTAAACAGGAGTGACGTTGAGCGCAATGGAGTCGCCGATGGCCTCGTGGAAGCCGTCGTTTGCGCCGCCCTGGAAGAAGTAGGGCTGGTTGCGATAGGCCATCTGGTAGTAGTTGTGGCCCAGTTCGTGATGCACGGTGACGAAGTCGTCGGCGGTGGGCTGGAAGCAGGCCTTGATGCGTACGTCGCGCTGGTTGTCCAGATCCCATGCGCTGGGATGGCAGACCACTTCGCGGTCGCGCGGATGCGAAAGCATCGATCGCTTCCAGAAGGTGTCGGGGAGGGGATCGAAGCCCAGCGACTTATAAAAGCCTTCGCCGTAGCGGACGAGTTGTTCGGGGGTTGTGTTGCGGGCTTTGAGGATCGCGCCCAGGTCGTAGGGCAGCGGACCGGAGGGCGGCGCGACCACGTCGTTTCCCGAGCAGATGCGCGGGAATCATGCCGTCGGGGCGGCGCGCCTGGTCGCCATATTTCTCAATCAGCTTGCGGCGGACGTAGGTGTGCAGCTCGCGGTAGAGCGGCTCGACCTGCGTCCACAGCCGCTCGATCTCGGCCTGGAACTCGTCGGGGGTCATGTCGTACTGCGAGCGCCACAGGGCGCCGGTGTCGGCAAAACCCAGCTCGCGCGCGCCCTGGTTGCTCAACTCGGCCAGCCGCGCGTAGTTGGGGCGCATGGGCGCGCCCACCGCGTGCCAGCCCACCCACAGGGCCGCCAACTCCTTTGGATCGCGGCTCTGGGCCATCTTGACATCGAGTTCGTCGATGCCGAGGCAGTGGCCGGGGTTGGCGTCGGGACAGTACTTGCCGCGCCCATAAGCGGCGTCGAGCTCCGCGGCCTTCTGGGTGGTCTCGGCACGCAGTGCGGGGTCCTGCGGCGCGGGCAAGCCAATGCTCAGCTTGAGCAGCAACAGCTTGCGCGCCGCATCGGGCGGCAGCTGAAGCCCGTCGAACCGCCGCGCCTCGCCGATCAGCGCCGTCTGCCGCGCAATCATGCGGTCGCTGGCCTCGGCCAGCAGGGTGACCGTGTCGTCGGTGATGTAGGTTTCCTCGACCCAGGAGGCGCGCCCCACATCGACGCTGATCGCGTTCAGTTCCTTCTCCGCGCTGTCAATGAAGGCGAGGGCCTCGGCGACGGTGGGCTTGGCGGCGGGGGCGGTTTGCGCCGGGGTCGTCGAAGCGCACGAAAGCAGGCCGGCAAGCGCCAGCATAGACGGCAGGATGCAACGAATTCTGGAGTTCATGGCAATGGGAATATAAAACATTCTCCTGGGCTTTGTAATGGGTCCGGCCGCAGGCTCGCTGACCCCTCCGACTTGTTGCCCTATCGCGGCATATCCCGGTGCAGCGCCTTCACCTGGTAGCCGGCGCGCTTGAGTTCGGCCGCAATCTCCTCGACCATCATCACGCTGCGGTGCTGGCCGCCGGTGCAGCCGAAGGCCACGGTCAGGTAGCTCTTCCCCTCTTCCACGTAATGCGGCAGCAGGTAAAGCATCAGCTCCTTCACCCGGCTCAGAAACTCAACGCTCTGCGGAAACCCGCGCACATATGCCGCAACTTCGGGGTCCAGGCCGGTCAGCTTGCGAAATTTCTCAACAAAGTGGGGATTGGGCAAGAACCGCACATCGAAGACCATATCCGCGTCCAGCGGAACGCCATTCTTGAAGCCAAAACTCAGGCAGGAGACCAGCAGGCTGCCGCTCTCATTCTCCTTACCGAACCGGGCCAGAATATTGGCGCGCAGCTCGTGGACGTTGAAGTTCGAAGTGTCGATCAGCGTATCCGCCACGTTGCGAATGGGGTCCAGCAGTTGCCGCTCCTCCACAATGGAGCGCGAAACCGTCTCCGACCGGCCCAGGGGGTGCGGCCGCCTGGTCTCGGAGTAGCGGCGGACCAGCACCGCATCCTGCGCATCCAAAAACACCACGCGCGTGGAGAGCCGCGTCTTCACGCCTTTCAGGATCTCCGGGAGGCGGTCCAGCGTGGTTCCCTCGCGCACGTCCACCACAATGGCTGCCCGTTCCACTTCGGCGGACTTCTCCACCAGCCGGGCAAAATCGGGCAAGAGCTCAAGCGGCAGGTTGTCTACGCAGTGAAAGCCCAGATCCTCAAAGGCCTTGAGCGCCGAGGCCTTGCCCGCGCCGGAGATTCCGGTCACGATGACCAGTTCCTTTGCCGGCTTCTTCAAGGACTTGGCGCGTCTTGGCTCTTTCCGCGGCGAGTTGGCCTGGGGCTCGGGTTCTGATTTCGTCATGGCCAACATGCTACACCATGAGCCAGCCCCAGGCGCTGGGCGCGTTCATTTCGATGGCTGGGCAGCGCTCAGGTTGAAAATTCAGAACCTGGCCTAAGGCATCTCCACCAGCTCCATCTGCCCGTCGCGGCGGCGGTGGAGCACGAACATCTCTCCGGCTGGATTGCGGAAGATCAGCAGATCGCGGTCGCGGAACTCCGCGTCCTTCACGGCCTCCTCGATGGTCATGGGGGTGAGGGAGATCGCTTCGCTGCTCTTGAGGATGTGCGGCTCGACAACGGTGGCGTGGTTGGGAAAGGAGTGGACGGCGATCGACGCGCCGGTCTTTGCGCGGGCCGGCTGGCCCTCCAAAGCGGCGGCAGCCGGTTGGGTGGGACGAGCCTTGGGCCGGGCAACCGGAGGGGCGGTGAGCACCTTCTCTCCGCTGGGCAGGCGCTTGCGCTGAAGCCGCCGGTCCCGGTACCGGCGCGCCTGGTTCTCGGCATGCTCCATCGCCTCCCGAAGCGCCGCATCCAGGGTGGCGGCCTTGCCCGCGGCTGCAATCGTCTGCATCCGCGCCTGCACGGTCAGCTCCACGATCTGCTCATGCCTCTGTACGCCGAATGTGATGCTGGCGCGCGCGGTCTTGCCCAGAATGCGGGCAATGCGTTCCATCCCCTCTTCGGCCTGCGTGCGCAGAGCCTTGGAGATATTCACGTTTCTGGCGGTGTACTCCACTTCCATGGTCAGCCTCCGCTCCTGGTTTTCCCAGCTCGACTCTCGTGCCGGGGAACTTCGGATTTTACAGCATCGGTGGTCGGTTGTCAGTTCTCGGTGGTCAGCGTAATGGTGTGCTGAGGTGGAGGGAAGTCAACCATATTCTTCCTGTCTCCGGCTGAAGTTCAAGAGCGGTGCAGCCTTGCGATCGCCGACAACTGACAACTGAAGACTCTTCTGCGCTACCCGTCGCTGCGGCGCCGATGGTGGGTGGAAGGGATATTCATGTCCTCGCGATACTTGGCCACCGTGCGGCGAGTGAGCCGGATGCCCTGGGCCGCGAGCATCGCGGCCAGTTGGTCGTCGGTCAGCGGATGGTGCGCATCCTCCTCCTCGATCAGCTTGCGCACCTTGCGCTTGAGCACCAGCAACGGCGTGTCGGCGCCCTCCGGCCCGTTCGACCCCTCGGAGAAGAAGAAGCGCAGCTCGATCACCCCCTGCGGGGTATGAGCATATTTGTTGGCCACCGCCCGGCTCACGGTCGAGGGGTGAACCCCGATCTCCTCGGCCACCTCCTTGATCATCATCGGCCGCAGGGCCTCGACCCCACGCTCGAGGAACTCCTGCTGGCGGCGCACAATCACCTCGCAGGTGCGCAGAATCGTGCTCTTGCGCTGGGCGATGTTGCGCAACAGCTGCATGGCGGAGCGGAACCGTTCCTTCACGTAGTCCTTGACCTCTTTGTCGGTCTCTGCCGAGGCCAGCATCCGCCGGTAGCGCGAGCTGAGCCGCAGACTGGGCAGATCTTCCTCGTTCATGGAAACAGCCCACTCGGCGCCCCGCTTGACGAAGACCACATCGGGCTCGATCAGCCTGGTTTGCTCGCGGTTGTACTGGCGGCCGGGCCGAGGGTCCAGCGTGCGAATGAACTCGATCCCGGCTTCGGCCTCGGTGGGAGCAATGTGAGCCGCACGCGCCAGATCTTTCACGTCCCGCTTTTGCAGCAGTTGCAGGTGATGGTCCACAATCAGCGCGGCCACCTCCATGCTGCGGCGCCGCTCCTCAAGCCGGGCTTCGGCCTCGGCGCGAAATCCGCGATGCGGATCGTCGGCCACGTTGCCCGCATCGGCTGCGTGCCTCGCATACAACACGGCGAACTCGTGCTGCTGGGCCGCGATCTGAATCAACAGGCACTCGCGCAGATCCCGGGCCCCGACACCGGCTGGGTCAAGATGCTGCACCAGGTCGATGGCGCGCCGGACCAGGTCGGCGGCCGCGGCCAGCTCCCGGCCTTCTTCCTCAGTGGCCTGGATCAAAGCCGCTGCCAGCTCTTCCTCGCTGGCGGCCAGGTAGCCATCTCCGTCCAGATTGCCGATGACGAACTCCACCGCCTCATGGAGCTGCGGCTCCAGGGTCAGAGCTCCCAACTGCCACGCCAGGTGATCGGAGAGAGTCGTAGGCTGGGAGAGAAACTGTTCGAACGAGGGCTTCTCGCTATCGTCGTACTCCACTTGCGTGCGGTAACCGGGATCGAGATAGTCCTGGAAGTACGATCCGAAATCGACCTCCTCAAAGGGATCCTTGGGTGGGGCGGGCGGTTCCTCCGCTCCCCGCGCCAGCTTTTCCTCGCGGCCCGCAACCTCATCCAGCATGGGAACCGATTCGTCAATCTCTTCCAGGACGGGATTTTCCACCATCTCGGCATCGATCATCTCCTTCAGCTCGACCTTGTTGAGCGCCAACACGCTCACCATCTGCATCAGGCCAGGAGTCAGGATCTGGCGTTGCGCCACCTTCAAGCTCAATTTGGGTTGCATCAGCGCCATAAAAGGAACTCATTCCCCGTTTGACTCATTGTAAGTGTAACCGCGCAAGAAATGCCTCAAGGTCAATTCGGCTCGCCTCCAGGCGCGCGTGCCGGTTTGGGCAGCGATCGATAGGAGAGCCTCCGCCGGGAATCCCGCCGCCTGCCTGCCCCGTTTGGCACATTGACAACGCCCAGGCTCCGCGGCTCCCCACTCGAAGACGCCCAGCCGGAACCTGCGCACCCCCTCAGCCCAGCGAGAATCCCTCGCCCAGGTATAGCCGCCGCACGTCCACATTATTCCCCAGCTCATGCGGCGTTCCGGAAAAAAAGATGCGCCCCTCGGCAATGATGTACGCCCGGTCGGTCACGCTCAGCGTCTCGCGCACGTTGTGGTCGGTGACCAGAACTCCAATGCCGGCGGCCTTCAGGTCGAAGATGATCTTCTGCAACTCCAACACGGCGATGGGATCGATGCCGCTGAAAGGCTCGTCGAGCAGGATGAAGTTGGGCTGGATGCATAGCGCGCGCGCGATCTCCACCCGCCGCCGCTCGCCGCCGGAGAGCGCATAGCCCCGCGTGGTGCGGACGTGGCCCAGATTGAGCTGGTGAATCAGCCGCTCGGTCCGCGTCCGCCGCTCGCGGCTGCCCATGGGCTGCGCCTCAAGCACCGCCAGGATGTTCTCTTCGACGGTCAGCTTGCGGAAAACCGATGGCTCCTGGGGCAGGTAGCTGATGCCGAAGTTGCGGGCGCGCAGATACATGGGCAGCCGGGTGATATCGGTCTCGTCCACCAGCACGCGGCCGGTCTCCGGCGCCACCAGCCCTACGATGATGTAGAAGCTAGTCGTCTTGCCGGCCCCGTTCGGCCCCAGCAAGCCCACAACCTCCCCGCGCGCGACCCGCAGGTCGACCCCGCGGACAACTTCCCGTCCCTTGTACGCCTTGCCGATTCCCTCGGCGATCAATGCATTCATCGAGTGGGTCTTCCCATCCATCCGCTAAAGAACAAATCTATCATCCTGAGCAGGATGGCTCGCAGCAAACCGATCCTGGCCCAAATGAACTCGACCGGGAACTTTCAGACCCCGCCGCCGTAAACAGAAGCGTTTGGGTCACAAATTGCGGCGGGTCTTTCACCTTTTCGGGAGGGATGCGACGAGGATGCCGCGCAGTTCATCGCGCTGCGCCTCGGAGAGGTCCTTCACGCTGAGAAGGAAATACGAGCCTGAATGGAATACCAATAGAATTATGTCTTTCCCCTCGCGCCAGTGTTTATAGATATTCCATCCGGTCCGAGAGGATGTTCCAGCCGTGTTTTGAGTAGAGATTGACTCCGGAGTCATATTCACTGTGAATTGCCCTTGCATTACAGGATCGTTTCTGTATATGCCGCGTAGGCCCATCGGCACCCTTCCGGACAATACGAACGCTATTACGCCGAAGATGACTATGACAGGCACGACATTCTCAATCAAACGGTTCGTGAGGGGCTCGACGGGGGCAGTCTCAACGATCTCTTGCTCATCGGAAGGTGGGCGGTGCCTGTATATCTGAACCATACCGACGGCTCCCACGAGACAGACAAGAATAAATCCCCAAATCGTGATGATTTTTCCGATACGACCCAGGCGAAAGGCTTCCTTAAACTTGAGCCTCGCGGCTCTCAGATACTCCGCTTCACTGATTCTGTAACTGAATTCCATGCCGTCCTCCTAACGCTGTCCCCGCTGCCTGTAGCTACAACTCACTTCGGCGCCGTGGTCTCTGTCGTGGTTTTGCGTCCGCCGCCTTCCACGCTTACGCTGTCGTCGCCGCTGTGGAAGATCAGCGCCTCCCCGGTTACCGTGCCCCGCGCCGGATCGGTCATCCTGGGCGGCGCGGATGCGGTTCCGGTCAGCACATATTCCCCGTTCTCGCCCGTGTAGACCAACTGCTCTCCGCTTCCGCGCCGGCCCGCGCTGGTCAGCGTCACGCGCCCCCGCG
The DNA here is from genome assembly GCA_050014575.1 of Occallatibacter sp. Classification (GTDB taxonomy): domain Bacteria; phylum Acidobacteriota; class Terriglobia; order Terriglobales; family Acidobacteriaceae; genus Telmatobacter. Next base: position 9,861 of record JBEKDB010000078.1, on the reverse strand, counting down.
CCGTCATGCGGTCCACCTGGGCCTGGCCACCGTCTTTGCCGGCGTGATTGCCCGGCGGCAGCAGCGTCAGCTCGACCTCATTGGAGACCGACGCCGCGGTTCCCGTCTCCGCAACCACCGTGCCCAGAGCGCCGCCGCGCATCACCGCTTTGCGTTCGGCATCGGAGTACTTCAGGTCGCCCCCACGCACCCGGATTACGGATGGGGCAGCCGGCCTTCCCGCCGCATCCTTGCCGGAATCGGCGCCCGGAGCGCGGCCCCCATCCTTGCCGTTTGCCCTGCCCGGCTCCGCGCCGCCCGCGCTCACCAGCACCGCTCGCACCGGCTCGGCCGCATCCGCGCTATGGGCCGCCAGCGTCTGCCTCTGGCGATCCAGCACAATCACCGGCCCGGCAACCGAGTTCGCCTGCTGCCAGAGCCGCGCATGGCCCCGGAAGGTAGCCTCGCCGGTGGTGCGATTCAGTTGCCCCTCGGCGGCAATCACGTGCGCCGGACCCTGCCCGCCCAAAGCCACGCCCCCCTGCGCCGCCGCGCCGCTTTGGGGTCTGCCCGCCGGGCCCGCGCCGGCATCCGTCCAGGTGGCCTTCACATTTCCGTGGGCAAACGCGTCCCCCGAATCCTGGGAGACGTCGATCTTGTCCGCCGTGAGCTGCAAGCCGCCGTCTTCCACGCGCGGGCCGAGCGTCAGGCGTAGCCACGCTCCCGCGCCCTCATAGACGGCCCGGCCAGCCGTGGCCCGCATCGGCGGCTCCGCTTGCTGGCCGGGCCTGGCCGCCGGTTGCTGAACCAGCACCACATGGCCATCGAGCACGGCCGACTGAATCTGCGCTCCGCCGCCGAACCCAGGGCCGACGCCGCTCCCCGGCCCGCCCTTTGCCCCGGCACCCGCTCCGCTCCCCGGACCCGGAACAAAATGCGCCTCGATCCGGTCGCCGCTCGAGGTCTGCCGGATTCCCGTGGCGCTCGTTTCTTCCATGCTGGCGTGACCGGTCCCGGTCATTGCGGTCAGCGCGGAACCCGGCCCAAATTCGCCCGTCAACTCATCGGCCGCCAGCCTGGAGGGCACGGCGGCTTCCTGGCCCCGCTGGCTCTCGCCGGTCACAACCACGCCTTGCGTCCCGTGAATCGCAACTGGCTGCAACTGTCCGTGCCCGGCATCGCGGAACTCCAAGTCGGCAACCGGCGAACGCCAGTTCCGCCTCACCCGCAGCGAGCCCGCTCCAGACCCCGATCGAGGACCCGGTCCGGCCGCCAGCGGGCTGGTTTCCTCGCTGTCGATCTCCACGTCTCGTTCCATATGCAACTGGCGCAACTCGCCCTGCGGCGTGAATTCGAGCTCCACCGCGGGCGAGTCCCCATGCACTTGCCGGTTCCGGTCGCCGCTCTGACTTGCCGAGTCCATCCGTACCCCGCCCTCCAGATGGCCGTGGCGGGGCTGGTTGTGCTCATTGAAGTCCATTGAGCCTGTGGGCGCCGCAACGTGGCCGCTGGCCGCGGTCGCCAGCGTGAACCCGTTAACCGCATCCAGGCGCGCCACCGATCCGTCCTCGCGAAACAAAACCTTGGCGTCGCCGGCCGCCGCTTCTCCGCCCCGGTAATCGGCCGTGGCCGCATGAAGGCGGCAAAGCTGGGTCTCGCGCTCGAACTCCGCGTGCTGGGCGTGAATCAGGACCGCCTGCCCGCCGCGCTCAGTCCTCAACTCCACCGCCCGGTCCAGCACCAGACGGCCTTGCTGCGAGTCGTACGTGGCGCCAATCGAGCTGCCGCCTCCCTGAACCATCGAGAAAAGCACAGGCTTGCCTGTGGCCGCCACTCCGCTCGTCTCGTCGAAGGAGAGCCCGCTGGTCTCCACGTGAATCTCGCCGCGCGCGGCTATCTCGGCAGCCGCTGCCAGCGGCGTTCCCTTGGCTCTCTCGTCCGCCACTTTGCCGGTGCTAGCCCTGGGCGCAATCGCCGGCGCAACTCCCGGACGCATCAGCGTGATCTCCACTGGCCCGTTCGCCGTGGCGGTCTTGCTCTTCTGGTCGTACTCGAACTCGCTGCCCTCGATGCGGTCCACGCGATTCCCGTCTTCGCTATACAACTCGATCTTCACATCGTGCAGCAGAGCCGTGCCCTGCGTGTACTGGATCACCTTGGATGCGTGAATCCTGTACCGCGAATGCGCGCCGAAGGCGTGGTCGAAGGTGTAGCCGCTGGCGTCCTGCTGAATGTTGACGCCCAGCCGCTTGGGAATCTCCTTCACGTTAAGCGGATTCCTCAATTTGCCCACGGCCAGAAACACCGCCAGCGCCGCCACCAGCAAGACTCCCGCCGCCAGCACCAGCAATCGCAACCGCTCAATGGTGAATCGCGCGCTCAGTTGGCCACCCCCAAACGCGCCGCCAGCCGCTGGGCAAGGCTTTCGCCCAGTTCGCTCCACAGCAGCCGCGCCGTGGCCCCGGATGCCTTCTCGACAGCCGCGGTCAATGCCACCAGTTGGCGCACATTTTCTTCCACGCGGCGGGCCGCAACGGAGTCCAACTCGGCTTCTTCTTCCAGAAACGGCTCGTCCGAGCCGAAGTCAATGCGGATGTGCCCATCGGCTTCGTAGGCGCCCTCGTCGAAGAGCGGCCCGTAGCCTGTCACCCGCACCAGCCGCGGCTCCCGCACCCAGCGCGAATCCAATCTCATCGAGCTGTCATCCTGAGCGAACCCTGCCCCTGAACGCCGCGAAGGGGAAGGGGCAGCCGAAAGCCTGCCCTGAGCTTGTCGAAGGGGACCTGCGTTTCCATGTGAACTCTCAAGCTCCCACAAGCTCCAGCCAATCTGGAACTCGTAAGCGCAATCGTCGTGCAGCAGCTCCAGCGCCTCTTCCACCGCCAGCCGCGGCTCCGCGCCGAGCCCCGCGCCAAGCCCAACCCCGCCGTCGCGCCCATAAACCCGCTCAAAGACCGGCGACTCGCGCCAGCTCAGCGGCCATACGGTTGCGGCATAGACTCTGGGCTCGCCGCCGTGCGCCGCAAACGCGCCCAGCACCGCCGTCAGCTTGTCGGCTAGCGCCTCAAGGCGCAGATTCGGATACCACAAACTCAGATAGAGCGTGTCCGCCATCTCTACCGATTGTAGACGTGTGGAAGGAGCCGAGGAAGCAGCCTGTCTGAAGATAAGGAACCGAGTCCGCGGGATCTCCCCGCGAAAAGAAAGAGCCCTGCGAGAGATGCTGGCTAGTACCGCGACCGCGCAGATTTGCGGTTTCCCAGGTCCCGAAAGCGGGACCTGGGGCACCCAGGTTCATGGGCACGATTACGAAATCGCCAGGTCGCGGTACTAGACCAGCGCGACGTTGAGGTTGTCGATCGCCTCGTCGATCTCCTGCGTGCTCTTGAAGCCCACCGTTACGCAATCGACGCCGGCGTTCTTGAAGGCGAAGCGCATGGCGGCCTGGCGGTCTTCGTGGCGCGTGAATGCGCCGGCGCCTACGAGCTTCATGCTGATGACGCCCATGCCGTCCTTCTTCACCTGCTTGACGTGCTCGACCACTTCGTCCACGCAGGTTGGACAGTTCTCGTCCCTCCAGGTCGGCCCGTCCATGCTCGTCCCCTTGTGGTTCATGCGGATCATCGCGACCTCAAGCCATTTGTTGCCCGGCATCTGGCGCAGCGCGGGCAGGCCGTGAACCGATGCGCCGCGCATGCGGATGGTCTTTTTCGATTGTGCTTCGAGGATGCCGTCTTGCCAGCGGGCGGTCTTGACTACCCATTCGGGGGTGTGCTGCCAGTGCAGCAGCATGATGTCGAAGTACTCGGTCTGCGAAATCCGGCGCATCTCGTCGAAGCGCTCCCGCGGATCGACGCCCTCGTCGGTGGTCACCTTGTTCATCAGCTGATAGCTCTCGCGCGGAATGCCCTTCAGGGCTTCGCCCAGCATGGCGGGGGTGGAATAGGACTCCGCAGTCTCGAAAAAGCGGATGCCGCGGTCGTAGGCGTAGTGAATCAGGCGCGTGAACTCCTGCTGGCCGAGCGCGGATTGTATGTGGCCATTGTCGCTGCCGGTGCCGAAGGCGAGGCGCGTGACCTGCATGCCGGACTTGCCGAGAGTGACTGCGTCGGTGGCTTTACTGGGCGCGGCGCGCAAGGGGAGAGTACCGACGCTGCTCATGGTTCCAACGGCAAGCGAGGCTTTGAGAAATTCGCGACGGGAAAGTGGGTTCATAAGGACCTCCTCAGGTGGGCCGGTCGGCCGTGGGTGGCGGCCTTTACGGAGATGGTATCACCAGGACGGGCGCAGAAGGGATCCCCGGTTGCTGCGAAATCGAAGGGAATCCAGCTGAAAAGGCGCCGTCAAGCCGGAATGTGGCCGATAATCCCCAAACGCGGCCAGGAACGTTCCCGGTAGCGCTTCGGGAATCGGTAGCGGGAATCGTTGCCGCACCCGGATCGACGGTCTGACGATCGATCTCAACAGGCCGCTGAGTCCAGGCGCGAATATCTTGTCGATCGAAGAGCGGGATCGCGCGGAACGCTTTCCTTTTTCGACGGACGCATTTCGGTTCAGGCTTTGCCGGAGCCGTCGCCGCGTCTGCGGGGAACTGGCCGGTCGCGCAGCGCCCGGTTCGATTGGCAGACGCAATCTGCGGCTCCGTCGGAGGGATTTGTGGTGCGTCGCGAGTTCCCAGCCCAGGCATTGCTTACGGCTCAAGAGAAATGCATCGATGCGCCATGCTGCTGCATCCTAAAAGAAGAGCTTATGCGCAGCTTGCCGGGTATCAGAGGGCGGCAAGCGCTGCACCAATCAGTCGCCAAGTGTCAATGAGTTGCATGGGGGGGCGGAACTCCCGGTCCAAGCGCGACTATGGAAGCCATTCTTTACGCGACAGACTCAGCCGGTACGGAGGCTTCGCCGCGCAGATTCGGCGGGTACTTGCTATTGGTGAAGTGAGCTGCCCACGAGGACTTTACGGATCAGCCTCTGGTCTTGCCGCTGAGCGTCCTGCCGCATTGCGGCCCGATTCCCGCCCGGCGACGTCAGAGCATTTTGCGCAGGTATGCGGTTGCTTTCTTAAGTAAGACGCTTCGCGGCAAGATTCTGGGGTTCTTGGCGCGCACTCCAACCCAAATTCCAAGGCTTGGTTGGAAGCATGGCCGGCAATTTGAGCAACGGGCCGCGGGGCGGACGCATCGAAGCGCCTAGGATCAGGGGAGAATGCAATGGAGAACAGATCGTCGCGCGTGGCTACGCTTGGTATCCTCCTCGGCAGCGGTACAACCCAGGCGAATCGGAGCCGAAAAGGGGCGACTTGAGAACAACGACCTGCTGAGCGCGCCAACCCGCAAAAGCACACCACGCAGTTGGAGGATCGAATCAGCTATGTCATACCAGGACCAAATCAGCGATGCCCTTAGCCCGGGCGTTTTGTCCATAGCGGTCATCAGCCCCGACGACCAGCGCCGCAAGGCGGCATTGACCGAGCTGAGCGCGTGTCACAGCGGCCCCATCCGGGAGTTCACCGCTTCCTATCCCGCCCTCAGCGAAGTGGCGAGAGTGATTGACCATAACTTCGACATCGTTTTTGTGGACCTAGACAGCGATCTGGAGTACGCCCTGGAGCTGGTGGAGACCATCTGCAGCCGTGACCTTGCCATCGCCATGGTCTATTCGGCGCATGCCGATCCGGGACTGCTGGTCCGGTGCATGCGCGCCGGCGCCCGAGAGCTTCTTGGGCTGCCCTTCAGTTGCGGCGAGATGGCCGAAGCTATGGTTCGGGCCTCAGCCCTGCTTTCAACGGTTCGCCCGCCGAGGAAGACCGAGGGCAAGCTGCTTTTGTTTCTCGGCGCCAAGGGCGGTTCCGGAGTCACAACCGTGGCCTGCAATTTTGCCGTATCGCTGGCCCAGGATCACAAGCAGAGAACCCTGTTGATCGATCTCAACCTTCCCCTGGGAGACGTGGCGATCAACCTGGGAATCGCGGCTGAACACTCGATCGTCAGCGCGTTTCAGAATTCCAACCGGCTCGATTCGCACTTTCTTTCCACCTTGCTGGCGCGGCATGACTCCGGATTATGCGTACTGTCGGCGCCCAGTGAGCTGGCCCCCACGTATGTCTCGGTCGAGGCCATCGACAAGCTGCTGGAAGTCGCCCGCCATGAATTCGACTTTGTGGTGGTCGACGCGGGATCGAGGCTCGACCTGCAGAGCAAGCATCTGTTCGACGATTCCGCAACCATTTACCTGGTTACGCAAGCCGGCATTCCCGAACTGCGCAACTCGCATCGCCTGATCTCGCAGCTCGGGGCGGCGGGCAGCCCGAAACTCGAAATCGTGCTCAACCGGTATGACGCGCGCAGCCTGGAAATCGATGAAGAGCATATCGCGAAGGCCGTCAAAAGGCCGGTCAAGTGGAGAATCCCCAACAACTATGCCGCGGTGCGGCGGATGCAGAACACGGCCACCCCGCTCAGCGAAGACGGCGGGCAGATTTCACGGGCAATCCGGACGATGACTCAATCCATTTGCGGCCGGCCCGCGATCCCGGAAAAGAAGAAAGGGTTCAGTCTCTTCCGGTAGGGAATGCCGTGCTGAGGAACAGCAGCCCCGGCGTGCAATCGCCGGCTGGAGCAGGCGATCAGCCGGCAGCTCCTTCGGCTGCGCAAGAAGGTCGGACTCTATAACTGAAACTTGCGCAATGCTTCCCCAAGTCCGCTCTCGTATGCGTCGATGAGCCTGTCCCAGGATGCATTCGCAGCTTCATCGATCTCCTTTCGCCGCGGATCCGCATCGAACCACTCGATCGTTCGCTGAATCCCTCGCGCAAACGGAACTTTGGCGCAATACCCTGGGACAAAGCGCTTGATTTTGCTGTTATCGAAAACCACGCTCACTGCCTTATCCCCGGTCAGGCTGCCGATCTCATCCGGCATGCAGGCGCCCACAAACTCCGACGCAATGTGAACACTCCGCGCCTCGACACCGGCGGCTTGCGCCGTGATCCGATAGAACTGATCCCAAGTCATCACCTCATCGCTGGTGATGTGGAAGGCGTGGCCAATGGCCTGCCGATGCCCCAGCAAGCCGACCAGCCCCTGGGCAAAATCGCTGTTGTGCGTAATCACCCATAGCGAGGAACCATCCCCAGGCACGATGACCTTCTTGCCCCGCCGCATCCGGTCCACCGCCGTGTAGGATTTCTGCCAGCTATTCACCGCCAGCGCAATCTGCGTGTCGCCATAGGTCAGCGAAGGTCGCACAATTGTGATCGGAAAGCCTTCTTCGCGATAGGCCTTCATCAACCGGTCTTCGCAGGCGATCTTATCGCGCGAATACTGCCAATAGGGATTGGCAAGCGGGGTCGATTCCGTAATCAAATAGTGCCCAACCGGCTTTTGATACGCGCTCGCCGAACTGATAAAGACAAACTGCCCCGTCCGTCCCCGAAACAAGCGGATGTCCCGCTCCACGTCGGCTGGAGTGAAGGCAATCCAGTCCACGACCGCGTCAAACGATCGATTGCCGAGCGCCTCGGCCACTGCCGCCTCGGCGGTAACATCCGCCGCGATGGTGGGAACATTCTTGGGAAGATCGGCCGCCCGCTGTCCGCGCCGCAGCAGCGTCAATTCCATGCCCCGTTCCGCTGCCAATTTCGTCGCAGCCGTACTGATGATTCCCGTGCCTCCAATGAAAAGAACCTTCATGCTGCCTCCATCGATCGCCGCGGCGCTGCTTCGGCTTCTTTCTTTGTGCGGCGCTATCAGGGGATGATAACCCGAGTCATCCACTCCTGCCCGGCTGCAAACCGGCACAGATGGCCCTGAGAGGTTTGCAAAGCCGGTATGGGCCGGTTCGATCCCGCCGCCGAGCGCGGCGCGCACCTGCTGGCGCATGAACTGGCCCACACCGTACAGCAATCGGCCGGTCTGGGCGGAGCCATTCGGAGAAAGCTGCAGGTCGGCTCCGGTCTGTCGTTGGATACCAAAGGATTTACCACGACCAAAGCCGGCGATGTTTACACCTGTCCGGCCATCGTCAAGAATTCCCTATGGAACGAACTCCTTACCGCGCTGCTTTTCTCGCCACGCGTCTTCAAAATCAAGGGAACCACCAACGCCCAGGTAAACTCCAACCTCGAGGAACACATGGTGGGGATTGTCGACTTCGCCTCCAAGAAGCAATACTCCTTTGCCGCCGGGGGCTGCCGCGGAGACCCCAAATGTGCAGAGACCAGAGGGCGAATGCCGGTTTGAAGCTGGCGCCTCCCACCCAGCTGCTTGTGCATCGCAGCAAGCAGCGTCCGGCCCGCGCTAGCCTCTCCGCTGAAGACAAATCGGCATTTCGCCCGGGCGTCGAGCTGCAAGCTTGGCTTCAATCCCAGCAGGCGCGCTCAGATTCAGGCGCGTGCGACTGCCGGACGCATTCCATGGGTCGGTCTCAAGAACTGCCACTAAATTCAAAATCCAGCCGTCATCCCGCCAGGTGACCTTCCGGCGAAACATGTGCAACACACACCGCCGGAATCAACCTTGTGCCTGGATTTCCAGCAGCTTGCGGATGCGCGGCTTGACGCTTCCCGGCTGCACGGAGGGGAGCAGCGCCAGACCCTCTCTTGCCGTCGCGCGGCTCTTTTCTATCTGGCCCGCGGCACGATATGCCTGGGCCAGGGTCAGCAGCCTGGAAGGCATTCGGCGGTGAGTCAAGGCGACCGAGCGCTCGGCGCATGAGACCGCGAACCCCGGATCCTTGAGAACGGCCGGTTCCGCGAAGAGGAAGTCTTGCGCCACATCATCGAGAATGTCGGGAGAAACCTGATTCTTCGATGCCATTCCTCGCAAGGTGGCCAGGCCCTTTTGGGCCATCTCAACAGGGCGCTCTCCTCTGTGCAGCATGGATTGAATCGAGCCGAGATTGACTTGCGCGTCGGCGACGTACGGCGCCCACGCCTCCTTGCCCCCTCCCTTTTCGATAAGCTTCTGCGATGCTGCTAACTCCGCGGAGAAAGACCTCTCCGCATCTGCCAGGCTCTTGCGCCTGTCGTCCGCGGATGCAGCCAGGGCCGGATCGGCCTCTATTTCATAATCGTTTGACGACTGAATGAGGCTGACATTCATGTCCGTTAGAGCGCGCAAATCCTGTGGGTCCGCCGCTACAAGCTTCTGAGAAGCCTGGACGGTTGCCGTCAGGATTTCATTTGCATCGGAGTATCTTCCCATTTGAACCAGAGCGTATGCCTCGTCCAAACGCAGCGCATTGTTCACGCGGAGCATCGGCAAGCCTTCCCGGTCAGCCTTGGGCAGCGCGGAGATACTCTGCAAGCCGGTCAGGGCATCGTTAAGTGCCTGGGCCGGATCGGCATCCATCTCGACCTCGACGATCTTCCGCTGGCCGAGAACCAGGTCCCGCCGGGCCCAACTCAGCTTTGAGTCGATACTTAAAGCTCGCCTGTTCAGATCGATGTATCTTCGATAAGCAGCCAGGGCCCCTGGGAGGTCATTGAGGCTGTCATCGCCGATGATGCCAAGTTCATCGCCCAGCAGGCCATATCCGTTAGCCATATCGAACATCTCATCCGGGGTAATGTTATTGAATGCAGTTAGGCGCTCATAATTCGCAATCGCCGCCTGCGTGGAGGCGACCGTCTCCTGCATAGACGCAGTTAGGGTGAGAATCCCGCTGCGGGATAACTCCGCGTTGGCCAGCGCGTGAATCGCCTCCCGATCCTTGGAATTGGGGCCAGCAAAAGGCGCGCTCAACGCAATCGCCTTATTTACACTGACCAGCGCGCCGGAGGTATCGCCCAGGTTCTGGTCGTAGGCGCTTCCTTGCAGGTTCGCCAGACGCGTGTAAGCACTCGCCAGGTCGAGCTGTGTCTGGCGGTCGCCATGGGCGTCG
>JBEKDB010000077.1:0-16810 GCA_050014575.1 Occallatibacter sp. | reverse complement strand
CCTGGCTGGGCAACTTCCGCCACCTTGTTGTCCGCTACGACCGCTCACTGCAAATCTACGAGGCCTTCTTCCACATCGCCTGCTTCATGATCGTACTCAGAAGGTTATGAAACAGCTTCTAAGTAGTTAGCCCTTGCGTTCCACAGTGTTATGCAATTCCTTGCGCAAATTCCCCTCGACGCATTCGTAACGCGTTGATTCTGCACAGCCACAGTTTGGCCCTTGATTTGCATTCTTGTTAGCAGCCTGCAATAACGCACGCTCAACGAGTGTGTTCGTGCGCGAGGTGAATTTGCTCAGAGGCGCCCACGGCGGCATCGGTTCGATCCACGGAAGCAGCCGCACTTGCCAAATGGCTGCGCGGCTAGGGATCGAGCTGACGGCATGTGGGAGCGCAACGAGAACTCACCTGGCAAATAGGGCGAGGGTGCTTGAATCCAATGGGGGCTGGGAAAAAGGGGGCTACTATGAAGAAATTCGGCTTGTGCATGGTTTTAAGCCTGTCGGCGCTTTGCTTGCTGACTATGGGCAGCCCGGTGAAGGCTTACGCGGATACGGTCAATCTGCAATTCGAATACGCCGGTCCGAATGTTACCCCGGATGGGTATTATTACGCCTATCCGTATTACTACTTCAGCGTCGCCGAAGGCCCCGGTAATACCCCGCTGATGTGCCTCAGCTACAACAACGATATCGAACCTGGAGAGACCTGGACGGCAACGGTCAAGCCGATCTCCGTGATGTCAACCATCGTGACACTCAACGGGACGACCCCGGAAACTTACCCCGAGAGCGATTGGGAGGAAGCGGCCTGGCTTTACAACGAATCCAATGTCAACGCGTCCGCCAACCCTGCCCTTGCCGTAGCCGACCAGTTGGCTGCTTGGTATGTGTTTTCTTCCGACGTGTCCCCCTACGACCTCGAAAACAGCGCTTCCGCTGCTGAGATGGCGGCGGCGGTGGCATTTGCCAACAACCCAAACGAGGCCGCCTTCTACTCGAAGATGGACATTCTTGTCCCGGTCGACAACAGCCAGGTGCCCTTCGGGGACGGGCCTCCACAGGTTCTCATCGGGTACGGGCCTTTTCCGACGCCTGAGCCCGGCAGTCTAATCCTGCTCGGCAGCGGCCTGCTGGCCTTCGCCGGCGGCCTTTACCGCAGACGGCGCGCCGCGTAACCATCTTCTGCTCAGCCTGTCCCGCCGCCTAGCGGCGGGCAGCCCCCTCTACTCGTCGTAGTGCAACAGGCTGAAGACGTCGTATTCCGCGAAGCGGCTTCGGCCCTTCAAAAAGTCCAGCTCGACGGCAAAGGCCAGCCCGGCAATCTCCCCGCCCAACTGCTTCACCAGCTTCACGGTGGCCTCCATAGTGCCTCCGGTGGCCAGCAGGTCGTCCACCAGAACCACGCGCTGCCCCGGCTGAATCGCGTCCAGGTGAATCTCCAGCGAGTCGGTGCCGTACTCCAGGTCATAGGTCACACGGGCCACGGGCGCGGGCAGTTTGCGCGGCTTGCGCACGGGCACAAATCCGGCGTTCAGCCGGTAGGCCAGCGCCGGCCCAAAGATGAATCCCCGCGCCTCGATGCCCAGCACCAGGTCGATCTTGCGCCCGATATAGTGGTCCGCCAGCGCGTCGATCAGCTTGGCAAAGCCCGCCTTATCCTTCAGCAGCGTGGTGATGTCATAAAACAGAATCCCCGGCTTGGGAAAATCCGGCACCGTGCGCACCAGCGCCTTCAGGGCTTCCACGTCGATGGGATTCGCAGTATCGATCGGATTGGTTTCTTCGGGCATTCGTCCGTCCCTTTCTCGATAAGACTCTTACTCGATTGCGGAAACAAAACCGGCGCGTCCGCGGTTCTCTTCCCTGCAAATTATAGCGGGGAGGGGCGGAGGCCGGGGATCGGCGATCGACGAGCAAACACATATCGCGCCAAAGCCGCCGGTCGCCGCGCCGCAACCGCCAGTCGACGCGCAGTCAGCGGCCGAGCCAAAAAGAAACTCCGCCGGTGATCGACCGGCCCGGCATGGCGACGCCATTGATCTCCTGATAGCCGGTATTACTCAGATTGCCCAGCCGAAGATAGGGGCGGAGCTTTCCCGAGTCATGAGTCAGCGAAGCATCCCACACGGGATAGGGATTGGCATTCCACGGAGCAATGCCAGGCTGCTGATAAGGTCTTGCGATGCGCACCGCATTGGTCAAGGAAAGATAGCGTCCCAGCAAGGCCGTCCATGCTGCATGGATATTCTCGACCGGATAGTTGAGGGCATACTCCGATTGCAAACCGTGCAACGAACCCTGCGCCCCGGCAAGCTCCGTCCACGCGATGCGGACCACCTGCGACTTGGCCGGCATCCAGGTCATGGATGACTCAAATCCCGCAAAGCGAAGGCCCCCGAGATTGGCCGCGTTCCAAGGCGATGCGGGCGAGGCGCGCAGATAGTCGATGGTATCGTGCTCGCGGGAATAAAACCCGGTCGCCAAAATCGATAGGCGGCTGGATGGAACCCAATCCACACCGCCGTCGCCGGACCACGCCGACTCGGGCTTGAGATCGGGATTGCCGATCGTGGTCGGATCGGAGTAATAAAGGTCGGTATAAGTCGGAATCCTGAATCCATAACCTCCGCCGGCCCTGAGCTTGAGCGAGTCCGCCAGCCGCAAACTCCCCGCCAGATGAGGAGCCAGCACCGACTGCGCGCCGCCGGAGAATAACTCCTCCCGGAGGCCGGCCGATAAGTTCCAGCGCTTTTTGGCGGGACGCAGATCCAGATCTGCGTAACCCGCGCCGCGATTGCGGGCATGCAGGCCGAGATTGTTGCTATGAATGCTGTCGCCGTCCGATTCCAGCCCGAAGAGGAGCAGGGATGTAGAAGCGACGGTAACGGTCCGCCGCAGAGACGCCTGCCAGGAGCCGTCGATGTGGTTGTTTTCATAAATGGACGGATCGCCGCGCAGCAGGACAAACTCATCCGTGTGCCGCCGGTAGCCGAAGGCCGCCACGGTGCGGCTGCCTAACTCCTGGCGGGCGGAGGCAAACCATCCCTTGGTCCGTTCCCAGGAGTTATAAGGTCCATAAAACTGGTTGGCCCCGAAGGAGCGGTCGCTGGCCGCGAAAAGAAGGTCCGAGACGCCCAGCCTCGAGCCGGCCCAGCTCTCCAGCGAGCTATCTTCGTTGCGGTAGTCGCGGTCGGTCATGAACCCGGTGGAGAAATTCCGGTCTGCCGTCAGGCGTCCGCTCCAGCGTTTGCGCGCCAGCGCGGCCAGCAGGGACTCCTCGTTCGCGCCAAAGCTGCCTTCGCCGGCGCGCAGCCGGAGCGAAGTTGCGGAGGGCGCGGCGGTGACGAAGTCGACCACGCCGCTGAGCGCATCTTCGCCGTGCAGCGTCGAGCCCGCGCCATGCAGAACCTGGATCGAATTCATCGCGTCGAGCGCGACAGGCAGGTCCAGATTGTGATGCGCGGTCTGGCTGTCGTCGATGCGGAAGCCGTTCAGCAGCACCAGCGTCTGCTCGAACGTGCCTCCGCGCAGAACCAGGTCCGCCTGCCCTCCGCCGGCGCCGCGCTGTTCGAGCGAGATCGACGAGTCCTGCCGCAGCAGCTCCTGCGGCGACTCCAGCGACAGGGTCTTCGTTCCCACCGGCAGCACCAGCACGGAAGCCGGCGACTCCGCCAGCGGCACCGGCGCCGGCGAGCCGAGAACCACCACGGTTTGCTGGACTGGAGGAACGCCGGCGTTTTGCGCGTAGACTGTCTGCGCACAGAGAGCTGCCGAGAGCCAGCCCGCAATCCAAATATGTTTTCTGGGAAGCACAATTCTGTTCGACGGCATCATGGGGAAGCCAATGCGATTATAGCGGGCGGCGCGCATCCATGGCGCGGCCGGAACCTCGCGCAAACGCGGTTATCGCATCTCCGGATGCTTGCCGCAGCAGCGGACCCCGCTGCCAGACAAAGTGGAGTCAGGCCATTTGCACCAAAGACCTACAGGCGGAGATTCTGATAAAGTGGCGCTCAAGGACTCCCTCATGCCCAAGTATCGATGTGTTGTGCGATTTTTCGCCGTAACTGCGGCCGGACTCGGCGCCCTGGCCTTCTGCGGCGCGCTGGCCTTGAATTTGTCCGCAATGACCCAGCAGCCCGCGTCCACGCAGCAACCCGCGACCGCTCAGCAGTCCGGCGCGGCTCAGCCGGCGCAAGGCACAACTCCGGACGCGGCCCAGGCGCCTGCTTCCGCTCCCGATCAAGCCCAGCAGCCGGCCCCGCCGCCACCCGCGCAGGAACCCGCAGCACAGACGCCCGCGGCCCCGGCTTCAGCAGCGCCAGCGCCAGCGCCAGCCGCGCCGCCACCCGCGCAGGAACCCGCAGCACAAACGCCCGCGGCCGCCAAGCCCAAGCCGGCGCATAAGGCCAAGTCCGGGTCGCCGCAAAGCGCCAAGCCCGAGACTTCCCAGGCGGGCGCTATCACCGAGGACGAACTCAAGCGGCAGTTGCTGGCCAAGCCGCTCTACCTGCGCGGCGGCTACCTGGACAATAACCTCACCTTCAACGAACATGGCGCGCTGATTGGCCACTCGCCACAGGGCTCCTACACGCTGAACGGGATCCAGATCGACAGAGTGCGCCTCGCCAAGCACAAGCTGGAGCTGGAAGGGTCGCGCTACGGGCTGCACTTTCTGGGCGCTCTGCCCAATGAAGACCCCACCAAGGCCGTCGACCGCGTGAAGATCACGCCAAACAAGAAGCTGGTCAGGATCACCATCGACCGCGAATTGGTAATATCGCCCAAGAAGGAGAAGAAGCGCGCCAGGCAGGAGAAGAAGAAGCCCGCCCCTGGAGTTCCGGCCGGGACTGCGCCCGCCGCCGCCGCGGCTGCTCCACCGCCTGCCCCAGCGGCTTCCGCCCAGGCGGCCTCCGCACCGGCCACCCAGCCGGATGAGATGAGCGAGGCCGATCAGGCCAAGGCCGAGATCGCCGCTGCCCCGCCGGAAGAACGCCCGGCCGATCCCAACAGTGTGACCACCACCCTCTCGCCGGCACACGCCGCCGGCGTGCTGCGGGAGGCCCTGGACCGCATCTTCGCGCCGGGAATTGACGACCGCCTCAAAGCCTCGATGCCCGACTTTTGGAAACTCTACTACCAGGCGGCCGCGGCCAATACCGATTACCGGCCCAGCGATCCCGCCATTCTGCGCCAGAATACGGTGGACAAGAAGGCCCGGCTGATTACCAACTTCGAGCCCGAGTCGAACGAGTACGCGCAGGCCAATGCCGTGGCCGGCATGGCGCTCTATCACACGGTGATCGGCACCGACGGCAAACCGGGAGAGATTGCGGTGGGCCGGCCCATCGGCTTTGGGCTGGACGAGAACGCCGTTGCGGCCATTCGCAAAGCCACCTTCGAGCCGGCCATCAAAGACGGCAAGCCGGTCCCCGTGCTGCTCGACCTGGTAGTGCAGTTCCGCATCTACTCGAAGCGGACCGCTGTCCGCTCGGACCCCAACAAGCCCGCGGATACGAATGCCGAGCCATCGCTGCCCGGACCTTACTCCGTCCAACGCCCGTAGGACAGGTTCTGATTTGCGCGGCTCGGCGAGAGGTTTGCCTGCGGTTCAGGGCGCGGATGCTAGACGGGACGAGCGGCGTCCGGCATCCGCAATACGGCCGTCTTACGCCGGTCTTACGGCCGTAAGACGCAGGCCGGACAGCCGTAAGACAACGTGAGACAAGGCGTCTTGCGTCCCGCAACTCCTGTCTTGCACGCTGTATCGCCGTCTCGCACCCGCCCAGGTTTCCTCAAATCGCTGCCACCTTATCCCCTAACGGCGGCTCCCACAGCTCCACGCGGTTGCCCTCCGGATCCCAGATCCAGGCGAATCTCCCATAGGGGTAGTCCTCGCGTTTGGGGTCGACGCGCACGCCCGCGGCAGCCAACTGGACGAGCAGCGCGTCCAGATCGTCCACCCGGAAGTTGACCATCGCTCGCTGCTCCCCGCCGCCGAAGTAGCCGGTGTCTTCGGGGAAGTGGGCAAAGACCGTCATCCCGGCCGATTCAGGCCCATCGAAAACCAGGGAACCGCCCTCTTCCGTCTTGATGCCGAGGTGGCTGGCATACCACGCGGCCAGGGTCTGCGGCTCCCGCGCCTTCAAAAACACTCCTCCTACGCCAACTGCTCTTGCCATCGCTACTCCTCCTGGTGGATGATCTCGTCGAGCTTGGGTTTGTGCTTGGCTTCGCGGCCGGTGCGCGGCTCGGTGTCGATCACCCGCGCCGGTTTGGGCTGGCCCACGCGCTCCCGGGCGTTGGCCTTGACCGCCTTGGTCGCGGAAAACTTCTCTGGCTTGCGTTTCCTCATGGCAAGGATGAGTATGGAATAAAATGCGCCGGAGCGGAAGAGCCCGGCTTTTCCCGCGGACAGGTCCTGGTCCGTGGGGTGGCATTCGGAGGGCCGCAAAGCCATGGAAGAACGGGAGTTTTTCAATGAGACCACGGAGCAGCGGTCGCATACCCTCATCTGCCCCAAGTGCGGCAAGGAGGGCGAGTACAAGGTCAACTGGGTGGTGCGGCGCAAGCGTGCCCAGTTGCCCCGCGGCGCCGACGAGCGTGATCGCGCCCGCTTTGCCAAGGCGCAGTCTTACATGGTGAGGCGCGATGACAAATTGTCCTGCGCCAACGTCCGCTGCCGCAAACCCTTTGAAATCACTCAGCTCCAGTCGCTGGCTTTTCTGTCGGAATAAGGCCGACGTGCGCAGTCGCGTTCTTCAAGGAGGAATCATGCACATTCCAGCCCGCTTCCCGGTCATGCGATCGGCCGTCCTGCTCGCGCTCGTCTCCTTGGCGCTGGGGCCGCAGCTCGCGGCTGGTCGCGCCCAAGGCATCCCGCCAGTCCCGGCCGGCGAGCTGAAGCCTATCCAGCTTCCCAAGCCCGAAATCACAGCAGGCATGCCGCTGATGCAGGCGCTGGCTCAGCGCAAGACCACGCGCGCCTTTCTGGACAAGCCGCTCCCCCCGCAGACGCTCTCCAACCTGCTGTGGGCGGCCTTTGGGGTCAACCGGCCTCGCGACGTGAAGCCGGGGCTGGGCCGGACGGCGCCTTCGGCCATGAACAGCCAGGACATCGAACTAGACGTGCTCCTTGCCGATGGAGTCTACGTCTACGAGGCTGAGCAAAACCTGCTGCGCCCGGTCCTGGCCGGAGACGCGCGCGCCAAGATCGGTACCGCGCCCGCCGCCCATGCCGCCGTCACCATCGTCTATGTGGCCGCAGTCAACGACGGCTCCGCCCAGGTGGACGTTGGGTTCATCGGCCAGAACGTCTATCTCTTCGCCGCATCCGAGGGGCTGAACGCCTGGTTTTATGCCCTCCACGGGCAGGATGCGGCCGCGATCCTGAATCTCCCCGCTGGCAAGCATGCGCTCTACGGGCAATCGGTCG
Organism: Occallatibacter sp.; assembly: GCA_050014575.1. Taxonomy (GTDB): domain Bacteria; phylum Acidobacteriota; class Terriglobia; order Terriglobales; family Acidobacteriaceae; genus Telmatobacter. The sequence goes on along the minus strand of JBEKDB010000077.1, from coordinate 9,372 downwards.
GCTATCAGCCTATCGCGAAACCAGAGTGACTGTACCCCGAAATCAGAGGGTCAAGTCGACGCGACCACCTGGGAGCGGCGACCCTGCACGAAACTCGCCAGGGCACGCCTACTCTGGTTTCGCTCTAAGTAATCGCCTCGGCCTGCGCCGGCTGCGCGATTCAAGCCTGCTGAGATTCCCACGGGTCGAAGGTGCCAATATGCCAGATGTGCCCCTCGGGATCGGCGCAGCAGAATGCCTTGCCGCCATGCTCTTTCTCTTCGAGATCGATCACCATCCTGGCGCCGGCATTCCTGGCGCTGGCATAGATCGCATCGATATCGGTTACGACAAGATAGGAGGCTTGCGTCTCCGCTCCGCCGATCTCGTCCGGTTGCTTCAGCAGCTTCGACGCCGGCGTCCCGCTGCTGACCGAGCCGATCATGATCATGCCGTTGCCAAAGGTTAGTTGGGCGTGCATCACAACGCCGTCGGGGCTGGCATAGACGGCCTGCTTCTCAAACCCCAAGGCCCGGCAAAGCCATGCGATCATCTCCATCGCATTTCGATAACGGAGCCCTGGGATCACGGTCGATTTGCAGTTCTTCGCTAAAGTTGTCATGTCCGCAATTGTGCCATGGGCATTGTGACAATGCTTGGAAAAATCGGAACCAGGTCACTGGCCGCTTGTTTCTGTACCATCTCCGCGCCTCTCCTTTCGTCCGCCGTGGCGGATCCCCGGCGAATCGGGGTCCCTATCGAGCGACTTGTGCTCGATGGAGTGAGGGCGTAGGAACTTATAGAAGGGAAACACTGGACTCGGGGCGAGGGCGCAGCCCGGTGCTGCGAAGATTGACAGGCAAGGTTCGTACGCATAACCTGCAATTCTGGACGATCGGTAATGGAAGAGAGGTTTTCCGGCCCGGTAAGTGGGGCCGGGCAGCGAGGAGCGTGGAAGTGCCTGCCGGTTCAGCGTCATTGACCAGGAACCTTGAGGAGCCAGGCCGCTTCAGCCGTATGGCCCGGTGGTTCGCATTCGGATTCGGATGGCGCATCGCGCCCGCGCTACCCTGGATAGGCAGGTTGCTTGGCCCTGTAGTTGAGGAGCGTCTGGCTTTCTGGGGCCGGAATGGCTATCTTCCTCATCTGCGCCATCCGCGCACATTCAATGAGAAGATATGCAATCGCAAGCTCTTCAACCCAGTTCCACAGGCGGCGATGCTTGCCGATAAGCTCGCGGTACGGCAGTTTGTCGCCGACCGCGGCTTCCCGGACATATTGAATGAAATACTGCTGGTCACTAAGAACCCGGATGAGATTGACTTTTCAAAACTCCCGCAGCGTTTTGTTGTCAAGGCCACCCACGGCTCTGGATGGACCGTCATCGTCAAGGACAAGCAGAAGATTGTGCCCGAAGAGATCGTCGGCACATGCAAGAAATGGATGAATAGCGTCTATGGGGATTGGGCCAGGGAGCGCCACTACCGGGATATCCCGCCGGCGATCATTGTTGAGAGATTCCTCTTCGACGAGCAATATGAATTCCCGCTGGACTATAAGTTCTTTGTCTTTCACGGAAAGTGCCATTTTGTACACGTGGATTATGGGCGGTTTACCGAGCATACCCGGACGATCTACGACAGGAATTGGCAGCCGCAGGAGTTTTTCCTCAAGTATCCTCGGAAGATTGTCGATACGGAGAAGCCCTCCACGCTGGACCGAATGCTCGAAGTCGCCGAAGCACTGGCCCGCCATTTGGATTTCTGCCGCGTGGATTTGTATTCCGTGAACGACCGCGATGTCTATTTCGGCGAGATGACATTGACGCCGGGAGCTGGGTTGTCGCGCATCTCGCCGGTTTCGGCCGATTACCTGATGGGATCGCTCTGGTAAGGCAGACTGCCTGGCGGCAAGCGCGGCCGAGTCGCTCGAAGAACTGGCCCAGCTAACTGGCCGCCGCAAGCCCACCCCACCCGCACACTCAAGACCATGGCCAACTACGGACTGGTGCGCCAGGAACGCGCCCCGTGCGGACGCATCGCCGCGAAGGCGATTCATGATCGCATCGAGCTGGAGCTGCCGCTGGGGCAGAAAGATCACGCCGCATGACCCGCGACGCTGAAGTCTACGCGCGCGGCGAGGTCCGCCATCGGGATCACAAGACGACCGATCTCGCCGGCTGGCATCGTGTCTACATGAACCGGGAGCGCTTTGCGCGGCACGCGCCGCAGATTGCGTTTCTCGACTAACCCGGAGGCATCCCAGGTCCGGTCCGCCGCGGCGGACCGGACCTGGGGCGTCCGGTTGAGCGGTTTCGACAGAGGCTCGTTCCGCCCCTACGGGGCTGAAGATTCTGGGTGGGTCACATTCCCAGGACTGCGCTTCGCTTGTCCTGGGCTATTATCGATTTCCCCTACGGGGAAAAGAAGCGCGGTTTTCGATTGACGCGCCGGTAAATATCGCGTTGGCGCTGGGGCGGCGGGTTACGATCAGGCTGGACGATGCGGCGTGAAGCGTGCAGGTTTTTCCGCATCGCAGAACTGGTTAGAAGGTACACAACGCCAGCCAAACGAGAGAAACCATCGCGAAGCCTACAGCGAATAAACAAACGACCTCTGCCGACTGCCATTCTTTCAGGAGGCGTTCGCGCTTCTTAATCTCGTTCTTTATTTCCGTGTCAAGTTCGGTATCAGCGAGTCCATACTCTTTCGATAACTTCTCTTTATTAATGAAATTTCCGGTGTGAAGATCAACCGGATTACTGCTTGCCAATATGTTCTCGCCTTTGATCTTCTGATAATGACGCGCTGCTTCGTCCCAAATAACTTTTTTAGCTTGCAAGATGTAACACGGGTAACGATGACCACGATACAGCCCCGCCAACATTGCAAGTGTCAAAGAGACGAGTGAGCATCGTAACAGCCACTCAGGATGTAACGTTGAAGCATGACCGCCGAGGAACGAGACAATTGCTGCAATTACTGCACCCGCTCCAATCGTTAGCCTATCGAAATACGCTGTTCTTCCGTTCGCAGCATCAATCTGCCCCTGGTTGATGTCAGCTATGGCCTTGGTGAGGTTCGCGCTGGCGTTGTCGAGTAGAATTTTCAGTCGTTGACTTTCACCATCGTTCATGCACTTTGCTCCAGCAGTTGCAATTGCAAAACCTCACGCTGCCGACAGCCGCAATTCAACCTTTGAGCCGGTGGCCTCGGCGAAGCGAATCAGCGTCTTGGCGCTGGGTAGGGTCCGGCCGCTCTCCAGCCGGGCGATAGCCGACTGGCTGGTGCCCATGCGCTTGGCCAGTTCCACCTGCGAAAATCCGGAACGAAGACGCGCCTGGATCAGCTCCGTGGCAATCTCAAACTCCGGGCCGAGACGATCGTACTCCGCCTTGACTTCCGGATCCTTCAGCCACTCGTCCGCGATTTCTTTGAAGGGAATCGTCATAAAACCTCCTTTGCGCGCCTCGATGCGAGTTCGATTTCGCTACGCGGCGTCTGCTGCGTCTTCTTGATAAAAGCGCGAACAATAACAACCCTGCGGCCTATGGCTGTGACATAGATAGCCCGTGCAATGCCGTCCCTTCCAGTCACGCGCATTTCCCATAGCTTTCCTTCAAGGTGCTTGACATGAGGTTCTCGCAGCGTTTCAAGGCCAACCTGAGAGATCAGACGTTCCAGCCGAATCAGACGCGCCCGAATTTCCAAAGGGAGGGCATCGAGTTCACTGCGCACGGTGTCGTTCAGAACCTCTACTTGCCAGCACACGCTCCTAGTATATCTCAAATTTAAGATAAAGACGCGGTTTCTTTTACCTCCCCGTGCCTCCCACGGTCATCTTGTCCAGCTTGACGGTCGGCATGCCGACGCCGACGGGGACGGATTGGCCGTCTTTGCCGCAGGTGCCGATGCCCTCGTCGAGCTTGAGATCGTTGCCCACCATGGAGACATACTTGAGCGCCTCGGGGCCGTTGCCGATGAGCGTGGCGTCGCGGACCGGGGCGGTGATCCTGCCGTCTTCGATGAGGTAGGCTTCGGAGGCGGAGAAGACGAACTTGCCGTTGGTGATGTCCACCTGCCCGCCGCCAAAGTTGACCGCGTAGAGGCCGCGCTTGACGCTGCGCAGAATATCCTCGGGCGCGTCGTCGCCGGCCAGCATGTAAGTGTTGGTCATGCGCGGCATGGGGATGGACTGATAACTCTCACGGCGGCCCGAGCCGGTATTGGCCGCGCCGGTGAGCCGCGCGGAGAGCTTGTCGTTGAGGTAGCCGCGCAGCACGCCGCCCTCGATCAGGATGGTCTCCTGAGTCGCCGAGCCTTCGTCGTCCACGTTGAGCGAGCCGCGGCGGCCGGCGATGGTTCCGTTATCGACTACAGTAACCTTGGGGCTGGCGACCTTTTGCCCGATCAGCCCCGTGAAGGCCGAGGTCTTTTTGCGGTTGAAGTCGGCTTCGAGGCCGTGGCCCACCGCCTCGTGCAGCAGGATTCCCGGCCAGCCGGGGCCGAGCACCACTTCCATCTCGCCGGCCGGGGCGGCGATGGCGCCAAGCTGCAGAATCGCTCCGCGGGCGGCCTCGCGAGCCAGGGTCTCCGGGCTTTTCGACCCTGCAAATTGTTCCAGTCCGGCGCGGCCGCCGCCGCCCGCCGCGCCTTTGGTGGTGGTTTCGCCGTCCTTGGCGATGACGAAGACGTTCAGCCGGCAGAGGGGCTGGGTATCGCTGGCGAATGCGCCGTCGGAGGCGGCGATGAGGATGCGGCGCAGTTCCTCGGAGTAGCCTGCCCGCACCTGCACAATGCGTGGGTCGTAAGCGCGCGCGGCGCGGTCGGCGCGCAAGATCAGCTCGAGGCGCGCGGCCAGATCCAGGTCGAAACCGCCCAGCGGCACGGGATAGAGATCGGCGGCGGGCGCTTCGACGAATCCCTGCACCGTCTGTTTGGCCGGCGCGGAGGCGATGAGCGCGGCGGTGCGCGCGGCGTGGAGCAGCCGCACGGGGCTCAGATTGTCTGTGTAGGCGTAGCCGGTGCGCTCGCCGGAGAGGACGCGAATGCCGCAGCCGGCGCTGGTGCCCTGGCTGGCGGATTTGACGATCTGCTCGTCGACGCCCAGCGATGTGGCCATTACCGACTCGAAGTAGAGGTCGGCATAGTCGCCGCCGGCGGAGAGGGCCTCGCCCAGGCAGCGCTCCAGCAGCTGCTCGGTGATGCCGAACTTGTCAAAAAAATATCGCTTGTGACTGGCGCGGGGGGAAGCGGCCGGATTCGTCATTGTTCCTTTAGTTTACGCTGCTTTCCGGGTTCCAGGACGCCTGCCGCGGACCCGTTGCTTTCTTGATGCGGGGCGTTCGATCCTCTTCCGCTGCCGCCCTGCCTGTGCTACATTCTTCCCATGAAAAGGATTCTTGCCGCCGCCCTGATGTTGATGGTGTTTGCCAGCCCCGCGTTCGCCGCGAAGCGCCATCATCACCATTCGAGCCATCCAAGCCCTCGCGCAACCCACCATATTGCGCACCATAAGCCCCACCCCGCGACTCACCACCACGTCTGAGGCGATCCCCGCCCCGAGGCAGAGCGACCGCCGGGGCCAGGCCGCACTCGTGCCGGCCGGCAGGTTCAGCACGAACCCAGTGAGATTCAAGCCATGGCAGACCCCTTGGACGACCTCCGATATCCGATTGGCCGCTTCAGCCCGCCGGCCAGCAGCGCAGCCGGAGTGCGCGCCGCGCAGATTCAGACCGTGCGGCTGCTTCCCGAGCGCTTGTGCGCCGCCGTCAGCGGATTGAGCGACGCCCAGTTGGACACCCCTTACCGGGAAGGCGGCTGGACCGTCCGGCAGGTGGTGCACCATGTGGCCGACAGCCACGCCAACGCCTACATCCGCTGCAAGCTGGCGCTTACCGAGGATTGGCCCACCGTCAAGGGCTACGACGAGGCCGCCTGGGCCGAGCTGGCAGACAGCCGCCTGCTGCCCGTCGATGTTTCGCTGGCGCTGATTACGGCGCTGCACTACCGCTGGGCCGTGCTGCTGGAGTCGCTCTCCGATGAGGATTTCCAGAAGGGCTACGAGCACCCTGAGTATGGCAGCTCGACCCTGGTCAGGGCGCTGGCGATGTACGACTGGCACTCGCGCCACCACACCGCGCACATCACAAGCCTGCGCGCGCGGCAGGGCTGGTAGCCGCCCGGCATGGCCGCCGGTGAAACGGCTCCGTCTCCGCAGCGGCTGGCGCAAAGCATCGAAGAGTATCTCACTGATCACCCGGCAGCCGCGCTGCTTGAGGATGGGCGCGTCCTCTTCGACATGCGCACCGCCCACTACGCGGTGACCGAGCAGCATGGCCGCTGCCTGCTTCAGTTGTGGAGCGACGAGCGCAACCTGATGCGCACGGTGGTGGATCTCGAGGAGCGCGCGCAATGCCTGCGCCTGACCACCCGCCGCATGGGCGCCGCCAAGCCGCAGACCCTGGAGTTCGCAGCGGCGAACGACCGCCGTACGCCCACTGCCCGCGATGCGGCGCGAAGAAGCTACCAGAGAATGCTGGAGCGCGTGCTGACGCGCGGCTTCATCGGGTCCAAGGTGGACGGATTGCGCTCGGCGATGGACCTGGAGCACAGCTTTGGGCCGGCGTATGTGCGCGGGCGGCTGCTGCGCGGCGCGGCTGCCGACGCGGTAATCGGCGTCAGCGAGGCGGAGTCGGCGGCCACCGCGGCCGGCATTCTCACGCTGGGCATTCTCTGGCTGGATCATTGCCGGAATCGCGGAGACGGGCGGCGGCACTTTGGCGGGCTCAAGGTGATTGTGCCGGCCGGAGCCTGGCGGACCACGGCGGAACGCATGGCTTGGTTGAACCACGCCGCCGCCGACTTCGAGCTTTTCACCCTGGACGAGCGCAGCGAAGAGCTTGCGCCGGTGGACTTTCGCGACACCGGCAACCTGGAGTTCCGGCTGGTCCATGCCTTTTCAGCCGCGGCGGCCATCGAGCGCTGCCAGGCCGGGGTTGACCGGCTGCTGGCGCTGGTTCCCTCGGCAGCCAGGGAGCGGGTCGAGGTTCGGGCAGGCTCCGCGACCGAGGTGGGCCTGCTGCTGCATGGGTTGGAGTTCGCGCGCGTGCGCTGCGGGTTTGCGGCCAGCACATTCGCCCGCGAGGACCAGATCAGCTTTGGCGCGGGAGCCAACGAGACTCCGCTGACCGAAGATGACGAAGACCTTTGCCGCGACCTCTGCAAGCGGCTCTTCCTCAGCCGCCACGCCGACGGGACGCACACCGATCCGCTCTTCCGCCTGCAACCGGAGCGCTGGCTTGAGGCGCGGCTGCGGGGCGGAATCGCCGAATTGCTGCCGGGTTTGCGCGGGGATCTGCTGTATACGCAAGTGCCCGCGCTCTCGGTCGGCGACCGCGGCTTGCTGGATATGCTCACGCTCGACCGCAACGGGCAGCTGGCGGTGGTGGAACTCAAGGCCGACGAGGACCTGCACCTGCCCCTGCAAGCGCTGGACTACTGGATTCGGGTGCGCGCGCTGAACGACGACCGCCAGCCCGCCGCGGGCAACGCCGGCGGAAGGCCGCTATCGGCCTTCGAGCGCCAGGGATACTTCCCGGGAGCGGAGGTATCGCCGCTTCCGCCTCGGCTGCTGCTGGCCGGTCCGGCTTTGCGCATTCATCCCGCCAACGAGCCGGTGCTGCGCTACTTTTCGCCTCAAATCGAATGGGAACTGATCGCCCTCAGCGAGCACTGGCGGCGGGAGCTGAAGGTGGTCTTCCGGAAACGCAATGGAGACGGGCAAAGGCAAAGAATACTGTGACTGCACCGGATACGTCGCACCAAGATCGCATCCAACGGGCTATGGCCCCGAAACTCGAGCGCGGGTCTGAGCGGGCTTAAAAACGGCACAGCAGTATAATGAACATCCGATTGGTTTTTTGCGCAGGGTCATCCTTGGACCAACGGTCCGGATCGCGCAAGTAGGTTCTTTCTCAATTCAATCCCCGTAGGAGAACTTTACGCTCCATGAAGACTCCTTTGAAGTGTCTGACTCGCGCAACCTCTTATGCCGGCATACGACCTTTCACGCCCTGCGCTGGCGCTCGCCTGTTTGCATTTGCATGCGCCGTTCTGCTTCCAGGCTTGCCAATACTTGCCGCCGGCCAGGCACCCCCGGCTGCCACAACCGCAAAGGCCCCTCCACCGGACGTGATCGTCTTCAACAACGGTGATCAACTCACAGGCAAGTTCCTGCGCTCGGCCGGAGGCAATGCGGTCTTCCATAGCGACATCGCCGGGGACGTGAAGGTGAGCTGGGATAAGGTCAAGGAAATTCATTCAGGGTCGCAGTTTGTGGTTCTGCAAAAGGGATTTCACCCGGGACACAAAGCTCTACCCGCGCACCTGCCATCGGGAAGTCTGTCGGTGGAGAACAAGCAGATTGAGCTAACGCCCAGCGATGGCGCGCGCACTGAACCGATTCCGCTGGCAAACGTCGACTATGTCATCGATCGGCCAACCTTTGACAAAGCATTGCGCCATCAACCGGGATTCTTTTCGGCATGGACGGGCAATGCCTTGGGCGGAGCCACGATTGTGGAGGCAACTCAAAATACCTACACCTTCAATGGGGGCGTTGCTCTGGTGCGTGTGGTGCCTCCGCTGGCGTGGCTCGACCCACACGACCGCACGCTGCTCGGCATTCAGGGTTCCTTTGGAAAAATCACCGAGCCGGGCACACCCACAGAGAAGACGGCGATCTATCACGCCTACGCGGAGCGCGACGAGTACTTCTCGCCGCGAGTTTACGCGCTGGGTCAGGCGGCCTTCGACCACAACTTCTCGCAGAGCCTCGATCTACAGCAGGTTTACGGGGGCGGTCTGGGATGGACGGTTCTGAAGCAGGCGCATCAGACTTTGGATTTGAAGGCCACCGTTCAATATGAGCGGCAGAGCTTTCTAAATGCCACACCAATCTCTAACCTGGACTTGATCGGATCGACATTTGCTGCCAACTATGTTCGCAAGTTGCCCAAGGATATGGTCTTCAATCAGCAACTGGCGTATCTGCCGGCATGGGACAACATGCACGCCTATTCCGCGGCCGAGAACGACACGCTGGTCCTCCCGGTCTACAAGCGCCTTGGTTTATCGGTGGGTACTGTGGACACGTACTTGAACGATCCTCCGGCGACCACGCCGCCAACCAAGCCGAATTCGTTTCAGTTCACCTTCGGAGCTACTTACACGCTACCGGCGCCGCACTAGGGACAGGCTGGCTGCGCTCTCTAGGGAACCTCTGAAAAGCGCCGAGTTAGAAGAGTCCGTCGCCGGTATTTTTCTGCAAGGGCATGAAATCAGCGCATTTTCGTATGTCCGGCAGGTCGTTTAACCCGCCGGAAGCCGCCTG
>JBEKDB010000076.1:0-17106 GCA_050014575.1 Occallatibacter sp. | reverse complement strand
TCTACTACAAGCTGCAGCGCTACGAGGTGGCCCGCGCCGAGGCGCCGGCAGCGCCCGCCCCCGGTGCGGCCAACCCCGCCGCGCCCGCTCAAACAGCGCCCGATCCTGGGGCGCAGCCGGGCGCTGGCCAGCAACCGCCACCGCCCGCTGCTCCGGCCGCTGCTCCCGGCGCCGCTCCCGATGCTGCTGCTCCACCGCCTCCGCCCGCGGCGCAACCAGCCGCCGGCGACGTGGCGCAACAGCTCACAGGCACTTCGAACCCACCTTAGCAGCAACATCAATCACAAGTCCGCGGACCGGAACGTGCTCCAGTCCGGCTATTGAAAATTCTGTCAATTGAGATGAGTTCCGATTCCTCCAGACTGGACGTATCTTTCGACTATGAAACGACCTGCCGCTCTTTTGTTTTCGATCTTGTTTGCCGCTGGAGCGATTGCTACCAGCGCGCAAGTGGTTCCCTCGGCCACCGACCGTCAGGTTACGATCACGGCCGGCGGAATGGCCTCTGTTTTCCAGCCCGACTTTTCCGATGGAGCGAATAGTTGGGTCTGCGTGGGGGCATCCTGCCCCAACTCCGGCAACTTCTATCCCGTTGCGAGCGCCGGCAAGTATCCGCTTTTCGGCGCGGGTGCATATGTGGATCTGAGAATGAGGCGTTGGGTACAGTTTGAGGCAGAAGGCCGTTGGATGCGCTTCAATCAGTACCGCGACATCTATCAGGACAACTATCTCGTGGGTCCCAGGCTTCCCGTTTTCCGCTTTAGGAATGCGACGGTCTACGCCAAAGCGCTGGGCGGATTTTCGAAGATGCACTTCGATCCTGGCGGCGACTATGGTCACTTTACCGACTTTGCCTTTGGCGGAGGCGTGGATTTGAGGCTGACCAAGCGGCTCAGCATCCGCGCCGCCGATGTCGAGTACCAGTTCTGGCCGGCGTGGGGCAACTCTACATTGTCGCCTTACGGGGCCAGCGTGGGCATCGGGTACAAAGTTTACTGAGGCGCTCAACGCTCTTGCGCTTGCTGGATTTGCAGGCTACGAGATTCCGAGAATCAAGGATGGTCCGGGAGTGATATCCACAAAGATCCCGCAGCCGGACATTCCTGCGGAAGCAGAACGACGCCGGCCAAAGCTTCTGGGCGCGGGGACATTTCGTATCGACAGTTGGTCGCGATGAGGTCGCGATCCGGGACTATCCGCCGCGGCGACTCGCGGAAGGGTGGGAAAGCGCGAAGCGCAACGCACGAAATCACACGGCCGGAGACCTAGAGAAGGGGGACGTGGTTTTGCCAGGGTCCGCGGCGCGCGGAATAAGTGGTGGGGTTGATTCCCGAAAACGCATGGAAGTCATTGGCAAAATGCGACTGGTCGTAGTATCCGCAGCGGAGCGCCAACTCCGCCCAAGGCACATCCACCCCTTTGTGAAGGGCTCGCACGGCGGCTTGAAAACGGCGTATCCGGCACCACATCTTGGGGCCCATGCCGACCTGTTCCCAGAACACCTGGGAAAGCCTGCGCTCGCTTACTCCCACTGACCGGGCGCACTGGGCCACGCTGAGAGCTCTGCCCCGGAAGAGATGAATGGCCTGGTCGACCAGATGGGAGCGGCGCCCGCGCCGGTGAAAGAGGTGGGTCAGGAACGCTTCCAGAGCCTTGAGCTTCTCGGCCGGGGCCGGAAGCTCGCTCAGCCGCTCCGCGATGCGCGCGCCGGCCCACACATCGTCCAAACCAATTGACCGCTCAAAGAACAAATCGGCGCGCTCGCGGAACAATCCCGCAAATCCTCCCGGTTCGAATAGAATGCCGGCAAGCTCCTCCATATCCCCGGTGTCGACAAGCCCATATCGTGTTCGCGCACCCACTACGATGGCTTGCGGAAGGCGCACGTCCGCCTTTTCATCCTCGCCGCAGCCGGTGAGATGGCGGCGGGACAGGCTGAGAATGATCTGCATGCAGCCATTGGGCAATACGCGCTCGCGGCGGTGCGGGAGGCGCGGCGCGCGGCAATACCACAGCGTCCGGACCCACGAACGAAGGAGGGGATTTGGAGCCTGCGCCAAATATTCCATCGATATCACCCGTTGGGAGCCATGTGAGGCGCTTCCACGCGCTCATGCGATTGCCCTGCTCAGTCGATCGCCCTGTTCCACTCCTCGAGCGTCTTCTTCAGCTCGCCCATGAACCTGCCCGCATCGGCGCCGTCGATGATGCGGTGATCGAAGCCCAGGCAGAAGTGCTGCATCGACCGGATCGCAATCGTATCGTTGCCCTCGGAGTCGGTCAGCACCACGGCTTCCTTCTTCAGCTCGCCGATGGCCAGAATCGCCGCCTCCGGCTGGTTGATGATCGGGGTGCCGAACTCGCCGCCGAAGACGCCGGAGTTGGTCAGTGTGAACGTCGATCCCGAGGCCTCTTCGGGCTTGAGCTTCTTGGCGCGGGCGCGTCCGCCCAGGTCGGCAATGGCCCGAGCGAGCCCAGGAAAGCCGAGCCCCTCCGCCTCTTTCACCACCGGCACAATCAGGCCCCACTCGAGCGCCACGGCGATTCCGAGATTGATGTGGCCGTGGTAGTGGATCGATCCGCCCTCAAGCGTTGCATTCAGAATCGGAAACTTGCGCAGCGCCTCCACCGCTGCCGCGGCAATAAAGGGCATATAAGTGAGCTTTACGCCGTTCTTCTGCTCGAAACTGCTCTTTTCCCGTTCCCGGATGCGGGCAATGCGCGTCATATCCACCTTGTAGACAAGGTGGGCGTGGGGGCTGATGGCCAGGCTCTCCACCATGCGCTGGGCGATAATGGCCCGCATCTTGCTGAGCGGCTCCAACCGATCGACGAGCGTGGAAGGCGCCGCTGCGGCAGGAGCATCTCCCGCCAGTGCACCTGCCGCGCTGCCGGCTTCGCGCTCGCTCAAGTGGCGCAGCACATCTTCTTTGGTGATTCGCCCCGCCGAGCCCGTGCCCGCTATTTGCCCAAGGTCGAGGCTGTTGTCTTTGGCAATCCGGCGCACCAGCGGCGAGGATCGGATGCGTTCGCCCATCTGAGCCGCAACAGTGGAAACCGCCGGCGCCGCGGCTGCCGGCTTCGGCGCCGCTGGTTGGGGCGTTGGAACTTCACTGGCTGGCGGCATTGTCCCAGCCGCCGGGAGCTGTTTCGCCGGCCCGGCAACCGGAGCCGCATCGGGCGGAGCGTCCGCGAGAGGCGAGCCAATCACCGCGACCACCGCATTGATCTCGACCGTCGCGCCCTCCGGAAACCTGATCTCGCTCAGCACTCCGGCCACCGGCGAGGGAATCTCCGCGTCCACCTTGTCGGTGGAGATTTCAAACAGCGGCTCGTCTTTGAGCACCGGATCGCCGGCCCTCTTGAGCCACCTGGTAATGGTGCCCTCGAAGATCGACTCGCCCATCTGGGGCATGATCACGTCGGTTGGCATGGATTCCTCTCTCCGCCCCGCGGGAGTTCAGTTGCGCGCCCGGTTCAGCCGGATTATAAATCGCGGCCCATGCGGCCGCCGAACGGCAGCGGTCCCAAACAAACTGAGAGTCACAAACCCATCACGTTCTTCACGATACGGGTGGGAACCGCGAATCCCATTCAGCAAACTCGATCCGTCACCGCCGTGTTGCCCCGCAGCCGTTCAACCTCCGCTGGAATCCGCAGCGCCGTATCTTCCGCCGGGAACTCCGGCTCGGCCGCCGAGGCGGCGTCCGCCTGTGCCCGCAGCGCCGCCAGGCTCTCCACCGCCAGCACCTGCCGATCGAAGACCAGCCCCAACTCCCGCGCCGCTCGATGCGCCACAGCCTCCAGGCTTGGCAACTCCTCCGGCCGCGGGACTTCCCGTTCCAGGCTGGTCACCGCATGGCCGGGAAGCCCGCAGGGGACGATCAACTCAAAGTCGCGCAGGTCGGTGGTCACATTGAAGGCAAACCCATGCGTGGTAATTCCGCGCGAAACATGGATGCCGATGGCGCCGATCTTGCGCTGTGGCCCGGCGGAGCCGATCTCCGATCCCTCATCCACCCCGCACCAAACCCCGGTCAGCACCGGAATCCTCCCCGCCCGCACCCCAAACCCGGCGCACAGCCGAATCAGCGCTTCTTCCATCCTGCGCACAAAGTCCACCGGACCCATCCGGCCGCCGCTGGGGTTGCGCAGGCTGCGCAGGTCGAAGATCGGGTAACCCACCAGCTGCCCAGGCCCGTGGTAGGTTACATCGCCGCCGCGGTCGATCTCGCGCACCGTTACCCCGCGCCGCGCCAGCAGCTCCTCCGAGGCCAGCACATGGGCCCGGTGGGCATTTCGCCCCAGCGTCAGCACCGGCGGATGCTCCAGCAGCAGCAGCACATTCTCCACCCGCCCCTCGAAGCGCAGCCGTGCGATCTCCGCCTGCAAGCGCAGCCCGTCGTCGTAATCCACCCGCCCGAGATAGAGGTACTCAATCATCGCTCACTCGATTGTAGCGATCGAAAGGAGAGGAGCATGCCGTTTTGCCTTCGCAACCACGGGGCTGCGCACGCCGGCAGATCGAAGTGGCGCGCCGTCCCGCACCAGCCGCAACAAGACGAGCCCCAGGTCCTTCGACTCGGTCGCTGCGGCGACCTTCGCTCAGGATGACAGCAAGGGTGGGGCATCGATGCCGAGCACTCATTGAAAGTACTCCGAGGCCCCGCTTCATCCCTGCCGCGCTTTCCACAGCAGATAAAGCCCCCACGCCGCCAGCGTGCAGACGTCGCGAATCTCGCCGTTCAGCATCATCTCTTCGAAGTCGGCGATCGCAACGGAGCGCGCCTTCAGATCGTGCTCCTCGGCATCGGGTTCCTTCTCAGTAGCGGTTAGCCCGGTGGCCAGAAAGACGTGCATTCTTTGCCGGGTAAAGCCATAGGCCACCCACGGGATTCCCAGATGGGTCATCTGCGCGGCGTCCAAGCCCAACTCCTCCTTCAATTCGCCGCGCGCCAGCTCCTCCGGGTCGTCAACCTCCATCTCCCAGCCGCCCTGCGGCAGTTCCAGCGCTCGCTCCTGGATGGTGTAGCGGAACTGCTCCACCAGCCACACGCGGCCTTGGTCGATGGGCAGGATGATGGCGCAGTCGTCCTTGTCCACCACGCCATAGATGCCCCTGGTCCCGTTGGAGCGCAGAATCTCATCCTCGCGGACCCGCATCCAGCGGTTGCGATAGACCTCGCGGCTGGAAAGCGTGGCGATGGCGCGGCCGGGGGTGCCTTGGGCGGGGTTCATGCAGCCTCCTCTTGAGCGAAGGGGAACAGTGTACCAAACAGAGGTCGCGGACAGACTTGTTTTTCGATGAACTCTAGGAACAGGATACCGGGCAGTTCCCGCGCATTCCCGGCGGGCAGCCGGCCACATTTGGGAAAGATCGCTCCTGCCCGCTGCCTCAATTCCCGGAATATCGAGCTGCCGGAGGAATGTGACTGCAATCACTCGACAGCGTTCCCGCCGGATGATAGGCTTCGATTGACTATTCTGCGCCATTCTGCGAGGTCCAGCTTGTCTGCGACCCTTCGCGATACCGCTTCAATTCCTTAGTCTGGGAGGACTTGTGACTGCACAGTATTGGGTGTACTTTTTCCTGGGCGTGAGCTTGCTTTCGCTCGTTGTAGCCTTTTTGTTTGCGCGCCAGGTCGTCGGCTTGGCTGGCGGATCGGCGGATATGCGGAAGATCTCCGCTGCCATTAAGCAAGGCGCCGGGGCGTTTCTCAATCGCCGGTACAGGACCGCGGCGGCCCTCCTGGGGCTGCTGCTTCCCACATTCGCCTACGGGCAGGCGGAACACGCGGGTGGAGGCGAAGCCAGCCTGACGCTGCCGGATTTGACGAGCGTGAGTTTCGCGAATTTTTTCGGCTTGAACGGGCATGCCCTTCTGTCGATCGGATTGCTCTTCTGCGCCGCCGGCCTGCTCTTCGGCCTGGTGATCTATGTGCAGTTGAAGAACCTGCCGGTTCACAGCTCGATGCGCGACATCTCCGAGCTGATTTATGAGACCTGCAAAACCTACCTGATCACGCAGGGCAAGTTCATTCTTCTGCTCTGGGCTTTCATCGCGGTCATTATCTCGATGTACTTCGGCTGGCTGGCGCCGGTGGGAAATGTTGCGGTAACGCTGCCCATCATCCTGGGGTTCAGCCTGGTCGGCATCGCGGGCAGCTACGGCGTGGCGTGGTTCGGCATTCGCGTCAATACCTTCGCCAACTCGCGGACGGCATTCGCGGGATTGCGCGGCAAGCCGTATCCATGTTTTGCGATTCCGCTGAAGGCCGGCATGAGCATCGGCATGCTGCTGATCTCCGTCGAGCTGCTTATCATGCTCGCCATCCTTTTGTTCATCCCGGCTAATTATGCCGGCCCCTGCTTCATCGGCTTCGCAATTGGCGAATCGCTGGGCGCCGCGGCCCTGCGTATTGCCGGCGGCATCTTCACCAAGATCGCCGACATCGGCTCCGATCTGATGAAGATAGTATTCAAGATCAAGGAAGACGATGCACGCAACCCCGGCGTCATTGCCGACTGCACGGGCGACAACGCGGGCGATTCGGTTGGCCCCAGCGCCGACGGCTTTGAAACCTACGGCGTCACCGGCGTCGCCCTGATCACCTTCATCCTGCTGGCCGTCCACGATCCCAAGACCCAGGTGCAACTGCTAGTCTGGATCTTCGTCATGCGCGTGGCCATGCTGCTCTCCAGCTCGGGCGCGTACTTTCTCAATGGGGCAATCGCCAAGGCGAAATACGCGAAGGCAGACGAGATGGACTTCGAGGCGCCGCTGACCTCGCTGGTCTGGATCACATCCATCCTTTCCATCGTCCTGACCTTCGTTGCGTCAAGGATGATGATCCCCGATCTCGGCGACGGAACGCTATGGTGGAAGCTGGCTTCCATCATCTCCTGCGGAACCCTGGCGGGCGCGGTCATCCCCGAACTGGTCAAGGTCTTCACTTCAACCAACTCGGCCCACGTGCAGGAAGTCGTCACCTCCGCGAAGGAAGGCGGAGCTTCCCTGGGCATCCTATCGGGACTCGTGGCCGGTAATTTTTCCGCCTACTGGCTGGGATTGAGCATGGTCGCGCTCATGAGTCTGGGCTATTTCTTCAGTACTGGGCCATCCATGGATGCCCTGATGCTGGCTCCCGCCGTCTTCGCCTTTGGCCTCGTCGCCTTCGGCTTCCTGGGCATGGGACCGGTCACGATTGCCGTCGATTCCTACGGTCCGGTCACCGACAATGCGCAATCGGTCTATGAGTTGTCGCTGATCGAAACCATTCCCGGGATCGAAGCCGAGTTGAAGAAGGGCTATGGCATCGATGTGAAGTTCGAACGCGCCAAGTACCTGCTGGAAGCCAACGATGGAGCCGGCAATACCTTCAAGGCTTCGGCCAAGCCGGTGCTGATCGGCACAGCCGTCGTCGGCGCAACCACGATGATCTTCTCGATCATAATGGCCCTGACCCACGGACTGACCGTTGGCAAAGAGAACCTCTCTCTGCTGCACGCGCCCTTCATGCTCGGGTTGATCACCGGCGGGGCGATGATCTATTGGTTCACCGGCGCTTCCATGCAGGCGGTCACCACCGGCGCTTATCGCGCGGTCGAGTTCATCAAGGCGAACATCAAACTGGAAGGCGCGGAGAAGGCATCGGTCACTGACAGCAAGAGGGTGGTAGAGATCTGCACCAAGTACGCGCAGAAGGGAATGTTCAACATCTTTCTCGCCGTCTTCTTCGCTACGCTTGCCTTCGCGTTCGCTGAGCCGTTCTTCTTTATCGGCTATCTGATCTCGATTGCGGTCTTCGGCCTCTACCAGGCGATCTTCATGGCCAATGCCGGCGGCGCATGGGACAACGCGAAGAAGGTCGTAGAGGTCGATCTGAAACAGAAAGGGACACCTCTGCACGACGCAACTGTGATTGGAGACACCGTCGGCGATCCATTCAAAGACACCTCGTCGGTGGCATTGAACCCGGTGATCAAGTTCACGACGTTGTTCGGATTGCTTGCCGTCGAACTGGCCGTGACGCTCAGTGCGAAGAACCCGGTGCTCGCAACCTCGCTGGCAGTCGCATTCTTCCTGGTCTCGGTCTTCTTCGTACACAAATCGTTCTATGGCATGAGGATTGAAACCAAGGAAGGCAACTGATTCCTCGCTGGTAGATCAAAGAAAGCGCCGCCTGGAAACGGGCGGCGTTTTCTTTGCACAACAGCATGCCGCTTCCATATCAGGCTTCTCTGCATCGTCACCTTTGCGGTGGCGCACCTGTTCCTGTAGCGCACCTGTGTCGCGCTTCAACCGGCCAGCGAACGGCCGGAAGCAGATGGACCCCATGCCTGACGGCATGGGGTTCTTTGTTGTTGGGGGCTTGCCGTCCGCCGTTTGCTTGGTTCTTGCCGGTCTGAAATTCAATGAATATTTATGGAGCGGCTCTTGGAATCTCCTCGATTCCGGATATCCACGCCGGGCGATTCGAGATTTCTTGAGCGGCCGGCCGCGCCGCGCTACTGGCTGCCCTTGTCGCTTTTGCCGAACAGTGGAACGTGGAACGGGAGCTCGGCATTGGACTGCTTCTTGGACTTGCCGTTCGAGTCCGTGCGCAGCACGGTGCGCTGGGAGTTGATGCAAAGCCAGCCGCCGTGCTTGCGCTCGAAGACGTGCGTAAAGATGCCCTTCTCGTCCGCCGGGCTGGAGCCAACCTTGCGGCGCAGTTCATAGGTTCCGTTGGCGACGGCGATGTCGCCCAGCATGCGCACCGTGATCACCCGCTGATCGAGATGGATGGTCTTATCCTCGCCCGCGATCATCATAGCCAGCTGCTGATTCCGGGTTGTAATGTCGCCCGAGGCGGAAACATCTACGAACAAAGGAGATAGCACAAGTTCCAAGCTGTACTGGTCGCGCAGATTGATGGCGTCGGACCAGGCGTCCTCGAGCTTCTGGAACTCCCGTATCTCCGGGCTTTCAGCGGAGGTTACGTTGGGCTGGGCAGAACCCGCAACGGGAGATGAAGTCGAAACCTGGGCAACGGCAGCGCAACAAGAGAAGAGAACACAAGACAAGCAAACCAGAAAACGCGTCATACGCAGAATGAACTCCCAATTGAACAGGGGATCAGGGGTCAGGGGTCAGGGCCTCTGTTCAAGCTGGATTCGAGGGTTACCGATCTCCGATCTTCGATCCCTATCTTCCGATGATAGCTCTTTGACTCGGGAGGCGGGCCGGAAGCGAGCGGCAAAAAATGGAAATCGCCGGCTACAGGAGGGTTTGCAACTGCTCGGGGTGGTGAAGGGTGACCAGGGAGTCTTCGATGGAGATCCAGCCGTCCTTGCGGAACTGGCCGAGAGTGCGGGTGACGGTTTCGCGGGTCGTGCAGGCCATGGAGGCCATCTCCTCGTGGGTCAGCAGCAGCGGGAAGCGGAAGCCGCCACCATCCAAATGCTCGCCGATCTGATTGGCCAGCTCCAGCAGCAGGCGACCCAGGCGGGCGGCCACGGTCTCCGTCAGGGCGATCCGGCAGGCGTCCTGCAGGGCAAAGCGGTATTCCTGGCAGATGCACTGCACGGCGCGCATCTGGGCCTCCTTGTGGCTGCGCAGGAAACCGAGGAACCGCTCCCGTTCCACCGGGCGGAGTTGGGCTTCGGTCAGGGACTCGGCGGAGACTTCATAGACGCCGTGGGAGAGAACCGCGTACAGCCCCAGCATGGAGCCGGGTCCGGCCACGCGGACGATCATCTGACGATCCTCATGCCGGCCGGCGGTGAGCTTGAGATAGCCGCCGCAGATCAGATAGAGGCAGCGGGCATCCTCGCCCTGGGTAAACAGGGAAGCTTGCGCCGGCAGCGTAACGGTGCTGGTGACCAGTTCAAGATCGGCAAGAACCGCGCTGCCCAAGGAACAGAACCAGCCGGGGCGGCGATTGGCGCAGGCCGCGCACCCCACCGGAACCTGCCGCGTGAGGTGCTTATGCCGCGTGTGCGTTCCTGGCGCGATCTCTGCGTCTATCATGTTGCTTCCCTTCCGACGCCGATCGAGCACCTTCGTCTCTGCCGTCTCCACGGCCTCGCAGAAGGCCGTGAAGGCTTGAGTCGGGGTGAAGCTGCTCTGAGCCCTCCCCAAAAGAGATTTGTTCTTCCTCAGAGTTTGCCGGAGCAGCCCTTCCCAAAGATGTGATGGGCCTCACGTCTCTGAGAGGACGCGACGGTCCCGGTTTTCCGCATCGGGCATCAACTTTGAGAGCCGCTGTCTGCGGCTTTCCAGCAACGGCCGCCTGACCACTTGGCCGCTGCGGACGCCGTCCCGCCTCCGCAATCGGGAGAGCGGCGCGCGACGCCGGTTTACTCTGCCGTTCTTGAGGAAAGTGTTCTGTTTTGCACAGCCAAATGGCTGCAATTCTGTTCTCTTGCAAGTTGGCGCGCCGTCCTGCGCGTGCCTCTTCCGCAGTTCCAGCTGAGAGCGGAGAGTGCGCCAAGACTGGTAATTCGACGCATTTGGGAGGCCGTTTCCCGGCGCGGATGGGAATCCATATCACTTTGGAACAGGAAATCCAGGCCAGGAATTGACGCCCACACTGTATGTGATGTACGTCACAGTTTGCGCTACAATCGTCAACGTACCATTCAGCGAATGAAGTGATGCTGCGCACAAAGAACTCCTTCCGTATGCGTTGTGCCGGCGAGTTGGGGGCCCATCCGGAGTTCCAGGCGGGGAGTTGCCGGGCTGGGCCGCCGGACGCTGGTACAGTTGTCTTCGGAGGCAGCGATGAGATCACACAAGGCGGTATTTTTCATGCATGGAAATAGGCCTGTAACGCGATTGCCGATCGATGCGGCTCCGGGCAAGTGGCTGGGACTGCAAGCGTGTTCGATGTTGATGCTGGGCGCAAGCATAATCTGCGCCACTGCTCTCGGAGCTCAAGCGCCCACCGCCGAATCCGGCGCCAAGCCGGCAGTTACTCAGGCCAAGGAAGCCGCGCCGGGGGATTTTGTGGGCAGCGACACCTGCGCTACTTGCCACGAGGAGGTGGCCAAGAAGTTTGCCTCGAATCCCCACACCAAGATGGTCCTGATGCACGGCAGCAACGGGGCCACCTGCGAGAACTGCCACGGCGCGGGCAAAGCGCACGTCGAAGGCGGCGGCGACGTCACCAAGATCTTCAACCCCGCCAAGGCCTCCGCCAAGGAGATCGATGCCACCTGCTTGAAGTGCCACTCGGGCGCGCATCCGGACTTTGAGCGCTCGCCGCACGCCAAGGCCGCCGTCGGCTGCACCACCTGCCACGACATCCACGGCAGCAAGGAGGAGACGCTGCTCAAGGCTGCCCAGCCCACGCTCTGCTTCCAGTGCCACACCGACGAGAAGCCGCAGTTCGATATGCCGTTCCACCACAAAGTGAACGAGGGCCTGGTCAAGTGCAGCGACTGCCACGATGTGCACGGCACATTCGAGAAGAGCAACCTGAGGTCCAGGAACGATTCGAACCTGATCTGCACCAAGTGCCACACCGAGAAGCGCGGGCCGTTCGTCTACGAGCACACGCCGGTGAAGGGCGAGGGTTGCTTGGGGTGCCACACGCCGCATGGCTCGCAGAATGCGCGGATGTTGAATATGCCGAACGTCAACGTCCTGTGCAACCAGTGCCATAGCCCGGTCGCTGCAGGCACCGTGCACGGCATGAACGCCGGTTCGTCTGAGCTGACACCCTGCACGGACTGCCACACTTACATTCACGGTTCAAACATGAATGCGGCGTTTCTCAGGTAGGAGTCATGGATTCGGACCGCGCGCTCCAGCCACAACGGATCGCGCGGCCAGGATCGGGTAACAACCTGGCACGCGAGTTCAAGATTTCGATGTTAGCAAGAATGTTTCTTCAAGCGAGGCTTCCTATGAACAAGATAGGCTGGTTTTCCCGGCTGTCGGAACAACAGGCATCTCTGGCAATGATCCAGCGCGTCGCTGGGGGCGCTGGAGCCGCCGTCTTACTGACGATCGCGGGCATCGCCGCCGCTCAGAATCCCACGCCCGCCAACCCAATACCGACGCCGGACGCTCAGATGACTGTGCCGAACGGATATGCGATCCACGAGAGCGTGGATCTGGGCGGCCGCATCGCAAATGCCACGGGCAGCCAGGCGATGTACAGCAATCTGGTGAATCTGCAATCTGGACCGCGCGTGCAAAATGAAACCTTTTCGATGCACGCGCTGCCGGGCCAGAAGAACACCCTGGTCGATTCGCTCAGCGCTGTGGGCGGCGGGTTCGGAGGCGACCCGGTCAGCTTTGCCAGAATGAGCGCCGAGAAGGGCAAGTTCTACGAGTTCACCGCACTGTTCCGCCGCGACCGCAGGTATTTCGATTACGACCTGCTCGGCAATCCGAATATCCCTGGGGGGCAGTCGATTCCAATCGGCCCTTCCAACGCGCCGACCAACTTGTTCGCGTGGCCGCAGACACTTCAATCGCCTTTCATGTTCAACACCGTGCGGCGCATGACCGATGTGAGCGTTGTCCTGCTGCCGCTATCGAAGGTGACTTATCGGATTGCGTACGCCAAGAACCTGATGGAGGGGCCTAGCCACAGCCCGAGCGGCTATCAGTTCGCCAAGTATAATGCCGTGCTGGAAGAGTATCAGCGCAATAACACCGACGACATCACGGCGGCGCTCGATTGGAAGCCGGTGCGAGGCACGATGGTCACGTACGAAGAGCAGATCACGCATTACAAGGGCGACTCGTACTTCACCTTGGCCGCGAATTCCCTGATCGCGCAAGAGGCGAACGGAACCCCGGTCGCTATCAACGACTTTGACAGCCTCTCGCCTTATGGCATCGGCGCCTGCAATACAGCCAGCATGGGCAGCGCGTACACCCCTGCCGGCGGGGGCAACCCCGCCGTCTATACCATCCTCTCGCCGCCCAACACGCCAGGCGGCCTGCCGGTAATCAATCCCGCCTGCGCCGTGGTTACCAGTTATCTGCGCTCCCAGCCGACGCGCGCCATATTCCCGACCGAGGTGCTTCGCCTGCAGAGCGCGAGCGTCAAGAACCTGTCGATCAACGGAAATGTGCGGTATACCAGCGCGAACATGCACCTGCCCAACTACTACGACAGCTATCAGGGATTGAATACGGGGTCTGCCACAACCGGGGCGACGCGCGAACTGACCTACATCGGGAATGCGCAAGCGACACGCGAGGTTCTTGCCGCCGACTTGGGCGCAACCTGGCAGACAACGAGTAATTTCAGCCTGGGCGACCAGATCAGCTTTTCCACGATGCACCAGCCCGGTACGACGATCATGACCAGCGGAACTACGACTTGTACGCCTATCGGGACGGCGTCCACTTGTACCATTGCCGCTACTGTGCCGCCTTCGCCCACCCCTTCAAATCAGACGATTAACCAGACCCCACTCACTACCACGAGCGCGGCAGCTGGGGCCTCCACGTTTGAAGGCAGTTCGGCCATTGGCGCGTCGTCAGCAGGCTATACCGGCCAGTTGTACATAACCAATAATCTGACCGGCACATGGGATGTTTCGTCGAGCACTGCGCTCTCGCTCACCTACCGCTACCAGAATCATGTCGTCGCGGAGGGCGACCCTCATAACACCCCCCTGCCCGTGGGCGCTTCGGTCGGCGGGACCGTGACCATTAACGAAAACGCCGGAGTGTTTACCGCCGCTGTGCGCCCCACCGCAAACCTCGATCTGAACGGTTCGGTGGAAATGGCCTATGCCGACAACGCCCTCACGCCGGTGTCACCGCGGCAGTTGTGGCACTACAGGGTGCACGCGAGATACAGGCCCAAACCTTGGGCGACGATCTCGGGCGCCTTCAACGACCTGGAGCGGCATAACAACACCAATAACAATCAGGCCGCCGTGGCCGCGGGCGACGATCCGTACGAGGGCCCGCTCGATCATGTCGATCACACCAGGATTGCGAGTTTGAGCGGCGTGTTGTCGCCAAATGAACACTACGGGCTCGACTTCAGTTATGCCTACACCGATGTTTATGCGGCGACCAACATCTGCTTCGACAACGGCAACCAGAACGCCTCGACCACCGCGGGCGCGTATCCGGGCACGGCCACGACCACAAGCAGCGGCGCGCCGAACGTATGCCCCGGTGTGTACGGCAGGGGTTCGACGACCCAGCTTGCGGACTGGTTCGGGCGTGATTTCATGGACGCTCCTACGCAGTACGGATCGGCGGCTCTCACTCTTTCCCCCGTCAAAGCAATTCGCTCCAATATCGGCTATCGCATCAGCTCAGTGAACGGAAGCCGGTTCTTCAACGATGCGCGCGACGTCAACGGCTCGCTGGTGTCCTCGTACCAATCGCCCTTTTTGAGTTTTGCATGGGCGGTTACCTCCAAAATGACTTGGAAGGCAGAGTACAACTTCTACGGATACGGCGAGGGCGGTCCTTCCGGCCCGCAGTCCTGTAGTTTTTCAACATCGCTGACATCGGCGGTTGTTCCTTGCACCTCCCTAACCCAGCAGACGGGCCTGACCGAATCGCCCGCCGGCGAGACCGCGCCGCGGAACTTCCACGCCAACAACGTGACCCTTGGAGTGCATTACGAGTTCTGATCGAAACGGCCGTCCCCGCGCGCCGGCCACTGTTGCCGGAAGCCGAAGACGGGAAACAATCCACGCGGCCTGCGCGGTCCCGCGTACAATGACCGTGGAAATCTTTGAGGAGTTCCTTGCATGACAAAGACGATTCGATCCTTCCTGGTGTTGGCCATTGCAGTTTCTCTGGCCGGCGCAGCGGGCTTCGCCCAATCCGCAGGCGAAGCGACCTACAAGGCCAAGTGTCAGATGTGCCATGGCGCCACCGGCACCCCCAGCGCGGGGATGGCCAAGGCGATGGGGATCAAGCCGGTCTCCGATCCGGACATCAAGAAGCTCACCGCCGACCAGATGGCTGCCGCCGTCAAGAACGGCAAGGGCAAGATGAAGCCGATCGCGGGCCTCACCGACGCGCAGATCAAGGACGCGGTGGCCTTTTACCGCGGCCTGAAGTAGCAGCAGACCGAGCCGGCAAGTCGAACCAGGCCCGCCAGGAGCGAAGGCGCGACAGGTGTACCCAAGCCATGGGCGCAGGGGGTCGATTTCATCGGAAACCGGCGCCATGTACAATGCCTCCTGGGAAGCCAAGGTCGCGATTTCGCCCTCCTTGGCGGGCCATTTGATTGAACGTGGGGGACAAGGTGTCAGTGCTGCAAAGATTCCGTGAAGGCTGGGTGCGGCCGGCTCTGTTCTTCGGCAACAACCCCATCAGCCTTGCCGGCGGCGCCATCACCAGCGCCTCCGGCGTAACCATGATCGGCTATTGGCTGGTGGAAATCTTCGGCCGGCCCAACGACAACCCCTATCTCGGCATCATCTTCTTCCTGCTTCTGCCGTCTCTGTTTATCGCCGGGCTACTGCTCATCCCGGTGGGCCTGTTTGCCCGCCGCAAAAAGCTTCAGAAGGCCGGCCAAATCCCGGCCGAATTCCCCAAGATCGATCTCAACGACCGGATCTTCCGTCACGGCCTGGATATTGTTTTTGTGGCCACCATCGTCAACCTGCTGGTGGTGGCCATGGCCAGCTACCGCGGTTCGGCCTACATGGATTCGCCGCAGTTTTGCGGCCAGTCCTGCCACGTGATGCATCCCGAGTACACGGCCTACAAGATCTCCGCACACTCCCATGTGGCCTGCGTGGAATGCCACATCGGCTCGGGCGCGTCCTCCTACTTTGCCGCCAAGGTGAACGGCACCAAGCAACTTCTGGAGGTCTCCTTCGATCGCTATCCCACGCCGATTCCTTCGCCGGTGGAGAGTCTGCGGCCGGCGCGGTATATTTGCGAGGGCTGCCACACCCCGGCCCGGTTTGTGGGCGAAAAGCTGCTGGTCAAGTCCACCTTTGCCGACGACGAGAAGAACACCGAGACGCAGACGGTGCTGGTGTTGCACCTGGGCGGGCTCGACGGACTCTCGCACCTGACCGGCATTCACGGCGTGCATTTGGGCCACATCGAGTACATCGCCACCGACCCGACGCGCACCACCATTCCCTGGGTGCAAAAGCAGAATGCGGACGGCTCGGAAACCGTCTTTGCCGCATCGGCCACGGGCGGCGCCACGCCCCAGGGCGAACGCCGGCTGATGGATTGCATCGATTGCCACAACCGCGCCGCACACACCTTCCTCACCCCGGAAGACGCGCTCAACCGGGCCATGGCCGAGGGCGGAGTCAGCCCCGATCTGCCCTGGGTCCACAAGGAGGGCCTGGAGCTGCTCAAGGCCACCTACGCCAGCGAGGCCGAGGCGCGCGCGAAGATTCCGGAGCAGCTTGCGGAGTTCTATCGCACCCAGCATCCCGAAGTGCTGCCGGCAAAGGCCGCGCTCGTCAACTCCGCCGGCGACGAACTGGCGACGATTTACAGCCAGAATGTCTTTCCCTTCATGAAGGTGACCTGGGGCACGCATCCCAACCACATCGGCCACATGAGTTATCCGGGCTGCTTCCGCTGCCACGACGGCGACCACGCGGCCAAGGACGGCGCCAGTATCCCTCAGGATTGCGCGACCTGCCATAACCTGTTGGCCGTGGACGAAGCCAAGCCCAAGGTGCTCGCCGATTTAGGCATTCAATAATCTTCTTCGGTTAGGATATCTTGGGCAGCAGCGGCACAAGTGCAGGCACTCGCTGCGCGTATTGCGCGTAAACCTCGCCGAACTGTATGCGCATCCATCGCTCCTCAAGCCGCAGCTTGAACCAAAAGAGAGCGAAGACCAGAGCAAATGCCACCAAGCCGCTAACCCGTGCGATGGCGATCGCCGCACCTAGAAACCCGGTCAACAGTCCGGTATAAATTGGGTGGCGTACCAGACTATACGGTCCGCCGGTGATCAGTTCGTGGCCTCTCTTGATCGTCACCGAGCTGCTCCAGTTGCTGCCCAGGTACACACGCGCCCAGACCTCTAAGGAACCTCTGAAAAACTCTTTGATCCTTATGGTTTCTGAGTGAAGCTGTATTTGGAAGGGGATCACAGATGCAGCAGTTGACCTTGGCTCGGCAGGCGGAGTTTCAGCGGTACA
>JBEKDB010000075.1:0-23973 GCA_050014575.1 Occallatibacter sp. | reverse complement strand
CGCTTTGCCGAGGAGGCGCTCAAGCTGTTTCTGCTGCGCCGCTGCACGGACGACCTGAACCCCGACCCCAGCCACCCCGGCTGCGTCTACTCCGAGATGAAGATGTGCCTCGCGCCCTGCTATCGGGGCTGTACGGACGCGCGCTACGGCGAGGAGGCAGCGGCGGTTGAGCAGTTTCTCTCCACCCGCGGCGAAAGCCGCCTGGTTACGCTACGCAGTGAGCGCGAGCAGGCCTCCGCCAACCTCGAATTCGAATCCGCCGCGACGATTCACACCCAGGTACAGCGGGTGGAAGCGGTCCGCGCCCTGGCTCCTGAGCTGGTCCGCCCGCTCAGCCAGCTTCGCGCGGTGATTCTGCAAGTTTCGGCAAATCCGGACGAGGTCGCCGTCTTTCTCTTCGAGAACGGCCGGTTGCGCGGACCGGCTGCGTTCTCGACGGTCGGAATGAGGATCCAGAATGAGCAGCCGGGGCCGGGTTCGCTCGTTGCCGATTCGGCGGCGATCGAGCCCATCCAAGAGCTCGCGCCTTCCGACGCCGCTCCGCCTCCCGATGCCGCCCTGCCCGAGGCCCTGCCCGAAGCTGAAACCGCCGCGCCGGCAAAGCTTCCCCGCGGCCTGCTCGAAGCCCGCATGGAGGCTGCGCTGGCGTCGCTGGCGGAGCCGAACCAAGCTCCATCGCCGACCATCCGTCAGGGCCACCTTGCACTGCTCAAGCGCTGGTACTACCGCCCCGAGGCCCGCCGCGCTGGCGATATATTCTTCCCTGTCGCGGAAGGCCGCTGGCCCGTCAAGGCCCTGCTGCGCGGAGTGGGCCGGGTGAAAGCGAGCAGGTTCAAGGCTCCAGGGCCTGGCTCATAGCATCGAGCGCGCCTTCCATGGATTCCCAAAATGTGGCAGCTTTCGCGGCGAGGCTCGTCAATCGACCTTCACGAGTTGTGCGCCAACGCCCTCCAGTTCCATCTGCGCGGGCGACTGGACGAGTCGGTCAGCTTGAGCTGACGGCCTTCGACTTCGCTTTATCGAGCCACGCGCTCAAGCAGACAGACGAAGAAGCCGTCGGTGGGCAGGGCGCCGGGAAGCAGACGAAGCGCGCCTTCGGGCGTGAGTGCGGTTTTGAGACGGTCGGCCCCGACGGGGGTGAGGATGGATTGGTCGAGC
Source organism: Occallatibacter sp. (assembly GCA_050014575.1). Classification (GTDB taxonomy): domain Bacteria; phylum Acidobacteriota; class Terriglobia; order Terriglobales; family Acidobacteriaceae; genus Telmatobacter. Next base: position 22,815 of record JBEKDB010000075.1, on the reverse strand, counting down.
AAATCCTGAATGAGGGGTTCCAGCGAAACCTGGCGGGCGCTGGGGGTTTCGGCGAGCGCCCCGGCGACGACCTGCTCGTTCTCTTCGGGTTCCATCGAGCAGGTGGAATAGACGACGCGGCCGCCGGGGCGGACGGCGCGAAGGGTCGCCAGCAGAAGTGCGCGCTGGCGCACGGCATGCCGCGGCAGATCTTCGAGCTGAAGCCGGTGGCGGATCTCCGGGTTGCGGCCGAGCGTGCCGGTGCCGCTGCACGGCGCGTCCACCAGGGCGAGGTCGAAGGCGGAGTCGTCGGCGAGGGCGGTCGAGTCAATGAGACGGCATTCGACCCGGTCGCCAAGCGGGGCAAGGCGCTGGCGCAACGGCTCGAAGCGCTGGGAACTGGACTCGCAGGCGAGAATGCGGGCCGTGGGGTTGCGCTCGGCCAGGATCAGGGTCTTGTTGCCGGGAGCGGCGCAGGCGTCGAGGACGCTCTTTCCATTTTGATTGGAACTCGCATCGGCACAGCCGGCCAGTTCGGCGATCAACTGCGATCCCTCATCCTGGAGGCGCAAGCGGCCTTCGCGAAAGGCCGCGCTGGCAGTCAGGTCGCCGGAGACGACTGTGCGGGCGGCGGTGAGCAGTTCGCCGAGTTGGAGGTGGATGCCGGAAGCGGCAAGTTCGTCTTCGACCGCGGGGTTGTCGATGCGCAGGGTGAGCGAGGGCTGGCTCTGCCCGTGGCGGCAGAGGGCGCGGGCAACCTCAAAGCCATAGAAGCCGGCCCAGCGCTCGACCATCCAGGCGGGGTGGGCGTAAGCCAGAGCGATCTCGGCGGGGGTTTGTTCTGGAAGACCGTCCTCAGGGGCTAAAGCCCGCGTTGATTCTGCATGATTGGTGTACGGGCTGAAGCCCGTACCCTTCAAACCTTTAGGCTTTCCAGGAGTCTCCAAAGCCCCGAGCTTGCGCAGCACTGCGTTGACCATGCCGGAGGCGAAACGGTGCCCGGCTTGCTTGGCCAGTTCGACGCTCTCGTCGATGGCGGCGCAGGCGGGAATGCGGTTCATGCGCAGAATCTGGAAGGCACCCAGTCGCAGGGCAATCCGAATCTCCGGATCGAGCTTGCCGTTGGGCCGCTTGAGCAGCGTTTGCAGTTGGTGGTCGAGCCGAATCCGCCAGCGCAGTACGCCGAGGACCAGCGCCGTGGCCAGGTTGCGATCCGGTGCGGAGAGCGCGTTGACGGCCCTGCCCCGAAGCAGATCGTCGGAGTGGGAGGGTCCGCGCTCCACCGCCAAAAGGACGTTGAAGGCCGCCTTGCGGGCCGGAGAGATTTCCGCCTGGCGATTCTTCGGCGCGACCTCGCCGGCGCCGGATTGCCGGGCAGCGGTCACCGGACCGGCGCTCCGAGCCGTGCACCGGGAGCGAGCGGGCTTCCGCGCAGGAATTCCGCTGCCGCAAGCCGCCTCTTGCCTTCGAGTTGCACTTCGAGGAGTTCCAGCCAGGTATTTCCGGCACAGCGGACCAGGAGGCGATGGTTCTCGACACGAATCTGGCCGGGTTCCGCCGGGCCCGACGTAGCGAGGTCCGGCGCAGCGGCGACTTCCAGGCGATGAACGATGAGCTTTTTGCCGTCGAGCGTGGTGAAGGCGCCCGGCCAGGGTTGAAAGCCCCGCCAGCGATTCTTCAGTTCGTGGGCGGTGCGGCCGGCAAAGTCCATGCGGCCGTCTTCGCGGTCGAGAAGCGGGGCGAAGGTAGCGAAACTGTGATTCTGCGGGCTCGGGTGGATGGTTTTGGCGGCGAGGCCAGCCAGGGTTTCAACCATCAGCGGCGCGCCGGTCTTGGCAAGCGCGTCGAACAACTCCACGGCGGTCTGCTCGGGAGCGATCTCGACCGTCTGCTGGAGGAGAATGGGGCCGGTGTCGAGGCCTTCTTCAAGGAGCATGGTGGTGTTGCCCGTGAAGGCATCGCCATTGGCCACCGCCCACTGGATGGGCGCGGCGCCGCGGTACCTGGGAAGGAGAGACCCGTGCAGGTTGATGCAGCCGCGGCGCGGCAGAGTCAGCATCCAGGGCGGAAGGATGCGCCCGTAAGCCACGACGACGATGGCATCGGGAACGATGGCTTCGAGCCGGGCGCGGAACTCGGGGTTGTCTCGAATCTTCTCCGGCTGAGCAACGGGCAGCCCTGCGGCCAGCGCGGCTTGCTTGACCGGCGGAGCGGCGAGCTGTTGAATGCGGCCCACGGGGCGGTCGGGCTGCGAGACGGCCAGCGCGATCTCATGGCCCGCCGCAAGCAAGGCTTCGAGAGTGGGAACGGCGAAGCTGGGCGTGCCGCAAAAGACGAGCTTCACGGCCTTACCACTTGCCTTCGCGCTGCATCTTGCGAATCTTGCGCAGGTTCAGGTCGCGCTTGAGGGCGCTCATGCGGAAGATGAATAACATGCCGTCCACGTGGTCGATCTCATGCTGGAAGCAGCGCGAGAGCAGGTCGTCGGCATCCATCTCGAACCACTTGCCGTTCTCATCCTGGGCGCGGATGCGGACCTTGGCGGCGCGGACCACCTTCTCGCGGATGTCGGGAAAGCTGAGGCAGCCCTCCTCCTCGTAGACCTTGCCCTCGCGGAAGATGATTTCGGGATTGACCAGAACCAGCCTGTCTTTGGGATCCTTGCCCATGCTCAGGTCGATCACGGTAAGGCGCTTCGACACGCCCACCTGCGGCGCGGCCAGGCCTATGCCCTTCGAGTCGTAGGTGGTCTCGAACATATCGGCGGCCAGCTTGCGCAGTGCGTCGTCGAATTCGCTAACCGGCTCGCCGGGCTGCGAAAGCACCGGCTCGGGATACTTGAGAATCTTGAGAATCATCTCTGTGCGTCAATAGCTCCGTATCTGTTCGATGTATCCGTCGAAATTTCGTTTCATTTCCAGCGCCGAGTCGCCGCCGAACTTCCGCTGGGCCAGGTCCGCAACGGTGAGGGCGACCATGGCCTCGGCGGCCACGCCGGCGGCGGGCACCACGCAAATGTCGCTGCGCTCGTAGCTTGCGGTGGTTGCCTCGCGGGTGTCGAAGCGCACCGATTCCAGCGGCCGGCGCAGCGTGGAGATGGGCTTCAGGTATCCGCGGACCACAATGTCTTCGCCGTTCGAGACGCCGCCCTCGATGCCGCCGGCGTTGTTCTGTGGCCGGGTGAAGCGGGTGGGACGGGCGTTGGCCTCCGCGGCGTACTGGATGGGATCGTGGACGGCGGAGCCGAAGGACTCGGCAGCCGTGACCCCGCGTCCGATCTCCACGGCTTTGACAGCCTGGAGGCTCATCACTGCCCAGGCAAGCAGGCCGTCGAGGCGCTCGTCCCAATTGGCATAGGTGCCCAAGCCGGCGGGAACACCGTGGACCACCACCTCAAAGACGCCGCCCACGGTATCGCCGGTGCGCGAGACCTCCTCGACCTCTTCTTTCATGCGGGCTTCGGTGGCGGGATCGACGCAACTGAGCAGGATTTCATCCTTAGCGGCGACGGCGGCGATCTCATCCCACGCAGCCGCGCGGTCAAGCTCCACGCGGCCCACGCGGATGACGTGGCTAGCAACCTCGATGCCCAGCGTGCGCAGCATCAGCTTGGCAAAGGCTCCGGCGGCCACGCGGGCGGTGGACTCGCGAGCCGAGGCGCGCTCCAGCACGTAGCGGGCTTCGGGGAAGTTGTACTTGAGGGCGCCGGCCAGGTCGGCGTGGCCGGGCCGCGGCGAGGCGACCGCCTGGTGCCTGGCGGGGTCGCCGGCTTCCACGGGCAGCTTCTCTTCCCAGTTCTTCCAGTCGCGGTTGGCGATCTCGATGGCGATGGGCGAGCCGATGGTCTTGCCGTGGCGCACACCGGAGAGGATGTGGGCCTTGTCGGACTCAATCTTCATGCGCCCGCCGCGCCCATAGCCCTGCTGGCGCCGCCAAAGCTCGCGGTTCACAAAGTCGAGATCGACGGGCACGCCGGCGGGCAGACCGGAGACGAGTGCGATGAGAGCTTCTCCGTGGGACTCGCCGGCGGTTGAGAAACGAATCATGTTGATTCGATTGTAACGGAACAGAGATCAGGGATCAGGGAACAGGGATCAGAGATCAGAGGGCAGCCGGGCGAGGATTGGTCAGCGGCGGGCGGTTGCGCGACAATAGTTGCAATCAGCGGCGAACGGAGGAATCACCATGCGCGCTCGGAATTGGGTGGTTGCAGGTTCCCTCGTGTTCATCGCCCTTGTGTTCATCGCGGGAGCGGTAGGGCTGCGGCTTCTCCGTATCACTCCCCTTCCGACAAAGGACCAGGTCACAGAACGTCTGCAGATGTCTAAGCCTGATCATATTCTTCTTCCAGGGAGCGAAACGGCTGCCTACGTCAAGAACTATTTGGTGAATCCGGAGATACCAGTACAAAGTTGGCAGCCCAGCGAAGTCGATCTCAAAATCATGGAAGCCAACCTGCCGCAAATCTCCGACTTGAAAGAAAATGGACCGGGTCCGGGCAGGCGCATCGACCACCCCAATGAGTATTTCCGCCAATACCTGCCGATTGTGCAATCCGGGAAGAAGCTGATTTTCGTGAATGCTTCCTGTGGGATCGGAGTGGACTATTCAGATGAATGGCGCCATCACCTTCAATTCGCAACCGACGGGGGAAAATGCTTTTGGCAGGCTTTCTACGACCCCTTCACGCAGAGGTTTTCAAACCTGCTGATCAACGGCGTCGCTTGAGCTAGCAAATCGCTTCCGCCACACGCCTATTCGCTTCTCCCATTCTCTGATCCCTGATCTCTGACCCCTGCCTTCACCGCGCATCGATCAGCCGGATCGTCTCCAGAAACACATCGCCGTCGATGGTCAGGCTGCGGGCGCTGATCTTGTCCATGGTGTCCTGGGTGGTGTGGTGGTAGCTGTTGTTGGGGCCGTAGTCCAGGTCGATCACGTCGATCGAGGGCACGCCGCGCTGGACAAAGGGCAGGTGATCGTCTTCGACCTGCTCCTCGGTCTGAAAGAAATGGTGGCCGTAGCCGAACTTGTTCGCGGCCTTCGTCATCAACGCGACCAGCCAGTCGGCGGAGCGGCTTTCGCGCTGGATGTCGAGATCCTTGTCGCCGATCATGTCGGCCAGAATGAAAGCCTTGATCTTGCCCAGGGTGCCGTCGCGACCCCATTTTGCAGCCAGGTGGCGAGTGCCGTAGAGGGAGTCGGAGGTGGTCCAGGTGGGTTGAATCGACTCTTCGCCGTCGTCGAAGACCAGCCAGACCGAGTAGCCGTCCAGCTTCTTTCCGCCTGCGATCTTCGCGCGCAACTGGTCGCCGATGGCCAACAGCAGGCCGGTCGTCGAGCCGCCGTCGTTGGCGCCCACAAAATTGATATTCCGCAGCCAGTAATTGGTTTCGTAATGCGTGGCCAGCACAATGACGCCGTCCTTCTTGCCAGGGAAGCGGACGATGAAGTTGCGCATGGCGACGGGCCCGATGGGCGTATCGGCCGTGAAGGCATCTTCTTCAAGCTGGTCGCGCTTGAACTGGCTGCGCAGGAACTCCTCGGCCTTGGCGTGCCCAGGGCTGGTGGGCCAGCGCGGGCCGATAGCCACAAACTGGCGGGCGTACTCCAGGGCGCGCGCGCCGTTGAAATGCGGCTGAGCGGGGGCGGCCAGAGGGGCAAAAAAAAGCAGTCCAGCCAAAGCGCCCTGAACGAACGGAATCCTGAACGGAATCCTGGTCGAGAGTTGTGGATTCCCACCCGGCATTCTCCAAGGTCTTAATGACGAGACCTGGGACACCCTGCAAAATGAGGAAGAAGAAAGGATCACTTTGCGGCCTCCTTGGCTTCCCTGGCCCGGCGGCGTGAAGGATGCACCCACCAGGCCACGCCGATGCCAATCAGATAAAGCGCCAGCATGGGGACGGCGTAGATGCACATGGTCCATGGGTCGGGGCTGGGGCAGATGACCGCTGCCACAATGAAGACCGCCAGAATCGCGTAGCGGATGTTTCTCCACAGAAAGCGCGGGCTGACGATGCCAAAAAGCGCCAGAAAAAAGATGAGTATCGGCATTTCAAAGCTGATGCCCAGGCCGAGGATGATCGAGAGAAAGAAGGTACTGTAGTCGTCGATCGTGACCATGGGGGTGAAGTTGTGCCCGAAGCCCACGATCAGTATCTGGATCGCCGAAGGCAGCACATAAAAGTAGCCGAAGGCGGCGCCTGCCAGAAACAGGCCCACCGTGGCCGCCATGAAGGGAATCACAAACCGCCGTTCCTTCTGATAAAGCCCCGGAGCAATGAACAGCCAGACCTGGAAGAGGATGAAGGGCGAGGCCAGAATCGCTCCGCCGAGCAGCGAAACCTGCAGATCCAGGTTCAAAGGATCCATGGGGTGCGTAAAGACTAGGTTCTTGCCGATCTTGACCAGTGGCGCCTGGATGAAGCCGACGAGCCGGTCATGAAAGGCCCAGGCCGCGAAGAAGCCCACCGCAAGGTAGATGGCCGAATGAACGATGCGGCGGCGCAACTCCTCCAGATGCTCCATCAGGCTCATGCCGGGGAGCTCCGCGCGCTGGCTCACCGCCGCCCGCGCCTTGCCGATCGCGTCCGCGGGATCAACCATGGCTGGCTTGCTCCATTGCGGAGGCAGTCTCATCCGCTGGGCCTGCTTTCACGGCCGCAGGTGCTTGTTCTTCAGTAGCGGCAATCGTCTCCGGCTGGGCAGCGGGGACAGTCCCGTTGCCTTCCGCAGCATCGGAGACCTTTGCAAGCTCCTCCTCCAGGCTCCAAGGCCGTGCCGCCGGCACCTGCTCGCCGGTCGAGGGCGGCTGAAAGCGGGGATAAATCTCGCCGGCAGGGGTTTCGGCGGCGGGCGCTATCAGCGAAGGGTAAGCGCCCTCTTCCCAGGAGGAACTTTCGGCCGCCGCCGGGAGTAATAGAGCGCTCCCGCCGTTTGAGGTTGGGCCGGCTGAGGCCGGAGTGGGTGCTCCAGGTCCCGGGGTCCCCGGCGACAGGTCTTCGTCGCCAGGGTGAGGATTCGCTTCTGAGACCTGCGAATCCGCATCTGCCGCCGGTTGTGCCGGCGCGGCCAGCGCCAACGCCCGCAGCCGTGCCTCTTCCGCCTTGCGCCGGTCGGCCTCCTCGGCCGCGCGCAACTCCTCTTCCATCTGGAACTTGAAGTCGTTCGAGGCCTTGCGGAACTCGTACATCAGCTTGCCCATCTGGCGGGCAATCTGCGGCAGCCGCCGCGGCCCGAAGACCACCAGCGCCAGCACCATCAGGATCAGCGAGTCGGCCCATCCCACGGTGGCGAGTTCGATTGTCGGCGGTGTGACCATGAAGGTTCATGATACCTGCCCGCGCAAGCCACTCACAAACGGGCGCCGCCGGCTAGTCCGCATGGCGATGTTTTCGCCGGATGCGAATTCATTCGAGTAGATTGAACCGTGAGCCCTCTTCCTTCGACTTAGGTAACGAATGCACATGGATGGCGAAGATCGAATCCGGTACGAGTGGCTCGCGCTCCGCTGCCAGAGCGGCGAAGCGAAGGCCTTCGAGGATCTGATTGCGGTGATGGAGCGGCCGCTGCTCTACTACGCGACCAGTCTGACCGGCAATCCGGACAGCGCGCTCGACGTTCTTCAGGAAGTGTGGATCAGAGCCTTCCGCGGCATCCGCAAGCTGAAAGACCCCGGCACGCTGCGGTCGTGGCTGTACTCCATCACGCACGGCATCGCGGTGGATCGCATCCGCAAGAACTATTCGCGGGAGCAGACCGAGAAGGTTCAGTTTGAGGAGTTCGAGGAGGCAGCGGAACCATCGTTTGTCGCGGAAGACGCCGCCGCCATCCATAGTGCATTGAGTCGGATCGGTATCAAGCATCGCGAGGTTCTGGTCCTGCATTTTCTTGAGGATCTGTCCCTGGCGGAGATCGCAACGGTTGTGGGATGCAGTGAAGGCACGGTCAAATCCCGCATCCATTACGCAAAACGAGCCATGAAGGACATCCTGAGTGGAGGTGGTTATGGAACAGGAAAGTAGCAGTTTGCGGGACCGTTTGCTGGGGCGCTTGCCTCAGCCGGAGAATATAGCAGCCTTCCGGGAGGAGACGGCGTCGTTGCTGGCGAAGCACGAGAAGGCGCTCGCCACAGAGTATTGGACGAACCAGCTAATTGCCCTCTGTGCGGTTGCCCTTCTTTTGTTCGCCAATTCAATCTGGGGCCCAAATGCCAATTCAACCTGGGGCCTAAAACTCACCAAGACTACAACGATCACCTGTGATGTTATGGCGGGCGTCCTATTTTTTCTTTCCATCCTCAACGGCCTGCAGCAATTCATCTATCGGAACCAGGTGAAGCTTTTGAAAGAAGTCAAACAGGTTCAGTTGCAGGTGCTCGAATTGCAGGCTTCCCTTCAAAAAGGCGAAGGCCGGTAAGCAACTGCGCTGCATCGTCGGCGCGGAATTGCGGCTCCAGACCGGGGCCGCATTTTGGGCCAGCTTCCGCTCAGGCGGCAGGGCAAACCTATCTTAATCCCCTGATCGCTATTCACGGTTGGCTTTGTAATCAGGGCTCGACTTCAGTCGGGCCACCACGGAAGCATTAGACAATAAGGGCTTTAGCCCCTGCCAATCTCCCCATCTCCCCTTTGCCGATTGCCAGCCAATGCTGTGTGCAGGGGCTAAAGCCCACCGTGATTTCTTCGCCCATCTACGGCAAGTTATCTGAACCAACTGTTACGCCTGCGTTACACTAGAGTGCAAAGGAAGCGGTTCCTGCCGGTTTGCATTTCAGCAACCTCTGGCTTTGGGCTGCGTCTAAATTGTGAAAGGGCTGCAACACCCCCGTGGGTGGGGGCTTTCCTCGAGCGGCAATCGGCTGGCGTCAACGCCGGCTGGCTCAGGAACAGTCAGCGCATCCACTGCAGACCACGTTAGCTTTCAACATCCCCGTCCGCTGCCCCGCCAAAGCAATCGAGGGGCGAGTTGGACTGAAGGCGGAATACGGTGAACCTGGTCCTTGACGATCCCATGGCGGTCGCCGCGGCGACTGGCAGCAACTGCAGCCTTGAAGACTACCTGGCGCTCCCCGACCACTCGATGGATGCCCGCATTGCGGAAGCTCGCGCCAAGCTGGGCGCGACCACGCTCCTGCTCGGCCACCACTACCAGCGCGACGAAGTGATCCGCTTCGCCGACGCCACCGGCGACAGCTACAAGCTCTCCCGGATCGCCGCCGAAACCGACGCCAAGTACATTGTTTTCTGCGGCGTCCACTTCATGGCCGAGAGCGCGGACGTGCTCGGCCGCGCGGGCCAGCAGGTCATCCTGCCCGACCTGAACGCCGGCTGCTCCATGGCCGATATGGCCGATATCTCCCAGGTCGAAGCCTGCTGGGAGGCGCTTGAGCGCCTCGGGATTGCCGGCGAGACCATACCCCTGACTTACATGAACTCCGCCGCCGCCATCAAGGCCTTCTGCGGCGAGCGCGGCGGCCTGGTCTGCACCTCGTCGAATGCCCGCGCCGCCTTCGAATGGGCCTTCGCGCGCGGTAAACGGATCCTGTTCTTGCCCGATCAGCACCTGGGCCGCAACACCGGCTACGCCATGGGCATTCCGCTGGAGGAGATGGCGGTCTGGGATCCGTGGGGGCTGCAAGGAGGGCAGACTAAGGACCGTCTCACCGCCAGCCGCGTCCTGCTCTGGAAGGGCCACTGCGCCGTCCATCAGCGCTTCCTGCCCAGCCACGTCGACCAGGTGCGCGCCAAGTATCCCGGCATCCAGGTCATCGTTCATCCCGAGTGCCGCTGGGAGGTCTGCCAGAAGGCCGACGCTCTAGGCTCGACCGAGCGGCTCATCGCCCTGGTCGATCAGGCGCCGGCGGGCTCCATCTTCGCCGTCGGCACTGAGATTCACCTCGTCAACCGCATGGCCCGCCGCTTTGCCGCCGAGGGCAAGCGCATCATTACCCTGGACGATACCGGCTGCCTGTGCACCACCATGTACCGCATCAGCCCGCACCACCTGGCCTGGGCGCTTGAAAACCTGGTCGAGGGGCGCGTCGTCAATCGCATCCAGGTGCGCCCGAACGTGAAGCGCTGGGCGCGCGTGGCGCTGGACCGGATGCTGGAAGTGTGAAAAGCCAGGGGTCAGAGATCAGGGGTCAGTTCCCATGTTCGTGCGCGGTCACGCTTTTATGCTCCAACGTCTGCCCATCCTGTTGCGCAACAGCGATCAGGATGGGCGGCATAACCTGACCCCTGATCTCTGATCTCTGATCTCCGAAAACTGAAAACCGTCGTATCCTGTATCCAGGACGCAGCTATGAAGACCTTCACTCTCGAAGAAGCGCAGTCTCTGCTCCCGGTGCTGGAGTCGCTGCTGAAGCGCGCCATCGAAGGCAAGGAGTCGGCCGAGGAGGTCGGGTCCGGCCTCTCCGAGCTGATACGGCGCATTTATCTCTCCGGCGGCATGAGGGTGGACGTGAGCATGGTGTCCAAGCAGCGCGCCGAGATGGAGGCCCACCTGCTGCGCGTGCGCGAGTGCATTGCCGAGATGGATTCCATCGGCGTGCAGGTGAAGGACCTCGAAGCCGGGCTGCTGGATTTCCCCTGCCGCCTCGACGACGAGGTGGTGCTGCTCTGCTGGCGCATGGGCGAGCCCGCCATCGAGCATTGGCATACCGCCGAGCAAGGCTTTCAGGGCCGCCAGCCGGTCGACGATCGCTTTCGCCGCCGCTCAGCCTCCGGCGACCGTCCCAATTGATGCGCTCGTTTTGCGCGCCGTAGAAGACGGAATCGCCCTTGAAGATCGGCTTGCCCGGCGCTTCCCCCAGCGCCGCTTCAATGCAGGTGCATCCGCCAGGCCGTGTAGCTGAGGATTTCATGGGCGATGCGCTCGAAGTCCTGGGAACCGCCTTCGACGGCCACATGGGGCCTGGGCGAGGTGAGCACGTCGAGGCCGTCGGCGGCGCAAATCTCGTGGATGCGGAAGAGATGCGTGCCGTCGCTGACGATCACCAGGCGGCGCAGGCCGTTGGCGCGGGCGATGACGGCGATGCGGCGGGCGGATTCCTCGGTATTGCGGCTCTCGGTCTCGGCGATAATCGCCTCTTCGGGGACGCCCATGGCCATCAGGTACTCGCGGCCCACCGCGCCCTCGTTGTACTGGTCGCCGCCGTTGCCGCCCAGCGTGATGATGAGCGGAGCGATGCCGTGATGGTAGAGAGTGAGGGCGTGGTCCAGGCGGGCGCGGTAGACCGGCGAGGGCCGGCCGTCGTACTCGGCCGCGCCGAAGACGCCGATGGCGTCCGACCGAACCGCCTGAATGGACTGGCCGCCCTGGGCAGCCTGGTCCTGGCCGGCGTAGCTCTCGATCTGCCAGTAGACCCAGCGGCACCAGCCAAGAACGCTCACCACCAGCGCCAGCAGCAGTAGCAGCGCGGCGCGGAGAATCCAGTTGCGGCGTTTTGGCTTGGCTCGGCGCTTCATGAGCACCTGCGGTTCAGAGATCAGGGATCAGAGATCAGAGATCAGTCTATTCGCAGTCGGCGCACCGTGTACCGATTTAGCGACCAGTGGCCAACTTATTCGCGATCGACGATCTGTTCGCCGATGGGTCAAAGGTCCGCGCCTGATTTCTGACCCCTGATCCCTGATCTCTGATCTCTGTTATCACCAGCTATGCAGCCATTCCTCGTCCCGCCCAATCCGCACCGGAACCTGGAACAGCTCGCTCAGCCTGGCCTCGGTCAGCAGTTCCCGGCGCGGCCCATCGCCCACGATCCGCCCGCCACGCATCAGAATCACGCGCTCGATCTCGGGCAGAATATCGCCCAGATGATGCGTCACCAGCACCAGGCCGGTTCCCTCCCGAGCCAGCCGCCGCAGCGTTTCGCGCAACTCGCGTTGCGCCGCCAGGTCCAGCGCATTCGAGGGCTCGTCCAGCAGCAGTTGCCGGGGCCGGTGCACGAGCGCCCGCGCAATCAGAATCCGCCGCTTCTCTCCGGCGGACATTTCGCCCACCAGCCGCTCCGCCAGGTCGAGCGCCTCCATCCGCTCCAGCGCCTCCACCGCCCGCTCCCGCATCTCGCCGGTCACGCGCAGATTGGGCCACAGCGTCGAGGCCGAAAAGAATCCCGCGATCACCGCGTCGAGGCCCGTAGTCACGGCCGTCCGCTCTCCCGGCAGCTCACCCAGCAACCCCGCCGCCACCACGCCGAAGCGCCTGCGCAATTCGGTCAAGTCCCAGCGCTCCCGGCCAAAGATCCGCACCACCATCCCCGGCTGAACGATGGGGTAGATCTGGCAGGTCATGGCCAGAATCAGCGTGGACTTGCCGCATCCGTTCGGCCCCAGTATCGCCACGTGCTCCCCGGCGCGGATGGTCAGGTTGATATCGTGCAGCACCACCCGCTCCCCGCGCGCCACGTTCACCTGCCGCAGCTCAAGGAACTGGCCGTCCCCGGCAATCTCGCCCCCGTGCGCAACGTTCTCCGCCATCCCACTCCCATCCACCTGCTAGATTAAATGGGTTGACTTCCATGCCCATGACCGACGCCGATTCCAACGGATTCTCCCAGTACGTTATACCCCGCGGCTTCCGCTTTGGCGCTGTCAAAGCCGGATTGAAAAAGAGCGGCCGCACCGACTTCGCCCTCATCGTGGCCGATGCGCCGGCCAGCGCCGCTGCCTCCTTCACTGCGAACCTGGTCATCGCCGCGCCCATCGTCGTTGACAAGGAGAATCTGCGCGCCACGGGCTGCCGCGTCCGCGTGGCCGCCATCAACGCCGGCAACGCCAACTGCGCCGCTGGAGAAGCCGGCTTGGCCGCCGCCCGCGCCACCTGCGCCGCCGCCGCCCGGCTCTTCGACTGCCCACCCGAGCAGGTCTTTCCCTCCTCCACCGGCATCATCGGCGTCCCGCTGCCCGCCGAAAAGCTGATCGCCGTCTTGCCGGCTCTGGCCGCGTCGCTGGGCTCGGAGTTCGACCAATTCCGGCAGGCGGCCCAGGCCATCCTCACCACCGACACCGTCGAAAAAACCGCCTTCGCGCGCCTGGAAATCGACGGAAAGGAAGTCCGCATCGCCGCCTTCTGCAAAGGCGCCGGCATGATTCACCCGCAGCTCATTCCCCACGCCACCATGCTCGTCTATGTGCTCACCGACGCCGCCGTCGAGCCCGCCGCGCTGGACGGCTACCTGCGCCAGGCCGTCGAGGTCAGCTTCAACCGCATCTCCGTAGATGGCGACACCTCCACCAACGACACCGTCCTGCTGCTCGCCTCCGGCTCCAGCGGTGTCTCCATCGGCCCGGACTGCGCCCCGTTCGCCGCCGCTCTGACCCAGGTCTGCGCCTCGCTGGCCCGTCAGGTGGTCGCCGATGGCGAAGGCATCACCCATGTCGTCGAGCTGCGCATCGAAGGCGCGGCCAACGACGCCGACGCCCTCAAAGTCGCCAAGGCCATCGCTCACTCGCCCCTCGTCAAGACCGCCTGGGCGGGCTGCGATCCCAACTGGGGACGCCTTGCCGCCGCCATCGGCTACTCCGGCGCGCGGATCGATCCCGGCCGCATCGATATTCACTTCGGAGACCTGCCTATCTGCCGCGACGGCGGCCGCGCCGCGGAGTTCGACGAGGCCGCCGCTCACTCCTATATCGCGCAGCGCGAGTTTTCCATCGCCATCCAGCTTCACCAGGGCACAGGCGCATGTGTCTTCTGGACCACCGACCTCACCCACGGCTACATCCACATCAACGCCGACTACTCCAGCTAGATTTGTAATCGCGCGATCTGAGCGTGACGGTTCAATCGATCACTCATCAGACAACGTTGTCATCCTGAGCGACCGTAGCGCAGCGAAGGGAGTCGAAGGACCTGCGTTTGACGATCCGATTGTCTTACAGCCAATTTGTCCCCAGCCGCGCGAGGCTCTATACTCATCTCCCGTAAGCTGCCCGTTGAGCCGCCGTTCGCCGCGGCGTTCCCCGGGCAAGGAGCATGGCCCTTGGCTGCACCCACAACCCTTTTGGAAACCGACCTCGAATTCGACAACGGCAGCTTCGATTCCGCCGCCTTCGCCGCCCGCGCGCTCTCCAGTTGCCAAGCGCTGGCCGCCGTCATCGACCATACCCTGCTCAAGCCCGACGCCACGCGCGAGCAGGTCGAGAACCTCTGCGCCGAGGCCGTCCGTTACCGCTTCGCCTGCGCCATGGTCAACCCCATCTGGACCTCAGCAGCGGTCGCCGTCCTTTCCGGGACCGGCATCCCCGTGGGCGTGGTCATCGGCTTTCCGCTGGGCGCGTCGCTGGTCTCCACCCTGCGCCAGGAGGCGGCTGCCCTCACCCGCCTGGGAGCGCGCGAACTGGACATGGTCATCCCCATCGGCCAGCTCAAGGACGGCAATTACCACGCCGTCCATCACGCCATTCAAGCCGCCGCCGCGGTCGCTCATCGTAACGGCGCGCTGCTCAAGGTCATTCTTGAAACGGCCCTGCTCACCATACCGGAGAAGCTCCGCGCCGCCGAGATCGCCATCCAGGCCGGCGCCGACTTCCTCAAGACTTCCACCGGATTCGCCTCCGGCGGCGCAACCCCCGCCGACGTGGCCCTGCTCCGCGGCGTGGCCGGCGCCCGATGCGGCGTCAAGGCCTCCGGCGGCATCCGCACCCTGGCCCAGGTCCGCGCCCTGCTTGAAGCCGGCGCCAACCGCATCGGCGCATCGGCCTCCGTCGCCATCGTCAGCGAACTGGGAGCGGAGTGAGGACGAGGGAGTAGGGAATAGGGGTTGATCGCTTTCCCGGCCAGCGCAATTTGTCCTGTGGCCCTTCCCCTTTCCACCTTGGAATGCGTAAGTGCGTTGTTTCGCCCCCCACCCTCCCGTTTGACCCTGCCCGCGCGTCTAACTAGACTTGCAGGCAGGGTTCCTAATGACCTTTCGTACATTTCCATCTGTTTCCGTCCTTTCGGCCGCTGTTTTGTGCCTGTCGGCGGGTTTGACTTTCGCACTGGCCCGGGCTCAATCCTCCGGCGGCAGTCCGAGCCAGAATCAGAGTTCGTCTTCGCAGCCCGCGCTGCGGGAGAAGGCGCCGTCGCTCGTCGATCCGGCCGGCCCGACCGTTTCGCTCATCAGTTCGGAGCCGGTCTTCCTGATGGCCGCGGCGCTGAATGCCTGCGGCTATGACGATGGCCTGGACGAGAGCGAGCCGGTGCGGAGGCGGGTTCGCGACGAGATCGACCAGGCGTTGAGCAAGAGCGAGGACGCCCGTGGCAAGAGAGACAAAGTCTGCCTCTTCATCGCCCAGCACCGCATGACGGGCACGGAGCGGGATATTTCGCAGTACATCTCCTTGTCGCTGTATTTGACGCCGCCGCCGGAGGTGGAGATTCCAGATGACCTGACCGAGATGCCGCCCGACTCGACGCAGGTGGCGGAGATTGTGCCTTTGCTCAAGGATTTTGTGGCGGCCGTGGACCTGCACGGGATCTGGCTGGCGGTCCACCGCATCTACGACGAAGAAGCCGATCAGCTCCACGATCCGCTGTCGAAGATGATCGTGGGGACCAACCTCTATCTCAAGATGCCGGCCTCGACCTACGAAGGGCGGCGGTTCCTGGTCGTTATCGAGCCGATGTTCTCGCCGCGAGCGGTGAATGCCCGCATCTACGGAACAGACTACGTAGTGGTGGTTTCTCCGGTGAATGGGCAGATCCGCATGGGCGACGTGCGCCACACCTACCTGCATTACTTGATCGAGCCGCTGCTCTTCTCGCACTCCAGCGCCGTTGACCGCACGGTGCCGGTTCTCAAGGAGATACGGGAGGCGCCACTGGAGTTTCGCTACCGCTCCGACACGGTGGCGTTGACCGTCGAATGCCTGATCAAGGCCATCGAGGCGCGGACCATGGACACCGGCATTCCGGAGTATAAGATTCCGCCGGGTGTTGACCGGTCGGAGTTGCCGCGCTATGAGCATGAACGGCAGATCTACCAGCAGAAGGTGGACGCCGTCCGCTGGGCCACCGTGCGCCACGACATGACCCAAGGATTCGTGCTTACCCAGTATTTTTACGAGCAACTGATTCAGTTCGAGAAGGACCCGGCCAGTCTGCAAGACACCATCGGGGAGATGGTCTACAGCATGGATGTGGATCAGCAGGTGCATCGCGCCCGCAATATCGAGTTTGACAAGGAGGCGGATGCGGAGGTGCTGGGGCGCAGCAAGCCGCGCAAGTTGACCGGGCTGGATTTGGCCGAGGCGCGGCTGTCTAGCGGGGATGTCGCCACGGCCAGCTCCCTTGCGCGCCAGGCGCTCGTGGTGCGAGCCGATACGCTGGAGTCGGTGGCCGAAGGCGCGCGCGCCAACTTCATCCTGGCTCGGGCGGCCATCCTGACCGGCCATCCCGAGGATGCGATCGACGGCTTCCAGAAGACGCTGGCCACCAGCAAGGAGCCGCGTCTGCTGGCCTGGTCGCACATTTATCTGGGCCGGATGCTGGACCTGGACTGCAAGCGCGACCAGGCGGTTGCCGAGTACACGGCGGCGCTGGCGGCGCGCGATGGCCAGCAAGATACGCGGCTGGCCGCCGAGCGCGGCGTCAAGACAGCCTATTCCGTCAGGGGCCACAGTTGCGACGAGGATGCGGACGACGACGCTCCCGGCGGCGCAAGTAAACCGGCCGGGGCCAATCCGGGAGCGGCGAAGCCTGAAGGCGGCTCCGCCGCGCAGACTGGGACCGCGAAGCCGCAGTGATCGGGCGCATGCGCCTTCAGGTTCCAGTGTGAAGTCTAGCAAGTGAGGAGAAATCAAACTGATCGAGGGGCGAGTGGAAGCAGTTCTGGCCGATCTGGAAGCGGCGCTCGGGCATGGCTTTGCCAGACCGGAGCTGTTGGTGCGCGCCCTGACCCATCGTTCGCTGGCAAACGAACTGGCGGCCAACGAGCATGCGCTTGAGAGCGGGCACGAAGCGGCCGCCGGCGCGGCGGACAATGAGCGATTGGAGTTTCTGGGCGACGCGGTGCTGGGGCTGGTGGTCGGCGAGGCGCTGTTCGCGTCGCATCCGGAGTGGCACGAGGGCGAACTGACCCGTGTTCGCGCGCAGTTGGTGAGCCGGCAGCACATGGCGGAGGTGGCCGCGGCGATCGGCTTGGGAGTCCACCTGCGCGTCAGCCGGGGCGAGGACCGCGGCGGCCTCAGGCGCAGGAGCACCGTGCTTTCCAATACCATGGAGGCAGTGATGGCCGCGCTCTTCCTGGACGGCGGCCTGGAGCCGGTGAGATCTTTTGCCCGCCGCTGGGTGATGGGTGAGGCAGCCGAGCAGTTGGCCGAAGAGTTGCGTTCCGGGGCCGCGCTGGGCAACTATAAATCGGCGCTCCAGGAGCAACTGCAGGCGGCGCGGGCCGGATCGCCGGTGTATCGCCTCAAGAGTGAAAGTGGTCCCGGCCACAGGAAGCGCTTTCTGGTCGAGGTCCGGCTCAAGGCCGAAGAAGGAGAGCCGGGCAAGCCGCTGGCTCGCGGCACGGGAAGCACCAAGAAGCAGGCGGAGCAGGATGCGGCGCGGCGGGCCTTGGGCCGTCTGGCGGCAGCCGCGGCCAAGACCGGCGCCCTGGCGGCCAGCGCTAAAGAAAGAGAGCAGGCCGAACCATGAGCACTCCTGGACAACCCGGTTTGGAGTCCGTCCCATCCCCCGGCTCATCCGAGCGGCCGCTCGCGCAATTGCGCCATCATCTGCCCACCGTGCCTGAGGCATTCGCTACGCTGATGTCGCTGGTGGTGGTGGCGCTGTTTCTGAACTCCTTTGTCCTCCAACCCTACCTCATCCCCTCGGAGAGCATGGAGCGCACCCTGCTGGTAGGAGATTTTCTGCTGGTAAACAAGCAGATTTATGCGCCCGCCGGCCGCCTGAGCCGGTGGCTCCTGCCCTATCGCGAGGTTGCGCGCAGAGACATCGTCGTCTTCCACCACCCGCAGCCCCCGTATCTGGTCAAACGTGTGGTGGGTATCCCCGGCGACCGGCTGCGCATCGAGAATGGACTGGTGACGGTGAACGGCCAAGCTCTGGACGAGCCTTACGCGGCCTTCGAGCCCGCCCCGCTCAATCCCTTCCGCGACGACTTTCCCGCCAAGGTGTATACCGATCCCACGGTCGATCCGGTGTGGTGGAAGCAGATGCAGAGCCTTACCCGCGACGGGGAGCTGGTGGTTCCCGAGGGTGAGTATTTTGTGCTCGGCGACAACCGCAACCACAGCACGGACTCTCGCTTCTGGGGCTTTGTGCCCCGCGACGATATCGTGGCCCGGCCTCTGGTTATCTACTTCTCGGTTGCCCGCCCTTCCACCACGGATGTGCAACAGGCCGCGGATGATAGACTCGGACACGACAGGCAGCTCTCGGCGATGCTGACGGGATTTGCGCGCTGGAAGCGCATCTTCCGTGTGGTTCACTAGAAGATGATTGTCGGTGAACAGCAGACAGTGGTCAGTAAGGCCCTGGATCGCTAACCGCTGGCCACTGACAACTGACTACCGAAAAAGAGCGACAGGATGACGAAGAAGAAAACCTCGCCCCCCCAGACGCCGTCCGAAACCGAGCCTATCCCCGCTCCCGCTGAAGAAAGTGTGGAAGAGACGCCTTACGAGGCCGTCGCCAGCATCTGCTCGGTGCTGGTCGTGGGCCTGTTCATGCTCACCTTTCTGGGGCAGAACTACGTCATTCCCTCGGGATCGATGCAAGACACGCTGCTGGTGGGCGACCACCTGCTGGTGGACCGCATCACGCTCGCTCCGCCGGCCAGGTGGATGCCGCTGGTTCGCTATCGCGAGCCGAAGCGCGGCGATATCGTCGTCTTTATCAAGCCTGTCACGGACGATGTGGACGGAAGACCCGAGTATCTCACTCTGGTAAAGCGGCTGGTCGGCGTTCCCGGCGACCATATCCGTCTGCGCGACGGCATTGTCATCCTCAACGGCGTGGCGCAGAACCAACCGTACGCGCAGCCGACAACGCCGGAGAACCATGCAGATTTTCTCGACGAGTTTCCCTCTGTTCCGCCTGATCCCGAACCTGGCAATCTCATCCCCGAGGCCTGGGCCGTCGATTTTCCCACCAACATCGAAGACGGGGATCTGGTGGTTCCACCGGGAAAGTACTTCATGATGGGCGATAACCGGCATAACAGCGCCGATTCGCGCTTTTGGGGTTTTGTGCCCAGGGAGAACATCGTGGGCCGGCCGTTGTTCAACTACTGGTCGTTCAAGAGCTCCGAGGAGCAGTTGGAGCAGACCGGGATCGGTAACAACCTGGCCTGGATGGGCCATGTGGCGCTGCACTTCTTCAGCGATACGCGCTGGAAGCGGACGCTGCACCCGGTGCGCTGAACTACAGATGTCAGTTATCAGTTATCAGTTTTCAGTCGAGTCACATCGCGACTGACAACTGACAACTGATAACTGTCAACTGATAACTAACTTCCATGACCAAGGACGCGCAAGGCCGGCAACGAAAACGCGGGCGGCTGTGGCTGGCCCTGGCGCTGCTGGCTGTCGCCTTGGCGGCGCTGATTGTGCCGCCGTGGATCAGCGTGAACAGCTACAAGAGCCGCATCACGCGCCTGATGGCCGCATCGCTGGGCAGACCGGTGCGCCTCTCCTCCGTGGAGCTGCGCCTGTTGCCGCGACCGGCCTTCGTGCTCACCGACCTGACCGTCGACGAAGATCCGGCCTATGGCGCCGAGCCGGTCTTGCACGCCAACGCGGTCACCGCGTACGTCCGGTTGCTCTCATTGTGGCGGGGGCGGCTGGAGATCGGCACGATCAGCGTGGACGAGGCCAGCCTCAACCTGGTGCGCACCGGGGATGGCCGCTGGAATCTGGATTCGCTGTTCCGCACCGCGGCGGCGCGCGCCGGGAGCGAGCTGGACGGCGCGGGGTCCGGCGCTCAGCGAAAGACTCCACTGCCCTACCTAGAGGCAACCAACTCCCGCATCAACATCAAGAACGGCGTGGAGAAGCTGCCGTTCTCGCTGGTTTCGGCCGACCTCTCCTTCTGGCAGGAGGAGCCCGGCGACTGGCGGCTCCGGCTACGCGGCCAACCGGCCCGAACCGACTTGAGCCTGGACCTGGCCGACACGGGCGAGGTGCGCCTGGAAGCACGGGTGCGCCGGGCAGCGGAACTGAGGCAGATGCCGGTGCATCTCGACTTACAGTGGCGGGACGCGCAACTGGGCCAACTCGCGCGGCTGGTGATCGGCTCCGACCCCGGCTGGCGTGGTGACATGACCGGCGAATTGCATCTCGACGGCACTGCGGATGCGGCCCAAATCAAGACCCGGCTGCGCGCCACGGGCGTTCACCGCGCCGAGTTTGCCCCCGCCGCGCCGATGGACTTCGACGCCAACTGCGGTTTCGTTTACCACTTCTCCGAGCGCGCGCTCGATTCTCTGGTCTGCGACTCCCCGCTCGGCGATGGCCGCATCCGACTGGCGGGGGATCTGCCGGGTGGGGGCGGCCCGGCGCGTTTCTCCGTCGAGCTTGACCGGATTCCGGTGGCAGCCGGCCTCGATGCACTGCGCACTGTCCGCAGCAGCCTTGTCCCAGGTCTGGAGGCAGGTGGAACGATCAGCGGCAAGATTGCCTACGCGGCAGTCTTGGCTGAGGGCAGCGCACCGGAAAATGCCCCCGGAGTTGCGAAGCCCGGCAGGTTGCGGCCCAGCAAGGCCCACCCGGCTGAACAAGGGCCGCTTACCGGCAGTCTGACTGTGGATGGTTTTCAATTGAGCGAAGACGGGCTCAGCACGCCCATCCAAGTGCCCAAGCTGGTATTGGAGCCGGTTTCGGTCAAGCAGGGCGAACCGTCAAGCCAGCATCGATCTCCCATCAAGGCCCAGTCGCCAGCCCAGATCCCGATTGGGGCCGCGGCGCTTTCGGCAACCGTGGCGATTCCCGCCGGCGGAGCCGCTCCACTCACGGTCACGGCCCGGCTGACGCTTTCCGGCTATCACGTGACGATGCGCGGCCAGGCCAGCATCGCCAGGGCAAGGGAGCTGGCGCGCGTTGCCGGTGTGCCGGGGGCCTCTGCTCTGGACGCGCTGGCCGGCGACCCCGTGGCTGTGGAGTTGAGCGCCGCGGGACCGTGGGCGCCGGCCCAGAGGATTCCGTTTAGCAGCCTTCCGCTCGCCGTCGCCGCTTCGAGCGCGCCCGCGAATCCCGAGAGTCTTGCGGCTCTCCCGCCGCCCGCGAATGAATCCCCCGAACCGAGCGCTGACCGTCTGAGCGGGACCGTGACGCTGCACAACGCCAACTGGAGGGCCGATTATCTGGCCAATCACGTGCAGATTGCCCAGGCCACGCTGCACGTTGGCGACGGCGGAATGCGCTGGGACCCAGTGGTTTTCTCTTACGGGCCCGTGAAGGGAACGGCGAGCCTGAGTCTGCCCGCGGGCTGCGACGCGAACCCGCCCTGCCTGCCGCATTTCCAGGTGCGCTTCGGCGACCTGGATGCAAGCTCCCTTCAGGGGGCGATTCTGGGAGCGCATGAGCCGGGCACGCTGCTCTCCACGCTGATCGCCCGTCTGCGGCCATCGTCAGTGCCGGCCTGGCCGCGGCTTGAGGGCGCCGTGGAGGCCGATTCCCTCATCCTGGGCCCGGTCACGCTGCGCGATGCTTCCGCGACACTGAGCGTCCTTCCAGCCGGTGCTGAGATCACCGCTCTCGATGCCGGCTTACTCGGGGGGCGCGTGCATGGCTCCGGCACACTCCGCGCCGCCGCTGCCGATCGGGGAAAGCCCAGCTATGCGCTGGAAGGCAAGTTCGAGAAGCTCAACCCAGCGGCCGTCTGCCAGTTGCTGGGGCTTCGCTGCTCCGGCGGCGCTTTCGATGCCGAGGGCAAGATCGACCTGTCCGGCTTTACGGACAAGGATCTGGCCAATTCGGCGAAGGGGACGCTGCGCTTCGATTGGCGGTATGGGGCGGTTAGTTTGCTGGGAGGCGCGCGTGGAGCCGCGCGTGGAAGCGATCTGGCCGAATCCTCTGCCGGTTTGCCGGCAGCGGCGGCCGTTCCTCCCGCGCTCGCCCGCTTCGATCACTGGACCGCGGAGGCCGAGATCGCCAACGGCACGATCGCGCTCAAGCAGAATCAGGTGCGGCGGGGAACCCGCAAAGAAGAGGTTGAAGCCGCGGTGACCTTCGGCGACCCTGCAAAAGTGACCTTTGCCACGCCCAAAGAGACCCAGGCGAGAAAGCGATGAGGCAACTCTAAACAAGCACTTCCCGTGAGCCGGAATTTCCTCAGTTTGCGGCACGGCTGAGGCCGTGCCCTTTCAATACCGGTTTATAAAATAGCTTCTAATACTACAGTTGCAGATAGGGCGCGGGCAGCGGCGATCCGCGCTTTCGATAGTGGCAGCGCATAGCCCGGAATCGATGTCGTCTTCGCCACTGGGACCAATGCAGCAGGTGTTCAAGGCCGTGCCGCCCGCGCCATAGCAATGCGGTGAGCAGGCGGCGCAGAATCGAAGCGCGCCTCAACACGCGCGCCGAATCACGCCCCTTCATCAGCATCCGGGAAAGCTGCCGCCGATCCTTCCTCCCCAACGGGACATGCACACGATGACAGCTTTGCATGTCCCCACGATGCGGCCCTTCCGGCCGCTAGAAAAGTGATTGATAAGATACATCTCTATACGGTCAGAGACCTAGCGTGGGATATCGGACGTGGGATTTGCAGCAACGGTTGCTAGAAGCTGTTTCATAACCTGATTCGGGATCAAGATAGGTACTTGGCGTTTGAGTTGGCAGCGAGCGATAAAGTGGCAGGAGGAAGCGCAGATGCCACGTGGCGCTCCGATGCTGACCG
>JBEKDB010000074.1:0-17407 GCA_050014575.1 Occallatibacter sp. | reverse complement strand
AACCAATTCCCATTGTTCGTCTGTCAGTTCCCAACGGCCTGCCATCGCATTCCGCAGAGACGCCTTGAGCACCTCCAGTTTCGCAGAATTCCAACAACAAAATGTTTATGAGATGGGTTCTACAGTCCTGAGTGACCCCGAGGGAATTCTTCTCCGCTCAAAACGCGCGTTTCCACTTTGGAAATGCCGGATCGTCTTACAGAGTTCTATCCGCGAGGGCCAGGGCCAACTGAAGCAATTGCTTCCTGTTAGCCATGGGCATGGGCTCATTGCCGGCCGGGGCAGTCTCCGGCGCCTGCGCTAGAACCTGTTCAATCCGGCTTATGTCCAGGCCGCCTGCGTTGCTGTTCTTGAAGCGGTCCAGCACCTCCCTGGCCTTGGCGATCTGTCCCGTTTGAAAGTAGAAGACACCCAGGGTCGAATATGCGCCGGGCCATTCCGGTAGCATATCCACCGCACGCTCGAACTGCTCGGCGGCTTTTGCGGTGTTTCCTTCCAAAGCTAAAGCAAGTCCCAATCCCCAGATAATCTTTCCGGAGCCGGGGATGCGTGCCTGACCTTTCAAGAGCGTCTGCTTCGCATCCGCGATGTTACCCGCGCGAAACTGAAGCAGAGCCAGGGAGAGGTAGTCCTGATCGTTGTCCGGATTGCGGATGATGGCGCCGCGGAGAATCTCCTCGGCGCGGGCGGTGTCGCCCTGATGCGCGTAAATATCTCCAAGCAGGGCGAGGTAGGCATCGTCTTTCCGGCCTTCCTCTGAAACCTGTCCGGCAATATCCAGCGCCTCGGAATAAAGACGCTTGCGGAAGTAGGCGTTCGCGAGGTCGAACCTAATTTCGTCCGAGCCGGGGTTCATCTTGAGCGCCGCCTGGAAATGCTGTATAGCATCGTCGTACAAATGGTAACTGGCCAGCAATACGCCCACTCCCGCCTGCATCCGGTAACCGCCTGCAGTTATCGTGTCGAGCTGCGCGATAGTGCTTCTAGCCTCATCGACCTTCCCGGCCTTCAGATAAGCCTCGGCCAGCAGGTATTGAACCTCCGGCTGATCGGGATGCTTGCCGGCCTCATCGATGAGTCCGGCCAGATCCTGTTGATCGCGGACGCCGGGATCGAGTTTCGAACGGCTATCCAGGTATTCGAAAACATGCTCGTAGGGATTGGAACTTACAGTAACATTCTTTGAGAGCGTTTGAAACAGTTGCAGATCCCGATCGGCTGCTGCCGTCTGGTGCAGGCTTCTCTCCGCCATTGCCAGCTGATAGTATCCGGTGGCCGGGCTGGGGCTGACGCGAACATATCTCCTCAGCAGTTCCGCCGCCTCCGCGAATCTCTTGCCCTCGATGCGGAGTTTGGCCTGTTCCAGAAGAGCGTCGGGAAAGTTAGGATTCGCTAGAAGTACCTTCTGGAATATAGCCGCCGCGCCCGCGGAATCTCCCTGCCGCTCCGCGATATAACCCAGGTTGAACAAACAGGCGCTATTGCGAGGATCGAGCTTGAGCCCACTCTGAAAAGACTGTTTCGCTTCGTCGAACCTTCCAAGATGCGTATAGGAGAGGCCCAGAAAAAGGTAAGAGCGCGCCGACGGCTCTGCATCGATCAGCTTCCTGAACTCTTCGATGGCCTGGTCGACCTTGCCCGACATGTAATGACTCTCGCCCAAAGCAAAACGGAGATCGGAGCGCTGCGGGGCGATCTGAAGGCCGGATTCCAAAAGCGGTATCGCATCCTCGTAATAGTGCCGGGAGATGCCGACCTGGGCCATCAGAAAGAGAATATCCACATTGTCCGGCGCTAACTTGCGCGCGCGGATCAGCAGATCCAGGGCATCCAAAGGCCGCGATTCCTTCGTGTATGCCTGCGCCAGCAGATAGAGAGTCTCCGGCGACTCAGGCTTAAGTTTCAAAGTTCTGGCCAATTCGAGTTCCGCCTGGGAGTATTCGCCGTTGCGAAGAAGGTCCTCTCCAAGGTTATAAAGAATCTCGAATGTTCCGGGCTGCAACGCATCGGCCTTTTCCAGTTCGAGCTGGGCTGGCTTGTATTGCTTCTCGGACGCCAGCAATACGCCAAGCGAGAAATGCACCTGGACGTCGTTCTTGTTCTGAACGGAAACCGCCGCCGCCATGCGTAGCGCTTCCGCGGCGCGCTTGCTCTGCAGGTAAGCGCGGATGATGTTGAAGCGCGTGGGGAGATTGGCCGGACGCACCCGCTCAAAGTACGGAATGGCCGCGGCAGGCGATCCCTTTGCCATAAGAAGCACGCCCAGGTTGTAGTTTCCATCGCGATTGGCCGGATCAAGGCGGAGGACAGTCCGAAACTCTCTCTCCGCCAGATCCATTCTCTTCTGAGCTATGTACATGTTTCCCAGGTTGTTGTGAGTTTTCGTCGAGTTGGGAGCAAGTTGCAAGGCTTTCTGGAACGCCGCAAGGGCGTCCGGGTAGTCTTGTAAGTCGCTGTCGATAATTCCCAGCAAGTTATAGCCGTCCACGCTCGCAGGATTCCGCTGGAGCTCGACGAGCATCTGAGTCCTGGCCTCATCGAGACGGCCTTGCTGAACCAGCGCTTCCACCTGCTGAAAGTTAGCGGGTTCTTTTGAGCCGTGCTGCTGGGCCGCGCCCGCCTGGCAAGCAAGAAGAGAGATCGACAGAGTGAGAATACTACCCAAGCGCAACCACGTCATAATGGCTCCGATCGTGTTTTGAAATGGGGCGCGAATGCCCATCGCTCATACCTTTCGAGCGCCCATCGAGGCGATCATTGTAACATCTCCAGGGCCTGCATGGCGCCCGGATTTTGCGGTTGGAGGCGCAACAACTCCCGAAGCACTTCCCGGGCTTTCTCCTTGTCGTCGCGCATCGCGTAGAGACGAGCGAGATTGATATAGGACTGATCGAAGTTCGGAGCGACGCGCATGGCGGCCATGAACTGCTCCTCCGCCTTCGAGTAATCCTGCTCCCGAACGAATAGAACACCAAGATTGTTCAATGCTTCGGGATAGTCCGGACGCAGGTCGATCGCTTTCCGCAGATACTCCGAAGCGCGCTCCAACTGGCTTTGCTGGGCGTAGAGCATTCCAAGGCTGTAGTTGATCTCAGGATCGTCGGGCTGGATCTCCAGCGCATGACTCAAGCTCTCTCCGGCCTTCCCAAAATCGCGCTGCCGGCGATAGACGTTGCCCAAGTTCAGAAGTGCGATGGCATACCTTGGCCTTAGCTGAAGCGACTGTTGGAAGTCCTGGATAGCTTCCTCGGGGCGGCCTTCCTGGGCAGCCATCATTCCGAGATTGTTCCACGCTTCAGGATAATTGGGACGGAGCTTCAAAGTCCGTTCAAGATAGCGGCGCGCCTCCGCGAAGTCGTTTCTTCTCAGGTTGAGAGTGCCCAGGTTGTAATATGCGTCCGGATCTTCGGGCTTGGCGGCCACCACTTGTTCAAAGGACTCCCGCGCCTGCTCCAGGTATCCTTGCTGGAAGAGGGCCACGCCGTAAGTAAAATCGTTGCGCGCGAATGCGCTTTGGTAAAGCTCTCCGGCGAAGGGGATCGCTCGCTTCATGCGATTGGCCGGCGTGGCTGGAACAGACTTCACATCGTCCAGCAGGCGCTGTGTATCTAGTTGCCCCTGATAGACCTTGACGATCATGCCATCTCTGTCCAGCAGGAAGGACGTGGGGATGCCGAGATCCCTGCGGCGGTCGAAGAGGTGACGGTAGATGATGTTATAGATGCCAGCTGTATCTTCCGTGACAAAAAGAACTGGAAAGGAAAGCTCCGCTTGCGCGACGAACGACTTTGCCGCCTGAATATCTTTCTCCTCATCGACATTCAAGGCCAGGATTTGCAGATGGCTTGCGGCAAACGCAGGCCTAAGCCTATCGAGGAGCCGCAACTGGTCGAAGCTGGGCTGCGCCGCGGCCGCCCAGAAAGTAAGAAGCACAAAGTGACCCTGAAACGACTGGAGCTCTTGCGTCTTTCCGTCGAGATCGGGCAGGGAAAACTCCGGCGCCTTCAAGGGGTCGATGAGCCATGTGTCAGCCTGAGCGGGCAAGGGTTCCAGCTCCGACGGCGGACCTGGCTGCGCATAGGCCGGCGCCGGCGGCGCAAAAGGCTTGGCCGCAAATGCCGCGGAGCCCTCCTCGATTTCGATCCGGTGGTTTGCCGGCAGACCTTCAAAGTCCTGAGTGAGCCCGCTTGGCCAGCGGATGGCGGCGCGAATGGTTCCTTCCGGCTTGCCAACTCCAAAGAACAGCTCTTTGGAGTGCTGGGCTAAAAAGCCCGAACCCGCCTGCAAATACTTGGTTTGGCGGAGCGTCCCGGCTGCGACTGTAACTGCCGTTCCTATAGCATCGCGATTGCTCTTATGCCCTCGCAGCCGGAACGCGATCGAGTTGCCAATATCCTTCATCCCGTTGTGCAGGATGCGCAGTTGCGGGGCATTCCTGCTCTTGAGGATGACCTCCAACCGTCCGTCATGGTCCAGGTCGGCGAGAACAAAGGTGCGGCAGTCCTCGGGAAAGTCCAACCCCACAGAACCGGAAACCTCTGAAAACGTTCCGTCGCGGTTGTTCGCAAACATGACATTTCTCGCGTAGCCGTGCCAGGTGTTATCCGACCGGACCAATTCGTTGATGGCATTCCATCCATGCTCGTAAGCCAGCGCGCCTGTTGCATCTTCAGACGATTTGGCTACCACCTGCCGCCAGAAGAAGCTTGCCAGGTCATTCCGATCCAGCCCTGAAAGATACCCATTGGCGACATACAGGTCCGAGTAACCGTCATGATCGAAATCCCAGAAATCCGAGGACCAGCTCCAACGGCCCATCTCGACCCCGGCTTGCCTGCCGATGTTTTGAAAGCTCCCGTCTCCCTGATTTCTATAGAGCGCATTGCCCCGGGCGTGCCGCCGGTAGAGCTCGCGGATGCTTTCCGGGGCATTCTCGTGAAACTGCTTCTGAGATGAAACCCTCTGCCCGGCCGCCTCCCACATGCTGGGGACATAAACATCCTGATGCCCGTCGTTATCGAAATCGCACCAGCAGCAGCTCATCCCGGCGCCTACGTCCTCAACGCGGGCCTCGCGCGAGACAACCTTGAAGGTTCCATCGCCGTTGTTGCGGTAAAGCTGAGAGCTGCCAAAATCGTTGGCCACAAACAGGTCTGGCAACCCGCTGGAGTTAGTGTCGCCCCAGGCGCAAGCAAAACTGTAGCGATTGTTATCCGCGTTCATTCCCGTTGTTTCGGTCGCCTCAACAAAAGTCGCGTTCCCTTCGTTGTGGAAGAGGCAATTCGGCGGACCGTTGCGCGCATCGTAATAGGGAATCGGATAGTGATACTGGTCCAGGCCCAGATAATACATATAGGTGCAGAAGTAAATATCGAGACGCCCGTCACGATCGTAGTCGGCTACGGCGGCATGAGTGAAGGTTCCCTGCGCAGGCTGTGCAAACTTGAAGGCGTCGCGCTTGATTTGGAAGGTTCCGTCTCCTTGATTGAGGAAGAGGAGAGGACCGGTGCCACAGACCACAAGAAGATCCTGGCGGCCCATGTTCCGAAAGTCGGCGAACAACGCGCAGGCGGTATTGTCGAGTACGCCAACGCCGGCCTTCTCGGTCACATCTTCAAACGTACCGTCGCCACCATTGCGGTAGAGCCGGTTGGGCAGTCCGGCCGGCTGGCAGACATAGAAATCGTCGAAGCCGTCATTGTCGAAGTCGCCCGCCGCCACGCCATTGTTCGAGTAAACGTCAACGCCGATAGCGCCATCCAGGACCGTGCGCCAATAGTCGGCGCCGCGGAGCATCTGCTTCGAGTACGATTCCGCTCCGCCCAGCGCCTGGCGGGTCACGTCGATAAACACTGGCCCCTGCGCAACGCTCAGCGTTTCTTCGCTGGCCTCCAATCGCCGCGCCTTCCACGCTCCCGATTCATCGCGACCCCACTCCATGCGCCAGGAACCAACCCGCTCCTCGCGCTGGTCATTACTCCGGCCGGCGACAAGGTCATAACGAATCTCCAGGCGAACCGACAGCGGGGCGCTAGCAGTTACATCGATGCCATAGATCTCGAATTCCGCGGTTTCCACCCGTGAGGCCTTCCCCAGCCAGCCCTGAATCTCCTTAAGAAACCGCTCGCGGCCCGGAACCACTCCGGCGGCAAACCGTCTTCTTACGATGTCAATCCCGTACCCGGAACGCATCGGGGTCTCCACGGCTGAGCCCAGCCGAGTGGCTTCGATGGCGGGGTCCAGCGACTCGGCCAAGACTGAAAGATCGCGGAGCGATGCCTTGAGGGCCTGGCTCCATCCGGTGAGGATCGCCTCAATTTCAAAGGCGTATTTCTCAGTCACGTATTCATCCGAACCAGGAGCGACCAGCCGCAGCACATCTGCCAGTGGAGATTTTTCCGGATAGTGCGGCGTCAAGCGAAGATCGGAAAAAGGGAAGTCGGGCTTCTGGCTCGGAAAGACCTTCTTCGGGCCGAAGATGAACGCGGATCCAAGGAAGGGCGCTGGACGGAGGAGCAGGGGGGCCAATCCCATGCTCTTGAGAAGTCTCCGCCGAGAAAGAAGCCGGCTATCGTTGTTGTCGCGCAACATATATATGGGGGTCCGTGGGGCCTGCAAGGTGTCCGCAGGATAGCACCAAGGCCAGATGCGTCCAAAATCCCCTCAGGCCAACTTGGCGGCAACGCGCCTCAGGGGCAACGTCTCATGAAGGGGAGCGGCATTGCAAGCCGTGGAAATGCTCACTCGGAAGGCCGGTCGGGGCAAAACAGGCAGTGGAAAACTCCTGTGAGCAAGGTGGCCTCATCTGTATCGAACGGGACAGCTAAACAGGCTGCGACCGTTCAGCAGGGTGAGTTTTCCACAGCCTGTCCGACTCCGAAAGGATCGTCCGGCGGATTGCGCGATTCCCGGTCAAAGCGCGGGGACAGGCTCTCGTCAAGCCGCCGCAGGGGACCATTCGCAGCCGAGAGCTTCTCTAAGGGGCGAATTCTCGTTGATTCCAAACCATTTACATGCCGAGTAAAGTCCGTGGTGTGCAACAAGCCGCCCGCATCTGGCCTGAGCCAAAACGTGCCACTCGCCGGCCGAGGAGCTCAGCCGCCTCCCGCAATGCCGATCTCAAACTTTCGGTTCATTACCATCTCAAACTTTTGGTTGACAAATATCGCACGATAGTACTAGTCTGCTTTTCACGAGCTGTAATCGTTTACAGATACGTGTGTAAAGTGCTTGCAGCAGCGGCTCGAAGTGGCCGGCTTCTCCCCCGGCGCAACGACCCCCCGGCGGAGAATAACGGAAAGACAAACGGACGCAACCGAGACAAAAATGGAGGATATTCGGATGGGCCTTGATCGCAAAGCCGGCAGTTGGTTCAAACTGTTTGGCTACATCACCCTCACATGTTTCTGCTTCCTCCTGCTCCAAAGTCAGTATGCATTTGGCCAGGTGGATGAAGGATCGATCACAGGAACAGTTCAGGATGCAACTGGCGCGGTTATAGCCAACGCGCAGGTTACCCTCTTGAACACGGACCAGAATATTACCCTGCAGACTAAGACGAACGGCAGCGGCGGATATACCTTCTCGCCGGTCAGAATCGGGCACTATTCCCTGTCCGTAACCGCGAAGGGATTCGCCAAGACCACCCAACAGAATCTAGAGGTGAACGTTTCGCAGACCCTGCTGGTCAACGTTCAGCTCAAGCTGGGCTCGGCGACTGAAACCGTCGAGGTTACCACCGCGCCGCCGCTGATGCAGACCGAAGAAGCGTCGGTCGGCCAAGTCATCAACCAGGAGAGCGTGAACGATCTGCCGCTCAACGGGCGTAACTTTACCTTCCTTGCCCAGCTTGGCGCGGGCATGCAAACGCCCCAAGCCGACACGCGCGGCAATGCAGCCTCGGGTGCATTTTCCGCCAATGGCCTCCGCCCCGCCCAAAACAACTACTTGCTGGACGGCATTGACAACAACTCCGACACCGTCGACTTCCTCAACGGAACCAACTTCATCGTTCTGCCGCCAGTGGACGCCATCCAGGAATTCAAGGTCCAGACTGCCGACTTCAGCGCCGAACTGGGCCGTTCCGCGGGCGCGGTTCTCAACGCCACCATCAAGTCAGGCACGAATAGTTTCCATGGCGCGGCCTGGGAGTTCCTCCGCAACCGTGTGCTCGATGCCGCGGATTGGTTTGAAGACTACAACAAGATCGCCAAGGGATCCTACGAACAGAATCAGTTCGGCGTTTCCGCCGGCGGCCCCATCGTCAGGAACAAGATCTTCGTTTTTGGCGACTATGAAGGCCTGCGGCGCGTGCAGGGCAGTTCCACGACCGGCGCCGTACCGAGCTCGCTGGAGTCCAGCAGCGGTTTCACCAATTTCACCGACCTGATCTCCGCGCAGGCCAGCTCGACCGCCCTGACGGACGATCTGGGCCGCACGATTCCGCAAGGCACAGTCATGGATCCAGCAACAACCAGGGCCGTCACCGCGGGCGTGGTCGATCCTGTGAGCGGCATCGCGGCAACGACGACCGGCTATGTTCGCGATCCCTTTGGTTGCGCAGCCAGCCAGAAGACGCCTACGCTCTCCAGTTGCCCGAATCTGAATACAATTCCCAAGGCCCGGTTGGATCAGAACGCCGTCGCGCTGTTGGGACTCTACCCGGCGCCGACCAACAATGCGGTCAGCTCGCTCTTTTCGAATTATGGAGTGAGTCCCGCCCTGTACGAGCATCGCAACGCATTCGACATCCGCGCGGACTTCAACCCCAGCGACAAGGACCAGGTCTTCTACCGCTTCAGCTATGTGGATGACCCGCAATATATTCCGGGCATCTTCGGTGGCATCGCGGATGGCGGCGCCTTCCAGCAAGGCATCCAGAACGCGCACTCCAACCAGACAGCCGCGGCGTGGACCCACGTATTTAACCCCAATACGATCAACGTGGGGCGCGTAGGCCTGAACCACCTTCACACTTCGCGGTTCGGCCCCGAAGGCAGCGTGATGGGCATTCCGGCGCAGTATGGAATCCAGGGTATCCAGCAGTTACCTGAAAACGGCGGCCTTCCCGAGATCGACTTCGGCGGACTGGCGACTTTGGGCAGCAATGGCTTCCTGCCTTCGGACGAAATCAGCCAGACCCTCCAGCTCACCGACGACTTTACGAGGATATACGGCAAGCACAGCTTCAAGATGGGCATCGAACAGCAGTTCATCAAGTTCGACACGCTGCAGCCGGCATATTCGCGTGGCAACTTCGACTTCAACGGCAGCTACGCGGATGTTCCCACGTATACCAGCGGCAACCTGGGCCGGGCGCAGTTCCTCTTGACTCCGGAAGCCGCGACCGTTGCGGGTGGAGTGAACTATTCGGGCGGCTCCGACTCCATTCAGGCCTCCAACATCAGCACCACGTACGACTACAAGACCTACACCGCCCTGTACCTCCAGGACGACTGGAAGGTGAACTCCAAGCTGACCATCAATCTCGGCCTGCGTTGGGACTACTTCGGGCCGATTCAGGAGACCAATGGCGGCCAGGCCAACTTCGTTCCAAGCGCCCTCGGCAGCCCGACCTACCTGATCCCGAAAACCGGCAAAGACATCAGGACCTTGTCTTCGACGGCTGCCACTCCGAGCCTTGCCGGCGACGGCTTTATCGATCTGCTGGCCAAGGACGGAATCACGCTCGATATGACCAACCAATACGGGCGGGGACTGGTGCAAAACCAGAAGGCCAATTTTGCTCCGCGCGTAGGCTTCGCTTATCAAGTCACCCCCAAACTCGTGGCGCGCGGCGGGTTTGGCATCTTCTTCAACTCGTTTGAGAATCAGGGATACTCACCCAACATCGGTGAGAATTATCCCTTTGTTTACAACCTGTCGTACGGCGCCCAGGTGCCGGCCGGCAGTCCCAACGGGTTGCAGGGTGTTTCGCCCATCAGTTACCAAACTCCGTGGGCCGGATGCGCGACGGCAGGCCCGGGCGGAACCGCAACCATCGACGCCGGTCTCTCCTGCGTGGCATTGACGCCCGCCATTGTGAACGCCGAGGGATTGGGGCTGGAGGGAGCTCAGTTCAACTGGCAAACCCCCCGCACTCTAAGCGGGAACCTCACCTTCCAGTATTCGATAAACCACACCTTGTCCGCGACGGCCTCGTACGTGTGGACCCACGGCGAGGATCTGCAGGCTGGCACCGGCACCAACAACGTGAGCCAGATACTGAACTACAACGCCAGCACGACAAACGCCGTTCCGTTCCCCGATTTCTCGCATGGCATGAGTTATCAGGAAACGGTGGGAGCAAGCGATTACAATGGCTTGCAGACCAAGCTTGAACAGCAGTTCTCAAGCGGGCTGAATTACCTTTTCACCTACACCTGGGCGAAGGTGTTTTCAGACGCCGGCGACCTGCTGAACGGCGGCAGCACGGGCGGTTTCCGCGCGCCTTCCGTGCCCGGCCTCGGACTTTCATTTGATCGCGGCCTGGCCGATTTCGATATCCGTCAGGTTCTTCACTTCAGCGGCGGCTATCAGCTTCCATTCGGCAAGGACAAGAAATACCTGAATGAAGGCAAGGTTACCAATGCCGTGCTTGGAGGATGGAGCGCAAACTGGATCACGACGCTTCAGGGGGGCCAGCCTCTCAATATCGGTTGCGTCAACGGGACGGCCTCCGGATTGGGCTGCAACGCCGTGAAGGTCGCTGGGCAGAGCCAGAAGCTTGGACTGCACAAGGACACGAACGGAGCTCTGAGCTGGTTTGGCAACCCGGCCGCCTTCTCGCAACCATGCGAGGTGGGCAATCCGGGGCAGCCGGCCGGATGCATAACTGCGACCGGCTCCGGCGTTCTGGGCGATAAGCCTGGGCAGACCGTGACGCCGGGATTCCATCGTCTGGACTTCTCGACGGCCAAGGCCATCCAGATGAACGAGCGCATCTCCTTGCAGTTCCGGGCGGAGTTCTTCAACATCCTCAACCATCCGAACTTCAACGCTCCCGGATTCGGCGGCAACGGCGTCGTTTCCATCGGCGGCTCGACCAACTACACCAGCAACACCTTCGGCGAAATTGGATCCACTCGCGACAATCCGAACGATCCGAGAGAGATTCAGTTTGCTCTGAAGGTGTACTACTGAGTTAGAATGAAAAGCCCCGGAAAGGCACGCCAACTGGGCGCCTTTCCGGGGCTTTTCTTTTCTGCGTAGCGCTTTGCTCACGCGGTGATCGGAGAGTTTGAGAGTGAGCAACAGGCCTGGGTTTCGATGGGCAATTCTCTGTGCATTGCTAACTTGCGCCTTTGCGGTTTGTCCGGCACTTGCGTCAGCCCAGGACAGCGAGAAGCAGAAGCTGGACCGTCAGTTTCAGTCTGCGGTGGCGCAATACAACGCTGGGCGGTTCGCGCAGGCAGCCGCCCAGCTCGAGGATCTCTTGCCGCAAGCCCCGGACAGTTTTGAGGTCCATGAGCTTTTGGGGCTGGTCTATGCTTCGCTCTCGCAAGATGACAAAGCCATAGAACACCTGGATGCAGCGGTCCAACTGAAGCCCAAGTCGGCGGCGGCGAGGGAGAATCTGGCCGCGAGCCTCAGCCATGCCGGAAACTCCGAAATGGCCGGGGAAGAATTCCGCAAGGGGCTCGAACTGGAACCGCGAAACTACGACGCCAACCACAACCTCGGCGAGTTTTACATTCAGGCCGGAAAGATTGCGGATGGCCGCCCGCTCCTGGAACGGGCGCAGCGCATCAAGCCTTCCTCCTACGACAATGGCTACGATTTAGCGATGGCCGATTTTCTAACCGGGCGGCTTAGCGAGGCAAGGCAAGTTATCCAAACCCTGCTGCGAACGAAGAACACCGGGGAACTGCATGACCTGCTGGGCCAGATCGAAGAGAAAGATGGAAAGTACGTGGCGGCGGTGAAGGAGTTTCAGACCGCTGCTCACATGGACCCCAGCGACGACAACCTGTTCGACTGGGGAACCGAGCTGCTGCTGCATAGGACTTACGAACCTGCCATCGATGTCTTCACGGAAGCTACCCGCCGCTACCCGGATTCCCCCCGGCTTGTTATCGGGCTGGGAATGGCTCTCTACGCGCGGGGCAAGTACGACGAGGCGGTTAAGGCGCTGCTAACCGCGGCCGATCTGAGTCCTTCCGATCCCCGATGCTACCTTTTTCTGTCCAGGGCCTACGACAATTCTCCAAGCCAAGCGGAAGAGGTAATCGAGCGGTTCAGGCGCTATGCGCAGCTGCAGCCCGGCAACGCGCTGGCGCAGTATTACTACGCGATGAGTTTGTGGAAGGGAAAGCGAGCTGAAGACTCGAGCGTGGACCTTCAAGCGGTGGAGACTCTGCTGCAAAAGTCGATAGCATTGGATGGAAAACTTCCTGAAGCCCACATGCAGCTGGGCAATCTCTACGCCGACCAGCATGAATTTGCCAAGTCCATTCCCGAATACCTGCGCGCGCTGGAACTGAATCCGAATCTTCCCGACGCCCATTACCGCCTGGGAACGGATTACATTCACGCCGGGCAAAGAGACGAGGCGCAGAAGGAGTTCGCGATCTATCAGAAGCTCCGGACAGAACATATGGCCGAAGAGGACAAGGCCAGGGCTGAGGTGCAGCAATTCATATACGCGGCCAAGGGCGCGGCTTCGAACAAGCCTTGATTCCGGCGCGGCGGCGGCGCCGGATGCGTCCCGGCTCATCCGCATTGATAAGCGGTTGAGCCGCGAATATAATCGATCCAGCCATGATGCGACGTCCCGGAACGAGGCTGGACTTCAAGGGAATTGTTCCTCACGAGGTTTGCTTATGGAGAACGGACTTTGCCCGGCCGCCGAGGTGGGTTTCGAGTTAGCAGCCGGTCCTGAATCCATGGTGGACGGCTCCAGGAGGACGTTCCTGCGCGCGGCGGGATTGCTGGTAGCCGGTCTAATGCTTCCGCAGGCGCGCGCGGAAGAGAGCCGGGAAGCGGGGCCGGGTTCAGGCCACAAGGTGGTGGTGGCCGTCATTGGCGGCGTGCGCCGCGACGAGACGTTCTCGCCCGACGGCCGGGTAAACATTCCGCACCTCTCGGCGGATTTGCTTCCCAAATCGCTCTTCTACCAGCACGCTCGCAACGAAGGCGTAACCGCACACTTCAATGCGATTTCGAGCATTCTCACTGGCAACTGGCAGCGCGTGGACGATTGGGGCAAGCTGGCCCCGACCACGCCCACCCTGTTTGAGCAGTTTCGCAAGGGACTCGGCGTCGATCGCAGCGACACCTGGGTGGTGGCCAGCAACAAGGCGCTCACCAGCCTAATTGGCGCCAGCTCGGATTCGAATTATGGGCCGGCATATGGCGCCAACGTGGTGTTTCCCAAGCAGCTGATGCTTCAGGCTGTCGTCGGCGCTCTGCGCGAGGGGCGAACGGCTAACATGGCGGATCGCAGCAAGGTTGAGGCCGAGTTGGAGAGCGCCATGGAAGGGAGTAACTACGAAGGGCTGGGCTGGAACGTCTTCGACGCTTCCGACCGGCTCGATCCACGCGTGCGCAGCAGCATCGAGACCGCCATCGCCAATTTTGTGCGCAGCGGCGGACCGACCTCCGGCGACGAACTCACATTTCACATGAGCCGCGAGGTCATGCGCAAGTTCTCGCCGCGCGTGCTGGTGGTGGTCTTTTCCGACGTGGAAGCGGCGCACTTCGGTTCTTATTCGCTGCACGTGTCGGGCCTCAAGACGGCGGACCGCCTTGCCTACCAACTGTGGCAGGAGGTGGAAGCGAACCCCGACTACAAGGGGAAAACGACCATGGTGATTCTCCCCGAGTTCGGGCGCGATCCAGACGGCTCATCGACTAACGGATTCTTCAATCATCGAGCTAACACGGATTCCACTCGCGACACTTGGATGATGACTCTGGGAGCGGCCGTCGACAAGCCGCAGGTTATCGAACGTCCCATTCGCCACATCGATCTTTGTCCCACCCTCACGGGCTTGCTCGGCTGCCCGCCGATGGATTCGCAAGGTCGGAGGATTGCCGAGTTTCGCAGTTAGCGGGCCGCGGGCGGCAGCAACGGAAAGCTGGAAAGAATCATGCGGGCAGAAGATAAGTTGCCGGAGAATCTTCAGGACGCTTTGAGCAAGGGGCTGCTCAAGCGCCTGCCGCTCACGTTTCTTCCCTTCGTCAATCAGCAACTCAACCAATGGAGTTATCTCTTTCCCAACGAGCGGCAGTCTGTCGAGCGCCTTCTGCTCTATGTAGCAAGCCTGAGCCCGGAGCAGTCTGCCGGGCTCTTTCGGGATGTGGTCGAGCTGGAAGAGAAGATGGGGGTGCGGAACTGGGAGTTCTCGACCACCGAGCAGACCATCCTGAACTCCTCGCAACTCGCCCGGTCGCCGTACTTTCAGGATTGGCGGCGGGCTGTGCAGGCGGTCTTCGACGCGGCAGACCAGCATGCGTTGGGAGCCGGCGCTGGCGCGGTCAAGCCGCGCAATCGATTGGTCTTGCTCGATATTCCCCAGCCTCTTTCCGTGGATGCGGAGAGCGTTTGGCGCCGGTGGCAGGGAATCGGCCGGCCGGTGAAACTCGATCTCGCCCTATCCGGCGAGCGAAACGGCGCTTTGGAACTCCTTCTCAACGGCATCCCCAACGCGGCAGGGGCACGTTCCACCGGACTTCTACAGGCCGCGCGGAGCCGTTCCGAGACCTCGCAGGCTGACACCTGGGTGGTGGATGCGGGAAGAAGTCTGGTCGATTCCATATTGGGGCCCGCGCCTTCCGATCCCACCGCGGCAAGAGCCATCCTGCTGAGTTATGGCAGGCTCGATCTCTACCGGCAGAGTTTCTCGCACGAGATGAACACCATGCGCAAGGATCTGGCCGATGCGGACGCGGTCTTCGACCGTCTGCGCCAGATCGATGTTACTCCGTGGTGTCCTGCTGAAGTGGCCGCGGACCCGGCAGTACGGGAGTTCCTGCGCTCGCTGTATCTGACCGGGAACGGAGCCGTGATCTTCGGTAACTCCTTCGTCGAGTGGGGAGCCTCGGAGGCGTTTCGCCGCGCCCGGCCATTATTCCTTGCCGCGCAGTTCGGAGTGCGCCAGAAGCCCAAACCTTTTACCGGAGTGGCCGTCTTCGACAACCCGGACCAGGTGAACCCGCTGCCTGCCGTAGACGACTTACCGGGAAGCTCCGCGGACGCGCAGATGCTGGCGCTCTACGTGTGGCTGGCCGCCTACCGTTACCCGGAATTCCAGAGCTCGACCGTTTGCGTCTGCGTGGCCGAGAGCCTCTCCCAGGCCTACGTGATCGCGCCGCCGGAATTCACCCTATCGAAAGAGACGGAACCGGTCCCTCTCGACCGGCTCGGCGATGCGCTGCGCGCCTGGATCGCCTAATATACTGGACTTTGTAGTGTCATCCCGCATGGGCGGGAGTTGTGCGCCAAGTTACAGAATGATGCCTGCCTGGACGATGGAGAGGCTGAGTCAATGCTCGCTGGCAGAGTGACAAATCGGCAACGGAGAGCTTGGCTCGCGGTCTTGCTGGCGATTGGGACTGCGATCGTCACTGCTAAAGCTCAAACCGCTGCCACCACACCCTCAGGCGCGCCCCTGGAGGATTCCGCTGCGCTCGTGCCGGGGCGTTTTGTCGATATTACCGAGAAGGCGGGGATCAAGTTTGTTCACCAAGCTCCGCACACGTCGCGAAAGTATCTTATCGAGACCATGGGCTCTGGCGTGGCGCTCTTCGATTGCGACAACGATGGCCGCCTCGATATCTTTTTTGTGAACGGCGCGCTCTTCTCCGACCCCACGCCCAAAGGATTCATCCCCCAGAAGACCGGCCCCGAATACTGGAATCGCCTGTACCATCAGAAGGCGGATGGGACCTTTGAGGACATCACTGA
Source organism: Occallatibacter sp. (assembly GCA_050014575.1). GTDB lineage: Bacteria > Acidobacteriota > Terriglobia > Terriglobales > Acidobacteriaceae > Telmatobacter. The sequence goes on along the minus strand of JBEKDB010000074.1, from coordinate 1,500 downwards.
GAAAGCGGGGTTGCAAGGGGTGGGCTATGGAATGGGCGTGGCCGTCGGCGACTACGACAACGACGGCTACGAAGACCTGTATGTTACCGGCTACGGCGGCAATCATTTGTATCACAACAACGGTAACTGCACATTCACCGACGTGACCGAGAAAGCCGGCGTGGGCGGCAGCGGCTGGTCGAGTTCTGCCGCCTGGGTCGATCTAGACAACGACGGCCTGCTCGACCTGGTCGTCGACCGTTATGTGGAATGGGACTGGAACGATCAATGGTGCGGCGAGCATCGCGAAGGTTACCGGCTCTATTGTCATCCGGATGTCTTTCAGCCTATCTCCATGCTTGTGTATCACAACGACGGCAATGGCCACTTTACCGAGGTCTCGCACAAACTGGGGCTCGACAAACCCGCAAAGGCGCTGGGAATAGCCATCGCGGATTACGATCAGGATGGGCGCATCGATCTGCTCGTCTCCAACGATTCCATGCAGGAATTTCTCTTCCACCAGAAGAAGGACGGCACCTTTGAGGAGGTAGGACTGGAGAGCGGTGTCGCGGTCAATGCGGAGGGAAAGACCTATGCCGGCATGGGCGTGGACTTTGCCGACTATAACAACGACGGCTGGCCCGACCTGGTTATTACCGACCTGGCCAACCAGCGTTATGCGCTCTATCAGAATGCCGGCGACGGCACATTCAATGACGCGACTTTCTCCTCGGGACTGGGCGCTATAACCATGCTCCACTCGGGTTGGAGCCTGCGCTTCCTCGATTATGACAACGACGGCTGGAAGGACCTGCTGATTGCGCAAGGACACGACCTGGACACGATCGAGACCATCTCTCCGCAATTGCATTACAAGGAGCCGATGATGCTGTTGCGCAACACCGGCAAGAAGTTTGTGGATGTGTCGGGTGTTTCTTCGGAGATATTTCACGACGCCTGGGTCGGCCGGGGCATGGCCATCGGCGATCTGAACAACGACGGGCGCATCGATGCGGTGGTCTCGACAAACGGCGGACCGGCGCACGTCCTGCTCAATATGACCGAGACAAAGAATCACTGGATCACGCTGCGGCTCATAGGTCACAAAAGCAATCGCGATGGGATTGGAGCGCAGGTGAAGATATCGACGGCGCTCGGCGATCAGTGGGGAACTGTGACCACCGCGAGCGGCTACCTTTCGTCGAGCGATCCGCGGCTGCACTTTGGGCTGGGCACGGAGCAGGCCGTTCAGCGCATCGAAATCCGCTGGCCCAGCGGAATCCAGCAGGTCCTGGTCAACGTGAAGGGCGACCGGCAACTGACTATCGACGAGCCCGCTCAGTCTGAGAGCGCGCAGCCTGTCGCGGCGGCGGCAACTCCAAAACCATGACTCATACTAGAACCCATCTCATAAATGTCTGAGGAGCATGAGCAGGCACGCTAACTGTACGAAGCCGAGGAAGTTTTCGATGCGGTATTCCCATCGAGTGACCAGGCGACGGTAGTTCTGCATCCAAG
>JBEKDB010000073.1:0-18143 GCA_050014575.1 Occallatibacter sp. | reverse complement strand
TCGTGTACCGCTGAAACTCCGCCTGCCGAGCCAAGGTCAACTGCTGCATCTGTGATCCCCTTCCAAATACAGCTTCACTCAGAAACCATAAGGATCAAAGAGTTTTTCAGAGGTTCCCTAAATTGGCCGTTTGCGGCACGACTGAAGTCGTGCCCTTTCAAAACATCGACTTAATCGGAGGCTCCCTGAGTTTGAAGGCAATCACAGTTCCAGCTTGCGCATGTACTCAGCATCCATCCGCAGCGCCTCCATGGGGTCGATGTCGAACTCCTCCTGCTCGATGAAGTAGTGCTTGAGGCCGGTGGCCGCGCGCAGAATCGGCCGGTAATCCACCACCCCACGGCCCATCACCGTCGAGTGGAACTGCCCATTCGCCCCCTTCGCCATATCCTTCACGTGCAGCAGCGGGAAGCGCTCCGGCGTCTTGCTCAGGTAGTCAACCGGGTTGCGCCCGGCGGCCGCTACCCAGCCGCAATCCATCTCGAAGACCACCAGCTTGGGATCGGTGAGCCGCAGCAGTTCGTCATAGAACACCACGCCGCCTTCCGTGCCGAACTCCGGCCCGTGGTTGTGATAGCCGAAGGTCATGCCCGCGGCCTTCACCTTCTCGCCGATGCGGTTCAGCTCGCCCGCCACCCAGCGCCAATCGTCCAGGGTGAGCGCGCCCTTCGCCCCAGGGTCGCGGCGCACCGGCGAGGGGCAGACCATGTACTCCAGCCCCAGCTGATGTCCATATTCGATCAACTGGTCAAGCTGCGGGCGCAGCACGGACAGCCCATGATGCGCGCTGATGCAGCGCAGCCCGACCCGGTCCATGGCCTTGCGGAACTCCGCCGCCGCGCGGTCGTAGTAGCCCGCCGCCTCCACCTCCGTGTAGCCCGCCTCGCGCACCTTGGCGAGCGTCCCGTCAAAATCCTTGGGCAGCAGATCGCGCACGCTGTAAAGTTGCAACCCGATGGGCAGCCGAAGCGGCGCCGCGGCCAGGCGGCCAACGCCGCCACACGCCGCAACCGCGATCGCACCTGTTGTCTTCAAAAAACTCCTCCGCGAAGCAAGGTTCATTTGCCGGTCCTCCCTGGCAAGCAGCCGCTCAGCCCTTGATGGTCTTTGCCGCCGCATCCCACTGGGCCACCGCGCGGTGGAAGTAAGAGTAATTGGCCAGGTGGCAGCCGATGGCCGCGTTGTTGCCGAAGACCTCGTCCTCCACCACATGCTCCCGAGTCTCCACGGCGCTGAAGAAGTTGGCAATATGGTCGGCGGTGTCGTCGTAACCGGGCGGCAGCGCATAGGTCTCCAACAGGTCCGGCTCCGCGGGCGGAGCAGGATGCGCGGCGTTCCACTCCGCCAGGCCCTGCTTCTTCTGCGCCGCGGTCATCCCGTTCCAGCCGTAGGTTTCAAAGCGCGGCCTCAGATCCTGCGGTGTAAAGGTCAGCGAGTTCCCCGCCACAATCAGCGTTCCCTTCGAGCCGTATATGCCGATCCGGTCGTCCCCGTCGTTGTTGTTCTGGTTGCAGTGCAGGTGCACCTGCATCTCCGGGTAGTCGTAAACCGTCTCCAGCAGGTCCGGAAAGTCCCGCCCATCCTTGAAGTGGTAGATTCTGCCGCTCGAATAAGCCCGGCTGGCCACGGTATTCATGCCGGTAATCCCCTGAATCCCCGACAGCAGGTGCACAAACAGATCGCCGGCCAGCCCCGCGCCGTAGTCGGCAAAGCACCGCCAGCGGAAGAAGCGCACCGGGTCGAACGGCCGCTGCGGCGCATCCACCAGGAACTCCTTCCAGTCGATCGTCTCCGGGCTGGCGTCCGACGGAATCGGATACACCCACGCCCCGCCCGGCGAGTTGCGGTTGATTTGCGCGTCGATCCAGTGCACCTCGCCCAGCCGCCCCGAGCGGTAAATCTCCCCCGCCTTCTTGTAGAGAATCGAGCTGACGCGCTGGCTGCCGGCCTGGAAGATGCGCTTGCCCGCCTGCACCGCCTCCACCATCGCCGCGCCATCGGCCACGCTATGCGAAATCGGCTTCTCGCAATAGACGTCCTTGCCCGCCGCCACCGCATCCAGCGTCACCCGCCGGTGATGGTGGTCGCTGGTGGCCACAAACACCGCGTCCACATCCTTGCGGTCGAGCAGCGCGCGATAATCCCCCGTGGTCGGAATCTCTCCGCCCCAAGCCTCCTTGGCCGCCTGGTGGCGCGTCTGGTAAAGGTCCGCCGCGCCCACGCACTCGCCTGTGGGCACCTGGCGCGCCGACCGCAGCAGGTCGCAGCCGCGAATCCCGGTGCCGATCGAGACGAAGCGTATCTTCCGCCTGGTCGCCCCGCCGGCAGCAGTTTGAGCCGCCATCGCCGCCGGTTCCAGCAGCGTCGCCTTCACGGCCGCTCCCGCCGCCATCGCGCCCGCGCCCACCCGTACAAAGTCCCGTCGCGTCATCGACTGCACCATCCGATTTGCCTCCGCGTGAACCGCCATTCTCGCTCCCCAACCCGATCGGTGTCCACAAAAGCAGGCCAACCTTCATCACCCGGTCGGGCAATCATGGGAGAATGGAACTGTAAAGAACATGACCAACGACAGCCGTCCAGAATCCGCCCCCGAGCCAAACCCCGACCAGACCGGCGAGGCCGCCGAGTCCTTCGCCGACCTGCTTTCAGCCTTCGAGCGCACCCACTCCCACAAGGGCGAACCCGGTGCAAGGCAGTTGCAGGGCACCGTCGTTTCCCTCTCCGGCGACCAGGTCTTCCTCGACATCGGCTACAAGACCGAAGGCGTTCTGCCTCGCTCCGCCTTCGAGAACAACGCCGAAGCCGTGAAGATCGGCGACAGCTTCCCGGTCTCCGTCACCGGCCGCAACGAGGAGCACTACTACGAGCTCTCCCGTTTCCGCGTTGCGCAGCCCCGCGACTGGTCCGCCCTGGAAGCGGCCTTCGCCGAGAAGCTCGCCGTGGTCGGCACGGTCACCGAGGTCATCAAGGGCGGTCTCTCGGTGGATATCGGCGTCCGTGCCTTCATGCCCGCCAGCCGCAGCGGAGCCAAGGATGCCGCCGACCTGGAAAAACTGGTCGGAACCGAGATCAACTGCCGCATCACCAAGCTCGACGTCACCGACGAGAATGTGGTCGTCGATCGCCGCATCGTCCTTGAAGAGCAGGCCCGCGGCCTCATCCAGGCCCGTCACCAGGCCTTGAAGGAAGGCGACATCGTCAGCGGCACCGTCCGCAGCCTCATGCCTTACGGCGCGTTCATCGATCTGGGCGGCATCGACGGGCTGCTGCACGTCAGCGACATCGCTCACAGCCGCATCGCCAAGCCCGAAGACGCGCTCTCCATAGGCCAGCAGCTACAACTCCGCATCCTCAAGATCGACCCGGAAACCAGGAAGATCTCGCTCGGCCTCAAACAGCTCCAGCCCGAGCCCTGGGACAAAGCTCCCGAGCGCCTCGCCGCCGGCCAGCGCATCACCGGGACGGTGACCCGGATCGCCGACTTCGGCGCATTCGTCGAGATCGAGCCCGGCATCGAAGGCCTCATCCACATCTCGGAGATGACCTACGGCAAGAAGGTCCGCCACCCCAGCGACATTCTCAAGCCGGGCGACCGCGTCGACGCGGTCATCCTCTCCGTCAAGCCTGAAGAGCGGCGCATCGCTCTCGGCCTCAAGCAGACCCTCGCCGACCCCTGGATCGAGGCCCCGAGCAAATTCCCCGCCGGCGCGCAGATTGAAGGCCCAGTCACCAAGCTGATGAACTTCGGGGCCTTCGTGCAGGTAACGGACGGCATCGAGGGCCTGGTCCACATCAGCGAGATCAGCGCCGACAAGCGCATCAACCATCCGCAGGATGTGCTTCGCGTGGGCCAGGTGGTCAAAGCTCAAGTCCTGGCCATCGACCCCGAAAAGCGCCAGATCAAGCTCAGCATCAAGCAGCTCATCCCCAGCCACATCGACGAGTACATCGCCGAGCACAAGGCGGGAGATAGAGTCTCCGGCCGCGTCGTCGAGCAATCCGCAACCCTGGCCCACGTCGAGCTGGGCGACGGCATCCGCGCCATCTGCCGCACCGCCTTCGCCACCCCCAGCCAAGCTCCCTCCGCAACCAAGCCAGCGCCCGCCGCACTCGAAGCTATACCCACCGGCAAGCCCGACCTGTCGTCTCTCGGGTCCATGCTCAAAGCCCGCTGGAAAGGCGGCGCCCCCGCAGCCCAATCCAAGCCCGAACCGTTCAGCGAGGGCCAGATCCGCGCCTTCAAGATCGTCAAGCTGGACCCCGAAGCCAAGAAGATCGAAGTGGAGCTGGCGTAATCAAGGCGGAGCTGGCCTGGTGGAAGTATCCGCCTGAACGATCTTTCCCATCCCAAATGCCCCGTGCCCCATCTTTTCGACTTCTTTCTGTCGCAAAGGTGGGACAGCTCGCAGCCTTCACAGGAAAGAGTGAGAATACTCCAGAGGTAGCGATATGAATCTTTCGCGATTTCTTCTTCTTCTCCTGCTTACGGCGCCGTTGGCTCTTGGCCAAGCTGCCCACCGGGTTGACGGTCCAAATCCAGCTAGCCGCGCCGAGGCGCTCGTCCAGAGCCTCTACACGCAGGTGGTGGCTCGTCACCCGCTCGGTATCCCCGAAGGCGAGGATATGAAGATATTCGCGCCGTTCCTGAGTAAAGCGTTGTTACATCGGATCGATTTAGCAAATGCTTGCTTTGAAGATTGGAATCGGCAGTATCCAGATCCGAACTTGAAGCCAGATTTCGGCTGGTTTGAGAGCGGGCTGTTCTCGGGTGACGATGAACAAGCAGAACCGCGGACTTCTCAGATTGAAAGAGCGGAATCGGAGAAGGACGGCTCATTTCGCGTATACGTTAGGCTCACCTACGGATCACCGCCCGTAAAGCCCTGGACTTGGCAGGTTGCAGCAATTGTGGTGCGGGAAGACGGTCATTTCGCCATTGACGACGTTATCTACTTGAAGGAGGGACCGGAACACAGGCGGCTTGTAGATTCCCGGCTCTCGGAGTATTTATCCGCAGGATGCGACGGCCCTCGTTGGGTCGGATACGGAAACCAGCAAAACGGCCAGGAGAAGCAAAGGTAAACGGCCGAATAGCAGGGTGCCGCTGGCCCAGTAGGCCCATACCCACAGAGCCGCGGCGGGGCGCCCCAGGTTTCGTCTTGCGTCTCAGACCTGAAAGGGCAAAGACCGGGAACGAGAACCTGTCCTTCTGCGTAGAAATACCCCATTCGGCGCACACTGGTCAAAAGGGGGCAAAAAAGGACCAACGGCAATGGAAGCGCGAAAGTAAGACGAAGCAAGAGCGAAAAGATGAGGCGCCTGAACAGCGCACCCTACCCCCTCCCACCCAAACCACGGTCTTGGAGAGGGGTAGAGTCAAGATAAGTGCATAGGAATCAATGGCTTGACAAATCACCCTATGTACTCATCGGTAAACATAGGCCCTCGAAAAACACCGGTAATTGAGTCAACAACAGGCCTCTTAGGGCCATTCTTGAGCGAGAAGACGGCCTCTTCGAACGCTCCATCGAGCGGAGGCTCTTTCATCGTCCGGCTTGCGCGATGCACGGGGAATTGCATCGTCGGGCTCATATCGGAACGGACGATCGCGTCCTAGTTGTCGTCGTCCTTCGCGGCCTTTTCCGGCGCGCGGCCTCGATCCGGTAAATGTGCCATAAAATCCGAGCGCGGCCCACCCCCCACCCGCCCGGATGCGATAAACTCATGCGGGAACCATCGACGCAAATCGCGATCTTCAAGCTCACGGAGGATACACAGGAATTGGGAAAAAGCATGGTGCCGAGGAAGCTGTTCTTCACCAAGGGCGTAGGCAAACACAAGGAGCGGCTGACCTCCTTTGAGCTGGCGCTTCGGGATGCGGGGATCGCCTCGCAGAATCTGGTGCGCGTCTCTTCGATCTTTCCGCCGCGGTGCAAGATGATTACGCGCAAGGAAGGCCTGACCTACCTGAGCGACGGCGAGGTGGTCTTCGCGGTGATCGCGGAGAACTCGACCCGCGAGCCGCATCGGCTGCTGGTTTCCAGCATCGGCGTGGCCATTCCCGCCGACCGCAACACTTACGGCTACCTGAGCGAGCACCACGCCTTTGGCGAGAGCGAGGAGCAGGCCGGCGAGTACGCCGAGGAGCTGGCCGCCGAGATGCTGGCCACCACCCTGGACGTGGACTTCGATCCGGACAAAAGCTGGGACGAGAAGAAGGAGATCTACCGCATCTCCAACAAGATTGTGCGCACCAGCAATATCACGCAGTCGGCCGTGGGCGACAAGCGCGGACTGTGGACCACGACGATTGCCGCCGCCGTGCTGATTCTGGACGAGTAGGCCTTGCCTGCGGCAGACTACAGTTGTAAAGCGAAGATTCCGGAGGGAGCAGGGGGTTTTAACCCCCTGAAAGATGGCGAATTGACGTGGCCTTTAGGCCCGGGCCTTTGCGGGTCTTCCAGGAATTGAGCGAAATGCAACTTTGGCATTAGGCCAACCCGGATAGAAGGGGTGGGCCTTACCGTCGCAACCCGAGACTGTTTGCACCGAGTATTTGTCCGTCAGTCCCGCATATGTCCCGTGCCCCATCCTTTCGTCCGCCGCGGCGGATTCTGGCGAAAGAGTGGGAACCCACAACCCCACAACCGGCCCGGTTCATTGGGAGAACGGCTTTCGGCTTATGGCGGATGCGCGCAAACACATCGTGGGCCTGGTGCAGATGCGCATGGGCGCGGACCCGGAAGCCAACCTCGCCGCGGCCGTGGAGCGCATCGAAGAGGCGGCGCGGCTGGGCGCGAAGATCGTCTGCCTTCCGGAGCTTTTCCGCACCCAGTACTTCTGCCAGCGCGAAGAGCTTGCGCTCTTTGACCTTTCGGAGGAGATTCCCGGCCCATCCACAGCGCGGCTGGCCGAAGTCGCCCGCAAGGCCCGCGTTGCCATCGTCGCCTCTCTCTTCGAGCGCCGCGCGCCGGGGCTGTATCACAACACGGCGGTCACGCTGAATGCCGACGGGGCCATCGCCGGCGTCTATCGCAAGATGCACATCCCGGACGATCCGCTGTACTACGAGAAGTATTACTTCGCGCCCGGCGATCTGGGCTTTCAGGCCGTGGATACGGCCTATGGCCGCGTGGGCGCTCTGGTGTGCTGGGATCAGTGGTATCCCGAGGCCGCGCGCCTCACCGCGTTGCAGGGCGCCGAGGTGCTCTTCTATCCCACCGCCATCGGCTGGCACCCGGCGGAGAAGGATGCGTTCGGCGCAGCGCAGTACGATGCCTGGCAGACCATCCAGCGCTCCCACGCCATCGCCAACGGCGTCTTTGTGGCCGCGGTGAACCGGGTTGGCCTCGAGCGCAGCGAGATCAAACTCGACCATGGCGAGATCAAACTGGAGCACGGTGATTTGGTGGGCAAGCGCGCGGAAGGGGAGGGAATCGAATTCTGGGGCGGCACATTCTTGGCTGATCCCTTTGGCCGCGTAATCGCCAAGGCCTCGCACGACGCTGAGGAGATTCTGCTTGGCGAGATCGACCTCAAGCTGATTGAAGAGACGCGCCGACACTGGCCGTTCCTGCGCGACCGCCGCATCGATGCCTATGGCGGAATTACGAAGCGGTTCCTCGACCCGGTGAATGCCCGGCTGGCGAACGATGATTCTAAGTAGCAGTTGTTCTTCTGTTACCGCAAATAGCTCTGTCATCCTGAGCATCTTGACGCACATCGGCGCGTTGCCTCGAAGGATGAATGGGCAATGCTGCCTCCCGGAGGAAGGCGGGAAGATAGCCCAGGACAAGCGAAGCGCAGTCCTGGGTTGAAGTGCAAGGAGAGCTCAAGCCCCGTAGGGGCGAAGGGAACCGTTCCCATTTTGGGCTGTCCATCAGGAGCGTAGTCCGCCGCCAAGGAATGGTTGTCATCCTGAGCGACGCTGAGCGAAGCGAAGAGGAGTCGAAGGACCTGCGGTTGTCTTTGTAGCTCTTTTGCTCTGAATGGATCGCCCGAATCGAGACCTTGAATCATGACTGAAACGCCGCATCAACTCGGTTACCGCATGCCCGCCGAGTGGGAGCGCCACGAGGCTACCTGGCTGGCCTGGCCTCACAATCCGGAGGACTGGCCGGGGAAGTTTCAGGCCATTCCCTGGGTCTACGCGGAGATCGTGCGCCTGCTCGCGGCTCATGAGTCGGTTCACATTCTGGTCAACGCCGCGAAGGCCGAACGCCGCGCGAGGGGAAGCCTGGAGCGCGCCGGAGCGAATCTCGACCGCGTCGCTTTCCACCAGTGGCCAACCAACCGCGGTTGGACTCGCGATTCAGGTCCAATCTTCGTCCGCAACCCGGAAGGCCGGGTAGGCCTCACCAACTGGCGCTTCAATGCCTGGGCCAAGTACTCCGACTGGCAGCTTGACGACCAGCTTCCAGACCGCGTGGCTGCGCTGCTCGGCTTGCCGGAGTGGCAGCCGACGGTCGAATTGCCCGACGGCTCCTCGCGGCGTCTCGTGCTCGAAGGCGGCTCCATCGACGCCAACGGCGCGGGCATTCTGCTCACCACCGAGGAGTGCCTGCTCAGCGAGGTGCAGCAGCGCAATCCCGGCGTCAGCCGCGAGCAACTGGAGCGCGTCTTTCACGACTTTCTGGGCATTGACCAAGTAATTTGGCTTAACCGCGGAATTGCCGGCGACGACACCCACGGCCACATCGACGACATTAGCCGCTTCGTTGCGCCCGCGACCATCGTGACCGCCATCGAGCCGAATGCGAGCGACCCCAACCTCGCTCCGCTGGCAGAAAACCTTGCCCGCCTCAAGGCCGCCCGCACGCTGGACGGCAAGCAGTTCACGCTGATCGAGCTGCCCATGCCGCGCCCGGTGGTCTTCCGCGGTCAGCGCCTTCCGGCCAGCTACGCCAACTTCTATATCGCCAACGATCTGGTTCTGGTTCCCACCTTCCACGACCCCAACGACCGCGTGGCGCTGAACATTCTGGCCGAGGTTTTTCCGGGCCGCGAAGTCATCGGCATCCACTCGGTTGACCTGGTCTGGGGCCTGGGCGCGCTGCACTGCATGACCCAGCAGCAGCCGGCGGCTGGCGGGGCGGTTTTGGGGTAGAATTGTGCTGGCAGGAGGGTTTCCGAATGAGTCTGGATATTAAGCAAGTGATTCAGATCGCCCGTGTGCAGTTTAAGGAACTGCTTCCCGACCTCGCGATCAACATTCCGGCCCCACCCGCTCCTAGGAAGGGCGAACCTTCACCTCGAACGAAGAAGGATATCCTTGAGAATGATATTCGGCTGGAAGAGTTGGAGAAAGAAGGCGAGAATTGGGCCGTTACTTTCAGTGTTCCAAATCCAAATTACAGTCCTGATGCCCTACTGGCTGGGATTCGCAGCGCCCGGAATTTGGCGCGTATTGCCAAAGTCGTCGTTATCGATGGTTCGGAAGGAAAGCTCGTTGCACTCAGGGAGCGGGCAGCATGAAAGCAGCGGACAATCCGCTGTTGAAGCCATATATAGGCAGACCTGCAATTCTGGATTCAAACCTGCTTCTGCTTCGATGGTGCGCAGGCTTCGAAAGGGAACTGGTCAGCAGTTTCAAGCGTCTTAATTGCTTTCAAATTGAAGATATTGAGTTGCTTTCTGAAACCTTGAAGGTTTTTTCGGCCGTAAGGACCACGCCTCATGTGCTCACCGAGGTCTCGAATCTGGCAAACTCACTTCCCAAGTGGATGAAACAAGACTGGGCCGGGCATTTTTCAAAGCAGATTGAAGTCATTCCCGAACAGTGGATTCCGGCCGCAACGATTGCCAAAAGCGATTTCATGGCGCTGGGCCTGACCGATGCGGCCCTTGCGGAATTGGCGACCACTCATGTCATCTTGACCATTGATTTCCCGTTGAGCAACTGGCTGGAGTCGCAGAGACTGAACGTAATCAACTTCACTCATCTCCGGAGCAGTTGGCTCGAATGACCGACCACGAAGCCATGCAAGCCGCACTCGCCCAAGCCCGCCTGGCCGCCGGGGCGGGCGAGGTGCCGATTGGCGCGGTTGTGGTTTGCGAAGGAGCTATCGTCGCGCTCGGGCAGAATCGCGTCCTGCGCGACCTGGACCCCACCGCCCACGCTGAGATGGCGGCCCTGCGCGCGGCGGCCTCTGCGCTCGCGAACTACCGCCTCAACGGCTGCACTCTCTATGTGACGCTGGAGCCGTGCGCCATGTGCGCCGGAGCCATGATTCATGCCCGCCTCGACCGCCTCGTCTATGCCGCTGCCGATCCCAAGGCGGGCGCGGCCGGCTCGGTGCTTCCCGTGCTCAACCATCCCCAGCTCAACCACCAGACGCGGGTGGAGCAGGGGATTCTCGCCGACGAGTCGGCGGAGTTGCTGCGGAGTTTCTTTCGCGAGCGGCGGTAGCGCCGGCGTCGAGTTGTCGCCCGCCGGCGGCAGCGCGGGACGGCTACAATAAGGCCATGAACGTGCAGATGTATGCCACTCCCTTTTGCCCGGACTGCCGCGCGGCCAGAAAGTTTCTCGATGCGCACGGCATCGCGTACAGCGAGATCAACGTGGACCGCGATCCGGCCGCCTCGGCCGAGGTGCTGCGCCGCGTGGGCAAGCGGGCCGTTCCGCAACTGGTAATCGACGGCGAATGGTTCCAGCCCTACATACCGGGCCGCGGGCTGCTGGTGGATGAGCTGCACGAACGGTTGGGTATTCCTCGCGCCTGACGGTGCTTTCCTCGTACAATCGAGAGTTGGCAGAGGCCGCGCAATGCGGCTCCGGTAAGGAGTCCACCCTTGATCGACCGCTATACCCGCCCGGCGATGGGCAGCATCTGGACCGATGAGAACAAGTACCGCTGCTGGCTCAAGGTGGAGTCGGCGGCAAGCACGGTGCTGGCTGAGGACGGCGTGATTCCCGCCTCGGCGGCCGAGGCCATAGCCGCCAAGGCCGGCTTCAGCGTGGCTCGCATCCAGGAGATCGAGGCCGAAGTGAAGCACGATGTAATCGCCTTCACCACCACCGTCGCCGAGACTCTCAAAGACCAGGGGCTCGACGCCGAGTCCCGCTGGCTGCACTATGGGCTGACCTCGAACGACATTGTGGATACGGCCCAGGCCATGCAGGTTGCGGAGGCTTCCGCGCTCATTCGCGCCGGCCTGGTTGCCCTGCTCGGGGTACTCAAGCGCCGCGCCGTCGAGTTCAAGCACACGCCCACCATCGGCCGCACCCACGGCATTCATGCCGAGCCGACCACCTTCGGCCTCAAGCTGCTCAACTGGTATGCGGAGATGGAGCGCAATCTGGCCCGCTTTGACGCGGCGGCCGAAGATATGCGCGTGGGCAAGCTCAGCGGCGCGGTGGGAACCTTCGGCCACCTGAAGCCGGAGCACGAGGAGCGCATCTGCGCGCGGCTCGGCCTCAAACCGGCGCCGGTGGCCACGCAGGTCATCCAGCGCGACCGGCACGCGGCCTACATTGGGACGCTGGCCATCCTCGGCAGCACGCTCGACAAGATCGCCCTGGAGGTGCGCCACCTGCAGCGGACCGAGGTGCGCGAGGCGCAGGAGTACTTCAGCGAGTTGCAGAAGGGCTCCTCGGCCATGCCGCACAAGAAGAACCCCATCACCGCCGAGCAGATTAGCGGCCTGGCGCGCGTGCTGCGCGGCAATGCGCAAGCGGCCTTTGAGAATGTCGCCCTGTGGCACGAGCGGGACATTTCGCACTCCTCCGTGGAGCGGGTGATCTTCCCTGACTCGACCATTCTGGCGGACTATCTGCTGGCCAAAACCACCGGCCTCATTGACCGCCTGCTGGTCTATCCCGAGCGGATGAAGCGCAATCTCGAGAGCACCGGTGGGCTGATCTTCAGCGGCCAGTTGCTGCTCGACCTGGCCGAGGCCGGCATGATGCGCGAGGACGCCTACCGCCTGGTGCAGTCGCACGCCACGCGCTCGTGGAAAGAGGAGCTTGTCTTCCGCGATGAGGTGGCGCGGGATGCGGCGATCGCCGCGCTGCTCAGCCCGGAGAAGCTGGCGAGAACCTTCGACTATTCGCGGCAGTTGGGCAATGTGGATGCAATCTTCAAGCGGGTGCTGGGATGATTTTATGTGACCGCCGAGATTTTCGAGTCGTTCCGCGAAGCAGGTAGCGGGTTTTGCGGGATACCCCTGTACCCCCTGGGGTATAGGGGGGGGTGGGGATATTAATTTTGTGGTAAACAGTTGCTTTTCAAGGCGCTGCTGGCGGGAATGGCGGGTTTGAGGTTCCAACCGCATTCGCCTTCATTTCTTGATTGTGTGCCGATGACGGGTAATTTTCTGCAGCGGAACGCGCAAGAACTGGCGTTTTGTCTCCCAGATCTCAGAATCGAGACCTGGGGGCACCCGGCAAACTCGGGCCAGCCGGAGACGCGCGCCGTAGGCGCAAGGTTTGTTAGCCCCGCGCTTCAGCGTGGGGTAGGGAGTCGTTGTTATAGACTGGGAGTCCCGTAGGGACGGTGTAACATGGCGCATACGTACGCGAGCAATTTCATTCATTGCGTCTTCAGCACCAAAGAGCGTCGTCCGCTGATACCAGCCGCTCGCACCACCGAACTCTATGCCTACATGGGCGGCATTGCGCGGGGAGAGGGCTTCTCGCTTGTGGCCGCGGGCGGAACCGCCAATCATGTTCATCTATTGTTTGTCTTGCCGGCGACCTGCTCACTTGCCCATGCGGTTCAGAAGCTCAAGGGAAGCTCTTCCCGGTGGATGGGGGATGGCTTTTCCTGGCAGGAAGGATACGGAGCGTTCAGCGTCAGCCCCTCGCAGGTTGAGGTCGTGAAGGGGTACATACAAAACCAGGAAGAGCATCACCGCAAGCGCGATTTTGAGCAGGAATTTGTCGCTCTTCTACGCAGCTGTGGAATCGCATACGACGAGCGTTACGTCTTCGGGTGATCGAAAATGGCGTCGTCCCTACAGGACTCGATTGGATCGGACATTGCAGCGGACCCCACGCTGAAGCGCGGGGCTAACCACCATTGCGCCTACGGCGCGGTCGCTGCTGTTATTCAAATCTGCGCGGTCGAAAAGAAGAGCAGAACAATTCCTTGGAGGGGACAGTGACCGAATCTGAGATTCAGTGCCTTGAAAATAATATCGACAAAACAGTTGGAATCGAGACAAGCGAGGGCGAACAACTTATCGCAAAGGTACTATTTGTCGACTACGATAAAGAGTACGACGAGCACGAGCTGCTATATCAAGTAGTCTCCTCAAGCACGCCTGAGCTTTATTCGCAACATGAATACTCGGGAGCCTATGTCTTGGATTTTGACAAAATCGTGTCGGTAAGACCGCTCAGTTGAAGTCGGCCAGGAATCCGCGCCGTAGGCGCAACGGTTGATTAGCTCCGCGCTTCAGCGTGGGGTGAGGGCACGCAATAATAAACGGGGAGTCCCGTAGGGACGGTGCTCATTCATGAACCTGACTATTGCACTCACCGGCGCATCGGGCGCGGTCTTTGGCCGCGAGATGCTGCGCGCGCTGGAGGCGGACGAGCGCGTGGCCCGCGTCCACTTTGTCGCTTCGGAGAACTCCCTGCGCGTGCTGGCCGAAGAACTGGGCGTGAGTGGGCGCAACGATCTACTGGAAAAACTCCTCGGCGCGGCGCCCACCAAGACCGTCCAGCACTCCGATGCGGACATCGGCGCGGCCATCGCCAGCGGCAGCCATCCCTCGGACGGAATGATTGTGCTGCCCTGCTCCATGGGCACGCTTGCGGCCATCGCCCACGGCCTGGCCAACTCGCTCATCGCCCGCGCCGCCGACGTAACCCTGAAGGAGCGCCGCACGCTGATTCTCTGCGTCCGCGAGACGCCGTTCAACCGCATCCATCTGCGCAACATGACGCTGGCCGCCGAGGCCGGAGCGGTGATCTTCCCCTGCATTCCGGCCTTCTACAATCACCCCATCGACTCGACGGAGATGGCGCGCCAGTTCGTCTATCGCGTGCTGGCCCACATTGGCTTGCCGCAGCCGGGGGCCTATGTCTGGAAGGCGGAGGAGTGACGACAGGGATCAGGGTTTTCCCCCTGCTTCCACTTCCTTCTGCTTTGATTGGGCAATCCGCTCCAGTATGTCCGCTACGTTCCCGCCGGGGATATCTGAAACATCCACGCCGTAAAGAGAGCGAATCTTCGCGTAGTAATCGTCGAGTGAATGTCCCGACGCAAAGTCCCAGAGCGAAGACTCATCCGAGATCCATGCCTCACCATGTTCCAGCACGGATTGCAGGAACTCATTTGCCAGGGCTGAGTTCGCTGCAATTCGCTCCTGCGAAGCGAACTCAAGCGGTACTTGCGTTCCGGGACGGGGCATCGACGGCCGGTTTTCACGGGCAGAGTCGAATCTTTCCCTGAGCTTCTCCATCGCTGCCTCGGCTGTGTCACCCGAGCCCATCAGAGTCCACCAGTTCACAACGCGGGCATCATAGGCCGGAACGGTCCATCGCACGGTCTTGCCCCAGATCTGCCTGGAATCGCGCTGTTTGCGGACAATGATGGGATAGTCTTTCAGCGACCACTCCCGCTTCCGGAATGACAGCAGGAATTTCCAGCCTGCAAGCAGTCCGGAATAGGGGTTCTTTAAGAACTTGAATGCCATTGCATCCCCTGAAATTCACTCACTTTGGCGCTCTGGCCTACATTCTTAATTTGACACGCATCCCCGCTTCATTGATACTTCCTTTAATGCCGAACTCAAGGAATCACGGAATTGCGGTCATGGCCATGTGCATGTGTATGGCGTGCGGACCCCTCCGTGCGGCTCTTGAGAGGCGAATGCGCTAAGCGCAACCGATCTTGAAGCCAGGCGGCCCGGGTCCCGGAGAGGATTCGGGCCGTTTCGTTTTTTGGGGTGGCTCGATCCCCACCCTAGCACCGGAAAGGCGAACCGCAGATCCTTCGACTTCGTCCGCCGCGGCGGACTTCGCTCAGAATGACAGCAAGGGTGGGGCATCCAGCACCCAGCGCCAGGTTCCAGCAGCACCCACATCCCAACAGCCGTGAAAATGGTTGAAAATCAAAAGAAAGCAGAAGGAGCCCACAATGTCCGAAACGCAGCAGCGCCAGTTTGCCACCCTTGCCGTCCATGCCGGCCAATCGCCCGACCCGGCGACTGGCGCCAGAGCCGTACCCATCTACCAGACCACCTCCTACGAGTTCCAGGACGCGGCTCACGCCGGGCGCTTATTTGCGCTCCAGGAGTTCGGCAATATCTACACCCGCATCATGAACCCCACCACCGACGTGTTTGAAAAGCGCGTCGCAGCGCTTGAGGGCGGCGCTGCGGGGCTGGCCACGGCCTCGGGCCAGGCGGCGGAGACCCTCACCCTGACCACCCTGGCCTCGGCGGGAGAGGAGATCGTCTCCACCACCTCGCTCTATGGGGGCACCTACAACCTCTTCCACTACACATTCCCGCGGCTGGGCATTACGGTCAAGTTTGTGGACGCGGACGACTTCGACGGACTGCGCGCGGCCATCAACGACAAGACGCGAGCCATCTACACAGAGACGCTGGGCAACCCCAAGCTCGATGTGGTGGACATCGAGAAGATCGCCGCCATCGCCCACGAGCACAAGCTGCCGCTGGTCATCGACAACACCTCGGCCTCGCCGGCGCTGGTGCGGCCCATCGAGTGGGGCGCCGACATCGTGGTCAACTCCGCCACCAAGTTTCTCGGCGGCCACGGCACCACCATCGGCGGCGTCATCGTGGATGCGGGCAAGTTCGACTGGGCGGCTTCGGGGCGCTTCAAGGGGTTCACCGAGCCGGACCCGTCTTATCACGGCCTCTCCTACACCGATGCCTTCGGGCCGCTGGCGTTCATCCTGAAGGCGCGGGTTCAGGGGTTGCGCGACACCGGTGCGGCGCTCTCGCCCTTCAATGCGTTTCTGCTGCTGCAAGGGATTGAGACCCTGCATTTGCGCCTGGAGCGCCACTCGGAGAATGGCCTGGCCGTGGCCAGGCATCTGGAGCGGCATCCCGGCGTGGAGTGGGTCAACTATCCCGGCCTGGAGTCCAGCCCCTATTACGCGCGGGCGCAGAAGTATCTGCCCAACGGGAAAGGCGCGCTGGTCACCTTCGGCATCAAGGGCGGCTATGAGGCGGGAAAGAAGCTGATCGACTCGCTGGAGCTGTTCTCGCTGGTGGCCAACATCGGCGACGCCAAGTCGCTGGTGATCCATCCGGCCTCGACCACCCACCAGCAGCTATCGGTGGAGGAGCAGGCGACGACCGGCGTTACTCCCGAGTTGGTGCGCCTGTCGGTGGGCATCGAGGACATTCGCGACATTTTGGCGGATTTGGACCAGGCGATCGAGGCCGCGAACGGGCATTCGTTTACGGGCGCAGCCGCAACCGTGGGTCATGCTGCACAATAAAGGTGATGACTGAAACCGGAACCCCGGCCGTGACCGGGCCTCAAGTAAAGGGAGCCGGAACGAAACTTCTGGAGCCTACCTACGAGGGGGACTTTGTACTTGACGAGCATCTGTTGTTGGAGTGCGGCCGCACGCTGGCCGGCGTAACACTGCATTATGCGGTGTACGGCCGGCTGAATGCGGCCCGCGACAACGCCGTGCTCGTGTGCCATGCGCTCTCCGGCTCGGCGCTGGTGGGCTCCTGGTGGCCTGAGATCTTTGCGCCGGGCGCGGTCTTGTCGCTGGAGCACGACTTTGTCATCTGCATCAACATGCTGGGCTCCTGTTACGGTTCCACGGGACCCGGCTCGGTGGACCCGGAAACGGGCGAGACGTATGGCCCGGATTTCCCTCTGGTTTCGATACGCGACAATGTTCGGGCGCAGGCGCGGCTGCTGGATTCCATGGGCATCCGGCGGCTGCGGCTGGTTCTGGGCGGCTCCATCGGGGCGATGCAGGCCCTGGACTGGGCTATTCTCAATCCCGAGCGCGTGGCTCGGGGGCTGATCATCGGCGCGACGCCGGTCTCGGCCATGGGGCTGGCGCTCAATCATCTCCAGCGCCAGGCCATTCTGCACGACCCGGAGTGGGCGGGCGGCCGCTATCTGCCCCAGCGTCCTCCGCGGCGAGGGCTGGCGCTGGCCCGCCAGATCGGCATGCTCAGCTACAAATCCGCGGCGCTCTTCAATGAGCGCTATGGGCGCAATCCCAATCGCAACGGCGAGGATCCCTGGGGGCTCGACGACCAGGGCGGCGGCCTGATTGGCGGGCGCTTCGACATTGCCGGCTATCTTGACCACCAGGGGCAGCGATTCATCGACCGCTTCGACGCCAATTCCTACCTGGCCCTGCTGCGCACCATGGATACCTGGGATCCGATGCGCGGCTTCTCCTCGGCGGCGGAGGCCTTCAGCCGCATCCGCGCCCGGCTCAGTTTTGTCGGCATCAGCTCGGATTGGCTGTTTCCGGCCGAGGAGGTGCGCCGCTTTGCCGAGGCAATTCGAGCCGCCGGCGTCCAGGCCGATTACCGGGAGATGGTCAGCGACCATGGCCACGACGCCTTCCTGGCCGAACAAGCCGAATTGGTGCGCTTGCTGCAATGAGCGGGCATGCGATCCCACCCTAGCCGCAACAATCCGCCGCGGCGGACGGCGAGGATGGGGCACCCGGCTAAGGTGGGGCGCCCGAATGGAAGCTCGGGAACAGTTTTTCCCGGTTCGGTGTCTAAGCCGATATGCGCTTGAGCCATCGGCAGCCGGGAGCGACGGGGATGCAGCTGGCCCGGAGGGCTGTACTTCATCCCCGAGACGGCAGTTATACCGGCGGACGAGGCCTTTGGAACCGGCACCGGGGGACCGGGCGGCCCGGCTTCCCAAACAATTATTTTTTTCCTTTGAAACTTCGCTTGTCACAATGGGCGTGGCTTTCTATAATCCTTCCAACACCGCATTGGGAGCCGTGGTATGGTTTACCCATACCCCGGTACTCAACCGCCAGACTGAACGGTTGCAATTTCCGCGAGCGAGTGCTTGAGTATCGATCTCCATTTCGGCATTTCCCAGGAGCACTGAATGAAAAAGTTTGTCTTTGCGTCTGTGATGGCATTGGCGAGCATTAGCCTCGTTTCCGCGCCCACGCTGCGAGCACAGGATTCGGACCAGATCACCATCAAGGATC
>JBEKDB010000072.1:0-18792 GCA_050014575.1 Occallatibacter sp. | reverse complement strand
CCCCAAAGAAAACCTGCTTGTCTGTGAAACTTCAATCTGGCGGGTGGTCCACTTTTACTCCGCCACGTCACGCCGCTAACGCGGCGTCACGTGGTCTATTTTTGCTCCGGCGCGTACAATTCTAGCCCAAATAGGAAGTAATCTTCCACTTTAACATGGAAAATCATTTCGCAATATGTGCAAAGATTTACACATTTACGGAACAGCCCGCACATTGCCGGTCAACCCCTCGCCGGGCTCTCAATCCAAGACTGGAGCGATTTGCGCCAGATTCGCGAGTGCCGCCGCGAGCGGTTTTCCCTCCCCAAGAGGCTCAATCATGCTTCGCTGTTCTGCCGAAAGATCAAGCGCTCGCGAGAAGACGCTGCCGCGTTCCGAGCACGGCTGGCCCGGCGTCCTCGCCAGCTCTTAGTTTGGCCCCTGAATTGCGTGCAGAAACTGAGCAACTTGCTTTCAATTGGACAAATAATGGCTCGCACACGCGCTACTGAGTTTGTGGATATTCGCGATCTGCCCCCGGCGAATGTGATCTTTGGGCAATCGCCGATGATGGCTCTGGCTCGGCAGAAGCTGGATAAGACTGCCGATTCGACCGTCCCCATCCTCTTGCAGGGCGAGAGCGGGACGGGCAAGGACATTCTTGCCAAGCTGCTTCATGCCCGGTCCAGCCGCTCGAAGTCCGCCTGGGTCAAAGTGACGTGCCCGGCCATTCCGCACGCGCTTATCGAGTCGGAACTCTTCGGCTATGAACGGGGAGCTTTCACCGGCGCCTATGCCACCAAGCGCGGTCGCGTCGAACTGGCTCATCTGGGAACCCTGTTTCTGGATGAGGTGGGCAGCCTGGAGATGTCGGTGCAGGCCAAGTTGCTGCAAGTGTTGCAGGATGGCACCTTCATGCGCGTCGGCGCGCAAGAGCCCCGGCGGGTCAATACTCGCATTGTCTGCGCAGCCAATGGAAACCTGCGCCAACTGACCGAGGACGGCAGCTTCCGGGTGGACTTGTTCTACCGCATCAACGCCGTGACCATCGATCTGCCGCCATTGCGCCAGCGCGCCGCGGATATACCGGCCCTGGTCGACTACTTTCTTGCGCTGCACTCGAAGGGATATCGTCTCAATCCCAAGCCGCTCTCGCGCGAGATCATGCGCTTGATGAAGCGCTACAACTGGCCGGGAAACATCCGGCAGCTCGAAAACATGATCAGCAGCTACGTCCTGATCGGCAACGAGGAGGCTCTGGCGGCGGAGCTGGCTCCTTATACACCCGCCACCCTGATCCCCGAGATCGATCTGGCCCACCCCATTTCTCTCAAGGAGATTACCAAGGCCGCTACGCGGGAATTGGAGCGCGAGATCGTAATGAAGGTGCTGCAAGCCCACGGCCAAAGCCGCCTGAAGACGGCCAAATGGCTCAACATCAGCTATAGATCGCTGCTCTACAAGCTGCAGGAATCGAAGGCCGGCGCACCTCCAGCCTAGCGGTCGGAAGCTGCACCGTCGAACGCGGCGTCCAACTGAACCCTACGCGGCAAAGACAAATCCGCCACGGAACTCGGCTTTCACTGCGTTCCGCGGCGGAATATAGACCTTCGATCTCCGGTTTTGGGTTCATGGACGGTTGCGGCGGCGGCGCCTTCTCCATCCACTGAAAGCCGCTCCCGAGAGCCTCCGGCACTGCCGGCCGCTACTTCGATTGCGGCTGTGCCGGGGCCGCTGCCGGAGCAGGAGGCGCCGGAGCTGCTGCTGGAGCCGGCTGTGCCGGGGTTGCGGGAGCTGCCGGTGCCGCCGGAGCAGCGGGTTTTGGCGCCGCTGCGGGGGCAGGAGCAGCGTTCGGAGCTGCCGGTGCCGCGGGCGTTGCCGAAGTGGGCGCGTTTGGCGCAACGCCTGGAGCTGGCGGCGCTGCAGGCGCGCCGGGCTGGGCCGAAGTTGGCGGCATTCCCGGGCCGCCGGGCATTGGGCGAGCGCCCATCGGCGGATGCGGCCCAGGCATCATAGCAGGGCGCTGGGGCGGCGCAGGAGGTTCCTTCACATCCAGCAGGTCGAGATCGATGATGAGATCGGTTCTGGCGGAAATCGCCGGATGATCGGGGCCGCGCGCCGGAAGCGCCCGCTCACCCAGTCCCAACTGCCAGGGAATAAACACGCGGCGTTTCCCACCGACCTTCATGCCCTCAAATCCCAGGTCCCATCCGAGCAGTGGACCGCCCTGTCCCATGACTGACGTGTATGGCTGAGGATCGCCCAATTTGGGCTTGCCGTCGTCACCAAGAACGGGCTTCTTGTCCTTATCGAGCATCGGGGCGCGGTGGTCGTCGGTCGAATCGATCTTGTGGCCATCGTCCGCCGCCCACATGGTGTAGTTGAATGTGAGCTGCTTCTTGGCTTCAGCCGGAGCTCCCGTGCCAACCTTGATCTCCTGGTAGCGCAGGGCAACCGTATAGAGGGTCTTCTTGATGGTCTTGACTGCAGGAATTCCGGGAGCGGGAACACCGAAAGGCAGCTTGGCTGCGGCAGCAGCGGGTTGAGCTGTCGTCGCGCCAGGATTAGCGGCTGTGGTTGCCGCGCCAGCAGGTTTGGCGGCAGTGGTTGCCGACGGCGGGGCCGGCTTGGCAGGAGCTTGGGCGCTAGCGGCAGCGGCGCTGGCCGCCATTAACAGAATCAATGCAGCATGTTTCATAGTTAGATTGGTCTCCAGCTTGGGTCTTCAAGGAAGTGTATCAGGCGAACCCACGGGATGGCATCCCGCCATCATTCCCGCCAGCAGCGCCGTCCTTGGGGCGAGGTGCTCGATCACGATCGATTCATCGCCGGCGTGCGCGCCCTCGCCCACGGCGCCCATGCCGTCCAGCGTGGGAATGCCCAGCGCGGAGGTGAAGTTGCCGTCGGAGGCGCCGCCGGTAGAGGCTTCCTCCAGCACGAAGCCCAGTTCCGCGGCCAGCGCCCTTGCCTGCCGGTAGAGCCGCACGGTCGAGCGGGTTCGCTCCATCGGCGGGCGGTTGACGCCGCCAGTCACGGTGAGCCGGCAGCGCTGGTCGATGGGCTTGAGCGCGGCGAACTTGCGCGCGATGCGCTCGCCGTCCCCCTTGCGGGCGATGCGAACATCCACCTCCGCCCAGGCTGCGGCGGGAATCACGTTGGTCTTCGAGCCGCCGCCGGCCAGTCCCACACTCACCGTCAAACCGCGCTTGAGGTCGGTCCAGCCGCTCACCGTTTCCACTACGCGCGCAAGCTCGCGAATGGCATTCGCCCCCTTTTCAAAGTCCACGCCGGCGTGGGCAGCCACTCCCGTCACGTCGATTCGCCAGTTGCCGGTTCCCTTGCGGGCGGTCTTGCAGGCCAGGCCCTGCGCCGGCTCCAGCACGTAAACGGCGGCGCACTCGGACGCCAGCCGCTCAATGACGGGCCGCGAGACCGGGCTGCCTGCCTCCTCGTCGCCGGTCAGCAGCAGCACAACCTCCCGGCCCAAGACGCCCGCCTCGATGAGCATTTCAATGGCGGCGAAGCCCATCCCCACGCCGGCCTTCATGTCCAGAACTCCCGGTCCCCACAGGCGGCCTTCGGCCAGGCGGCAGGGTATGGTCTTCAGCGTGCCCATCGGCCAGACCGTATCCAGATGGCCGAGAAGAAGAATGCCCCGCTCCGCGCTTCGATCCCCCTTGGCGGCTTTGCCCTCACTCACTTCGGAGGACTTTGGCCCGAATCGCGCCTCCAGCACATCGCCAAAGCCGTCCGCCGCGGTGGAGCGATGCAGTTTCACGCGCCCGCCCAAGCCTCTTGCATAGGCGGCGGCCAGCACAACGCAGGCATCGACGGCGGCCTTATCGTCAGAAGGCGACTCCGCCCGCACCAGTCGCCGGATGAGGTTGAGCATCGCGGGCTGCTTACGCCGCGCTCCGGCCAGCAGGGCGCGCATGGGGATGGGAAGGTCGGCGGCAGCGGGCATCGGTGAACCTTTCAGCGGATCGTCGAAGGCGGCAAACAGAAACGACTCCCCGATTCTACGACGGTTAAAGCACAGTGTTGCTTCCGATGATCGGCCTTGCAGGTGGCCCGCAACGCGCAGAGTGTGGCTAAAATGCCACAGGACAGAGATGTCATTTGCCGTCTAATCTGACGCTTGCAGTTGTTTTCCATAGCCTGGAGAGCGAATTATTGGCAAATCCCGCGCACCTGGAACAGACCATTGCGGCGCCTATCGAGTTCGAGGGCGTGGGGCTGCACTCCGGCGCGCCGGTGAAGTTGCGTCTGCTGCCCGCTCCGGCCGGCTCGGGCATCGTCTTCCGCCGCACCGACCTGGACAACTTCGAGATCCCCGCCATCGGCCGCTACGTGGCCAAAGTCAGCTACGCTACCAGCTTGATGCGCCAGGGCGTTCTGATCTCCACCACCGAGCATCTGCTCTCCGCCCTCATCGGCATGGGCGTTGACAACGTGATCGTAGAGCTGGACAACCTGGAACTGCCCATCTTGGACGGCAGCGCGCTGCCCTACGTGGAGGCCTTCCGGACCGCCGGCATCCGCGCTCAGCGCCGCCGCCGCGAGACCGTCCGCGTGCTGCACCCCATCGAGGTGCGCGAGGGAGACAAGTTCATCGGCGTCTATCCCGGCTCCGGCTACAGCATTGAATACGCCATCGACTTTCCCGCGCCCGTGGGTCACCAGAAGGCCAGCGTGGACCTGGCGGCCGAGACCTACGGGACGGAAATCGCCCCGGCCCGCACCTTCGGCTACAAGGCGAACGAGAAGCAGATGCGCGATATGGGCCTCATCCGCGGCGCAGGACCGGAGAACATCATCATTCTGGGGCCAAAGGGGCCGGAAAATGGCCCGCTGCGCTTCAGCGACGAGTATGTGCGCCACAAAGTGCTGGACCTGATCGGCGACCTGGCCCTGGCCGGGCGACGCATCGAGGGCCACGTAGTCGCGGAGCGCGCCGGCCATGCCATGCACACCGCCCTGGTCTCCCGCTTGCTCAAGGACCGCTCGGCCTGGGAGTTGGCACACATACCGGTGGAAACGCCGCCGGCGGAGGAAGCCAGCCCGCCAGCCCTGGCCGGCTACTCGCTTTCCGGCCCGGCCTTGATCGGCGCATGAACCAGTGATCAGTTGTCAGTTGTCAGTGGTCAGAATTGCGACTTCCCCGGTTCGTCTGGGTTCGCCGGGGCCGCCCCTCCGAGGCCAGCTTGGCCGAAAACCATGCATCCGCCGTCCCCGGCCGCACATTTTCTGCCCTTTGCGTGAACTTGGAAGCCTCAATCCACACGCAGCCTTCCGCCGCTTCCGGTACCATACTTGAAGTACCTATTCGACAATGAGCCTGAAAGCCAAGCTGGAAGCTGTCATCTACGCCGCGGAGGAGCCGGTCACAATGGCCCAGCTCGCCGCGCACTTTGCCGCCGATGCCCTGGAGTGGAAGGCGGAGCGGGAAGCCGCGTCTGCCGCGCAGGCTGCCGAGTCGACGGGCCAGGCCGCAGCGAACTCCGACGCTCTCTTCCTGTTGCCCACGCCGGTCAACGAGCAGATCGTTTACATGGGATTGGATGAGGCCCTGGCCGTCGCGTTGCCTCCTGAATCGCCCACCGCGCCTGCGGAGCCCGAAGCGGCGCCCGCCCCCGATGCGAACTCGGAGGCCGGCGCGGAGCCCGCCGAAGCCTCCGCCGACGCCGAACTGGAGGCCCGCCGCCTGGCCCGACAGCGCGACCGCGAGGTTCGCGCCGTCCTCCGCTCACTGCTCGACGAGCTCATCGCCTCCTACGCCTCCGACGACCGCGGCATTGAGATTCGCGAGATCGCAGGCGGCTTCCGCATGGCCACCAAGCCCGAGTGCCACGACTCGGTCCGCTCCTTCGTCAAGAGCCTCAAGCCTGCGCTCAGGCTCTCCCTGCCCGCATTGGAGACCCTGGCCGTCATCGCCTACAAGCAGCCCGTCACCGCGCCTGAAGTGAACGAGATTCGCGGCGTGGATTCGTCCGCCGTCTTCGGTTCGCTGCTGGCCCGCAAGCTCATCGCCACCGCCGGCCGCAAGCCGGTCATCGGCCGCCCCATCCTCTACAAGACCACCCGCGAG
Source organism: Occallatibacter sp. (assembly GCA_050014575.1). Lineage (GTDB taxonomy): Bacteria > Acidobacteriota > Terriglobia > Terriglobales > Acidobacteriaceae > Telmatobacter. The sequence goes on along the minus strand of JBEKDB010000072.1, from coordinate 12,725 downwards.
TTCCTGCTCCGCTTCGGCCTCAAGGACGTCTCCGAGCTGCCCTCCATGGAGGAGTTCGAAAAGATGGCCGCTATCGAACTCGACGAGCCTGAACTCTTATCCGGCTCGGAACTGGCCTCATCCGAGACAGCGGACTCGAATCTCGATCTGAGCCTGGAAGAGGACGAAACCGGCGGCGAAGAGCTTCCGGACGAATCCGGGAACTCCACGCCTGCAACCCCTGAACCCACCGGGACCGCCGTGACGGCGGCCAGCACTGAAACGCCAATCCCCGAAGAGGTCGCGCCTGCCGCGCCTCTGGCCACCGAGCAGGCAGAAACCGAGAGTTCTCCAAATGGCGAAGAAAAAGACCGGCAAGCCCCATGACCTTAAACCCAAATCTTCCGAACCCGAACCAGCCGCAGCGCCCGAAATCGAGATTCCCCAAGCCGCGATAGCAGACCCCATCGGAGACGAGACCGACGGAGAGGCCAAGGCCGCGATCGGGCCCGAGATCGAGCCCAAGTCCGAGACCGAAATCGAAGCCGAAGCCGAGCCGGAGTTCAGCCCCGAGCCTCGTTCCCCCGCCAAGCTCGAGCGCCTGCAAAAGATCCTCGCCAAGGCCGGTGTGGCCAGCCGCCGGAAAGCCGAGGAACTCATCGAGCAGGGCCGCGTCCAGGTCAACGGCACGGTGGTCACCGAGCCCGGCACCAAGGCCGACGCCGGCCGCGACCACATCCGCGTCGACGGCAAGCTGCTCCAGGGGCCGGAGCGCCTCCGTTACTTCGTGCTCAACAAGCCGCGTGGCTTCGTCACCACCGTCAAGGATCCCGAGGGCCGGCCCACGGTGATGCAGTTCTTTGACAAGATGCGCGAGCGCCTCTACCCCGTCGGCCGCCTCGACTACATGACCGAAGGCCTGCTCCTGGTGACCAACGACGGCGAGCTGGCCAACCGGCTCACCCGCGCGGGTTCCGGCGTGGAGAAAACCTACCTGGTCAAGGTGGCCGGCCAGCCCAGCGAAGCCGAACTCGACCTCCTGCGCGGCGGCGTCGCCATCGAGCGCGACAAGCCTGGCTCACCCCAGGTTCGCACCGCCCCGGCCCGCGTCCGCCAGGTCCGCCAGGGCGACAATCCCTGGTACGAAGTGGTTCTCATCGAGGGCCGCAACCGCGAACTGCGCAAGATGTTCTTGGAAATCGGCCACTTCGTCGAGAAGATTCGCCGCGTCGGCTACGGCCCGCTGGTCCTCGATCAGGAGCCGGGAAACCTGCGCGAACTCGAGTCCGAGGAGCTCGAAGCGTTGCGCAAGGCCGCCGAAGGCAAGCTGCGCACCCCCAAAGCCAAGGAACTCCGCCGACGGAACGCCGCCGACGCCCAGTTGCCCACCGTAGCTCCCCGCGCCACAGGCTCGCGCCCAGCCCGGCCGTTCCCAGCCAAGTCTTTTGGCGAACGCCCGGCCGCAGTGCCCAAGGACTACCGCCCCAGGAGATCCTTTGCTGGGAGCAGCGGAACAGATCGCCCCGTTCGCCCTGCCGGCAAGGACTTCGGCGCCGCGCTGCCTGTTGGCCGCCCATCTGCCCGTCCCGCATGGCAAAAGGACGACCGGCCCACTCGCCCGCCGGCACGCTTTGCCGCCGGCTCAACCGGCGAAGCCCGTCCCGGCGCAGGCAAGCGCTACGGCGCCAAGCCGCCCGCCGCACGTCCTTACGGAGACAAGCCCGGAACAGGTCGCGCCTACGGGGCCAAGCCCGCCACCGGCAGCGGTTTCCGGGAGAGACAGGCTGCCGGCAAGCCATTCGGCGGCAAGCCCGCCGCTCGACGGCCCTACGGCGATAAGCCCGCCGCTCGCCGGCCTTACGACGATAAGCCCGCCTCCAGCAGAAGCGCCGCCGGCAAGCCGGCTTGGTCAAGACCGGCTTCAGCGGAACGGCCGTTCCCGAAGCGCTCGTCAGCTCGCCGTCCCGATGCCGAGGTCTTCAAGGATGCCAGCCCGCGCAAACCCTCCCGCCTTCACATCGACGCGGTTCAGCGCGAGGAGCGTCCCAGCCGCCCCGTCGCGCCCCGCGCCTACTCCGGCCGGCCCGGACCAAGCCGCTTCAATGCGGATCGGCCAACCCCAAACCGGCCCGGTCCCAACCGCCCATTCCGCGGCGAAGGCGGCCTGGCGCGCCCCTTCACCACCAGCAGCGGCAAACCCCGCGCGGGCGGCGCGCGCCCCAGCGGGAAGCCCGGGGCCCGCACGTCCGCCGCGGCGGATTCGTCCGTGGGGCTGAAACCCGGCTGGAAACCCAAACCCAGCTTCGGTGGCCCCGGCAAGCCCGCCTCCGGCGTCCGCTCCAAGCCCAAACCCGGCAGCTCCAAGTCTGGCTACAAAGGCAAACCCTCCGGCCCCAAGCGCACCGGCTATCCCGGCGGAAAGAAGCGCAGCTAAGAATAAGGGCCATTGCATTCGGCGGTTGCGCAGCTCCCGCGTGGACCGGCCCTTGGAAATGAACAATCGAATAGTTCGCCGCGGCTTGCTATGCTGAAACACTGAAATGGCAAATCAGTCCGGCAGCCTCGATCCCATCCTGTGTGCTCATCTGCTGCGCAAAGTGGACGCGGAGTTGATCCGTCTCCTGCGCTCGCTTAACCCGAGCGAATGGGATCTTCAGACCATCGCGCCGCTGTGGAAGGTCCGCGACGTGGCGGCACACCTTCTCGATACGGCCCTTCGCAAGCTTTCTTTGGTTCGAGACTCATGCTTCGTTGAAGCTGTCGATATCGGTTCTCAGGAAGGTTTGGTTGCACTGGTGAACCGGCTGAATCGCGAAGGCGTAACTGTCTTCCGGCGCCTGAGTCCCCCTGTTCTGATCGACGCGATGAAGATGGTTTGCGATCAGAGTGCGGATTTCCATGAGTCGCTCGATCCCTTCGCCCCCGCGGTTTTCGCCGTAAGCTGGGCAGGCGAAGAAACCTCGCTTAACTGGTTTGACACTGCCCGCGAGCTGACAGAACGCTGGCATCATCAACAGCAGATTCGACTCGCCACAGATCGTCCAGGCCTCATGACCCCGGAGTTCTACCACCCGGTCCTCGATTGCTTCCTGAGGGGACTTCCGCATCTCTATCGGAATATCGATGCACCCGCCGGGACAATCATTCTGGTGGAGATCTCCAGCGACTGCGGCGGCCAGTGGTTCTTGTCGAAAGGCCCTGCCAAATGGGCTCTCGTGAAAGAGCCGTTCGGCGCCTGTGCGTCCCGCGTGACCATTCCCCAGGCGTTGGCATGGCGTCTGTTTACCAAAGGCATCGATTACAACTCAGCTCGATCGCAAATTGAGATTGACGGAAACGTGGGGCTGGGAGAGAATCTCCTCCATCTGACAGCGATCATAGGCTAAGCCTCAATCAAGCAAAGGAGCCCCTATGGCAAACACCTTTGGCACCGACATTCTCATCCAGGCCCCGGACCCCAAGAAGGCGGCTGACTTCTACGTCGAGCATCTCGGATTCGAGGTCACCGGCGAAGACCCTAAGATGATCAGCCTGCATGGCAGGCGCATCAACCTCTTCATCGAGCGCGGCCCGGCGCTGGGACCAGTCCTTGAAGTCACGGTTGACAGCGTCGAAGCCGCCCGGCGCAGGCTCGTGAAGAACGGCTGCGCGGTCATCAAGGATGAACCCGATTTCCCCAGATGCTACATCCGGGATCCCTTCGGCCTGATCTACAACCTGACCGGCTGACGCAAAATCTGTCACCGACCCACGCCTCCGCGCATCTCATCCGCTATGAGTATCGAAAAGGCAACCTTCGGGGCCGGCTGCTTCTGGGGCGTTGAAGCCGCCTTCGCCGCCATTCCCGGCGTCACCGCCACCGCCGTCGGCTATGAGGGCGGGCAACTCGACCGGCCCAGCTACAAGGACGTCTGCACCGATCGCACCGGCCACGCCGAGGTCGTCGAACTCGACTTCGACCCCGCCGTGGTCACCTACGAGCAGCTTCTGGACGCCTTCTTCTCCCTCCACGACCCCACCACCCTCAACCGCCAGGGCCCGGACTGGGGCACGCAGTACCGCTCGGCTATCTTCTTCCACTCGCCCGAGCAGGAGGCGCAGGCCCGCGCCAAAATCGACCGGCTCACCGCCGAAGGACGCTTCAAACCTAAGCGTATTGTCACCAAGGTTGAGCCCGCCCTCACCTTCTGGCGCGCCGAGGAGTACCATCAGCGCTATCTTGAAAAGCGCGGCCAGGCAAGCTGCCACATTTAGAGATCAGAGATCAGAGATCAGGGGTCAAAGGACCGTTGGGTGCCCCACCCTCGCTGTCATCCTGAGCGAGGTCGCCGCGGCGACCCATTCGAAGGATCTGCGGCATGTACTCCCGGCGCAAGGGCGAGAAGCAGCGACAGCTCGCGCTATCGTTCCTCTTCCGACGCAAGCTCAGCGGCCTCATCCTCCGCCCGCGGCTCGTCCATCCACAAGCACGCAATCCACCACACCAGCACGGCCAAATAGACAGCGCTATTGGCGTTGATCGCCTTCTCGATGAGGTCCACAATGCGCTCGGACGCCGCCCGGCTTTCCGGCGTCGCAGCCATCGCCAGGCGCCGCAGCGCCCCTTCCATCCGCCCCAGCGCCACCATCAAGGCCAGTCGCGCAATCGCCGCCGTCCACAGCCCGATCACAAGCCGCTGCGCATGGCTCCGCCAGCCAGCCCTGTACCTGCGCCCGAACAGAACCACAAGCAGACCCAGCCCAACCGTCAGCAGAATCACCAGCAAATCGGTCTTCTCCGCCGCCAGTTGCATCAGCCGCAGCGCCGCCACCTGCGAGTCGGCGGTCAGGGTCTTCCATGCCGGCCACGGTCCCAGCACGGCTGCCACTACTCCAGCCACCACCAGCAACCCCGCGCTGTTCACGATCCACAGCGAACGCGCAAGCCCGTTGAACGCCCGCCGCGCCATCTCCACCAGCACCAGCACGCCAACCAGAGCCATTGCATCCGCCAGCGTGACGAAGATCGTCTGCAACGTGAACTGCGGCATCCGCCCGGAGAGCTCCCGGCTCGCCAGCATCTGCAGAGCCACCAGCACCATGCTCACCGTAAACCACGGAAAGCGCCGCGCCCTGTCCCGCCCCAGCAGAACCACCAGCAGCACCAGAAGCGCCGCAAAGGTCAGCGTCCAGAGAATCTGAACGGTGGTGAACTCAAAGTTGAAGCGCATCTCTTGCCTTGTCCAGTCTCGTCCAAACTTGTCCGGCCCACGGGATGAACGCCGCGCAGGCCCCTTTCAGTTTAATCGCCGCAGGGAGAATGCCGCCGGAGATCGCGGGCGGGCGAATATCCATCTCGGCTTTCCATCCCGGCGAAATCCGCCCGCGCGTGCCCTAAAGCTCATTCTGGGTGCTATGCTTGACGCGGGCTGGTTGCCCAGCGAGAAGAGAATGCCCGGCCAGACTGTAGACAAGAAATCCGTTCTCGACGCCATTCGAGACGTCGCCCAGAAGATTGGCCGCCCGCCTTCACGGGCAGAATTCAAGGCAAGATCGGGGCTTTCGGAGTACCAGATTCTCCAGCACTTCCCGAGTTGGAGCGGAGCAGTTAGGGCAGCGGGGCTCGAACCCGATTCAACGAATGTGAAACTCGAGGACGAGCGGCTACTTGAAGACTGGGGAGGTTTGGTGAGGAGCGAGCGCCAGATTCCCACGCGGGATGGGTATAGGCGCGGTGGCAGGTACAGCCCCGGCGTTTTCGAGAGACACTTCGGGCCATGGTCCACAATTCCTGCCAAGTTTCGCGAGTTCGCCAAGGATGACCCGCAATGGTTGGATGTATTGGCCCTGATACCTCAAGGTTCAGCGAAGACGGCTGCCGTCGCCCGTCAAGATACTCGAGGTGTGGACCGGCCGGTGTCTGAACCCCTTCCCCGTTTGAACCGTCAGCAAGGCGCACGCCTTGAAGGGAGGCCGACGTATGGCAATCCAATAGATTTTCGCGGCCTTCGGCACGAGCCAGTGAATGAGCAGGGGGTGGTTTTCCTTTTTGGAGTCGTTGCCAAGGAACTGGGCTATATGGTCGAGGCCGTTCAGGCCGGGTATCCAGACTGTGAGGCAAAGCGGCAGGTTGCACCTGGTAGGTGGCAACGGGTGCGGATCGAATTTGAGTTCGAAAGTAGGAACTTCCGCGACCATGGGCATCCGCCAGATGGGTGCGACGTGATTGTATGCTGGCGTCACAACTGGCTGGATTGCCCGTCGAATCTGGAGGTAGTCGAGCTATCCACCGTTATCGAGTCCTTGGCAAAATCCGAGGACTGAGAAGCCCAATAAGTATTTGGTGCGCCCGGAGAGATTCGAACTCCCGACCTAACGCTCCGGAGGCGTTCGCTCTATCCAGCTGAGCTACGGGCGCGCATTTCCAGCATACCGCACTTCCCGGTCTGGATGGCGCGTCTCGGAGGCTCACTTCCGACGGAAGCCCTATGGATCGGATGCGGGAGCAGATTCGCTCTGGAGAAGCCTTCGCAGTTCGTCGCGTCCCTTTCCGGACTTCAGAAAGCGCTCTCGACGCAATGCCTCAGCCATGGTCGAGAACTCTTCTCGATGAATCAGCGTCCAAGGGCCGCGGTGCTTCGTTGAACGGCTTTGATCGGAGTTGTGCTGCGCCAGCCGAATTTCAAGGTCGGAGGTCGCTCCGGTATAGGAACGGCCCGTCGCCAGACTGCGGAGAACATAGGCGAATGGCATTGCAACAAGGCTCGACGCGTCCGGCAACGGACGAACTCCCGACCTAACGCTCCGGAGGATCGCCGCGGCGATCTCTATCCAGCTGAGCTACGGGCGCGCTTCTCCAGCATACCGCACTTTGGATTCCGGCGGCGCTGCCAGCCCGCTCGTCCGCTCGGTGCCCAATCAGCTTCCATTCGCACCCCGTTCTCCGTCCCCTATTCCCTATTCCCTAGTCCCCTGATCTCTGATCTCTGACCCCTGATCTCTGATCTCTGACCCCTGCTTCCTCAACTCCTCCATCACGCTCTGGATCAGCGCCTTGGCTCCCTCCAGGCCGCCCAGAACCGCCTGCAAATCCAGCGCCGGCTTGGCCGGGTTGCGGCTGGAGGCGCAATAGACCCCGTGCTGTCCCACCAGAATCAGCGAGTCGGTCAGCAGGTCCAGCGCCACCGCCAGCCTGCCCCGCTCCACACCCATCATGAACTCGTGCCGCTCCAGCTCCACCCGCTTCTCGTCGAATACGCTCATAACCAAAGCCTACCCGAAAAACCCGCGCGCCGGTCAGATTCGGATGAGCCCCGAATCGACTCCAACCGGAGCGCCTGACGCCGGCAGAAGCCCGCAGTGCTCCCGGAGGCCGGCAACTGCTGGATTGCCGGCAAATGCCTTTGACCCGTTACCAGCGGCTGTGCGAGAGTTGCGGTGGCCATCCTCGTAAAGCTAGCGCGAGGGTGAACGCGCGGGAACCTATGGAGAGTCGAGCTTGGTTTGGATCGGCATGGGTGAATCTGGGAAATGGAGGCGGTTTGCCGCAACTTCAATGAAGACCAACTCCATGGCAGCGCTCGCAGCGGTTCTTTGCCTCGCGGTCTTGCCCATGGCTCGCGGGGAATCGCCGGCTGTCTCGGTGCAAGTTCACATCGAGACCAGCGGCGAAGTCTCCGTTCAGGTCTGGTCGCAAAAGAAGGATTTCGCTTGGGGCCCGGTTGTTTCCCAGGTCATCCATTGCCCTGGCATGACGCAGGAAAAACCCGACAGATTCGACGAATTCCACTGCCCGAATGCCATGCGGCGCAACGGTCTTTCACTCGAAGGCGTCATCGACCTTGCCCCGATCGCGAAGAGACTTGACGCTTCAGACGAGATTCAACTTTGGCTGAACTATCCGCGGCTGGGATTCGATTCGTCCTCGGCATCCATGGAGGAGCTTGGAGGGCGAAAGCGGGTGGTTGAATCGGCCCGGTTTCAAGCCGGCGCTCCGCCCCCGCCGATCCACATCAGGTTCGGCTATCGCCCCGATCAATTGGCGGGCGTTTATCTTCCGCTGGTTGCCCTGGCGCTGGCTCTCACACTCATTGCGGCGATCGTCTCCCGAGCGTCCCTTGCGGGCATCAGCCGTTCCATCCTGCTGATGGGCACCATCCTCTGGATGGGTGCGGCCTCGCAGCTTCAGGCGGGCGTCCCGCTGCGCATCCTGTTCTTCGGAAATCCGCTGGCCAATCTCGCGGCGCTATTCGTGGAACTGTGGCCGCCGCTCTTCTGCGTCGCGGCGGGAGTTGCGCTGGGAAGCAGGAACCAGGCTGGCCGGAAGCCCGGCGGAAGCTTCGGCCAGGTCCTTGGCGGCTTTGCCGTCATTCCTCTTGTGGTAACCTGCGCCATGGGGGCGCTGCCGTCTATGATGGCCGCAAACTGGATTGCCGCGGCCGCCTGGCTTGCAGCCGCGCCCATCGCCGTCCTTCTCCTCCGAGCGTGGATTCGGGCCACGGCGCACGCCAGCGTCAGGCAGTTGAGCGGCGGCGAATTGTACGAGCGCGTCTCCGCGCTGTGCGCCAGGGCGAGACGCCCCCCGGTCAAGGTCATCGTCTCCTATTCAACGCGCTCGCAAGTCTCCGCCGCATTTACCCTGCCGGGAAAGAGCATCTACCTGACCGCGCCACTGGTTCGGTCGCTCAGCAAGCGCGAAGTGGATGCGATTGCGGCCCACGAGCTCTCGCATTTCAGTCATTCGAGCCGCGCGCAGTGGACGGCCCTGGCCATAGCGATGGTCTTGTTCGCCTTGCCGGATGGCGATTTGCTGTTCTTCTGGCCCGGTGGCGCGTTTGTGGCCACGCTGCTGCCGTTGACAGTCTTCTTCGCCGCTCTGCGTGGAGCGCGAAAGCGCGAGTTTGCCGCCGACGCCAGCGCGGCAGCTCTCACCGGAGACCCGCGAGCCATGATCAGCTCCCTGGCCAGAATCTCTCGCAATAACCAAACATCCCTCGATATGAATGCCGCGGCGGTGTGGTTCTCCTCGCATCCTTCCACCCGGAAGCGAATCCGGGCGCTGGCCGCCGCCTGGGGGCTTGGAGCGCAAGAGGTAGAAGTGTTGTGCGCCGGCGGCGTTTCAGGGGAATCGTACGAACTCCCCGCTCAGGGGGCCGGCGGCCCTATCTTCACGCCCGAATGGCAGAAGAAGACAGCGGGGATCTACGGGTGGACCGTGCTGTTTGGCTCCAGCGGCGTCGGCTTGGCAGTCGCGTGGCTTTGCTATCGATTCGCAGGGGCAGGGGTGGCTCAACTGGCGGGTGGAATCGTCCTCGCATGTCTCTTGACCAAGGCCCTGGCCGCTACCGCAATGGCAACTGCCTATGCAAGGCTCCGGCGGAAGCTGCAGTCAAGGCTAGGCGTCAGCGGTGAAATGGTGGGCATGGCGATCGATGACGTGCCGCGCCTTTACAGTGGCCGCCGTTTTTCCGATGCCGGTCTGCTTTGGTTCGAGGGCGACAGGCTCTGCTACAGAAGCGAGCGCACCTCGATAGCCCTCAATCCGGCGGACGTCGTGCAGGTGGCCTTGGTGGCCGCCGCGCCGGCGAGCTGGTTCAGGCGTGTTCCCATGGTGCGCTTTCGCAGCCCTGCATCCGGCCAGATCCGGGCCTTCATCCTCCATCCAGTGCGCTGGCTCGCCGCTCAGCGGCGCTTGCTTCGCTCCATTCAGCATTGGAGAGCTGCGTCCACCGCGATGGAGAGCACTTCGATCAATGGCTTCAATCGAGTTGCTGGGCAGCCTGTCCGAAACCCAACCATCGCCTTGGCCGCGCGCGCATGTCTTTTTTCCGGCGGAGTCACGCTCGTGGCAGCGCTCTCCGCCGTCTGGAACTTTCGAACCGAATGGTGGTGCGTGGGTTACGCGCTTGGCTTCACGGCCTGCGCCTGCGCTTCCATGTTCCTGCCCGCCATGCTCTATCGGCCGCCCTTGCTTCCTTCTGAGCTGGAACCTCCTTCCGGCCCGAATTGATCTTCGCGCGGCTACCGCGGCAGTTCAGGCAGGACAAGGTACTCCGCCCGCTTCTCGTTGAATACGCTCATAATCAAAGCCTACCGGAACAGCGGCGCGCCGGTCATTTTCCGGCGACCGTCGCGATGTGATGTCCAACACCATCGACTTTCGATGAAAGTGGTAAAAGGTGGCAGAAGGACGTGGCGGTTCCGGCCATCGATGTGGCAACGATTCCTCCCCGTCGAGAGGTCCGCTCATGCGAAGAATCTTCGATTTGCGCTGTCTTCCGGTTTTTCTCGTTTGCATCTGTGCGCTGGTGTCTCCGGCATGCGCGCAAGGCCAGTCCCTGGATCGCAAGCCGGCGGTTGTCCCCCATGTGGACGAGCGCGTTGAACTGCTGAGTATTGTGTTTCGGCTGGCGGGCAATCCCGAGTACAACATGAACACGCTTCCGGCGTATTCAGCCGATATCGACCGTTTCTTTGCGCCGTACAAGGACCATCCCGCCGTGCGGATGGCGCAGGATCTGCGAAACAAGAGAGGCGTCAGCTTCGACGCCGTAATGGCGATGGCGATCTCGCTGTCGCCGCCGCCGGAACTCAAGCCTCTGGTCGCCTTCACGCCGGAGGTTCCGGAGAAGCGCTGGGGCGCGACAGACGGGGAGAAGTTTCTGCCGCTGCTGCGCGACTTCTATCGCGACAGCAAATTTGCGGAGTTCTACGCCGCACATCGGACCATGTACCAGCTTGCGGAGACGCGTTTCGCAACGACTCTTGGGTCGGTCGATTTCGGCTGGTATCCGCGCTTCTACGGAAAGGCGCCAGAACTGACCTATCACCTGATCCTGGGCATGAACAACGGCGGCGGCAATTACGGACCGCGCCTCGTCCACCAGGACGGCAGCGTCGAGCTCTTCTCCATCATCGGCTGCTGGACGCATGACGATGCCGGCAACCCGACCTATCCGCCGGACCAAGGCTATCTCTCGACGATCATCCACGAGTTCAACCACTCGTTTGTGAACCCGGCCGTGGCTGGGCACTGGAGCGATTTCTCCGGCGCGGGGGAGGTGAACGCCGCGGTCTTGGACCAGATGAAGCGCATGGCCTACGGCGAGACGAAGACGATGGTGGATGAATCGCTTGTGCGCGCCGCGGTGATCGTCTACTTCCAGGATGCCGGCGAGGACAGCCGCAAGAATCTGAAGCGCATCCGCGAGGAGCAGCAGAACGGATTCTTTTGGATGGACGCGCTGGTCGATATGTTGAAACAGTACAAAGCGCAGCGTGCGCAGTACCCGACGTTCTCTTCCTATATGCCTCAAATCGCTTTGTTCTACCGCAACCTTGCGCCGCGCGCAGCCGCGGAGGCCGCGGCCTTCAGCGCCAAGCCCGCGCACGTGGTGCACATGGAGCCGTTTGCCAACCATTCGCAGGACGCGGACGCCTCGGTCCAGACGATCGAGATTGTCGTGGACAAGCCGCTCGATCCGGGCGCGGGATATTCCATCAACTACGGGCCAGGCGGCAGCGAACATTTCCCCATCAAGGGTGAGGCGAGGTTCGGAGATGGAGGGCTGCGGATTCTTCTGCCGGTGCAGTTGAAACCGAACCAGGCATACAGTTTTGTGCTGACGCCCTATGCGTTCGCTACGCCGGATGGCTATCCGCTCGAAAGCTACACCGTGGAGTTCAAGACAAAATAGGTTTTGCTTTGGCGCAATGTTCAGCGCGCGTCGTGTTTGGAGTAGCCCGAGCGATTCGCGGAATCTCGCCTCAGTTGGCGCAACAGCCCGGTTCACTCACCCACTCTGTCCGCGGGCATTTCCCCGTTCCGGCCGGATGCCGGCAATCCAATCCTCCCAGAGCCTCCCGCTAGTGCGGCCGGCCGGGCAGGACAAAATGCTCCGCGCAGCGTGGCTCGTAGAAGTCGCCGGCCATGATGATGGGGCTGTTGTAGGGAGCCGGTTTGCCATCGATCAGCCGCTGCGGGTAGATCGCCTTGGCCCCGCAACTGCAATACGCCACCAGCTCGGTGATATTTCCTGAGTAGGTGCGCACCAGCCAGGAGATCTCGATCATTTCGCCGAACGGCAGGCCGCGAAAATCGAGTTCGAGGCCCGAAACCATCACGTCGTAGCCCGACTCAAGCAGGCGCTTGGTGAACAGGAAGAGGTCCTTGACAAACTGGCCCTCGTCGATAGCTATACATTCGACGCGCTTGCCGATCTGCTGTTCCGTGGCCTCCAGAATCGGCAGAACCGTCCAGGGATCGGCGGAACGGAATTCCACAGCCTCCATCTTGCCGCAGCCGTTCTGGTTCCGGCTTTCCACCAGTCCGGCCGCCGCCTTGGTATCGTCGCTCGGTTTCAAAAGCAGGACATATTGCTTGGCGTACTGCCGGCGTATCTCAATTCTCCGCAGCAACTCGGCGGTCTTGTTGCTCCGCATGGGTCCAACGATCAGTTCCAGTTTCCCTGTCACAGCTGTCTCCAAAATCCAACCGTATAGGCCTCTTGCAAAACTCCATTGAGACTGCAAAAAGCGTCAGGGCACGACTTCAGTCGTGCCGAACAAGCAACAAAATGATGTTGGGCTTTAGCCCCGGCGGTTGTCTTTCAGCAATTTGCAATCCCGCAGCGGCTCAAGCCGAAATCTAAGGAACCTCTGAAAAGCGCCGAGTTAGAAGAGTCCGTCGCCGGTATTTTTCTGCAAGGGCATGAAATCAGCGCATTTTCGTATGTCCGGCAGGTCGTTTAACCCGCCGGAAGCCGCCT